>JBGUIA010000041.1:0-8068 GCA_045112595.1 Prevotella sp. | reverse complement strand
ATTGATGAGAGTCGTCAGGCAAAGATGGTTTGTGTTGACCCCAACGACATCCCTGTCTGTGCCATTATTGATGCAGAACTCATGTATTCATTGCCGAAGGGCCTGACTGCTGCCACGGGTATGGATGCCATGACACATGCTATAGAAGGTCTGATTACCAAGGCTGCCTGGGAGATGAGCGATATGTTTGAGTTGAAGGCTATTGAGATGATTCACAAGTATCTGCCTATAGCAGTCAATGATCCGAAGAATCCGGAAGGACGTAATGGTATGGCTGTAGCCCAGTATATTGCGGGAATGGCATTCTCTAATGTCGGTCTTGGCGTTGATCACGGCATGGCTCATCCGCTATCTGCCTTGTTCGATGTTCCTCATGGCGTTGCCTGTGCCATGCTGTTGCCTACGGTTATGCGCTTTAATGCCCCTGTTTGCCTTAAGAAGTACGAGCAGATAGCCAAAGCACTCGAAGTATGGCAGGAAGGTATGACCTTAGAGCAGGCTGCCGATGCTGCTTGTAAAGCCATTGAAGAGCTGAGTGCTGTCGTTGGAACGAACAAGCATCTGACCGATCTTGGTATTACTGAGAAAGATATTCCTGCTCTTGCCGAACAGGCCATCAATGATGTTTGTACTCCTGGTAACCCCCGTGAGGTCACCAAGGATGATATCATCAGCCTATATCACAAAATATTGTAATTCTTTAAACAACTGACAATGAAAGAGTATTTTTTTGCAGTTGATTTGGGGGCTACAAGTGGACGTACCATTATAGGAAGCATTGTTAATGGTCGCTTGGAACAAGAGGAGATTACCCGTTTCTCTAACAATCTTATAGAGACGGGCGGACATTTCTACTGGGATATCTATGCTCTCTATTTCGAGATGATTCGGGGACTGAAAGAAGTGGCCCGTCGAGGACTGACCATTACCTCTATCGGTATTGACACCTGGGGTGTCGATTTCGTGTTTGTTGGAAAAGACGGAGCCGTCTTGCGTAACCCCATCGCCTATCGCGACCCACATACTTTCGAGGCTTTTGAGAAGTATCTGAACAATGTACTATCCCGTCATGAAGTTTACGATATTACTGGTATCCAGTTTATGAACTTCAACTCACTGTTCCAGTTCTATGCCATGCAGGAGGCAGGCAATGTAGCGATGCAGATGGCGGAAAAAGTACTCTTCATACCAGATGCGTTATCTTGGATGCTAACTGGTGAAGTAGTGTGTGAATATACGATAGCCTCCACATCGCAGATGCTCGATCCTCGTACCGGCGATCTCTCAGAGAAACTGATAGAGAGTGTAGGTATGAAACGGCATCAGTTCGGACGGATGGTTATGCCTGGTACAGAGATTGGCAGACTGACGGAAGAGGTACAGAAGATGACAGGTCTTGGTCCTATCCCTGTTATAGCAGTTGCCGGACATGATACAGCCTCTGCCGTTGCAGCCGTTCCTGCTAAGAATGAGCAGTTTGCCTATCTGTCAAGCGGTACTTGGAGCTTGATGGGTATTGAGACAAATGAAGCAATCATCAATGATAAGAGTTATGAGTACAACTTCACCAACGAGGGAGGCATTGAGGGAACGACCCGTTTCTTGAAGAACATCTGTGGCATGTGGCTTTATGAGCGTTGTCGCAAGGAATGGCCGGAAGAAGTACGGAAACTATCGCATCCAGAGTTGCAGGGGTCTGCTATGCAAGTAGAGTCTTTCCGCTCGATTATTAATCCGGATGATGCTATGTTCGCTAATCCTTCATCTATGGTTAATGCCATTCAGGAGTATTGCCGTAAAAGTAACCAGCCAGTGCCGGAAACACCAGCGGAAATCTGTCGTTGTATCTTTGATTCATTGGCCCTGCGTTACAAACAGGTGTTCCAATGGTTGCAGGAATTCGCACCATTCAAACTCGAAGTACTTCATATCATTGGTGGAGGCAGCCTGAACAAGTATCTGAATCAGTTTACAGCTAATGCCATTGGTGTAAAAGTACTCGCTGGTCCTCAAGAAGGCACAGCTATCGGAAATATCATGCTCCAAGCTAAAGCTGCAGGATTGGTGAAGGATATCTGGGACATGCGTCATATGATTGCAAACTCCCTCGAACTGGTAAAGTATGAGCCACAGGACAAAGATGCCTGGGACGCTGCATATGAGAAGTATCTAAATATTATCAAATAAAACAAACAATTATGAGTAAACCGTTAGTAGAAACCAAAGCAAAGGTAGGTGTATTCTCTATTGCTCTTCAGGCATACCTGCCACAGTTTCCTCAACTCGTTCCAGAGTTCGAGGCCCAGTATGAAGCGTTCAAGAAAACGTTGCCCGATACCATCGAGATTATCGATGGCGGTATGGTCACCAGTAAGGAGCAGTCGATGGCAGCAGGCGACAAGTTCCGCGCTGCCGATGTCGATCTGGTCATCCTGCAGATGCTTACCTATTGCACATCTTATAATATGTTGCCAGCCGTTCGCGATCTTGATGTGCCTGTCGTCATCGTGAACCTGCAGAAGAAGCTGGCGCCTGACTATGCCAAGACAGACATTCCCACCTGGTTGGGCGAGCTCTATGCATGCGGTGCCATCGGAGAGATGGTGGCCGATCTCAACCGTGCCGGTAAGCGCTCAGCTGTGATTACAGGTGTGGTAGAAGGTGGCGACCCTGCTTGTCAGGCTGAGATCGAGGACTGGTGCCGTGCAGCTCAGGTGCGTCGTCGTTTCCGTGATACCAACATCGCCCAGATTGGACGTCCCTATCCTGGTATGATGGACCTCTACATCGATGAGACCAACCTCTATCATCGTATGTTCGTCTATACCAAGCAGTTCGATTGGGAGAAGATGTGGGCGATTGCTGACAACATCACTGACGAGGCTGCTATCCGTGCGAAAGCAGAGGATATCTTGGCTACCTTCGACATCGAGGGTGGTGGCACCGTTGAGAAGGTTTGGGATATGGCGAAGTATGTGGTTGCCTTCGAGCAATGGGTGAAGGACGAGAGATTAGGCATGATAGCCTCTCACTACGATGGCTTCGCACAGGGAATTGCGGGCAAGCTTGACTCGATGCTGATTCCTGCCTTCTCCATGCTGATCAAGCAGCATACCGCCTGTGCCGTTGAGGGCGACATGAAGGTAGCCATGGCTATGTCTATTCTGAAAACCATCTCAGGTACAGGTACGTTGGCTGAGATGTACTCTATCGACTTCCCAAAGGATATCTGTATCATCGGTCACTCGGGCTCAGGCGACTTTGACATCTCTCAGGCCAGGAAGCCAACGATGAAGATTGTGCCAGTGTTCCACGGAAAGGCTGGTGGTGGATACCTCACCCAGTTCTATCCTCCCGTTGGTCCCGTCACTTATCTGGCTATCACCCAGGACAAGAACGGTGTCTTCAAGTTCGTGGTTGCTGAAGGCGTGAATGAGGATGGCGAGATCTTTACCTTCGGTGATACCAACATGCGCACCAAGTTCTCGCTGCCCTGCCGTGAGTTCGTGAACAAGTGGAGCGAGGCTGGCCCTACCCACCACATGGCTGCTGCCGTGGGTCATCATATCGACACCATCCTGAAGGTTGCCAAGATTTTCAACATCGAGTGTGACGTAGTGTGCAGATAAATCTATGGCAAAAGGTGGAAGTTTGAAGAGCACGCTGGCTGTGTCTCTGAATAATTACCTTGATGCAGGTGCCATCGTAGCTGGTGCCAGTGGTGTGACGCTGTGGCAGAACTATCTTGGTCTGACAGAGATGCATCTGGGCTGGCTCAATGCACTGAGCGCTAATGCACTCGGTGCTGCCATTGGTGCTATTATCGGTGGATTTTTAGCTGATAAGTTTGGACGAAAGTTCATCTTCACCTACAACTTGCTGGTATATATGACTGGGGTAATGATTGTGATGTTCGCAGTCAATTTCCCCATGCTGCTGGCTGGTTTCATGATTACAGGTATCTCAGTAGGTATCGGTGTTCCTGCATCATGGACATACATCTCCGAAAGCTCTGAGATTAACAATCGTGGACGTAACATCTGTATCTCACAGATGTCGTGGGGCGTAGGACCGATGGTCATCCTGTTGTTCGGTATGCTGTTCGCCCCAGGTGGCTATCTCTATGGACCTGTGGAGTCGCTGGCTCACAGTATCGTTGGTGCTGATGCCTCACAGACTGCTGTCGAGGTATTCAGCTCTCGTGTGGTGTTCTGTACGCTTTTCTTTGTGGCGTTTATTGCTTGGAATCTGCAGCGACAACTTGAAGAGAGTGCTGAATTTACAGCCAACAAGGCTAAGGATAAGAGCAGTATTGTGGACAACATCAAACTGCTGTTTACCAATAAGATTGCAGTTAAGACGGTTGCTTTCTTGGCTGCCATCTATCTCACTTGGAACCTCGTGGCCTCGGTAATGGGTTTCTTTATGCCCCACATCTACGAGACAGCTGGCGGATTGAGTAACGAGACAGCCAACATGTTGAGTTGCGTTAGCTGGATATTCGTAGTGGTCACCACGTTTATCATCTCATTCTTGGTCGACAAGGTGGCCCATCGCTTTTTCTATGTGTTCGGTCTAGCAGCCGCGTTGACGGCTTGGATCCTCATCATTGGAGGTGGCGTATCTACCATCGCTGGTATCTGGGTGTTCACCATCCTGTGGGGAGTTAACAACGGTAGCTCAGTGCAGGTGTTCTACGCCTTGTGGGGTTCGGAGTTGTTCCCTGCCAAGTTCCGTGCTGGAGCCCAAGGCTTTATGTTCTTTGTGGTTCGTGGTCTGTCTGCTGTTTGGGGACTCGTTTTTACCCTTATTTATGGTGACAACGGCGAGGGTTTCACCTTGGCTGCTTATTGCATGGTTGCTCTGTTGCTTACATCGCTTATCGTTGGTCTGATTGGCATGCCTAACACTCGTGGCAAATCGCTCGATCAGATTACTAAAGAACGTTATGGAGAGAATATATAATAAATAGGTATATGGAAAAAAGTATATTGGAAGGCCGCGATGATTTGAAAGCGGTTGTTTATCAGATTGCGGAGGTCACTGGTTACCTCTGGCAGAAAGGATGGGCAGAACGTAATGGTGGTAACATCACTGTGAACGTTACAGAGTTTATGGACGACGAGTGCAAGGCCATGAAGCCCATCTCGGAAGTGAAGCAGATTGGTATGGTTCTGCCCCAGCTGAAGGGCAAGTATTTCTATTGCAAGGGTACGGGCAAGCGTATGCGCGACTTGGCTAAGGAACCTATGCAGAATGGTTCTATCATCCGTATTCTCGACGATTGCGCCAGCTATGTGGTGATAGCCGATGAGAATGTGGTGCCAACCTCTGAGTTGCCCACCCACCTGGCTCTGCAGAACTATCTGCTGGAAACGGGTTCGTGCTACAAGGCTACCCTGCACACGCACCCCATCGAGCTCGTAGCCATGAGTCATATCCAGCGTTTCCTGAAGGGCGACGAGATGACACGCGTGCTCTGGTCTATGATTCCTGAGACATTGGCCTTTGCTCCTCTGGGCATTGGCATCGTACCTTACGCTCTGCCTTCCAGCGTTGATTTGGCTGAGGCTACCCTTGAGCAAATCAAGACCCACGATGTAGTGCTGTGGGAGAAGCATGGCACTGTTGCCGTTGGTACAGACATCATGGATGCTTTCGACCAGACCGATGTGCTTTGCAAGGCTGCCAACATCTATATGTGTGCCCGTTCAATGGGTTCTGAGCCCGATGGCATGACCGACGCACAGATGAAGGAAGTGCAGGATGTGTTCAAACTGCCTAAGAAGCGTCCTTGCTGAGCAACGATATCATCACTTCAAGACCCCGTATCTTTCGGGAGAACGTATTTCTTTAGTGAAAGTATTAAGGGAAATAGGGGGAAAAGATACGTGTTAACAGGGAAAGAGATACGTAGTAACAGGGAACGATACGGGGGTTGCTCTTGTTACTATCAGTCGCCCGCATAAATTAGGGCGGGCGCCCTTATATCTTGGAGCACCCGCCCTGCTGTGCTAGGCCAATCGGTCGAAACCGATTTTTAATCCTTAGAAGTTTCTCGTTTAGGGAAATCAAGGTCAAGCACCCTGACTATATCATTGTAGTCGAATGAATCTGTTATAATGGCTGGCATTGTGTCAGAATACTATTTTTTTTACGACACTTCCCAATAGCCGCCCTTGTCGCCACCTATGCGACGGATGCGATTATTCTTTTTCAACTTTTTGGTATTCCAATAGACGCCATCCTCAGTTATTCCACATACTTCAGCCAACTCCTTGTTTGTTATATAAGGGTTAGACTTCATTAATCTTACAATTTTCTCCGTAGTTTTCTTCGTAGTAATCACCGTAGTTTTCTCCGAACTTTTCTCCGAACCAGAACCATTTTTCTCCGAACCTATGGCACTTTTCTCCGTAGTAATCACCGTAGTTTTCTCCGTAGCGGGTTTATTGCCACATCCAGCATGAATAGGGATGTGAATCAGGAAGGTCAAGCGGTCTTCGGTAGTCTCAAAGGTGTCAAAGTCGTTGGCAAACGCACAGATACTGTGATAGATGTTACTTCTTCAACGCTTCAAGCATAGCCAAGCCCAACTCCGTCACAATCCATTCACCATCCTTGCGGCCACCCTTACGAGTTAAGATACCACTTGACTGTAGGTTCTCTATATCGCGTTTAATAGTCCTTGTCGCAACACCAGTCTTTAGTGACATTTCTGGTATTGTCACAAAAGAATCTTCGGTAATCATTTCTAATATAACTGATTGTCTTTCAGTAAGTTCTTTGGTGACATCTTTGGTGACATTTTTGGTGACATTCGGTTCTTTTACGCCACCTTTTACGCCAATTTGTTCTACCGAGAGCGTTTCTTTCACAAATTCCGGATGGCAAGGAATATCAATCAGGAAGTACGTCCTCTCCTCGTCCGTCTCGATAGTCGCTTTGGTTGAACCATTGGCTTTCAGTTCGTCCTGAATGGTTGGAATACCCGTTGCACGACCCTCCGTCAGATCTAACTCTTTCAAGAATTCACCCAGCCTGCGGTTACGATAGCGGCGTGAACGCAACGACTTTCCCTCACGCACAGCCTCCATTGGGATGGTGTGGTTAGGCCCAGAGAAATTCAGAATCGATATTCTGTCCGGTTCAATGGTTATCTCTACCGGTTCCCTAATCGTCCAATCGCGATGATACAGCGAGTTCACAACAGCCTCTTCCAGCGCCTGATATGGGTAATTGTAGAATTTGTCGGAATGCTCATCGTCCTTGGGCTTCACTATTTTCTTCTTCACAACGTTAGTACGCAGATAACTCAGCGTCTTGTCAATCATCGTCGGTACGCTTCCCCTGATAGGTTGGACAGCAGTTTTGTGAGATGTCATTGTATGAGAATACTGAAGAATTATTTGGTGATTTCGAGGAAAATGATTACCTTTGCATCAGATATTTGACATATTGAAACAAAGCAGAACGACGCAGACAGGAAGTTTCTAAACCATTACCTGTTAAAGTTTTGCTTATCTGTAAGTGATTGATAATTAAAGGAATAACCATTAGGTTCGCAGATATAAATGGTATTGAAAGTATGACAACCATCGACACGACAAACATGTGTTCGCACCTGCAACGCAAGCTATTCGAAGAGGATGGCTTATATCATTCTCTATGGATAGCCATGCAGAATGATTCAGAACTGACAGCCGTAGTCCGCTCTCGCCAGCTACATATCTATCGCAACGGCAAAAAGGTATTGGTTCTGGCTGGTAAGTCTGCACCAAAGGTCATCAGGGAAGACTCGATTTGTGATCTTTTACAAATTGAACGAATCAAGTGGATGGAGCAACGCTTCAATAATGCCTTGGCTGCCATCAAGGATGGGGCTGCTGTTTCATTGAAGGCTATCAAAGAGGATGTTGCCGAACTTAGCAAATACTATGGCAGTGATTTGTGGAAACTGGACTTTGCTGCTGATGAAGCGGGGAATCTTCCCCCAGACCTCAAACGCGGAGTACTCTCAGAAGATGGTATTTGGAATCTGCTCTCTGACTATCGTGAAATTCAAAAG
>JBGUIA010000040.1:0-38145 GCA_045112595.1 Prevotella sp. | reverse complement strand
ATGTAAAAGGGAGCGAATGCCTAGGTAAGCGGATTCGGGCGGCCGCCCGAATTAATGTGGGCGGCCGTGCTTATTATTGCGGGCGGGCGGCCGCATTATTGCGACCGCCCGCCCGTAACCGAGTTTTATACTTGTAATTACTGTCCTTTTCGAATCAGACTGTAGGGCTTTAGTAATTTGCTGGTGCCGAGGTCGCAAATTAATAGCTGAACCGGCTACCGTTCCATTTCAGCGTCTTCGTCGTTTTCTTTCCCGACTCGCTCCACTTCGTCACCGTGATGTCTTTGCCCACGCGCGGCAGAGCGTACGAGATATTAAAGTATTCCACCTCGATACCCATGTCAACGAAAGTCATCCGCTTCGTAGCATTGTCGTAACGGAAAAACATCAGGCCGTCGTACTGCCCGGGGTTCAGGCGCTTGCCATCCTCCCACAGCTCCCTGCACAGCGCAAACAGCTTGTGCTTCTTGTCGGCCATGTTCCAGTAGCACATCTCCCAACGCTGTGTGTAGATGTCATCGGTATGCTCCACAAGGATATAGCCTGCCTTCTTGTCAACGGTAATCGTAAAGCCCTCGGGCTGGGCGGCACCCGTGCGGTAACACTCCAGCGACTTTTCAACTGCAGTCATCGACTCGTCGGGCGTGTCCTCAGGATTATCGTCCATCATCGTAGCCCACGACCAGGCAAAGTCCACGATGTCAGGACTGTCGCCCAGAAATTTCACTTTGATACCATCGTCCTGTGCCGACATAACCAGTGCACAGAACACAAACATGATTGTTAATGATAATCTTTTCACAATATATTTTATGTTTGATTTAATTCCAGATGAAGAAGTAGAGGATGAAGAAGCGGACGAGGCGGAAGAGGAGGATGAGGATGACGGAGAGGTTTTCGACGCGGCGGTTGATGCGAACGGCATACTCCATGTCGGCAGTGGTGAGTTCGCGGGGATTGGTGCCGATGTAGGGCTTGTCGAAATACTCACCGAAATAGGTGTGGGGACCTCCGAAACGGCAGTCGAGAATGCCTGCCAGTGCTGCCTCGGGATAGCCGCTGTTGGGGCTGGTGCTCTGGCGTCCGAACCACGTGGTGAAAGGCAGCACGCGCATCTTGCCAGCGACGATGAGCATCATCAGGGCGGTGAGACGCGAGGGGATGTAGTTGGCAATATCGTCGATATGGGCAGCCCAGCAGCCGAAAGCGCGATAGCGGGTGGTCTTGTAGCCAATCATCGAATCGAGGGTGTTGACCATCTTATAGGCCATCATGCCGGGAACGCCAAGAATGGCAAACCAGAACAGCGGGGCCACTACCCCATCGCTGAGGTTCTCGGCCAGCGTCTCGAGGGCGGCAGTGCGAACCTCCTGAGCAGAGAGCTGTGACGTGTCGCGACCGACGATGCGGGCAACCTGCCGACGGCCTTCGTCCAACGAACGGTCGAGGGCATGGAATACGGCGCGGACCTCGCGGACGAGTGTTGTGCCAGCGAGGCAGAAGAAGACGCAGAGGGCCTTCAGCGCCATGCCTACATAGACGTCGTGCCAGTCGACCCAGTGGAGGATGCGCATGGTAACGTAATAAGTGGCAACGATGAGCACTACGGCGATGACGGCACCGCTGAAGAAGCGCCACCAGCGTGGTCCACGATTGAAGAGTCGCTCGAGGAATGCTATGACTTTGCCAAAGGCCACCACGGGATGGGGCATCCATGAGGGGTCGCCAAACAGACGGTCGGCTATCCAACCAAAGAGTAAAACAAAAAATAACTTCATGCCATCAGTGTTTGTACTATTCTATCTGCCGTACGTCCGTCCCAACGGTCGGGCAACGAGCCATTTTTCCATTCTCCACGGACCATCGCCGTCAGCTCGTCGCGCAGACAGTCGGCATCCTCGCCGACCAGCACGTTGGTGCCGACCTTGACGGTCTCGATATGTTCGGTATAGGAATTCAGCGTGATGCAAGGCACGTGGTTGAACGTAGCCTCCTCGGCGACATTGCCGGAATCGGTGATGACACCCAGTGCACGCGACGAGAGATAGCCGAACTCCAGATAAGACAGTGAGGGTACGACGCGGAAGGCAGCATGACGAGAAGCCAACTCGGCAGCCTTTCCACGCAGGGGCGCCAAGATGGGTATATCGCCAGCCACCTGACTGATGACATCCATCATCGCCTCCAGTTTTTCGCTGTCGGCAATGAGTGCCTTGCGATTGACGGTGAACACCAGATAGCGTCCGTCCTGAATGCCGTCGAGACATGCCGGACGTTGCCAGCGCGACTGGTTCTGACGGAGGGTGTCCATGAGGATGTTGCCAACCATATAAATGCGATGCAGCTCGGCTCCTTCGCGCGTAGCAATACTGCTGGAACCAACGCCTGCCGTAAACAATAAATCACTTAAACCGTCGATGACTAACCTATTGATTTCCTTAGGCATACTGACATCGAACGAGCGCGTGCCAGCAACGATGTGAGCCAGGCGCAGACCACGTTTCTTGGTGACGATAGCGGCCGCCATCGTGGAGGCCAAATCGTCGACAACAATGACGGTATCGAAGGCATGAGCCTCCAGATAATGCTCGAATTCGGCCATCACGCGACCCGTCAGTTCGTTGAGATTCTCGCAGTCGACACCCAGCCACGCATCGGGTTCGGGCATCTGCAGGTCGGAGAACAGCGAGGGTTCGAGCGTGGGGTCGTCCTTACGACCGGCATAGACCAGTTCGTAGCTGATACCCTCGGTCTGAGTGATAGCACGGATGATGGGCGCCACCTTCACAAAATTCGGTCGTGCTCCTGTGAAGATGCACACGCGGACGATTTCCCCTCGTGCGTACCTTATCATATTATTATTACCGTCTGTCTGGGTCGGTTTCATCTTAATATTATCTAAAATTTGACTGCAAAGATACGAAAAATAAATTTTTTTAGAAAAAAAAGGCAAGAATATTTTTATATCACGCTGAAAATTAGTAACTTTGCAGCCCGAAACATGAATTTAATAAAAATATTTATACAAAAATGACAAAAGCAGACATTATCAACAATATCGCTGAAAAGACGGGTTTACCGAAGAAAGATATTGCCATTGCTGTTGAAGCATTTATGGGCGAGATACGCGATTGTATAGCAAATGACAAGGAGCCAGTGTTCCTTCGCGGCTTCGGTACGTTTACCATCAAGCATCGTGCCAAGAAGACCGCACGCAACATTTCGAGAAATGTCACGATGATTATCGACGCGCACGATATCCCGTCGTTCAAGCCTGCAAAGAGTTTTGTAGAGAAAATGCAATAATTCACAATTTTAATAAGTTTATCACATTATGCCAAACGGAAAGAAAAAGAAGGGCCACAAGATGGCTACTCACAAGCGCAAGAAGAGACTGCGCAAGAATCGTCATAAGAGCAAGTAAGCCCTGACGAGCGAGAAAGAATGAAAGGAGTGTACCAGCGAGGCGAACGAGTTTCAACGGTACGCTCTTTTAAAGTACTAAAAGAATAGAGTAAATAACAAGAAACAGAGACATGACAAGCGAACTCATCATCGATGTTCAGCCGAAAGAGATCTCGATGGCCCTGCTCGAGGACAAGAATCTGGTAGAATACCAGAACGAGAAACGCGAGGAGGCCAGCTACTCGGTCGGCAACATCTATCTGGGCCGTGTGCGCAAGCTCATGCCCGGACTGAACGCCTGCTTCGTTGACGTAGGCTCCGAGCGCGACGCCTTTCTCCACTATCTTGACTTAGGCACTCAATTCAGCTCTTACGAAAAGTATCTTAAACAGGTACAAAGCGACAAGAAGAAACTTTATCCCATTGCCAAGGCAACGCACCAGCCCGACCTGCCGAAGGAAGGCAGCGTGGCAACAACGTTGAAAGTGGGTCAGGAGGTATTGGTACAGGTGGTCAAGGAACCCATCAATACCAAGGGACCGCGCCTGTCGTGCGAACTGAGCTTCGCAGGGCGTTTCATGGTGCTCATGCCGTTCGGAGATAAGGTTTCGGTTTCTTCAAAAATCAAGAAAGGCGAAGAGCGCGCCCGACTGAAGCAACTCGTCCAGAGCATCCGCCCCAAGAACTTCGGCGTCATTGTACGTACATCGGCCGAAGGCAAGCGTGTGGCTGAGCTCGACAAGGAGATGAAGGCGCTCGTCAAACGATGGGAAGACACCATCACCAAGGCTGAGAAAGCCACGAAGACTCCTCAGTTGTGTTACGAGGAGACTGGTCGTGCGGTGGCCTTGCTGCGTGACGTGTTTGATCCCACGTATGACGGCATATACGTGAACGACGAGGACATTTTCCATCAGGTTCGGGACTACGTGTCACTCATCGCCCCAGAGAAACAGGACATTGTCAAGAAGTATAACGGCAATGTGCCTATCTTCGACAATTTCAATGTCACCAAGCAACTCAAGTCGAGTTTCGGAAAGACGGTAAACTACAAGCGCGGAGCATACCTCATCATTCAGCATACAGAGGCCATGCACGTCGTAGACGTGAACTCCGGCAACCGTACACGAGCCGAAAACGGTCAGGAGGCCAACGCACTGGAGGTGAACCTCGGTGCTGCTGACGAGCTGGCACGCCAGTTGCGACTGCGCGATATGGGTGGCATCATCGTCGTCGACTTCATTGACATGAATCTTGCCGAAGACCGTCAAATGCTCTATGAACGCATGTGTAAGAACATGCAGAAAGACAGAGCGCGCCACAACATCCTGCCGCTGTCGAAGTTCGGACTGATGCAGATTACGCGTCAGCGTGTCCGCCCGGCTATGGATGTCAACGTAGAAGAAACCTGCCCCACCTGCTTTGGCAAGGGCAAAATCAAGTCGTCTATCCTGTTTACGGACCAATTAGAGAGCAAGATTGACCGCCTGGTCAACAAGATAGGCATCCGCAAGTTCTACCTGCATGTTCATCCTTACGTTGCCGCCTACATCAATCAGGGCCTCGTATCGCTGAAACATCGGTGGATTATGAAATACGGTATGGGTGTCCATATCGTTCCTTCTCAGAAATTAGCCTTCCTGCAGTACGAATTCTACGACAAGGATCGTCAGTATATTGACATGCAGGAGGAGATTGAGACAAATGACTGACACATTGAGCGTTATGGCAGCATTGAAAATAGCATTCTGGATATGTGCATTCCTCGTATTCTATACCTATCTGGGATATGGCATGCTGCTATGGCTGTTAGTCAGACTGAAACGCATCGTGAGGGGCAAGGCCGAGAGGAAGGCTTTGCCCACTGACGAAGCGGAACTGCCAGAGGTAACCTTCATGATCTGTGCCTACAACGAACAGGACGTGGTGGACATGAAGATGGAAAACACGCTGCAACTGGATTATCCGCACGACAAGCTCCATATTATGTGGGTCACCGACGGCTCTACCGACCAGACGAACGAGCGCCTGGCACGCTACGCAGACGTCGAGGTGGTGTTCAGCCCAGAGCGTCGCGGCAAGACAGCCGCACTGAATCACGGCATCAGCATGGTGCGTTCGGAGATTACCATGATGACCGATGCCAACACCATTGTCAATCGGGAAGCCGTACGCGAAATAGTACGTTGCTTCCAAGACCCGCGCGTGGCTTGTGTAGCAGGTGAGAAACGCGTAATGGCGCGTCACGAGGGACAAGCTGCAGCTGAAGGAGAAGGGCTATATTGGAAGTATGAGAGTGCCCTGAAACGCATGGACAGCGAGCTATACTCTGCCATGGGTGCCGCAGGCGAGCTGAATGCCATCCGCACGCGGTTCTATGAGCCCATGCCCGAAACGGCATTGCTCGACGATTTCGTGATGTCGATGCGCATGGTGGATCAAGGATATAAGATTGCCTACACGTCGGATGCTTACGCGATGGAGTACGGTTCGGCCGACCTTACGGAAGAGTCGAAGCGCAAGCGCCGCATTGCCGCAGGAGGACTGCAGAGTGTGTGGTGGCTCCGTCAGATGATGAACCCCTTCCGTCGTCCCGTGGTGGCCTTCCAGTTTGTCAGTCACCGTGTGCTGCGCTGGAGCATCACCCCCATTGCCTTACTCGCCCTCATTCCCCTGAATGTCGCACTGGTCATGATGAAAGCCGGCACCATCTATACCGTCATCTGGATACTTCAGGTGCTGTTCTACCTCGCAGCCCTCGCCTCCTGGATGTTGGAAAAGCAGGGGCGCAAAAACAAGCTGCTCTATGTGCCCTATTACTTCCTCTTCATGAACCTCAACGTCTTCCGAGGCATGAAGTATCTCTCCACCCACAGCACCTCTGGAGCATGGGAAAAAGCCAAGCGCGGATAGTTATCTTAATAACTAACATTACCCCTCGTTATACTTTTTTATAGTTTTTTTATCGTATTTTCATCGCTTTTTTAGCTAATTTTTCGTAACTTTGTACCCAAATTTGCGATTTATATACTAATATTGAAAAGGATGGAGCAAAACGAACGCGAGACACTATTGCAGAAGTTAGCCGAGACAAATGCAAAACTTCACTCGGTAGAACTGCAATTAGAAGCCGCAAACAAAAAATTGAACGAATACGAAGAAAAAGCGAAGAAGGCAGAGCAGGCTAGCCGCATGAAGTCGCTTTTCCTCGCAAATATGAGTCACGAGATACGTACTCCCTTGAATGCCATCGAGGGCTTTTCGCGCGTGATGGCGGAAACGGACTCGCCAGAAGACCGTATGAAATATATGGAAATCGTGGAGAGTAACAACGGACGTCTGTTGGCGCTCATTAACGACATCCTTGACCTGTCGCGCGTAGAGGCCGGTGAAATCAGCATCAAGAAAGGAATGACCGACCTGAACGATCTCTGCCATAGCCTGCAAAACATCTTCAAGTTCCGTTGCCCGGATTCGCTGCAGCTCATTTGGAACAAGCCAAACATGAAGGTAACGCTCAATACCGATGCCAACCGTGTGACACAGGTGTTCTCGAACCTGATTGGTAATGCGTTGAAGCATACGGTGAAAGGCAGTATTACCTATGGTTACCGACTCATCAACGACGGCACAGATGTGGAGTTCTTTGTTACCGACACAGGTTCTGGTATTGACCCCAACGACCTTGAGAACATTTTCGGTACGTATGTGTCGCGCGACGCTGAAGAGCAAAAAGGCTATGGGCTGGGACTGGCTCTGTGTAAGACCATCGTTGAGAAGATGGACGGAACAATCAGCGTACAGTCGAAACTGGGCGAAGGTTCTACATTCCGCTTTGTGCTGCCCTTCGAGGGTACCATTGGCGGCATGAGCAAGAACAGCCGTACGACAACCAACTCGCGAACCATCCGTTCGACGACAATGACCAACCTGAAGAATGCCCCGCTGATATTGGTGGCAGAAGACGAGGACAGCAACTTCGAACTGGTACGTATCGTACTTTCAAAGCGCTATCGTCTGTTACGTGCCGTGAATGGCATCGAGGCGGTGACCCTCTGTGAAGACGAACAGCCAAACCTGGTTCTGATGGATATCCGTATGCCAGGCATGAACGGACTGGATGCCACCCGAATCATCAAAGAAGTCAATCACGACATACCGGTGATAGCGCTCTCAGCTTATGCCTTCGACGAGAATATCCGTGAGGCAAAGGCCGCAGGCTGCGATGAATTCATGGCAAAACCCTTCCGTGTAGAGGATTTGTTGGATACAGTAGAAAAATACGTTAAGAAATAACAATAGTCATACGATATGGGCAAATTAGCAGTATATAAGTACATCTCGATGATGTTTTTAGTGATACAATGCATTTTGACAACATTTACCATTGTAGCACTCTATGGCGGTGACGTCAATCCCGCAGGACATTCGGCACGCGCCATGTTGGTATATATTCTGCCTATTCTCATTGCCGCCAACGTTCTCATGCTGATTTATTGGTTGGTACGTCGCAAGTGGATATATGCTCTTATTCCCACGATTACCATAGCCTGCTGTGTTCCCTATATCGGCACGATTTATCAGTTTGGTTCCCTCGACAAGAAAGCCGAAGCAGAAAAGGGACTGAAAATTGCCACGTATAACGTAGCGATGTTCGGACGTGAGACATCGGGATTCCTGGCACAGGACATCCTAGCACAGATGCGTCGTCAGAAGGTGGACGTGCTGTGTATGCAGGAGTATAGCGAGATGAGCGGCGACAAGAAGAACTCAAAGAACTACATGGAGTATTTCCCCTATATGGCCGTTGGTCGTGGGGATATGGTGGTGTTCAGCCGTTATCCCATCAAGGATAGCAAGACAATAGATTTCGACGACTCGAACCAGAGTGCCATGTGGGCAGACGTAGATGTCAAAGGACAGGTCATACGATTCTTCAATGTACACTTGGAAACCACAGGTATCAACCGCACTTTGCATCAGGCAAGCAAGTTGCAGGCCAACAACCCGTATGAAGACTTCAGTCCAAGCAACAGCCGCGTGATGAATGCGTTGTTCGGAAACTATACGCTGGGCATGATGTTCCGTGCGGGACAGGCCATCACGATTGCCAACGAAAAACGCCAGACGGAGAAGCCCTGTATCATTTGCGGTGACTTCAACGACGTGCCATACTCCTTTGTCTATAACACTATGTTAGGTGACATGGTGGACGGTTTCAAGGAATGTGGTTCGGGTTGGATGCATACCTATCGCGGCAAGAAAGCTGTCCGCATCGACTATATCTTCCATGATAAGTTCTTCAAGGGACTAACCTACTACAAGGAGAACCTGACGACGTCAGACCACCTGCCGGTATTCATGAAGGTAACATACTGATATACCCACGGTATCATTAAAAAGACTGGCATCCCGCATTGGAATGCCAGTCTTCTTTGGTATTGAGTGATCAGCCTAATTATCGACGCTACCACCCACAATATCAAGCAGTTCGGTGGTGATGGCCTGCTGACGACTCTTGTTGTACTGCAGGTTCAACTGGCGCAACATCTCGTCAGCATTATCCGTTGCCGTCTGCATAGCCACCATACGGGCAGCATGCTCGGAAGCCACACTGTCAAGCAGAGCGGTATAGAGCATGAGGTGAGCCATCTTAGGCAAAAGCTCTGTGAGCACGGTATCCATGTCAGGCTCGACGATGAAGTTATCGTTCAGTGGAGCCACCTCGCCTTCCTTCACCTCCTTCTTGCGACGATTCTTCTTCAGGTAGTCCTGAGCCTTCTTCGTAGCAAGGTTCGACGTCAGGTCGCGCTCATGGTCACGTCCCAGTTCGCTTTCAAGGTCGATAGGCAGAAACTGCTTCTTCGTCAACACCTGAGAGCCAGCACTCTTGAAGTGGTGATAGATGAGTTCCACGCGGTCTATCTCGCCATTGTAAAACTTGGTACCCAACTCCATGGCGATGTCAATGCATGGCTGCACTTGGGGATGGTCAACCAGTGACGCATACTCGCCAAAGCAGTTGTAACCCAGCTTACGAGCTTTCTCAGCGACTTTACGGCCAATGGGATAAACCTCGACACTACCCTGCCCTAACTCTTCGGTATACGCATCCACTGTGCGCTGCATGAGCTTGATGATGTTGGAGTTGAAACCGCCACAGAGTGACGAGTTGCTGCTGAACACCACCAAGGCGACACGCTTCACGGGACGCTCCTGATCGAAGATAGTCTTGGGCTCTGCATCGGCCGCCAGGAACGATTTGAGGATGTGCTCCAGCATCGTCTCGTAGGGCAGCATGTTCTGGATGGCCACCTGCGCATGGTGCAGCTTGGAATTGGCCACCATCTTCATGGCAGAGGTAATCTTGCGCGTCGAGTTGACTGAAGCAATACGTCCTTTAATCTCTTTCAATGAAGCCATAGGCTATCATGCTTTATAGGTTCCGGCAATATCGGCCATCACAGCCTCAATCTTCTTCGTGGTCTCATCGTCAATCTTTCCGGCTGCCAGCGTCTCGATGACTTCAGGAGCCGAAGAGCGCAACTTGTCGAGGAACTGATCCTGACACTCGCGAACCTTGGCGATGGGAACATCACGCATGAGTCCGTGGACACCGCAATACAGGATGGCCACCTGCTCGCCAACGGGCATGGGGCTGTACTGAGGCTGAATGAGCAACTGACTGTTCTTACGACCACGGTCCAGTGTCATAGCCGTCACGGCATCCATATCGCTGGAGAACTGCGAGAAGGCCTCGAGCTCACGATACTGTGCCTGGTCAATCTTCAGGGTACCAGCCACCTTCTTCATGGACTTGATCTGTGCCGAACCACCTACACGCGATACGGAGATACCGACGTTGATGGCAGGACGGACACCTTGGTTGAAGAGGTTGGACTCCAAGAATATCTGACCATCGGTAATAGAAATCACGTTGGTAGGGATATACGCGGAAACGTCGCCAGCCTGTGTCTCGATGATAGGCAGAGCGGTCAATGAACCGCCACCTCTGACGTGACCCTTCATGCACTCGGGCAGGTCGTTCATAGCCTCGGCCACCTCCTGCTGCTCGTTCATCTTGGCAGCACGCTCCAACAGACGAGAGTGCAGATAGAACACATCACCAGGATAAGCCTCACGTCCAGAAGGACGACGCAGAATCAGCGATACCTCACGATAGGCAACAGCCTGCTTCGACAGGTCGTCATAGACCACGAGGGCGGGCAGACCACGATCGCGGAAATACTCACCGATGGCAGCACCGGCAAATGGTGCATAGTACTGCATAGCAGCAGGATCAGCAGCAGTAGCAGCCACCACAATGGTGTATGGCATGGCACCACGCTCCTTCAGCGTCTGCACGAGATTGGCAACGGTAGAGGCCTTCTGACCGATGGCCACATAGATACAATAGACAGGCTTGCCTGCCTCATAGAAACTCTTCTGATTGATGATGGTATCCACAGCAATGGCGGTCTTACCCGTCTGGCGGTCACCGATGATGAGCTCACGCTGACCACGGCCAATGGGAATCATCGAGTCGATGGCCTTCAGACCAGTCTGCAGCGGCTCTTTCACGGGCTGACGATAGATAACGCCTGGCGCCTTGCGGTCCAACGGCATCTCAAAGGAGTCGGTGAGGTCGATATCGCCCAAACCATCAACAGCCTGACCCAGCGGATTGACAATACGGCCGAGCATGTTGTCGTTGACGCGGATAGAGGCGATGCGCTTGGTGCGCTTCACAACCATACCTTCCTTAATATCCGACGTGGTACCCAACAGCACACAACCGACGTTGTCCTCCTCGAGGTTCTCCACGATAGCCATTGTACCATTCTCGAACTCCAACAGTTCCTTGGACTCGGCATTGCGCAGACCATAGATGCGGGCAACACCATCGCTAACGGTGAGCACGGTTCCAACCTCGTCAAACTGTTCGGCATTCTGAATGCCTTTCAGCTGTTCGAGCAGCACCTGGGATACTTCGCTTGGTTTAATCTTATCTGACATTTGTTTTCTTTTTTTCGTTATTACGTATAACGGGAATTACGTTATTACGACTATTTCTTTAACTGTGTGAGTATCGTGTTGAGTTTCGACTTGACACTGGCGTCCATACGGAACGTGTCGTATTCGAGGATGAAACCACCGATGATATCGGGATCCACCTCAGTCTCAAACTCCACAGTACCATTAGTCTTGCTCTCCACCATCTGACGCATCTTTTGTTCTGTTTCCACAGAGACGCGGGCTGCAGTGGTGAGTTTACCACGAATGACGTTCTTCTGCTTGCGGTAAAGCGTGATATACGAATTAGCCATGAATTGCATCACGTTCTCACGGTCTTCCTTCAAGACAAGGGCGATGAATGCCTTCGTCAACTCACATGGCTTTTCGCCAGCGGCAACGAGCAGCAACGCCTCCTTCTTGTCCTTCGAAAGCATGGGATTGTCTATCGTATGGCGTAATGCGGGTACGTCCAGATAGCTCTTGGCTACCGTCATCATCTCCTGATAGACGGCATCTTCCTGCTTCTGGTCGGTAGCACTCTTCAAGAGCGCCCTCGCATATCTCATCGATATTACTCCTATATCCATACGCTTAATCTAATTGACAATTGAAAATTGAAAATTAATTAGCAGAAACATCATTCAGCATACGGTCAATTAAATCCATCTGCGCCTTGTCGTCCTTCAGGTTCTGCTTCAGAACCTTCTCGGCAATCTGAACACTCAGCGTAGCCACCTGCTGACGGATGTCGGCAATAGCGGCCTTCTTCTCCTGTTCGATGGTGGCTTTCGCCTCGTCCAAGAGTCGGGCACCCTCACTACGGGCCTTCGTCTGAGCCTGTTCAACGATGGCGTCACGCGTTGCGGCAGCCTCCTTCAGTATCTGAGCCTGCTTTTCGCGTGCCTCCTGCAAGATGGATTCACCTTCCTTTTGAATGTTGGCTAGTCGTTCGTTAGCCTCGTGAGCCTTCTTCAGCGACTCGTCGATGAAAGCCTGACGCTCCTTCACCATCCCAGTGATGACGGGGAAGCCAAACTTCCAAAGGAGGAAGAATACCACGAGGAACGTGATAGTCATCCAGAACAACAGACCAGTACTCGGAATCAATAAATCCATAAGCTGAATTATTTACCGTTTTACTTATTTACCTTTACCTATGCTTAGATGCAGAGGAATGCGATAACGGCAGCGAACAGAGCAACACCCTCAATCAGAGCGGCTGCAACGATCATGTTTGTGAACAGCTTGTTCATTACCTCCGGCTGACGAGCCATAGCGTCCATAGCCTGACCGCCAATCTTACCGATACCAATACCTGCGCCAATAGCTGCGAGACCTGCGCCTACTGCGGCACCTAACTTTGCAACACCTTCTGCTGCTAATAATGCTGTAATCATAATGTTTTAATTTTTTAAGTTATTAATTATTTAATTCTTTAATTTATTTATTTCTTACTTCTGACCTCTTACATCACTCGTGTGCCGGTTCCACACGTGCCAGTCCAATAAACACGGCTGACAACATGGTAAATACCATTGCCTGGATGAAGCATACCAAGCACTCCAGACACATCATGAAGACACTCATGATGACTGACAGAGCCGACATTGACAACTGTACGGCTACGGCCTGACTGGCAACGAGGAAGATGATACATGTGATAGCTACCGCAATGGCGTGACCGGCCATCATGTTGGCAAAGAGACGGATCATCAGTGCGAAGGGCTTGGTGAAGATACCCACAAACTCAATCACGGGAATGATGGGGATGGGGGCTTTCAGCCATGTGGGCACCTCTGGCCAGAAGATGTCTTTCCAGTAATGTTTGTTGCCTGAGAACTGCACGATGATGAACGTGCAGAGCGCCAGGAAGAACGTCACAGCGATATTACCCGTCACGTTACCTGAACCCGGTGGGAACGGAATAAGACCCATCACATTACAGGTAAAGATGAAGAAGAAGCACGTCAGCAGGTAAGGCACATATTTCTCGTAACCCTTGCCTACACCCGGCTTGATAATATCATCAACCACATACATCACCAGCATCTCGACAAAGCCCACGAAGCCACCTGGTGCCGGGTCGGAAGCCTGACGCTTCTTATACCAGCGGGCACTGCCCAAGATGCAGCACAACAGGATTGCGACGTTGATGAACATCACAGCTACCGTCTTCGTGATTGACAGGTCGAGAACGGGCTCACCATTCTCCACGATTTTGCCTGCATTCTCTCCTTCTGTAGCAATGGCCAGACCATAAGGGCCCTGACGCAGTCCGTTGGCATCAGCATGGTGTTCGAACTGAGAAGAGCTGAACACGTGCCAACCCGTAGAACTGTTGACGATGACAGGCAGTGGGATGACCAGCGACCTCCCCTCACCCAAATCGGTGACATGCCATTCGTGTGAGTCCTTGATATGCTCAAGCACCACCTCCTTGGCTGAGAAGTCTTCTGCTCTCATCGCAGGCGTCATTGCCAACAGCAAGAGTGCCATGCATAGCAGTCGTTTCATATAAATCATAATTCTTAACTCTTAGTTTTTTAACTCTTTAGTGTCTCATTGAGAGTGTAACGACCATCATCGCTGCATACATCATCATATAGATGGCTACAAACCGGATGACGTCCTGCCTGTCTTCAGCAAGTAGTGCGTAGATGCCTGCCAGCGAGACCACCAGTATCATGCGAATCACCGTCATGATGAGGTAGAACCTTGGTAGTGCCTCGGGCTGGTGGGCTTTCACCACGTCGTATAGCTTGACGTAAGTTACCCCCAACAGCGTCAGCAGGCATACTGCAGCAACGTATATCATTCTGCCTTTTCGACGCAGAGTGACACTTCGTTCTTCTGCACCTCAACAAATCCACCCTGTATGGGCAGTTCATTGCCATCATACACCACTGTGCCTTTCTGCAGCGTTGAGATGATGGGCGCATGGTTGGTGAGTATCTCAAACTGGCCTTGCGTACCAGGAACTACCACCTGCTCCACCTCTCCGTCGTACTCGACTCTTTCTGGTGTTACTATCTTGAGTTTCAACATACCTATTATATATATAATAATGTATATGCTTTATCCGTTGGCAGCCTCCAGCAGCTTCTTTGCCTTCTCCTTGGCGTCCTCGATAGTACCCACGTTGAGGAAGGCCTGCTCGGGCAGGTCGTCAACCTCACCGTCCAAGATGGCATTGAAGCCCTTGATGGTCTCTTCGATGGGAACCATCACACCAGGCAGACCAGTGAACTGTTCGGCCACAGAG
This sequence comes from Prevotella sp., assembly GCA_045112595.1. Taxonomy (GTDB): domain Bacteria; phylum Bacteroidota; class Bacteroidia; order Bacteroidales; family Bacteroidaceae; genus Prevotella. The sequence continues at coordinate 23,462 of JBGUIA010000040.1, read as the reverse complement.
AACGGCTGCGAAAGGAAGCGCTGTACACGACGAGCGCGGTTCACGGTCAGCTTATCCTCATCAGAGAGTTCGTCCATACCGAGAATGGCAATGATGTCCTGCAACTCCTTATAGCGCTGCAGAATCTCTTTTACGCGCTGGGCACAGTCATAATGAGCCTTGCCAACCACCAATGGGTCGAGAATACGAGAGGTACTTCCCAGCGGATCAACGGCAGGATAAATACCGAGCTCAGCTATCTTACGATCCAACACTGTGGTAGCATCCAGGTGGGTGAACGTCGTTGCAGGAGCAGGGTCGGTCAAGTCGTCAGCAGGCACGTAAACAGCCTGTACAGAGGTAATAGAACCTGACTTGGTTGATGTAATGCGCTCCTGCATGGTACCCATTTCTGAAGCCAGTGTAGGCTGATATCCCACAGCTGAAGGTACACGACCCAGCAGAGCAGATACCTCAGAACCAGCCTGGGTGAAACGGAAGATGTTGTCGATGAAGAACAGGATATCAGCTGATCCGCCATCCTTACCACCACCATCACGGAAGCCTTCAGCCACTGTCAGACCTGACAGGGCAACAGAGGCACGTGCTCCGGGGGGCTCGTTCATCTGACCATAGACCAGTGTGGCCTGCGACTTCTTCAACTCCTCAGGATCAACGAGACTCAGATCCCACTTACCTTCGGCCATTGCCTGCTTGAACTTCTCACCATAGCGGATAACACCTGACTCAATCATCTCACGAATCAGGTCATTACCCTCACGAGTACGCTCTCCTACTCCAGCGAATACGGAGAATCCGTCGTGTCCCTTGGCAATGTTGTTGATGAGCTCCATGATAAGCACCGTCTTACCCACACCGGCACCACCGAAGAGTCCGATCTTACCACCCTTCAGGTAAGGCTCCAGCAGGTCGATGACCTTGATACCGGTTGCCAACACCTCCTTGGTGGTAGAGAGTTCCTCAAACTTCGGGGCTTCACGGTGGATGGGATAAGCACCTTCCATATTAAGCTGTTTCATACCGTCAATAGGCTGACCAATCACGTTCAGCATACGACCCTTAATCTGTTCACCAGAGGGCATCACGATAGGTGTGCCCAATGGTATTGCTTCCAATCCACGCTGCAGACCATCGGTATTATCCATAGCAACACAGCGAACGGTATCCTCACCGATGTGCTGCTGTACCTCGACGATAATTTGTTCGCCGTTAGGACGTTTAACCGACATAGCTTCGTGAATCTTAGGCAACACTTTTTCCGCATCTAGTCCGTTGGTATCGAAATACACGTCGATCACAGGACCGATAATCTGCGAAATGTGTCCATTAATTTGTGACATAAGCAGTTATTGTTTTAGAATTGTTGTTATTTTCGTATAGTGAATGCAAAGATAGCGATTTTTTTTCAAACACAAAACTATTTGACCACTTTTTTCGCAATAAGTACAAAAAAAAGGAAAAAAAGTTGTACCTTTGCAGCCGTAAATGAACAAGACGACCATAAAAGCAGCATTGTTCGACCTCGATGGAGTGGTTTTCGACACAGAACCTCAGTATTCAATATTCTGGGGAGCGCAGTGTCGTGAGTTCCATCCCGAGATCCCCGGCTTGGAGCATAAAATCAAAGGACAGACGCTGGTTCAAATCTATAATGCATGGTTTTCCGGCCCCCTTGCTGACAGCCAAGCACTCATCACCGAGCGCTTGAACGAGTATGAAAGTCAGATGAACTACGACTATATTCCCGGATTCGAGGAATACATCCGCAAACTCCGCCAGAAAGGTGTCAAGACGGCTGTCGTGACCAGTTCCAATCAACCGAAGATGGAGGCTGTCTATGCCAAGCATCCTGAGTTCAAAAGCCTCTTTGACGTCATACTGACTTCTGAGGATTTCGAGCGTTCAAAGCCCGACCCTGACTGCTACCTAAAAGCAGCAGAGCGTTTTGGTGTCGAACCGAAGAACTGTGTGGTTTTCGAGGATTCGTTCAACGGACTGAAGTCGGGCCGTGCCGCGGGAATGTATGTCATAGGCCTGGCTACGACAAATGCTGCTGAGGACATCGCACCGTTTTGCGACAAAGTCATAAAAGATTTCAATCATTTATAACCAAGTAATCATCAATCAAAGAATATGGCAGGATATTTAGTTAGCGATAACCGTAAGGTAACAACCCATCGGTTTATGGAGATGAAACAAAAGGGTGAGAAAATCTCTATGCTCACCTCATACGACTATACCATGGCGGGCATTGTCGACAAGGCTGGCATTGACGCCATCTTAGTAGGCGACTCTGCATCGAATGTGATGGCTGGCAATGCCACCACACTGCCCATGACCGTCGATTACATGATCTATCACGCACGTTCCGTAGTACGTGCCGTACAACGTGCCTTGGTGGTCTGCGACATGCCTTTCGGTTCCTATCAGGTCAATGCTGCAGAGGGTGTGACCAACGCTATCCGCATCATGAAGGAAAGTGGTTGCGATGCCCTGAAGATGGAAGGTGGTGTGGAGATTCTCGACACGGTAAAGCGCATCCTCGATGCTGGTATTCCCGTGATGGCACATTTAGGCTTGACTCCGCAGTCTATCAATAAATTCGGTACTTATGCCGTACGCGCAAAGGAAAAGGCTGAAGCCGAGAAACTGATGAGCGATGCCATTGCCCTCAGCGATGCTGGCTGTTTTGGTATCACACTCGAGAAGGTTCCTGCAGCACTCGCAACAGAAGTCACCAAAGCCGTGAAATGTCCAACGATAGGAATCGGAGCCGGAAACGGTACGGATGGTCAGGTGCTCGTCGTGGCAGATATGCTGGGAATGTCCGAGGGCTTTTCTCCTCGTTTCCTGCGTCGCTATGCTGACATCGGAAACATCATTACCGATGCTGTTGGTCATTATGTGTCCGACGTAAAGAGCGGTGATTTCCCCAACGAAAACGAATCTTATTAAGTTTTGAATACACAGAACATACCCGTACATATCAGACTGTGGCACAAGGACTTCTGGCTATTGGTTGTAGCCGACCTTCTACTGACGATGTCCGTCTATGTGCTCATCCCCATCATGCCGCTTTGGCTGATGAGGACGGAGAATTTTTCGTCACTTGAGACGGGACTCTCTGTAGGAGCCTATGCCATAGGACTCTATCTGTTTGGGGCACAATGTTCATGGCTTGTACAGCGTTTCCGCAGGAATGTCGTATGCATGTGGGCCATCATACTCGTTGGACTATCAGTAGCATTACTCTGGTACATCGACGGATTACGCTCGGAATTCGTGGAGTTCTGGGTTATCTTACTACATCGTCTGTTGCTGGGTGCTGCCTTCGGACTTGCACAGATGGTACTATCGTCAACACTCATCATCGACACCTGCGAATCACACCAGCGTACTGAGGCCAACCACAGTGCAGCATGGTTTGCACGTTTTGCCCTTTCATTGGGACCGTTGGCAGGATTAATCGCTTACCATTATTTCGGATTCGACAAAGCCCTGTGGGGCTCCATCGGTTGTGCAGCACTGAGTATGCTCCTCCTCCGTCAGGTAACATTCCCCTTCAGAGCCCCCGAAGAGGGCGTACATGTGGCATCCCTTGACCGTTTCCTCCTACCTCACGGCACTGTGTTGTTTTTCAATCTTTTGCTCATCATGACCATCGTGGGATTGGTGCTGTCACAGCCGTTGACAACTGATTTCTATGTACTGCTGATGGGCGGTTTCCTGTTGGCGCTACTGGCTCAGCGTTTCGTTTTCCGCAATGCTGAATTGAAAAGCGAGGTGGTCAGCGGACTTTTCATCTTGCTGGCATCATTACTGATACTGCTGGCCTACCCAGCATCACCAGTATCTCCTTTGCTCATGGGACTGGCAGTGGGAATCATCGGTTCACGTTATCTGCTGTTCTTCATCAAACTTAGCCGCCACTGTAAGCGCGGCACTTCGCACAGCACATTCTTCCTCGCATGGGAGACGGGCATCACACTTGGATTAACCCTTGGCTATGCATTACTCTATGGTCAGCGCGACCTGCTATTTTACGTGGCCTTTGCACTCACAATAGCCAGTCTGCTATTTTATCATTTCTATGCACATCAGTGGTTTATAAAACATAAAAACCGATGAAAAGGAACGTTTTTCTCCGTTTGGGCGTGCTGCTCGTTACCTGTCTGCTGATGCCGACAACAGTTTTTGCTTTGGGCGATGCTGAACGTGTTTTCTACTCATACGACGCATCGGACGGTTTGGCTGACAATAGCGCACAGTCTATATTATGTACCAGGACCGGACGCATGCTTATCAGCACCATCGGACACATCAACTTCTACGATGGCGACACTTTTGTGCACATTGACCCCGAAGAGGAAAACATCTTCCCCCTGCCCAAATACAAAGGGCACTACCACCTTTATTTCGACAAACACCATCATCTGTGGGTGAAAGACCAGCGTCAGGTAACCTGTGTGGACCTCACGATGGAACGCTTTGTGACGAATGTTGGCGACATCCTCAAGGAGTTGGGAATGAAGGAACCTGTCGAAGACCTCTTTGCTGACATCAACAACCATCTCTGGCTACTCTCAGGCAAGATACTGTACGGACTTGACGATAAGACGGAAATCAGTGTCCGCCACAACTCTGAACTGCACGATGTCGATATATACAACAACCGCCTGCTATTGGAATTTTTCGCCAATGGCACTGTGTCTGCCTTGGATGTGAAAACGGGAAGCCACCTGTTCGACGTTGCTGCGTTTAACAATAACGACACCCTACGTTTCAGCAATTCCTCTGTCATCCTGCCCGATAGCAACCTGTACTACCAGATACGTAATGGTGACAAGGAATCCGTATTGCTTCGTCTGGACATCGAGAAACGCCAGTGGGTCCAGCTCATGGCCCTACCCTATCACCTTAACAACATGGTGCTGAGGAACGGTGTGCTGTATATCGCCTCAGAATACGGCTATTGGATGTACGATGTGACAACGGGTGAGAAACAGCATGTCGACGCTATCAAGATGTCGCGTTTCCGCTCACTGCAAACGGATATCAACACCATAGCCTTCGACCGCCAGGGAGGCATGTGGCTGGGCACCGAGAAACGAGGCATACTCTATTCGCGTCCCTTCCGTTCCGCATTTGTCAACTATAACTGGAGCCAACCCGAGGCACTGGCCTACGAAGCATTGATTACTCGTACACTCACCGATTTGCCGAGTCTTCCCCGCCATGTCAACTGCCAGTATCGCGACAGCCGTGGATGGCTATGGACAGGACTCTATACTGGTCTGCAACTGGAGCGTCCGGATCGTAAAGACATACGTATATATACTGACGAAGACGGGCTGCGTAATGAAATGATCCGCTGTGTCATTGAAGACGACAATCACAACATCTGGGTAGGAACGAGTTTTGGCATCTCTCATCTGACAATAGAAAATGACGAGGTCGTCAATATCGACACCTATACCCAAAGCGACAATGTTCCCAACGAGTCGTTTGTCAACGCACGGGCCATGAAACAACCAGACGGTACCATCATCATGCAGTCACTGGACCATATCATCGTGTTCAACCCCAAGGATCTGCCGCAGGACCGTCTCAGAAACATGGTGCTGGCTCCTAAACTGGTCAGAATAATGGTCAACGGACACCATCTGGAAGCTGGCAAGGAAATCGATGGCAAGATCATTCTCGACCGTGCCATATCGCGTATCAGGGAACTCAGTGTCGACTACAACCAAAACACACTGTCACTGACATTTTCCGGACTGAATTTCGCACGTCCCATACAGACCTGCTATCGCGTACGTGTACAAGGCTTGTATGACGATTGGAAGGTGTACACCTTCAACAACTCTCAAGGCCAGGTGGATCCCAAGGGACTCTTCCACCTGCAGCTGCCTGCACTGAAACCGGGTAAATATGTCGTCGAGCTACAGGCATCAATGGATCCCAACCATTTCGAGCAGCATCCCTACACGTGGGTTATCTATGTCAACGAACCCTGGTGGCGCTCTACGGGTATCTACCTGCTGCTTGGACTGTTTATCTGCCTGCTGGCTGTCGCCAATGTCATACTCTACAACTACAATACGCGTCTTGACATGATGCTCAATAATAAGGAGGGCGACATCATGCGTCGCATACGCAACTATGTCACCCGGTGTGACGAATTACGCAACGAACTGCTATTGCCCAGCATAACCATAGCCGCTACGGAAGAAGAAAATGATGACGACCCGCAACAGAACAACAAACTGTTCATCAACACCATGCTGACCATTGTCCCGTTCATACACAGCCATGCCAAAGAAAAGGTCACCATGGCCATGCTCTCTGAACAGACGGGGATGGAAGTGACCAGACTCTTCGAACTGCTGTCGTCCAATTTCTATTTGAGTCCACGGCTGATGGTTGGACAATTGCGCTTACAGGAAGCATCAGAACTGTTGCTGACAACCAATAAGAGCGTGGAGGAGATCGCCAACGAACTGATGTTTGTCACACCAAACTACTTCATTTCCTGTTTCTACCATCATTTCCGTCAGACGCCAAAGGACTATCGGAAATCCAAGGCCCTGTAGCCCACCAGGCGCCATGTTCGCGCGCCCGTACCTTTATAATATATGAATGTCTGATAGCGGTTTTGCGTCTGGAAGAAACTGCCTTCCGACGGGGGATTGCTACCGTCTTCACGGACATACTGATACGAATAATATCCCTGTTTCTGCATCAGTCGCGCTGTGTATTTCCCTGCCTCCGCATCATAGTTCATGCGGTACTGCTCACGCTGGCTGTCGGTAGTCCAGTGCCCGCTGATATAGATGTCACCCTGCCAGGGGCTCACCAGTTCGTAGTTCACCCACACATAGTCACACGTATAGTCCACCTCGCGATTGTCACTATTGCGGATAACAAAGGCTCCCTCAGCACTGACATCTGTCAGATAGTGTTTCCTGACGGTGGCAGCAAAGGGCCATGCCTCGTAGTTCTGGCCGTTCCACGCGATACGGTCCAGTCCCATCGTGGTATGACTGACGTCTAATATCTCATACTTATGGAATTCATTGCCGGCATCGAAGATCAACGCCTTGTTGTGTTCCCATGTCAGTCCCTGTCCGGAGATGAAATTGGGACGCACATCATGACGGGCCTGATCCTCACGCCAGTTCTGCATCACAACAGTACGTATCTCCTCGTCCACATTGAGCACACGCACACTATTATAGTTCACAGTCATCGACAGCTGCTGGTGACGGTCATTATGGTCTACATCGGTATTGGACGTCACGTTCAAGCCTACGCTCATCAGCGGTTCTACCACATAGAATTCCACCTCCAGCACCTTTTCATTGTTCTCATCTTCGTCAATGACGGTCAAACGATAGTTGCCGCTCATCTTAAGTCTGCAGCGGTCGTTAGGAATTGTCAGCCAGTAGTGCGTATACATCACGGTAGTATTGATGCTGTTCTGGTAGTCCTCTATGGGATTGTCGTTGAACCCCACCAGCCAATCGCTCTCAAACAGTCCGTCGGACACGGTCCAGTCTACCTCACAATGCTCCAGATGGTACACAAAACGGTGGTAGTCGTGCGACAGCTCATCGAAACCGATCTTCAACCGGTCACCACTACCCAGCTCCATGACAGGACGGTTCATCCAGTCACCATTCACGATGCTGGTCAGCGAACGCACATTCTCCGTAAATATCCTGTTGCCGGCCCACCCTGTCAGGGTTGCCAACACCAGCGTTGTCATCATCAAGAGTCGTTTCATGTGGGCAAAAGTAAGAAATAAAAATGAGTTAGCCAAATAAAAGCAAAACAAAAGCGGAATTAAATGCAAAATAAAACTAATTTATTTTGTATTCTACATGTTTTTTCGTACCTTTGAGGTAAACCTCGAAGGTACTTTCATTCGAAAATGCAAATAAAAACTAATTTTTTTTGCATTTTGCTCATTTATTCGTACCTTTGCATGGTTTTAGGAAATACCCAAAAACGCGTCAGCGGGCTTAAAAATGCCCTTAAACGCAAAAACGTGAGAAAAACAAGAATTAAATATTAAACAATAAATTTTAATGGATCAGACATTTGACAACGACAGAATTGTAAAAATCAACATTGAGGAAGAGATGAAGTCCTCGTACATCGACTATTCGATGTCGGTCATTGTGGCGCGTGCCCTTCCCGATGTGCGCGACGGTTTCAAGCCCGTACACCGTCGTATCCTCTATGGTATGATGGGTATCAACAACGTTTCTACACAACCTTATAAGAAATGCGCCCGCGTCGTGGGTGAGGTACTTGGTAAGTACCATCCCCATGGCGATAGCTCTGTGTATGGAGCCCTGGTGCGTATGGCCCAGGAGTGGAACATGCGCTACACACTGGTTGACGGACAGGGTAACTTCGGTTCCGTCGATGGTGACTCTCCTGCTGCTATGCGTTACACGGAGTGCCGCCTTTCGAAGATGGGTGAGCACATCATGGACGACCTGGAGAAGGACACCGTCGATATGGTCAACAACTTCGACGACTCTTTGGTGGAGCCCTCTGTGATGCCTACCAAGATTCCAAACCTGCTGGTAAATGGTGGTAACGGTATTGCCGTCGGTATGGCTACCAATATGCCTACCCACAACCTGGGTGAGGTCATCGATGGCTGCTGTGCCTATATCGACAACCCCGATATCGATACCGATGGACTGATGCAGTACATTCCTGGTCCCGACTTCCCTACAGGTGCCTATATCTATGGTCTGCAGGGGGTACGTGATGCCTACGAGACTGGTCGTGGCCGTATCGTGATGCGTGCCAAGGCTGAGATTGAATCTACCGAGACCCACGACAAGATTGTCGTTACTGAGATTCCTTATGGCGTCAACAAGGCTGACCTCGTGAAATACATTGCTGACCTTGCCAACGAACACAAGATTGAGGGTGTGGCAAATGTGAACGATGAGTCAGGTCGTCAGGGTATGCGTATCGTAGTTGACTGCAAGCGCGATGCCAATGCCAACGTGCTGCTCAACAAGCTGTTCAAGATGACTGCCCTGCAGAGCTCGTTCTCTGTCAACAATATCGCACTGGTCAAGGGTCGTCCCCGTCTGCTCAACCTCAAGGAGTGCGTCAAGTACTTCGTGGAGCATCGTCATGACGTGACCATCCGTCGCACCAAGTACGACCTGAGGAAAGCCCAGGAGCGTGCCCACATCCTCGAAGGATTGATCATCGCTGTCAACAACATCGACGAGGTGGTGCACATCATTAGAAATAGTAAGACTCCTTCTGATGCCCAGCGTAACTTGGAACAGCGCTTCAATCTGGACGAGCTCCAGTCGAAGGCTATCGTCGATATGCGTCTCAGCCAGCTTACTGGCCTGCGTGTCGATCAGCTCCATCAGGAGTATGACGACCTGATGAAGCTCATTGCTGACTTGGAGGAAATCCTGAACAACCCCGAGCGTTGCAAGCAGGTCATGAAGGACGAGCTGCAGGAGGTGAAGGAGAAGTATGGCGATGTTCGTCGTACCGAGATTATCCCCTTCGACCACGAGTTCAATGCCGAGGACTTCTATCCCGACGATCCTGTGGTCATCACCATCTCCCACATGGGTTACATCAAGCGTACCCACTTGGACGAGTTCCACGAGCAGAGCCGTGGCGGTATGGGCTCTAAAGCTGCCCGCCATCGCGACAATGACTTCGCAGAATATATCTATCCTGCCACCATGCACAACACGTTGCTCTTCTTCACTCAGAAGGGTCGTTGCTACTGGCAGAAGTGCTACGAGATTCCTGAGGGCGACAAGAACTCGAAGGGCCGTGCTATCCAGAACATGCTGAACATCGAGCCCGACGATGCCATCAATGCTGTATTGCGCATCAAGAACTTCAATGATGACGAGTTCCTGAAGACCCACTATGTCATGTTTGCCACCAAGCAGGGTATCATCAAGAAGACCCGTCTCGACCAGTATCGTAACGTTCGTGCCGCTGGTGTGCGCGCCATCAATATCAACGAGGGCGACGAGGTGGTAGGCGTTCGCTTGACCAATGGCCACAATGAAATCTTGCTGGCCAACCGCAACGGTCGTGCCGTTCGCTTCGATGAGAACGATGTCCGCACCATGGGACGTGTCTCTACCGGTGTCATCGGTATGCGCCTCGATGGTGGCGACGACGAGGTGGTAGGCATGGTATGTGTCAACGACCCGCAGACGGAGACCATCATGGTGGTTTCTGAGAATGGCTATGGCAAGCGCTCTGAGGTAGAGGACTACCGCAAGACCGCTCGTGGTGCCAAGGGTGTGAAGACCCTTGCCATTACCGAGAAGACCGGTCGTCTGGTGGCCATCAAGGTGGTGACTGACGAGAACGACCTGATGATTATCAACAAGTCAGGTGTGCTCATCCGCCTGAAGGTGGCCGATGTGCGCGTCATGGGTCGTGCTACCCAGGGTGTCCGTCTCATCAACCTCGCCAAGAAGAACGACACCATCGCCAGCGTCTGCAAGGTGATGTCCAGTCAGGAAGAGGATGTCGAAGAGGCTGAGGTACTCAACGAAGAGGAACCCAACAATCAAGGAACTCTAGAAAATCTAGACAATCTAGAAAATCTAGAAAAACCCCAAGAATAAAATAATTAATGTTTAACCAATAAAGAAAGACTTATGAAAAAAGTTTTGTTTATGGCAATCGCGCTCATGGCAAGCACCATGACCTTTGCCGCAAAGAGTGACGCCCTGAAGGCTATCACCAAGTGTAAAGACTATGCAGAGGCAGCACAGCTGCTGAAGAGCAGTCTCGGTCAACTGGCTGACAATGCCGAGAAGGCAGAGGCTTATAACCACCTCGTCGACCTGGCCATGGTCAAGGTCGATAAGGAAAACGGCATCGCCATCGAGAACACAGCGAAGGCGCAGATGGGTGGCAAAGTTGAACCTTATGACACCATCGGTCTCTGTGATGCTTTGTGCCAGGCTATTGAGGATGCTTTTGAGTGCAACAAGTACGACCAGATGCCTGATGCGAAGGGTAATGTCAAGCCCAAGTTCGAGAAGAAGAATGCACTTCGTCTGTGGGGTCCCCGCAAGAACCTCATCTTCTTGGGTGAGTCTTATCGTACCAGCAATCAGCCTGCCAAGGCACTGAAATACTGGACACCCTATCTGGATTCATTCGCTAGCCCGATATTCGACAAGATGGACAATATCGACCAGTTGCGTGGTCAGGAGCAGGATGCTGTCGACCAGATTGCATATCTGGCCACCTATATGGCATACCAGACAAAAGACCTGGATCTGGTGAACCGCTTTGCTGAGATGGCCAAGAAGAATGACCAATTCAAGGAAGACGCCTTTAAGCTCCAGCTGGGTGCCATGCAGATGAACCTGAAGACAAAGGAGGATACTTTGAACTGCATCAACAAGCTGAAGCAGATGTACGAACAGGATTCAGAGAATGACGTGATCTTCGAGAACCTGAACAATCTGTATGACGCTATGAAGGATAGAACTGCTCATGCTGCTTTCTTGGATGCACACCTCGCAAAATATCCTAACAACTACGTTGCTTTGGCAAGCAAGGGCTTCATGCTGATGGAGCAGAACAATGCTGAGGAGGCTGCCAAGTGGCTCCGTAAGGCTTGTGACGCAAAGGCTGACAATGCTATCGTATGGACATATCTTGGTGTATGTCTGAACGTACTTGCTGCTAATGCTACCGACAATGCCATTGGTATGAAATATTTCGACGAGGCCATCGCTGCCTTCGACAAGGCAAAGGAACTCGATCCCGATAAGCTTCAGGCTAAGTGGGGCTACAACCGCTATCAGGCTTATTACGGCCGTTACGGTGAGAACGATCCTAAGACCAAGGCTGCAGAGGCTGACATGAAGAATTAATCTTCAGGTCAAGGCTTATCCTTGACAGGATAATTCTCAGGTCAAGGCAAAAGTAAAGAGGCAAGCGCGTTGCTTGCCTCTTTTTTATTTATCTATACCCTTTTCAAATCAGCGCATCTGCCAACTGCTCCAGCAGTGCTTCATCCCCAGCTTTCATGCGCGAACGAATAGTCACCATGGGCTCTACGATTTCACAGTCCTTCAGGGCCTCTATCATTCCTCTCATCACTTTGCCGGCTGATGGTGCCCAACTGCCATTCTCAATGATACCAAACTTGCGCTTCTGGTAGTTCTTGATCTGCAGGTGATATAGGAAGTCGTGCATCACGGGGAACACACCTGCATCATAGCTCGAGGCTGCTACCACCACCGTTGGATAGCGGAAGGCATCCTCAATGACCTCTGCCATATCCTCACGACTCAGATCGCTTACTACTACCTTCTTGGCACCCTTCTCGCGCAGGATCTCGCCTAAGCGCTCAGCAGCCTTAGCTGTACCACCATGAATGCTGGCGTATGCTATCAATATTCCCTCACTCTCGGGCTCGTACTTGCTCCAAATATCATACAGACGCACAGCCTCAGCCAAGGCCTCACCCTTCAGCACAGGACCATGCAGCGGACAAATGGTCTGAATGTCAAGGGCAGCAGCCTTCTTGAGGACACTCTGCACCTGCACACCATACTTGCCACAAATATTAAAGTAGTATCTACGTGCCTCACAAGCCCAATCGTCAGTCTCGTTGACCAGCGCACCAAACTTACCAAAGCCATCAGCACTGAACAGCACCTTATCGGTGGTGTCGTAACTCATGATGACCTCAGGCCAGTGAATCATCGCTGCACCGATAAACTGCAGTGTATGCTTGCCCAACGCTAGTGTATCACCCTCCTTGACAGTCATCACGCGACCTGTAAAGTCAACGCCATCAAAGAAGTTGGCCAGCATCTTCACAGCTTGTGCACTACAAACCAGTTGCACGCCAGGATAAGTCTCCAGCATCCAGGCAATGAGTGCCGAGTGGTCGGGCTCCATATGGTGAGCCACCAGATAGTCCGGCTGGCGATTGCCTAAAGCAGCCTTCAGGTTCGCTTTCCACTCCTCACCCTTACGGGCATCAGCCGTATCCAGCACTGCTATCTTCTCATCGTCAATGAGATACGAGTTATAACTCATGCCCTCGGGCACCACATACTGACTCTCAAACAAATCGATGTCCAAATCATCCACACCGATGTACTTAATTGTATCACTAATCATATTCATAGTTCAATTTAATAATATGCGTGAGCTACTTTGCAATCGTTAGCGATTGCAAAGATAGTGCAAATTAGGCGAATAACCAAATTTTATTGAGTTTTTTCGAGCGGGAGGTACCTTTACAAAGGTGAAAGCACTGAAAAAATGTTAAATAAAATCATATTATGAGGGCGCAGAAGGAATTTTGTTGTTAATTTGTGACGGCGATTCTTGTAATCGTCATAATTATTTTATTTAACAATTTATTTTATTTTAAAAAACATGAAGAAGATTATGTTTTGGGCCACATTGTGCCTGTTTGCTGTTAACTGCAGCAACGAAACTATCGAGAGCAGTAAAGAAGTAATGAACCCAGAGCAGCCCACAGCTCCGGTAACGGTGCGGGTGAGTAACCTCTCCATTTCGCAAGAGGACTTGCCTGATGGCTCTACGCGAGCGGCACAAACTATTGAAAGTTACGATAATGTGGGAGCCATCGATTTGGCTTTCTACGCTGGTGAGACGGAGGTGTTTAAGACGACACAATTGCGCTCTAATCCAAGCACCTACACAACGTTTGGTGAGTTCTCGTGCAACCTGCCCATTGGTAGTTACACGATGGTAGTTGTGGGGCGTGGATGTGGCAATGACGATGTGTTTGTGCTGACGAGTCCCACTGCGGCCAGTTATACCAGTGAGCGGGCCCGTGAGACATTCTGTGCTACGCAGAGTGTGACAGTAACGGCTGCAGGTGCTGATGTCAGTGTGACGATGAATCGTATTATAGCATTGCTGAATATCCGTTCGACGGATACAGCGTCTGAGGGAATGGCAACAATTCGCACTACGTATGCGGCAGGTGGTAAGAGTTTCAATCCTACGACGGGTTTGGCCACTTCGAATGCTGGGTTTGTGGTGACGAACAGTCGTCATGTAGTTGACGGTAAGCTGAATGTCGGTAGCTATGTTTTCCTCGCCACTGACGAGCAGACGATGACTATCACCATCGAGGTGCTCGATGCTGATGACAATGTGCTCCTCACCAGGGTGGTGCCCAATGTCCCGCTGAAGCGTAATCGCAAGACTATTCTCTCTGGCGATATCTTTACGGCAAGTGCATCTACGGCTACTATTCAGGTAGAGACCGCTTGGCTCGAAGACAATACTGTTAACATTTAATTTCGGAGGACAAAAATATGAAGAAGATGATTATTTCCATATGTGCTGTGTGCACGTTGTTAGCTGTCTGTATAATGGTTGGCTGCGAAAAGCCGTTGATGGTCAACGAAGAAACTGATGTGGTCAAGGGCAACCTGACGGTCACGGTGTTTGAGATAGCGAAGACACCGTTTGAGAGTTTTACCCGTGGGATAGAACCCGCTTCAGCAAGGTGTACGCGACTGAACTTCGCCGTGTATGATGAAGACGGTACGCGTGTAAAACAAGTGAACCAAACGAGTGACGCGTCGGGATTCGGTACGGCATCGTTCCAACTGGAGGAAGGTGACTATACGGTGGTGGTTGTGGGGCATAGCTCGAGCGGCAACCCCACAATGACCAATCTGAAGAAAATCCAGTTTACCAATTCGACGGGATATACGGAAACCTTCATGACTTGCTGCACGATGAACATTACCGAAGAGCCTTTGGAGAAGCAGGTATCCCTCGACCGTATCGTATCGATGTGCCGCTTTGTGCTGACTGACGACATCCCCGCTGATGTAAAGAAGATGCGCTTCTACTATACCGGAGGCTCGGGCGCGTTCAATGCTCTTACGGGTCTGGGTAGCGTCAACAGCAAGCAGTCGGTGTTCTTCGATGTCTCGTCCGGCAACCAGAAACAGTTCGACCTATATACTTTCCTGCACGAAGCAGAGAGCGATATCGACCTGCAGGTGACGGCCTATGACAACGATGACAACGTGTTGTACGAGCGCGACTTCGAAGTACCCATGGAGCAGGATCACATCACGTGGCTCACCGGTGCGTTCTTTAATGGCAGCGGGTCGTCGTCGACCACCATTGGCGGTGTGACAATTAATACCGACTGGGCGGGCGAGACGCACATCACGTTCTAATACTGGCAACCGGTATTAAAACCCATACAAACTAAAACGGGTCAGTCCCCTACTCTCGAGACCGGCCCGTTTTAGTTTTCAAAAGTTATCTTCGATGACTTTTGTCACGACTCGGCCATTTATGCATTGCATAATGGCTCTCGCTGCTTCAAAAGTTCTCCGCCTTGATCTGGAAATAGCTCTGCGGATGGTCGCACGTGGGACACACCTCAGGTGCCTTCTTACCGATAACGATATGGCCGCAGTTGCTGCATTGCCAGATGACATCGCCCTCACGAGAGAATACAATGGCATCCTCGATGTTCTTCAGCAACTTACGATAGCGCTCCTCATGATGTTTCTCGATAGCACCAACGAGTTCGAACTTCTCTGCAATCTCGTCAAAGCCCTCCTCGCGAGCCTCCTTGGCCATACGCGCATACATATCCGTCCACTCGAAGTTCTCGCCATTGGCAGCATCCTCCAGGTTCGCCTTCGTATCACTCACGCTACCACCATTCAGATACTTATACCACATTTTGGCATGCTCCTTCTCGTTGGCAGCCGTCTCCTCAAAAATCGAGGCAATCTGCACAAATCCATCTTTCTTGGCGCGTGAAGCAAAATACGTATATTTGTTCCTCGCCATACTCTCACCAGCAAACGCCTCTTTGAGGTTCTGCTCGGTCTTCGTTCCTTTCAGTTCTTTCATAAGTCTTCGTTTATTTTAGTTTCACGTTGCGAATATACGACATTTTCGCGAGAAATCCTCCTTTTTTCACATTTTTTCTCAATTTCTGACGCAACAATTTTTCAAAAACATACCATATTCCCAATTTTTTTGTATATTTGCATGCCGGAAAAGATAAGACCAAAAGCAATGAAAAAAATGACAGCCCAGGAAATTATTACATATATGGAGTCGCTACGCAACGAAGAGCAGCGAAAGGTGTTGATGGGGTTCTTCAAGACGGGCCCAGGCGAGTATGGTGAGGGCGACGAGTTCCTGGGACTGAAAGTGCCCCAGACGAGAGAGGTAGTACGTAGTGTGTCTCAAGATTTTCCCTTGAGCGAAGTGCCAGAGTTGCTGATGAACCATTGGCACGAAGTGCGCCTCTGCGGTTTTCTCATCCTCGTTGCAAAATTCGAGAAGCTGGCTACCAAACGCCTAGAAAACAATGAGGAAGCAATTAAAGGTCGTGACGAGATCCTGACGATGTACCTTCAGTATGCCGAACAGGCCAATAACTGGGACCTCGTAGATCTCTCTGCCCCAAAGATCCTTGGTCATTGGCTACTGTTGCCTACATATTTGGGAGACCCCCTCTCATCCCCCTGTTTAGGGGAAGGAACAAATCTACACCTAGATTACAAACGGCAGGTGCTGGATGAACTGGCACAGAGTGACAACTTATGGAAGCAACGTATGAGTATCGTCTGTTCATGGAAGACCTCGCAAATGGGTGACCCCACCTGGTGCCTGCGATATGCGGAGATTCACCTGCATCACCCTCACGACCTAATGCATAAGGCCGTAGGCTGGATGTTAAGGGAGATGGGTAAACGTGTAAGTATGGATTTGTTGCGTGAATTCCTGCGTCAACATGCCCACGAGATGCCTCGCACCATGCTTCGCTACGCCATCGAAAAGATGTCAGATAAAGAACGGAAAGAATGGATGTCCATCCCTCAGACCTTTGCTCCCGCTAAAGTCTCAAGGACCAATCGCTTTGCAGGCATTCCCGTACCCGAGTTTATCGACATGATTCTGAAGGGCGACGACGAAGCAATGTACTATCTTTTGCACGATCGCTTAAACCATCAGCTACAGGAGCGCTATGAGGCTTATCAACATCACCTATACGACAACTTCGAGGACATCATCGACGATTTCTTCCTTTATCTTCGCGAGAATGGGCGCTATCCCTATCAATCCTTGCAACGCATCAAAAAGAAGGAGGCATTCGAAACCTGGCTGCTCAACACCTTCCGTAATTATATAAGCAATCGAGCGGATGCAGAGAACCAAGACAACCGCATCACAATTGACGATAACAGTCTTTCAGCCCTCGAAGTTCCATCAGATATTACCAACGAGCAAAAACTCGCCATTGTCTCTCATCTCATTGCCTACGCCCATCAGGTATTCTTTCCTCGTGGTCGCTTTATCTTCCTGCGCTCCCTATTGACCATGCTCAACAAACAAAAGGCTGTACCCAACAAGAAGATGGCTGAGGCACTCGACATGTCTGATTTAGCTTATCGTGTTGCCGTCTATCGCATAAAACAAAACGTTAAGCACTTCCGCCTGACGCTGCTCAAAGGTGAATCCCTACGTCTCGATGCCGAACACGTCGAGATGGCTAATCAAATCAATCGTGATTTCATCCATCTCTACCCCACACTATTCCGTCTGTATATGGAATGTATCGACACCCTTAAGACCAGCACAGCCGTCAAAAACCTCCGCCAGCAATACCTTGAGGAGCGAGGTTATGCAGTTCATGAGCCAAGTCCAGACTCTCCCTTCAATGTTAGCATCCATACGTTCTGGGAGAAGTTCAATCGTTGGATTATAACATAGTCCTTCATCCTATCAGTTTCTCTGCCAACGCCTTCAGTGCCTCCTTCTGCTCCGTGAGCTTGACCCTACAATCAGCTCTTCATATCCTTATGTTTTTAGTAATTATGCTGCGAATATACAACATTTTCGCGAGAAATCCGCTTTTATTCCTCTTTATTCTCTTTTATCTTACTTATATCAGCGTCTTTGCCCATTCGGGAATATCGTCGGTATACTGTTTGAATAGTTGACCATCGGTCATGCGGAACAGCAAACGGGCATCAGCATCATCAATGGAGTTATCGTAAATGTATACACGGTCGGCCAAAATAGAACAACGCTTGCAGTTGACAATGGACTTCTGATAGCGTGAGATGATTTTGGGGATAGGTACATCGTGGCCACCCTTCATCACACGCTGAGCGATGCGTGCAGCATTGATGGAAGGATGGTTCGTGGATACGAAAAACAAACGTATAAAATAGCCCATCTCCTTTGCACGATAGATAAAATCGACCTTACCATCGGAAGACAAGACAGTCTCAAAGATGAGACTCTGTCTATCGTGTAGGCATTGCTCGCGCAATTGTTCGCAGTATTGAGCAGCTTGCATAATAGCTTCAGGAGAGTTCCAGTCCCCAAACTTGTCTTGCGCCACTTGATCAGGATTGATATAGACAGCGTCCTCGAGCCATTCGTGACGCAGAATCTTCGAGGTGATGGTAGTCTTGCCCGACCCATTGGGACCGGCAATGACGATGAGGACGGGACGATGGTCAGTTGTACTCATAGCTTTAGTAGGCTGCAGCAGCCTGTTTGATTTCCTCAAAGAAACGTTCTGTTGCTGCATGGTTCGATTCGCGTGCCTCCTCGGCTGCCTCACGCATTAACTGGGCAAGCATCTCGTCAGTAGGCTCCTCGAGGCTCGTCAAACGGTAATTGTCAATGGGTTGTGGTGTCATACGCTACGATTTTATTTGTTATGGCCGCAAAGTTACGAATAAGCGAGCAAAATACCAAAGGATTTTTCTCTTTTTTTTATCCCTGCATTATAGCCGCCCCTTACTAAGGGGCTCTAAATCTTTGTATTTTCGAGCGAGAGTAAATTCACCAAGGGTGAAAGTTACGAATTCTTTTTCAAATTTACTACGTCCCAATTAACAAACGATTTTGGGACACCAGCAATAGTCAATTTGGAATATTTCATAAGGCAAATGCTTTTACTCTTCTTTATTCTCTTTTATTCTTCTTTATTCCACTTCCGGTTCCCAAAGATGTCGCGTCATATCAACATGCCCATTGGATTTGAAACGGACACCTTCTTCTTCCAACAATATCCGTTGGCGACTCCACCCTGGGGCAGTACGTCCCTCTTTGTTTACCACCCGATGACAAGGCAGATGCTCTGCCCCAGGCGTATATCTTAGCGTGCGCCCCACCATCCTTGAATGACTGGGCCATCCCGCCAATGCGGCAATATGTCCATATGTAGTCACCCGTCCACGAGGTATCTGGCCGACAATGTTCAGCACATCCTCACCAAACCTCCTCGCCTGCTCTGGCGTCATCCTATCGGGATAGTCCTTCATATCTCATATTGTTTTAGATTCACGTTGCGAAGATACAACTTTTTCGGGAGAAATTCGCTTTTTTCGCATTTTTTATCGTTTCCAGTCGTAACATTTCCGATTTTCCCCTACTTAAAGGTAGAAAATCGAACGAAAATAATATAGACAATGAGAATACAATACATGAGCGATCTCCATATGGAGTTGTGGGATAATTCGCGGTATATTCGGGCGAATGAGTTTGAGGTGGCGGGTGATGTTTTGGTGCTCGCAGGCGACACGTTTTACCTGCGGGATACCGTCGCCCCACAACAGAAGTTTTGGAACTGGGCATCGAAGAACTTCCGGCAAGTGTTGTTGGTACCTGGCAATCATGAGTTCTACAGCAATAGCGATGTAACAGCGCATGGCGACAGCTGGCACTGGATGTTCCGAAAGAATGTGGGCTACTATTATAATAAGGTGGTTCGCATCGATGACACAGACTTTATTCTTACTACCCTATGGTCAAGAATACCGGAGCCCGACACGTATCTCGTTCAGCGAGGGACGAACGATTTCCGGCAGATTATGTATGATGCTAGACGCTTCACACCTGATGATTTCAATCTGGAGCATGAGAAATGCCTGAAGTTCTTAAAACAAGCTGTGAAGGAAAGTACCGCCAAACATATCGTTGTGGTTACTCATCATCTGCCAACATTGAAGGTAGTGGCAGCCCAGCACATAGGTTCCGTCCTAAATGGAGCCTTCGCCACAGAACTGGGCAACTTCATTGTAGATAGCCGCATAGACGCCTGGATTTATGGCCATTCCCATACCAACATCGACACCATAATTGGCAACACCCGAATCGTGTGCAACCAACTTGGCTATGTGTCCTACAACGAACATCTCACAAATGGATTTGAACCGAATAAAGTATTAGAGTTATGACAATAAAAGCAGATAAGATTAAGAAACGTGACACCTTCTTCCAATGGCGAAAAGAACTCAGGTTTGCGCCAATACTTCTAGAGGTGCTTGACGTCATTGAAGACAGAGAAGGCTATCGTGGCATCTATAAGGTACGATGGCATATTTTAGAAACAGACAAAGTGTATACTTCCGTATTTCCTATGGCAGTAGACAATGATGGGACATTCTACGAATTCGTGCCATTACCCCGAAAAGTATATCATCAGGCCACAAAGATTCTGAAGGAGGACATATCATACAAAAGCGCCCGAAGAAGAATCTTGTATTTAGTCAAGAAAGAGTTAGAGAATAGAAAACAATAGAAATCAGAAATATGGGAACTTACAGTAGTATTTTTATCGAATTCAAGAAAAAGGATCAGTGGCATTTACTCGAAGCCGCTGTGCCACTTTCATTTGTAGATCATTCTTATAGCGGAGAACCCTCTCCAGATGACAATCAAGTCATTGATGTCGGTGGAGTGAAAATGAACCGGATGTTCACGCTCATTCGACAAGGCGATGTTAGAGACCTGTTGGCCGGACACAATGCGCCATTCAATGACAGGGGCTTTCCCGATGACTTAAGTCCAGAACTAAAAGAGATATTTGATAAAGTCCAGCAAAAGATAGATGAACATCCAGACTCATTTTTGAGAGGTAGAGACTGGCGTTGGGGCAAGTCGTGGTGCTACCTAACGGAACTACAGTCCTATCTATATGAGCGATTGGAGAGATGCAAAGCAGCCATCTTGAGAGAACACTCCAAGCAACTCTCCTATGGTATCTCAGAGAAACTCGATGCAATTCTTGCGGCTGTAAATGGAAAAAAGCCCACGCCAAAGAAGCGGAAGGATGATGATGACGATTACATTGACCAGGGAGAAATGCTGGAATACTACATGGGCGAAGAGCTGAACGAGATCATCTGGCTGAAGGAATTCGCTGCAGGCATCGCGCTCATCCATGAGTTCCTGACAGACGAATGGCTTTCGGAAGATTCGATACGGCTCGTATTTTATGCCAGCTAAAGAATAAAAATGCAAATGGCAAAATGATAACGAATTCAAAAACAATACAATTATGACACCCACTCGCGAACAATTCAAAGACTTCATTGCCTCCATCAAGAAGGCGCAGGAGAAAGAAGACAACCTTGACAAGGCATTCGAGCTCATCTGGGACGATGACCAAGGTCAATACCCACCTTTCTATATCTCGCCTTTATGGAGAGTTGTCTATCAAGCCTTCAATATCATGTTTGGCCTTGAAAAAGATGAATACGGAGAAAACGAACTCTCTTGGTGGTTGGACATGGCTCCCAAGAATGAAGCCATTTACTACATTGATGAAAAAGAGCACAACGTCAGCGACATTGACGCTTTCTATGATTATCTGATTGAACAAACAAAATAACAACAAAAAAGTTTATGACACTAAAAGAATTAATCATGAAGTACAACTTCGACAGTATCACACCAGAACTGACGAAGAGAGATGACCAAATCAATGGGCGGTTTGCAGGTTACAAAGAGGCATTCGACATTTTGCGACAGATGGAGCCTGATAATGATTTCCATCCAGAAGACACGCCACATATCGAAATCGGTTGGCAGGACTCTATTCTTGAAGATGGAGAACGATGGATAGACGTCTATGGAGCCAGTTGTAAATGGGAAAATGCACTGGCAAAGGAGATTAAAATAGCCAATGATTTGGACCTGACAGAAACTGAGGTGTTGGCACGCATCCTCTGGGAGATAACGTTTTTTGGTTTCACCCCAAAACAAAGAGAAGAGGTGTTCGCTGGATGGGAGCCACGTAAAGAGCCTCACAATCAGTATGAGAAAGCACTCTGGGCTCTGCAACTCCGCATGTACAAAAACGAGGTTCATAAAAAGGACCGCTGGTATGACGAAAGTGGCAAAGGCTGCTATAACATGGATTACATAAAGTCTATGTTCAATAAACCACGTTTTAATCGCGCGAAGAGGAAACGCAAATATCGTCAAGAACTCCGCGAAGAATACCTGGAGCGAATGGCCAGGCACGATTACCTTATTCAACAACTGACCAAGGACAGTTCACTCAAGCGACAAGATGTTGATTTTCTGATGAACGTAAAGAATGTACATAAAGTAAATTTCCAGTCACACATTGTTAATCGTGAGGAACGCATGCCTTATCTCATACAACTCATCACCAATTACTACAATTGGGATTGGGCGGACGGAACGGATATAATCTGCCTGCTACGGACTTCCATAACAGATCTATTGACCGACCAAGAAAAAGAACTTATCAAAGAATTCTTCTCTAATTATTCGCATCTGAGATTACAATGTGCAGAAGGAATCGATGAAGAATTGGGGAATGATGTATCTTTAACTGTTATCGTTGCAAGATGATGAACGACAACCTCATCCGGTGCCAAGCACCAGCCTTATGTACGTAAAAGCATAAAAATACAATATAAAAAGTACATTTTATTAGACTTTTCTTGGAAAATTCAAAGATTATACTTATCTTTGCACCCAAAAGTTGATTATAATATACTTTTATGGATCTAAGAGAGGTTGTTAAAGAGCGTCGAGGAGTCTTGGGAATCTCCCAATTAGACTTAGCGGAAATGGCAGGCATCAGTCTGGCCACAGTGAAGGATATTGAACGAGGCGCGGGCAACCCCTCGATGAAAACCGTAACGCGAATCTTAGAAGTATTGGGACTGGAAATGGAGTTCCATATTAGAACGTTTCGTTAAGCCATAAGAGCAGAATGAAGCTTGCTTCGATTCTGCCTTGGCGAGAAAAGGTCGGATGAAATCCAACAATCAAATGATATAGCTTATGAGACAGTTGGAAGTATATGTAAATGATGTGAAGGCAGGATTGCTGACAGAGTTAAATCCTGGCAAGGGCTATACATTTGTCTATACTGAGGCATATGCTGCATCAGACATGCCACCAGTATCGTTGACTTTGCCCAAAAGGAAGGAGGCATATGAGGCTGAATACCTATTTCCGTTTTTCACAAACTTACTACCCGAAGGAGCCAACAGAAAGGTAGTTTGCAGGGAGAAACGTATAGATGATAAAGACTTTTTTGGTATGCTGATGGCTACCGTTGGTACAGATATGATAGGTTCCGTCAATTTTCATGA
>JBGUIA010000039.1:0-24779 GCA_045112595.1 Prevotella sp. | reverse complement strand
GGGAATCTTCCCCCAGACCTCAAACGCGGAGTACTCTCAGAAGATGGTATTTGGAATCTGCTCTCTGACTATCGTGAAATTCAAAAGAAAAAGCAATGAAGAAACGAAAAATCAAGTATTCTGCCATATTCTTCTTTTGCTGGTTTGCCCTTTTAGTCTTACTGGTAGATGGAGTCCTGAAGTTCCAGACATTGGTTGACTATTTCGGGTCGTATGCATTGGTGGAAGTTGCATTATTGCTACTGGTTCTTCTACCAACACTTGCAGTTTATAGACTTACTAAAGAGAAACAATGATGGCAAATGCTTTGCTATATTATCTGATAGTTATCAATGTCGTGACCTTCCTGGTCTATGGCATTGACAAGTGGAAGGCCAAGCAAGGCAGCTGGCGCATATCGGAAGCTACTTTGCTGATACTTGCAGCTATCGGCGGAAGTATCGGAGCTTTACTTGGAATGAAGATATGGCATCATAAGACGATGCATAAGAAGTTTAAGTATGGCCTCCCGCTGATTCTGTTGGTACAGATAGCACTTATATACCTTATATTAGATTGTTAAGATGAAGAAAGAGACCGTTCAAATCTCAGATAGAACTTGTATCATATACAAGTCTGAGCATCCTGAATACCTGCTGATTCAGCCAATTGATGAGCATGACTTGGAGGTATTGGACAATGAGGTGGCAACGATTGAGTCCTTGGCCAATAAGCCCTTTACGCTCGTAGCGTTTAAGATTAAAGATTGGCAGAGCGAACTGACACCTTGGACGGCTCCAGCTGTCTTTGGGAAGATTCCCTTTGGAGAAGGAGCAGTAGCGACTCTTTCTTTCATCAAGGAAATACTGATTCCTCAGTTGGAGCAAATGCAATTGTTTAATAAAGATAAGATGCGATGCGTGTTAGGTGGCTACTCTTTGGCAGGCTTCTTTGCCTTATGGTCAGCTTACCAGACTGAATTATTTGATGGTATCGCAGCCGTATCGCCATCTGTCTGGTACCCTCAATGGATGGAGTATGCAGAGATCAACAAGCCATTGGCAACTTCCGTTTATCTTAGCCTCGGTGATAAGGAAGAGAAGACGAAGAACCCCATAATGGCACAGGTTGGCAACTGCATTCGCAAGCAACAGGAACTGTTGACGACACAAGGTGTCAACACCATTCTTGAATGGAATCTCGGCAATCACTTCCAGCATTCCGACGAAAGAACTGCTAAGGGATTCGCATGGATTATGAATCACATCTGAAAAGTATATGAACATAGAAGACTATCGTGAGTACTGCCTGTCATTGGGTGCGGACGTGGAAGAGAAATTGCCGTTCCAGAAGTTCAAAAGTGGCGAAGGTGTATTGGTGTTCTACGTCATGGGACACATGTTTTCGTTCTTCGACTGCAATGACTTTTCTGTCATCTCGCTCAAATGCCAGCCAGAACGTATCGAAGACTTAAAAGCTCAGTATGATTGTATCGGCAATCCATATAACGAATCGCCAAAGCATTGGATTGGCATCAACCCAAATTCTGCTCCAGACGACTTACTGCTGGAATTGACACGGAACTCATACGAGATAGTCAAGGCGAAATATCCGAAGAAATAATCTGATAGTTTGTTTCATATGCAACTTTTCCCATTATTACAACGTCTAACAGATAGAAACCTTTAAAAAGAAAATGAATATGACACTCTCAACAACTCCACAAATTGAAGGTCACACTATCCGCGAATACAAGGGTATTGTGACAGGTGAAACCATTATCGGTGCCAACATGTTCAAGGACCTGTTTGCTGGCATCCGGGACATAGTAGGCGGACGTGCAGGTGCTTATGAGAAAGTGCTTGCCGAAGCTAAGGACACCTCCATTCAGGAGATGATGCAACGTGCTCAGGCTATGGGAGCCAATGCCATCGTAGGCATCGACATCGACTATGAAACCGTCGGTGCCAACGGCTCGATGCTCATGGTTGCCACCAGCGGAACGGCAGTAGTCATTTAAACAGGGAATGAAGTTTTTAGGCAACACAATTTGGTTGATCTTTGGCGGACTACATACTGCCATTGAGTATCTCATCGCAGGACTGGTTCTGATGATAACCATCATCGGCTTCCCCCTGGGGAAAGATGCACTTCCGGCTGGCAAAGCTGGCCCTGTCACCATTCGGAATGGAAGTCGTATAACAAATATGTGTTATTCAATACCTTTATTATGTCGCAGACGATATATTGTTAAACTCTCTTAAAGTTTTCAATAAATCGCTTGCGATATAAAATTTTCTTCTTACCTTTGCAACTGTGTTGCGAAGATGGGCTGCACTCGGCATAGCTCAAGCAAGTTTGGCTCTGCTCTCGTTTGCACCATCTTTATCATCGTGAACGATATAAACAAATAAGGATATGGCAAAGATTTATGATTTCAAGGCTCAGACGAGCAGAGGTAAGGAGATTGATTTCTCACAGTTTCAGGGTAAGGTGTTGCTGGTGGTGAACACGGCAAGCAAGTGTGGATTCACGCCTCAGTTCGCCGGACTGGAGGAGCTGAACCAGAAGTATAAGGACAAAGGACTGGTGATTATCGGTTTCCCCTGTAACCAATTCAAGGAACAGGATCCTGCTGAAGACAGCAAGATTGAGGAGTTCTGCCAACTGAACTACGGCGTGACCTTCCAGATCATGAAGAAGGGTGATGTCAATGGTCCCAATGCCCAGCCCATCTTCGAGTATCTGAAATCTCAAGCTCCCACCGAGGAGTACAACGGTCTGAAGGCTAAAGCCGCCAAGACGCTCTTCAAGGCCATCAGCAAGAGCGTAGAGAAGGACAGTGATATCAAGTGGAATTTCACCAAATTCCTGATTTCGAAGGACGGTGAAACCATCAAGCGTTATGCTCCTACCACGGAACCCAAGGACTTCGAGAAGGACATTGAGGCCATGTTGTAGAAGTGAAAAGTGAAGAGTGAAAAGTGAAAAATTATGCACGAAGAATTACGACTCGACAAGCAGATATGCTTCCGTCTCTATACGGCAGCACGACTCATCACACAGGCCTACACGCCGATGCTGAATGAGCTGGGTATCACCTACCCTCAGTATCTCGTTCTAATGGTACTTTGGGAGCAGGATTCCCAGCCTGTGAACGACATAGCCCATCGGTTGTTGCTCGAAACGAACACCGTTACGCCGCTGCTTCAGCGCATGGAGAAGCTTGGCATCGTGGTTCGTAAGCGTGGCAAGGAGGACAAGCGCCAGCAGATAGTATCGCTGACTGCAAAGGGCAAGGAGATGGAGGAACAGGCCTACGCCATCATCCCTGCAGGCATGGGCAAAGAGCTTAAAGCTTGCCCCTTCCAACTGGACGACTATGCCAAGTTTGCCAGTGAACTCGATACGATTATTGAAACATTAAAGAATAAGGAGAAATAGAATTATGGCACAACCATGTGAGAATTGCAAATTAAGAGCACATTACGAGAAGAATCCCAAGTCACTGATGGGCCGCTTCTGGCGTTGGCACATTAACTTCTGCCCAGGGTGGAAAGCATATTTCACCAGTCTGGATGAAGAAAAGAAATCGGAGCTGAGGAAAAAGTACCAATTCACGAAGTATCAGTAATCATTGATTATGGCACAGAAACGATTCCATAGACATTTTGAGATTCCAGGGCTGCCGCTCTACTGGATCATCATCGCCTACATCATCCTCGGCTGGTTTTTCCCAGTGATTGGCCTGTTGGCCATCATCTGTATGATCGGCCCTGTGGTGACGAGCATCTTTAAAGGTCGCTGGTGGTGCGGACATGTGTGTCCTCGTGGCAATATGTACGACAGATTGCTCTCGAAGTATTCACCCCATCGTCCGATTCCCAAGTTTGTGCGAACCTTCGGCTTTCGTCTGTTCATGGTGTTCTTCATCTTCACTATGTTCGGCATACAACTAAGCTTTGTGCCTTGGAGCGAGGGTGGACTTCCCATGTGGGCTGGTATAGGCAAGGTCTTCTGGACGATTATCGTCATGACCACCATCGTTGGTGTTACGCTCTCGTTCATCTATGCGCCACGCACATGGTGTTCGTTCTGTCCAATGGGAACCATCTCCAACTGGGTAGCACCAAAACACGCTCCACTACCCAAGGCATTTACGAACATCCACGTATCAAGTGCCTGTCAGATGAAGTGCAAGCAGTGCGCCCGCGTCTGCCCGATGCAGCTCACGCCCTACGACTCTCGCGGCGAGACCATCGGCTATCTGCATCCTGACTGCCTGAAGTGCGGTAAGTGCGTATTAGCTTGTCCCACGAAGATTATGACATTGAAACACTAAGTAATGAACAAAGACGAGAAACGAGAACTGAGGCGCAAGCGGCTGATGGAGAACAAGGCCTATCAGACGATGAACAGCTTGACGCGCTATATGGATAGATACTATCTCGATGCGCTCATCGGCATCATTCCTGGTTGGGGTGATGCCATTGCCTTGCTCAGCGTTGTGCCGTTCGTCTATTTCTCGTCGAGAGTCATCAAAAGCAGCCCTTTGACATTGGCCGTCCTGAATAACGCCCTCCGTGATGTGCTGATGGGTATGATTCCTTTTTTCGTTGGCGACGTTATCGACTTCTTCCATCGTGCAAACATCCAGAACATGCAGATGATTCAGGGTTTCGTTGACGGCGACGAGACCATCATCAAGCAAGTGAACCAAAGAGCGTGGCAGTCAGCCATCATTCTCATTGTGCTTCTGCTGCTCATAGCCCTGATGATATGGGCACTCGTCAGCTTCGGCAGCTACCTGTATTCATTGGTAGCATCCATCTTCTAATAGATTATTGGACTGAATTTTCCAGTCCTTCATAGTCGGTGATGGCCTTGCGCCATTCGTCAGGAAGCGGAATGGTCTGCTGACGCTCCAAATCATAGAGCACCATCACTGAAAGGCAGCGACTCTTCACTTCATGCGTGTCGCTGTCGATAACATCTTGCTCCAGATGAAAACTCTTGTTGCCAATCTTGACGATACGGGTGCGGCCTGCAATATGGTCGTTGCCCTTGATCTGAGCCACAAACTCAGCCTCAATCTTTACCACCACTATGGCCAGTCGCTCCCAGTCAACGCCTTTGCAGACGGTGGCAATATAGTCAGTCTTTGCAGTATCGTAGAACTGAAAATATACCGTGTTGTTCACATGCCCGAACTTGTCAACGTCGTTGAAACGTATCTGGAGAGGCAGCACGTGGCGATAATCATTGCGTCTTTCTTCTGTCATCTTTGTTAAGTCTAATCATTTCATTCCAGAATGGCTGCTGAAGTTGATGCGCACGCCTTTGTCATCGACCATCATGTCCATGCCACCATTGTTGCCGTTGCTAACGGTCGGTTTGCGTTCACCGTCCAGTATCTCGCGGCAGATGTTCTTGATGTCGGTGACACGCTGGAGCGTCTCCAGATTGTCACCACTGTAATGACCAGGGAAGAGGAAGCGGATGTCGTTCTGCTTCATATAACGCTCAATCCGCTCGGCAGTGTACATCTCGGTCGAGAGGTTGGTGAACACCAGCAGATTGGTCGAGCCGAATGCATCGCCGCTGAAGCCATAATGCTTGGCCTTGTCGAAGAACGTGGCGCTTCCGGCAGTATGACCGGGCGTGAAGATGACCTCTATCTCGCGACCGCCAAGGTCTATCACCTCGCCGTCGAAGAGATACTTGATCTGGCCCTTGTAGCTTCGCATGCTGTTCGAAACGAGAGGCATGTCGCCCGCGTTCAGAAAGACCTCAGGGAAAGGCCCTACCCCACCCGCATGGTCGCCGTGGGCATGGGTCAGCATCATGGTGACGGGCTTGGTAGTAATCTTCGCCACAATCTTATCCAAATCAGGAATAACCGTTCCAGCATCAATCAGGAGTGCGCGGTCATTACCCTCAACAAGGTAGAGCGACTCGTTATAAACTCGGTGTCCGTTCCCTATCCATGTATGCTCGTCGAGCTGGCGGAACACCACTTCATCATCCTGATAAACCACTTTGCCGCGAAGGTCACGGCTGTTGATGTCGGTTCCCTGTGCCCCGACCGTAAGAGGCATCAGGCTAAGCAGCAAGGCTGCAATAATCATGTTCGTATTCATGTTTATAAATGATTGTTACTTCTCGTCGGTAGTCAAGTGTTCGATGTCAAAGCTATTATTTCAGCGATCTCCTCTCTGGCTTCCTTTCCCTCCGGGCACGGCCAGAGCGGATAGACGTGTCCCATCTTTTCCTTCACATGCAAGCGGACATCCACGCCTGCGGCCTTCATCTTGTCGTAGGTCTTCTGGATATCCGTATAGAACACTTCCCACGTGCCAGTAAAGAGTTCGGTTGATGGCAGCCCCTGCATGTCGCCGTAGAGCGGCGAGACCATCGGATCGTGGGTGTCGAGTTCGGCAGCCCAGTCCGCTCCGACATGTCGCAGCACCTCGTTGTCGAGGAAGGTGTCATGCTCCTGCAAAGCATTATCGCCTCCCGTCACGTCAACCCATGGCGAAATGAGTATCAGGTGGCTGGGCAGGTCGATGGAGTCGGCTTTCATCTCCTGCGTCAAGGCCAGCGTAAAACCGCCTCCGGCAGAGTCGCCCGCGATGATGATGCGCCGGGCGGGGAAGCGTTCCAGCAGCTGGCGATAAAGTTGCATCATCAGCGGATGAGCATCTTTGGCAGTATATTGGTAGAGCATCGGATAGTTGGGAGCCACGATGCCGCAGCCAGTCGTCTCTGCCCACTCGGCCATCGCCTTCCAATGCAGCATGTTGAAGTTCTGGTAATAGGCTCCGCCGTGGATGTAGAGCAAGACGGGTTTCGAATCGTCCTGAGCAGGAGACTCAAACACCTGCATGTGGCCAACCCTGTATTGCGTCACTTCACGGGGGAACGTCACACCGTCGGGAATCTCGATGGTACTCTTGTCCGTCTTCTCGGCCTTTCGCATGGCGTAGGTTTCCATGGTTGACTTCTTCAATGAATGGGACACGATAAAGGCCTGTGGCGAGCGTCCGTCGATAAGCCAGAATCCCAAGCCGACAACAATGACGGCAGCAATGAGTACGACAATTGCCAGAAGCAGTTTCCTAAGTAATTTCCTTGTCTTCATATTCGTTTAGTTTTTGTAAATCATAGTTTATCTGATATAATGCGTTTCTGTTAACTCTTCCTGAATCTTCGGAGAGCCGAACTGCTGGAGACCGAGACGGATGGATTTCATCATGAACGCCATGTTCAGTCCGAGCTGTCGCATGGTCTGCATGCCCTCTTCGTCGCGGACGACCTCCCCGGGAGCTGTGCCGTGCGCCTTCGGGCTGCCATTAAGGATAATCACTTTCATATTACTTGCCGGTTATATAGCCCTTCATCTTCTTGATACCGTACTTCGCCACGACCAGATCCTCTTCAGACGTTGCTCCGCTGAAGGCGAAAGCCAGTTTGCAGCCTTCATACTCGTCGTAGGCACCACCGGCATAACCCAGTTCGCCCGTAATCGTCTGGTGGTTCGGATCACCACTGTCGGCATGGGTGGCAATCACTTCGCCGCACTTCGACCATGCCACGGCCACCAAATTGTAGCCGTCTTTCCAGTTGCAGTACGAGCCCACAACCTTCATTTCGCCGATCCAGTCAACCGTATCGCCACTGTTAAGAACCGAGGCTGTTGCCACACCCTCAACACCCATCTCAATGGCCTTGGCCTTCATATCCTCCAGTGCCAAAGCCAGTTTCTCTCTTAATTCTCCGTTTGTCATATTCTTATTCTCATTTGTTAAGTCTGTTTTCTTCCCGTCCTGCTGCGGTGCATTACAAGCAAAGCATACACCACATAGAAGTAGTACCAATAATGTCTTTGTGTTCATATCTGATAGTTTTATTAGTTTTTACCACGGGAATGTCTCTGGGTCGTTGAGCGCGTTCGAACGCAGGTTCTGGTTCAGGGCGCTGATGGCCTGCATGTCTTCGTTGGAGAGCGAGAACGCCATGATGTCCAGATTTTCCTTGAAGTGGTTGGGCTTGGCGCGGGGAATTGTAATCAGGTCGCGTTGTATAATCCAACGGAGCACAATCTGCGAAGCCGTCTTTTGGTACTTCGCGGCCAGCGACTGCAAGAACGGATGCCCGATGACGTCGATATCGCCCTGCCCGAACGGACCCCAGGCCTCGACTTGGATGCCCAGCGAGTGGTTATAAGCGATGTTCTCCTCCTGCGTCATCAGCGGGTGCACCTCTATCTGGTTGACGGCGGGGCGTATCTCCGCGTATGATAGCAGGTCATCCAAATGGTGGCGGTTGAAATTGCTCACACCGATGGAGCGCACCTTGCCCTGCCGTACGTAGTCCTCCATTACCTGCCAGGTGTCACGCACGCAGTCCTTCACAGGCCAATGAATCAGAAGCAGGTCGATGTAGCCGGTATTCAATCTGGCGAGGCTCTCGTCGATAGACTGGCGCACTGCCTCACTGCCATTGCGCATTATGCCTGTAGAGACCTTGGTAGTGACGAAAATCTCACTGCGCAGCACGTTGCTGTCGGCAATGCCTAGTCCTACCTCCGATTCATTCTCATACATCTGTGCAGTATCGACATGTCGGAATCCTGCCTGCAAAGCCAAACGTACATTCTGCCGAGCCGTCTCTCCCCGTAACGTCCAAGTTCCGACACCAATCTGGGGGATTTCAATTTCATTGCAATTCCTCCTTGCAAGGCAAAGTCCAAGCGAGCTTGACTCTGCTCTTGCTTCGTTCGTCATTTCAAAGCCATTGTTAAGTCTCATAATCTCTGTTTTGTTGGGTTTGTTTATAAACTATCCTAAATAACGTTGCAAATATAGTGATTATTCTTGGATTTTGTGTAAATTTGCAAAGAAATTTTGCGAAAACAGGCTGCACCTCGGCAAAAAGCGAGCTTTCTGCACTCGGTTTGCACTGTTTTTGTCCTCTGATTTAAATGATTTTATGAACATTGAGCCGATTCTGCATAAAAAAACGTTTCAGAAACTGACTACGGATGAACTGTACGAACTCCTTAGAGTACGTAGCGAGGTGTTCGTTGTTGAGCAGAACTGCGTCTATCAGGACATGGACGGCGATGACCAGAAATCTATCCACTTATGGATGACTGTCGCTGACAAGATCGTTGCTTTGGCTCGTGTATGCCCTGCCGGTACTCACATGAAGGAAATTTCGATAGGCAGAGTCATCACTACTGAGCGTGGCAAAGGCTATGGCAAACAGATCATGCTTCGCGCCATCGAGGCAGCCATAGAACATTTCAATGCTACACTTATAGACATTGAGGCACAGGAATATGTCAAAGGATTCTATGAAGGCATGGGATTCAAACAATCATCCGATACTTTCATGCTCGATGGCATTCCTCACATTAAAATGACTTGGAATAAATAAGAAACAATGAAGAAGATAATTAATCCTTGGCGTAACCACGAAGGTTATAACTGTTTCGGATGCAGTCCTGATAATCCCATTGGGCTTCACATGGAGTTCTATGAGGATGGTGACTATATCGTAAGTACCTGGCATCCCGAACATAACTATCAGGGCTGGGTAGATACCATGCACGGAGGCATTCTGAGTACGCTGATTGATGAAGTATGCGGCTGGGTGGTCACCCGCAAGTTACAGACCAGCGGCTATACGGTACAGTTGAACGTGAAGTTCCGCAAGGCTGTCCCTACGACAGAGCCAGAATTGACCATCAGGGCCAAAGTCTCGAAACAGGTACGGAATTTGGCATATATCAGTGCGGAGATTACCAACTCGAAGGGTGAACTCTGCAATGAGGGCGAGGCCATCTACTTCCTGATGAACGAGGAAAAAGCCAAGGAAATGGGATTCTTGCATTGTGAAGTAGAGGATGAATAAGAAGATGGATCCAATGGGCAGAGCCATTGCCGACTACTGGAAAACCAAGAAGGCAGATAGGCTCAGAGTGTTTTCCCCGATGTTTGAGGAGGACGAGATACCCTTGACCACACTTTTCCGTAAATACAAGGCTATGCCAGAGATTGAAAGGAAAGCTCTCGACATGGCTACTGGTAAGACGCTTGATGTGGGTGCAGGTTCTGGCTGTCATTCACTTGTCTTGCAGGAAAAGGGCATCGATGTAACCGCCATTGACATTTCTCCACTCTCCGTTGAGACTATGAAAGAGCGTGGGATTAAGAAAGTGATGGAACAGGATTTCTTCACTATGCAGGGAAAATACGATACCATCCTCATGCTGATGAATGGTATTGGCATCGTCGGAACCTTGGAACGTCTGCCCAAATTTTTCCGTCAGCTTGATAACATACTGGCTCCTGGAGGTCAGGTACTGTGTGATTCCTCAGATATCAGCTATGTATTCGAGGATGAAAACGGCATGATTGATATTCCTAACGAAATGGACTATTACGGAGAGCATAGCTTCCAAATGCAATACAAGGACACCATTGGCGAACCTTTCGACTGGCTTTATATTGACGCTGACACTCTGAAAGAGAAAGCAGCGAAGAGCGGCTATGTCGTAGAGGTGGCTGCGGAAGGTGAGCATTATGATTACTTGGCAAGAATAACTAAAAGGGTATGATGCAATTCAAGAAAGGATTGGGTTGGAAAGCCTGTTATGACGAAGAACGCAACCTCTACACGGCACAGACATCGTGGCGGGGTGATTATCATCTTTATGAGATAAATTCGGAAATATGGAGTCAGCTTGGTGAGCCTGGCGTAGATTCCGACAAACTGATCCATTCTGGACGGCACCTCTATTATAGTCAGGACAGTCCCATCGGGCCGCCAACGGATATGGTAATTGATGAGAACTACGCCGAATTAGGCACTTGGACAAATATTCAGACAAGTGGTAATGTCATGTCTGAAGAATTAACGGACATTGCTGTGGATCTTTGGGAGAATGAAGAAACCCGCGAACAAAGAAATAAGATGAAAGACTGCAATAATCGTATCCAACTTGTCAGACTCCCTGAGGAGCATACCATCGCCTTCAAGGAGGAAATGCAAGAGGCCTTCCAACAAGGTTTTGAGGCATACAACAAAGAGGCAGAAGAAACGAATCAGTGGCAGGTGTTGCCTGACAAAGACTTCTATCAGTCATTAGAGGCAGAAGGTGCCGAAGCTTACGAAGCCGTTAGCGAGGAAGGCCATCGTATGGGTGGTGCCATCATTACCGCAAATGGCAATATGGGCGAACTTGCATTCCTCTATGTGAAAGTGGGCGTTCAGAGTAAGGGCATCGGCCAGTCCATCTGGAAGGCCATAGAAGCCTTGCATCCCGAAATAGAAGTCTGGGAAACCTGCACCCCGTATTTCGACCGTCGCAACATCCACTTTTACATCAACCGCTGCGGTTTTCATGCCGTTGAGTTCTTCAATGAGCATCATCCAGACCCAAATATGCCCGAGCAGTTTGACCAGGAAGACGGACTGTTCAGATTTGAGAAGAAAATGGCGGATTAACAAATATTATGTCCTAAAATTGGGCAGTTTGGAATATTTTCCGTATATTTGCGGCATAAATATCCCAATAACGAATGAAGCTAAAGGATTTTTTCGCTTTTAAGGACTGGCTATCGTATCGACAGAAGGTGGGTTTGCTGGTGATAGCGGGCGTCGTATGCGGCCTCGGCGGATTGTTTATGTATCTGCTCAGGGCGCATACTTATTTTATAGGCGACAACCCGTCGGCCTGCGTCAACTGCCATATCATGACCCCTTACTATGCTACGTGGAGCCACTCCTCTCATGGACGTATCGACCACCAGAAGAACGGTGCCACGTGCAACGATTGTCACGTGCCCCATCAGAATCTGGCTGTGTATTATGGTTTCAAGGCGGTTGACGGCTTGAAACACACGGCATATTTCGTGGGCCACATGGAGCATCAGGCCATCAAGGCCGAGAAGCTAACAGGCCAGGTAGTGATGGACAATTGTATCCGCTGCCATACGCAGCTGAATACAGAGTTTGTGAAGACGGGCCGCATGGGCTATATGCAGCAGTTGGCCACAGGCGGTAAGGTGTGCTGGGACTGTCATCGGGGTGTGCCACACGGTGGCATGAACTCGCTGATGGCTACCCCAAATGCTGAAGGCGTAACACCGTTGCCCCCATCTCCCGTTCCTGATTGGTTGCAAAACATGATGAACTAAACAACGAATTACACCAATTTCACGAATTAATAAAAAACAAAATATTATGGCAAAGCAATTGAAACAATGGCAAGGTTGGATCCTGTTTGGAGGATCGATGGCAGTGGTCTTTATCCTGGGACTGCTCGTTTCGTCGCTGATGGAGCGCAGAGCCGAGGTGGCCAGTGTGTTTAACAACAAGCGCACCGTGTTTGATGATGAAATTGTGGCCCAGAACGAGAAGTTCAAGGCCGACTATCCGCGCGAGTACGAGACGTGGGCGATGACTGAGGACACCACGTTCAAGTCGAAGTACAACTCTTCGCAGGAGGTGGATGTGCTCGAACAGCGTCCTGAGATGGTGGTGCTGTGGGCTGGTTATGCCTTCTCGCGCCACTACAACACTCCTCGTGGACACAAGCACGCCCTGGAGGATATGCGTAAGATTCTGCGCACAGGTAAC
This sequence comes from Prevotella sp., assembly GCA_045112595.1. Lineage (GTDB taxonomy): Bacteria > Bacteroidota > Bacteroidia > Bacteroidales > Bacteroidaceae > Prevotella. Next base: position 12,152 of record JBGUIA010000039.1, on the reverse strand, counting down.
CCTGGCATTACAGTGAAAACTGCCGACGGACGCGATTCTATCGCTGTTGACATGCAGCCCGCTACCTGTTGGACGTGTAAGGGTCCTGATGTGCCTCGCATGATGCGTGAGCTGGGTAATGGTAAGGATCAGTTTGACCCCGCCAACTTCTACGCCAAGAAGTGGAGTGAGTTGGGTGCCGAGGAGGTGAACACCATTGGTTGCTCCGACTGTCACGATGCTCGCACGATGGATCTGCGTCCTGCCCGTCCTGCCCTCTACGAGGCTTTTGCCCGTCGCGGTCTGGATGTGAAGAACGCCACCCATCAGGAGATGCGTTCGCTGGTATGTGCCCAGTGCCACGTGGAGTACTACTTCATCAAGCCTAACGATGAGAAGAATCCCGGCAAGGCCAACTATCTGGTATTCCCACACGACAAGGGTTTGACCTGCGAGGCTGCCGAAGAATACTACGACGAGATTGGTTTCTACGACTATATCCATCCGCTATCTGGTACGAAGATCCTGAAGGCTCAGCATCCAGGTTGGGAGATGTCGCAGCACGGCATCCATGCCCAGCGCGGCGTCAGCTGTGCCGATTGCCACATGCCGTATAAGCAGGAAGGTGGCGTAAAGTTCAGCGACCACCAGATTCAGTCGCCATTGGCCAAGATTGACCGCACCTGTCAGACCTGTCACCGTCAGGATGCTGAGGTGCTGCGCCAGAATGTCTATGACCGTCAAGAGAAGTGTAACGAGGTGCGCAATCGTGCCGAGCAGGAGTTGGCCCGTGCTCACTTCGAGGCTAAGTTCATTATCGACAAGGGTGCTACCGAGGCTGAGATGGCTCCTATCCAAGCCCTGCTGCGCAAGAGCCAGTGGCGTTGGGACTATGCCATCGCTTCGCATGGTGCTACCTTCCACGCTCCACAGGAGGTTACCCGTCTGCTGTCAGGCTCTGTCGATTATGCTCAGCAGGCCCGTCTGCTCATAGCTCGCGTAGCTGCTAAGAAGGGACATACCGATGCTATCCCCGTGCCTGACTATAGCACCAAGGCCAAGGCTCAGGCTGCTATCGGTCTCGATATGCAGAAGTTGAACGAGAACAAGCAGCGCTTCCTGCAGGAAATCGAGCCGAAGTGGATTGAGGAAGCTAAGAAGAATGGTAAGCTCATCGAACTGTAAAATTGTAAATCGTCAAATTGTTAAATAAGAAGGTGTGGAATAAACCATGGACATTTAAAGAAGGCTTCCTCATAGGAGGAGGCCTTATCTTTGCCGGACTGATGCTGGAACTGAGCGCCGGTCCTGTAGCGTGGGAGGCGTTTGCGTGGCCTGCTAACGGCATCGTGTTGGCTGGCTTTATGGTGATGTTAACAGCGATGGTTTTTTTGCGCAAGAAAGTATATGCCTTCCAATGGATGTCGACGTATCAGGCTGCCATCCCAGCGATGGTGTATGCCGTGGTGCTGACTATCATCATGGGACTGACGCGACAGCAAGTAAATGGCACGTGGCTAAACAATATGCTGTCGTTCTGGCCGTTCGTGCTCATCTATGTGTATCTCACTGTCATTCTCGGACTTACCATCCACCGCAGATTACGTAAAATGTTCAGAGGTGAGTGGACGATAAAACGCGACGTTCCCTTTATGCTGAATCATCTTGGTTTGTTTCTTGCCCTTACAACGGCAACCCTAGGCAATGCCGATATGCAACGCGTAAAAATAATTTGTGGTGTAGGCGAACCTGAATGGCGCGCAATGGAGCAAGGCGGTGGCATCAAGGAAATGGACCTGGCCATCGAACTGAAGAAGTTCATCATGGAAACCTACGACGACGGCTCGCCCAAGCGCTATGCCTCGGAGATACAGATACTGACGAAGACGGGCAAGAATATCGAGACCACCATAGAGGTAAACAAGCCCTACGAGGTGGACGGCTGGAAAATATATCAGTATGGTTACGACACGCAGATGGGCGCCCAAAGCCAGATTTCGATACTCGAACTCGTCAGCGACCCATGGTTACCTTGGGTCTATGCAGGCTTCTACATGATGCTGGCGGGAGCGGTGCTGATGACGTTGGAGGTATTGTGGCGCAGATTGAAAAACGCTACGAGAAAGGCGCTTGGTTGGTACTTCTTCTTCGCTGTCTCCGCCTCGCTCTTTGCCTATTTCTTCTTCGATAGTTACAACACCAAGACGCTGGTACCAGCTCTGCAGAGCCCTTGGTTTGCGCCCCACGTCTTTGTCTATATTTTCGCCTACTGTCTGCTTGGCATAGCCGTCGTCATCGCCTGGTGGAAATCTGCCGACGACCTCGTCTATGTCAGCCTCGCCTTCCTCACCATTGGCATGCTTTTTGGTGCCCTATGGGCCAAGGAGGCATGGGGCCACTACTGGTCGTGGGATCCAAAGGAAACGTGGGCTGCCATCACTTGGCTCGCCTACCTCATCTACATTCACTACCGCCAGCTACCTCACCATCGCAAGCGGCTGGCCCTTTGGATGCTCATCGGCTCCTTTGTCCTCCTGCAAATGTGTTGGTGGGGAATCAACTACCTGCCATCAGCCCAAGGTTCGAGTGTACATACTTATAGCACCAGCGAATAAACAACTATGAGAAAAGCAAGCAGAGAGATGGATGCCGCCTTCGCATTGGAGGTATTGGATAAGGCTCCATACGTTACAGTCAGTATGACCAAACAAGATGGGAGTCCATATGGATTGCCCCTGTCGTTGGTACGCACAGACGAGAAAACCTTCTATTTCCATTGTGCCTTGGAGGGTGACAAGCTTGACTGCATAGCCCACTGTCCGACAGTATTCCTGTCGGCAGTTACCAAATGTGCGCCTACAGTTGGCCCGAAAGACGGGAGCTTTACGTTACAGTACAAGTCTGCTACAGCCATCGGTAAGGCTGAGATTGTGACTGACCGCGAAGAGAAGATAGCTGGTCTGAGAGCCATCTGCCAGCGATTCCTTCCTCACCATATGGATGCTTTTGATGATGCTATCAGTCGCAGTCTTGAACGTACGGCAGTGGTTAAGATTACCCTGCAAGAACCTCCAGTTGGCAAACGAAAGCAGTATGACAAAGAGGGGGAAGAGATGAAATGGGGACGAATGGAATGAGCAGGATTATCAGGGAAGCAAGGCAGACGGACATGACTGAGATCATGCAGGTCATGGATGCTGCAAAGAAGATTATGCGGCAGTCTGGCAACATGCATCAATGGGGAGAAGGCTATCCTTCTGAGGCAGTCATTATGGCTGATATGGAACGGAATGGCGGTTTTATCATTGAGGATGATGGTTGCATTGTAGGCTATTTTGCTTTTCTACCATCCCCAGAACCGACTTATGCCAAGATCTATGAAGGTCATTGGATAGATGAAACGCAACCTTATCATGTCATCCATCGCATTGCCAGCTACCCCGATGCTCACGGCATCTTTAACAGCATCATGGAGTTCTGTTTCTCCCACGACGAAAACATCCGCATAGATACTCACCAAGACAACAAGATTATGCAGCACAACATCTTGAAGCTCGGCTTCACATATTGCGGTATCATCTACCTGCTGTCAGGCGATGAAAGGCTGGCGTATCAGAAGATAGTCATCTGACTGTGCAAACCTATTCATGTATGCCATAACTCCAATCATCATTTTCAATCAAAAGAAAAAATATGTCTTGTACGGATGCATCGTAAGACCAGTATTCGGTCAAGAAAAAAGAGCAATACTACTCATTTTCATCCTCCTTCATCTTACATATCTGTCTTGTCGCTTTTCTGGCTTCCTTCCAACGGGGGAAGAACTTGTCCATCAGTGCATGGAAACGGGCATTGTGGCTTGGCTCCAACAGATGGCATAGTTCATGAACCACCACGTGCTCGACACACCATTCCGGCAACAGCAGCAGATAGGCCGAGAAGCAGATGGACTTGTCCTTGACATTGCAGACGCCCCAACGTGAAATCATCGCCTTGTAACGTACTGCGGACGGTTTCACGCCCATCTCCTTTGAGTGGCGATCCACCATTGGCTCTATCAAGGCCTTCAGTCGCCGCAGGGCATCATCAGCCTGTTCTTTCGTCTTTAGCGGCAGCTTGTTATAAAAGTCAGCCCTACGCTTTTGGCTCTCACAAGTTTTCTTACGTGCCTCGGCTATCCACTCGCGGTGTTCTTCAATGAACCGTTCCACCTCTCTCTTGAGCATACCAATAGGTGCTGACACATGTACATCGCCGTTCTTCACGATGCGCATCGACAGCCTTCTAGTTCGCCTGTATGTCACCTGTATAGCCATATCAATCAAGAAAAACATACTTTTCGAATTCTGCTACAAAGGTACGATTAAACGAGCAAATATCCAAATTTATTTGGTATTCTCATTTTTTCTTGCTATTTTTGCAGCGATATGGAATTCTTTCAAACACTTGGAAAAGGAATCGTTCAGGGATTCAACCAGTTCATAACCAACGACCTGGAAAGTTATATACCACTATTTATCATAGCGGCAGTATTAATCATAGCGGTACTGCTAAGAAACTGGATTCACAAGCACAAATAACCTGCCACTCACCAGGCCCTCTGGCATCCACTTACTTTCCTTTTAATTGTTTGATATCCTTATCCAGTTCTTTGATACTTTCCAGATGAATCTGCTCTTTCTCGATTTCTTTGTATTTCGTGTATTCCGATTCAGCTTTCTGCTTGGCTAACTCATGAGAAATATTCCCAGGTCCTTCCAACACATTACGTTCATTCAGCTTCAGAATTACATCCAATCGTTCCTTCCAATCCCGCATATACATCGGACGATGAGCCAACGCCTGCGCCTCTGCATAAGCCAGATATTGTTCAACAATCAATTTCAATGCTTTCAGTTCATCTTCATTCAGATAATTCTTTCCGACAAGAATATCCTGCTTCCTCACTTTTTCTAATGTACTTGTGGAGGTCAGTCCCATCATCGGAAGCGAGGCATTAGCACGATAATAAACAAGTTCAGCTGCAGTCTTCTCGCTCACAGCCCACAGCAATTTGTTCTGCACTTCTTTGAAAAATAAAATAGTCATTTCATCCGATGGGTCATAGTCGATGCTCGTCTTATAGATATCCTTGATTTGCTGATAGAACACTTTTTCTTCCAATCGTATCTCGCGAATCTTTTCTATCAGTTCGCGGAAATAGTTCATGGTATTACCTTTCTTGAATCGTTCTTCATTCAGGGCATAGCCTCGGATAATGTAGTCACGCAATCGCTGTGTGGCCCAAATACGAAACATTGTACCTTGTCGTGACTTCACACGATAACCTACTGAGATGATTACATCAAGGTTATAGAAATTCGTTGGTTTCATAGAAAATTCGGAATTTCCGAATTTTCTCATACTATTACTTTCTTGTAACTCTCCCTCTTGGTAAATATTCTGAATATGCTCATTTATCGTTGACCTAGCTTTTCCAAACAGCAAAGCCATTTGTTCTTGGGTCAACCAAACCGTTTCGTCTTGAAACAACACGTCTACTTTTATATTACCATCTTCCGACTGGTAAAGCACTATCTCGTCTTGTATAGGTACGAGATTATCGTGTTTTATATTCTTTTCTTCTGCCATATTCATATTCCGTTTGCAAAGTTACTACTTTTCTTTGAAATAGTATGCAAAAGACCAAAAATGTTACAAGCACCCACGAAAAAAAACGTTCATTAACTCAAATCACCAATCGAGTTAACTCAAACGACGAATCGAATCAATGAAGGGGGGGAAATCGACACCTTTAAAATCACAAGATTCCGCAAGTTCACGATGAGCTTGCGGAATCTTGCTTTTGTCTATCGTTCCTTAGAATGCGAAAAGTTCGGAAAGCGGGTCTATTCCTAAACCAGGAGCCGTCGGATCGAGTGTACCCTCATCGTCAACACCTCCGTAATCAATACCATCAGCTGTCACGCCACTACCTGTCAACAGTTGCATATTCTCTATCTCCACCATTTCCGTCAATGGAGCTATATATTCTTTCTTTTTCATAGTGCAAATCTTTATTTAACAATTACCTTTCACTCACTTAATCACGACCTTTTTGCCATTCTTGATGTATAGACCCTTTGCAGGAGCCTCTACACGCTGACCACCGAGATTGTAATAAAAATCATCGTTTTGCTCTGCCTTGATATCCTTGATGTTTGTGGTTCCACCACCAAATATGATGTTGAATGCAGGAGCACTGGCACCTTCAACAGATGTCAATACATCAGCAAACTCGAAATATGCACGGAATGCCTTCATCTTTGTAAGTCCCTTCGAATACCAGAACATACCTCCACTCAGAAAAATATCCCCGTCTGGTACAGTGAAGTTGGCTACATACGTTCCTATCATAAAGCCTTTTTCTACTTTCTTCGTACCAACCTGAACAGTAGGTTCATTCTCGGGGGCAATATTTACACCATCAATGGTAAAGTCAGTAACAGCTGACGAAACCTTAATAATATAAGGATGGTTAGCCTCAATAGCTGTTACAGTCGTAAAGCCAACATTAATGGCCACAATGTCTCCAGCACCATCTTCCTCAGACGACCAACTGGTGAAGTTTGCCAGTTGCACATCGTTACCAAAAGCAGCCTTACACTGAGTCTCTGACATAGCGAACGGCAGACAGATGGTACTCCACTCGTTGGCATTGATGGTACGATTAACTTTAACATTCACACCATTGGCTGCTTCTGGAGCTGCCGTTGATGTCTCATCAAGGATGACGGTATGGGCATTGACGACAACTATGTTAAACTCTACTGTTGTTGCAAGGTTATTACCATTGACACGGATATTGTTAATTGTCACAGGATAAGTGCCTAAAGCTGTTTCTGCAGGGACTGTCACCTCAACCGTAAACAAGTCACCCTCACCAGTGAAAGCATCGTCCGACGAGCTGATGGCACCAACGACACCACCCTCTCTGGACAGCGTGCAGTCCCATAGTGTTGAGTTCTTCCTGACGGCGTTAACACTAAACGCTGACGGCAACACAATCTCAAAATGCGTTGAGGTCATTGCCGTCACTCCAGCAATGTGAAGCTTAAAGCTCACAGTCTCCCCAGTCGATAACGCTTCCACGTCACCTGCTACAGAGAATGTCTGTGCTGAACACTCTATGCCAATAGCAAAGAGTGCTATCAAACTGATTAAAATCTTTTTCATTTTCAATTTCTTTTTTAATTGTTATTTTTATAATTACGTTTTATCCCATCACCACGGCTTTACGGTTGCCACAGAGTAGTCAAGTACCAGTTGTGCGTTAACCTCTAATGCCGATGCATTACCCCCTGGAACATTGATGGCCCCGGGCACAGCAAGGTCACTGACATTGAGGAAGCCTACAGACACATCTAAAATCTGCTGTGCGTCAACCTCATTGACCTCTCCGTCGCCATTGACATCACCTAGAATAAAGTCTTTAACTTCGAACGGACTGACGATGTCAGTGCCAGCATACTTGTCAACCATCTCAGTTGTACTCATCTTGATGTTCTTGACTTTCACCTGATAAGTCCCTTTTGGCACATTTGCTTTAGGCTTTAGTTGTAGTGTCATCAGTTCCCCTTTGCCCGCGTCTATGACACCTCCGCCAAGGAAATAGCAGTACACTTTCAGAACGTCGCCTTCCACCTGCTGGACTGTCATACCTTCTGTCCGTTGAGTCAGCGTATAGTTGTCTGCGAAAGGTTCGTAATATGCCGATGGATATTCCACGTCAAACTGGATAGCCGCAATGTCATTGTAGGTGTCAGCACCTATCACGATTCTCAAATTATCATCGTCTTTAATATCTGATGTGCTTACCGTCAGAAAATTAGGTGCAAAGCGACTGCCAGTTACCGTCACTTCCTTCAATCGCAAATCCGGGTCGTTGCTGTATATCTGCATCTTGGCATCAAAACTCGTTTGATCCAAGCTGCTATATACCACTGTCACATTGCTACTGCCAGATGCCGGTATAGACAATGGTAACGACTCCTTGACCGACAAATGTTCATTATCAAACACAATACGGCTCACTGTCAATGGTGCTGAGCCATAATTACGTATGGTAAATGTCTTTTCGCAATCCTCTGTGACTGACACAGCACCAAAGTCAAGCGAACTGCTACAGCTGATTTGCGGACTATTTATAGTAATCTGCCCACCATATACTGCCGAAACAACATTCTCCACCTGATTATTAATCGTAGCAGACAACACGGTCTTTGTCGGCGTCAACGTCGTACTATTACGTCCAACCAGCTTCACCTTAAACGAACCTATCTCGCCGTCATTGCCAGTAAATACCTTGTCGGCATTGGAATATGATATGATGGTCAACTTATTGCCGCTGAGCGAAGCTATAGCCTGATGGTCCTGTTTACGACTGGAGAGCGCAAAGCTATTTGCCACATACTCCAATTGCTCTGGCAGGGTGAACACAATCTGGAATCCGCAAATTGCATCCATGTTGTTCATAGTCATGCTGATAGTCACCTCCTCATCACTGATACCGCTGGCGTTTTGCACATGCAGTTCGTTCACTGCAAAGGGCTGAGCCTTCAACTTAATCGTATTCAGTTTTGAGATGCTGTTACACTCAACTTTAAGCGTGCGGTTGATACTTCCACGCTCTACAGGAGCATAAGTAATGTTCAGGCTCTTCGAAGCCCCGGCAGCTATAGTCAAGGGTAGCGTGGTAGTGCTCGAGAAGACATTCACATCCGAGAAGTTCAGGTCGGTTATGGTCAAGTCGGCATTACCCACATTCGTCACCGTTACCGTCCTGGTGTACGTGCTACGAATTGGTACTGCTCCAAAGTCCACCTCCATCGTACTATATTGTGCCTTAGCACAGCGGGTGGTTATCGTTCCTGCCTGCGCGCTGCCGCTTACCGTAGCGCCACTGGTGTTTGTCAGCGCAATCTTCGATGGATTCAGCGACACTGACGAAGGCTGATTGCCCAGTTTCAGTTTAAACGAGGCCACCTTACCACTCGTTCCGCTAAAGGCTGCCATTGACATGGAATAGACAAAGACGTTCAAAACACCATCTTTCACGCCCGCTGTCAGCGAATGACTTGCACAACGGCTCCCCAATTCTCCTGACCCCTCGACGAGTGTCAGATTTTCATCTAATGGAATACTTACCTGAAGCGACGCTATGGCATCCGTATTCGTCATGCTGACGTTCACGGTTACCTCGTCATCAGGTGCGCCTTCCGCAGAGGAAATGGTGATGATATTTTCTGCCCATGCTCCCATACTAAAGCATAGGAGCAAGGCAGTAATTAAATATTTCATACGTTTCATCCGTAAATCCGTTTAATCCGTACAATCTCTGGATCCTATTTTACCACCTTCTCACCATTGATGATATACACGCCCTTAGGCAGCTTCTGCAAGTCAGTGGCGTTGCTGGCCACCTTCTGACCCTTCAGGTTGAATACACCACCCTGCAGTTGTACCTTCGAGCCCATAGCATCGATACTTGTAGTACCTTGACCGCCTTCAACATTGACGTTACCACCCTTCGTGTCGCTCAGTCGGATGTTGCTGATCTCTGCATCGCCAATCGTCAGCAGCGCATGCTTGCCTGCACTCAGCGTCTTACCAATTATGCTATAAGTCAAGAACAGATAGTCATTATCTGACAGCCAAGCCGAGGTCTGCTCAAAGCCATTGAGGTCGTCAGTTACTGTCATATCCTTCTTTTCAGGCAAGTTCAGTTGTACTTGAATACCTGCCAATGCAACAGGCGACTCTACATACAGCACACCATCCTCGATGGTATAAACAGCAGTCGCCTCAGCCATCGCCATAACAGGAGCTGCGGGATTCAGAATCTTCTGAATGATGCCTACGACATCGAGAATATCTATTGCAAGGTCTTTATTCATGTCAGCAGCCTCAAAGATAAACGGCTTAGGCTCCATACCGGCGGCATAGTTCACGGTAGTGATGACATCATTCACATCCACATCGCCACTACCATTGGCATCACCTAAAGAGGCTGTTAGTGGAGTTACTGCTACTACATTACTTACGTCGTATTCCTTTAAGTCTGTGCTCAGCACCTTATACATATAATAATAGGTAGTACCAGGCGTTACATCATAGTCTACATATTCTGTAGTTTCAATATCTACGATTTCCTTATTGATACAGATGGTATCAGGGACTTGCGTTTCTTCTATCCAATTCCAATTCTCATCATAATGAGCAGGTATGGTCTTCAACTTGGAGTCGCTAAATCGATAGATATTAAATCCCATTGCATCTTCAAAATCATTGTTCTCATTGTTCCATGTCAGTTCCACGCGTCCCATTTTTGCCTCACCAGCAAAGCCTGTTGCCATGCTACCTGCAGCATTAATCATAAAGTTGAAACGTGTCTTCTCATAAGGAATCTCAAAGAACTCATCATCCTCTGCACCCCATACGTAAATGCGGTTGATACCATCGCTCTTCGTCTTACCAGTTATGGTCTTATAGGCAGTATAGATAGTTCCTTCCTCATTCCAACTACCATCCTCTGCAACTGCATTTTGTGTATAAGGCTCGCGAAGGCCAAAAGTCATCTGTGGAGTAACTTCCTTGTTCATTGGACGATTGAAGTATACTTCAAATTTATGCTTACCTACGCCTAGCGGAGCTAAATCTTCGTACTCGTCCTGTGCGTCTTTACCGTTTACACATACTTTCCAAACAATGCCATGGGCTTCAGAATTAGGTTTAACCAACATATTTGTCAAATCTAGATATCCAAAACTTCCATTTTCATGATGAACATCCCATATACCCTTTCTTACAATACTTTCTTTTCCGGAACCAAAATAGGATGGGCTATCTGTTTGATATGTAACAGGAGACATATCATTATTTCCCCATAAAAGATCTCCATAGTCTTCAAATTTGAAATCAAAGATGTTGCAGGATTTTAAGTTATCTAAATTATTAAAAGTCGCATTTCCTATAGAATATGGGAAAAAACCGGTATTGCAGATAATATTTGTATTGACGCTATTACCAGGTCCAAATCCTGAAGATACATAGTTATAAAGGATATTTGATTGAGTAAAATTTGCACTCCCAAAGATATAAGGGTAAGCTCCAGAACCTCCATTATCTTCGTTATACAGGAACTCGCAATTTTTAAATTGTCCTACAAATGGTCCTGAACCTTTATAGTGGTCGTGATAAATAAAATTTCTTATTGTAGTATATTCCATGACATCATCTGATAAATAAAAACCAGAAAATTTACCATCTGCAGAAACTCCTTTCGTTAACGTAATAGGATTCGTAGGAGTTCCAACGCATTTTAAATGACCTCCTGAAGCAACAGAAATTCCTGTATAATCATCAAATCTAACAATAGTACCTGGCTCGATTGTTAAAGTTGCACCTGAAGCTATTGCAATATTGCTTGTAACCAACCATTCTTTGTCAGCTGTTAAAGTTTGGTCATCTTTGATAATTCCTCCAATCTTTGATGTATTATCTATAATCATTGTAAATAAGCCTTCATATATTGTATTCGTCTCATTACAAGTTGCAATAAACTTCACCTTAATGTGGCGGCCATTAGCAACGTTCTCTGCGACTTTCAACTGTAAGGGATTTAAACTGACTCCCTTTCCATAAGCATCAAGATGCAATCCAAAGTCAACTTTATGGTTCTTGTCTGTAATAATCTGAACAGTATTTGGATCTTCAAATTCATCCCCCATTTCTAGATACATTTTAATGTTGCTTGCTCCTCCAAAAGTTGTGCGAATAACGGGATATAGATTAACTGTTTCACCTACATCGATACGGCCATCACCACTATAATCATCTTCGGTTTCTTCAGATAGTTCTTTGCGCTCACGATACATAATTTTCATTAAATCAAGTTCCGCTGGACGGTTGGTAACAGCGTAGGCTTGAGCAATATTACCAGTATGAAGCAAATCACCCCAAAGGATTTCTTGAGTATCATACTGTTTTACCATTTTGAGAGCTGAAATAGCACCAGCAACCAATGGAGCTGCCATTGATGTGCCTTGTAACACCTTATATTTTCCACCAGGTATTGTACTCAACATATCTGTTCCTGGAGCTTTCAATTCGTAATTGAAACCATCGCGGTCTTG
>JBGUIA010000038.1:0-2254 GCA_045112595.1 Prevotella sp. | reverse complement strand
GTCCCAATTGCAGGCCAGCATTGTCCCAGCTTTCCTGCAAGGGCAGAGGCGCGAACTTTTCAAGGGCGCTCAGCACTTGCTTTATTTTCACGCTTCTAATATTAATTCAGACTGCAAAGATACAAAGAAAAAAGTGAAAAAGCAGCTTCCTCAGCCCCTTTTTCACCTTTCTTAACTCTTATCTTTTCACTCTTAACTTTTAACTTTTCACTTTTCACTTATGTAAACCACTCCTCGCCGCGACGCTCGTGACAGTACGAACTGCCGTCGAAACAGTGTGTGCAGACGCGCTCTTTCGGCAGTCCAATCGAGGCTATCAGGTCTTCGATGGTGGCAAACTTCACACTCGTCAGTCCCAAACGACGGGCAATCTCGTTGACCATTCGCTGGTATTCTGGCGTACCCGTCTTGGCATACTTGTCGAGGTTCTTCTTGTCGTCGCCCTCGAAATCCTTGATGATGCGACGCGTGATGAGCTCCATGTCGCTCTTCGACGACGTGAAGCCGATGAACGGACAGCCATAGACCAACGGCGGGCACGAAATGCGCACATGCACCTCCTTGGCGCCATTGTCGAAGAACGTGCGGACATTATCCCTCAACTGCGTGCCACGCACGATAGAGTCGTCGCAGAACACGATACGCTGGTCCTTCAGAATGGCCGGATTGGGAATCAGTTTCATCTTTGCCACCAAGTCGCGACGGTTCTGGTTGCCAGGGGTAAACGAACGCGGCCATGTAGGCGTATATTTCAGCACAGCACGCTTGTAGGGCACCTGCTTGCCGTGCGAATAGCCCAAAGCCATACCCACACCCGAATCGGGGATGCCACACACCAGGTCCGGCTCGCAGTCGTGGTCTTTCTCACCCATCAGCCTGCCGTTCTTCTCGCGCACATACTCTGTATTGATGCCCTCGTAGTCGCTGGCAGGGAAACCGTAGTAAACCCACAGGAACGAGCAAATCTGACAACGTGTAAAGGGCTTCTGCAACACTTGGATGCCGTCAGCTCTCAGACGGACAATCTCGCCAGGACCCAAGTCGCGAAGAATCTTGTAATCCAAATTCGGAAAACTCGTCGTCTCGCTCGAAACGGCGTAGGCCTGCAGAAATTCGTCCGTGCCGATGGGTGTCAGCCGGTGCACCTGCTTCTGTCCTATCACGATGGGCGTACGTCCCAGGAAGTCGCGTGCAGCGATGATGCCGTCCTCCGTCAGAATGAGCATCGAACACGAACCCTCAATCTTCTGGTACACCTTGTTGATACCCTCTTCAAACGTGTCGCCCATGTTGATGAGCAGGGCCACCAGTTCCGTCTGGTTGATGTTGTTGGCCGACATTTCGCTCAGGTGCATACGCTGTTTCAGCAGTTCCTCGGCTATCTCGCGCTGGTTGTTGATTTTGGCCACCGTCACCACTGCATAGCGTCCCAGATGGGAATTGACGATGATGGGCTGAGGGTCGGTATCGCTGATGACGCCTATGCCCTGATGGCCCTTAAACGAGTCCAGTTCGTCCTCGAAGCGCGAACGGAAATAGTCACGCTCCAGCGAGTGGATAGAACGGTGGAAACCGCTCTTCTCGTCGAATGTCACCAGTCCGGCGCGTTTTGTACCTAAGTGCGAGTTATAGTCTGTTCCGTAAAACAAATCGTTTACGCAATCCTGCTTTGCGATAGTGCCAAAAAAGCCACCCATACGTTCTTTTTACCTTTTTATATTACAAAAATGCTCTTTTTAGGCCTGCAAAATTACAAAAACTATGGCAAACCGCAAAACGAATGCCCAGTTTTTTCTGCCAACCCTGCAAAAATTTAATCTATGACAATTCCCAACGTCACTTCAGCACCTGCGTAATATTCTGCTCGCGGTGACAGATGCGCACCTCGATGCCGAACTTCTCGTGGATATGCTCGGCCAGATGCTGCGCGCTATATACCGAACGGTGCTGACCGCCCGTACAGCCAAACGAGAACATCAGCGACGTAAAACCACGCTGGATATAGCGCCTCACGTGGGCGTCAGCCAGCTTATAGACGCTGTCCAGGAATGTCAGAATCTCTCCGTCGTCCTCCAGGAATCGGATGACCGGCTCGTCCAGTCCCGTCAGTTGCTTATACGGCTCATAACGGCCCGGATTGTGCGTCGAACGGCAGTCGAACACGTAACCGCCGCCATTGCCGCTCTCGTCCTCGGGAATGCCGTTGCCATACGAGAAACTGAACACGCGGACCACCAGCGGACCCTGTGCGTCG
>JBGUIA010000037.1:0-44632 GCA_045112595.1 Prevotella sp. | reverse complement strand
TAACTTCCGTCTGAATTATGCTATATTTAAAACGATCTATTTCCTAATATATTGTCCGAGGAATCAAAAACCTGTCCCTGTGATTCTATGATTCTTCGTTTACCACAGGTAATCCTCGACGTAGGCGTTGAACTCGACGGGTTCGGTCCAGCCATAGCGGAGGATGGCCTGGCGGATGTATTGTTCGTGTTCGGGTGGCACGGGACGGTAGCCGCTGTGGTATTCGTAGTAGCGCTTACGGTTGAAATGGTCGATGAGATGCTGCTTCAGCGGATGAGCAATGCGCTGGGGCATGTCGTAATATATCTTTGCGATACCGAGGGGCATGCGGATGGGTTGGTCGTTGCGGTACATAGGGCATGTTTCGGTCTGCATCGCCGGGTTATTGAGGTTGGTGCTGGTGGCGAGGCGGCGGCTTTCCGGTAGGTAGGTTCTCAGTTGCCAGCGCAGACAGTGCTGACGCAGGGTGCAGGTCTGGGAGTAGCAGACGGCATAGCTCTTGCCGGCTTTCTCGGCAAACAACTGTTCGCGGGTCTTGGGTGTAGTTTCTTGTTGCTTCATTTTTTTGGTGACTTTATGATTATTGGTGCAAAGGTAGTAAAAAAATGTGATACTAAAAAATCTTTTCATATAAATTTTTTAATTAACTATTCATTTGTTCATATTATTGGCTAACATGCTTATAATTAGAAGGTTAATTGATGAATGTTTACTTTATCTAACAATTAACCATTCATATTTATTCATTCAGACGTCATATTTCGGGCTAAATTATGACATTAAATGACTGAAAACAAGCCAGTTACACAATAGCAAATAAAATCGTAACACATTGTAATTGCCATTGTAACAAAGTGTCACTGCCGTTGTGACAAAGTGTTACCGATATATTAACTATGCTGTGACAATTTTGCTGTTTAGTAAAGAAAGGGCTGTTTCACAACAAAAAAGGCGAAAATATGAATAGTCTCATAACGATTCATAGCCTCTATTCATATGTTAACTTAAAGTAAATCAGTGGTTTACAAGAAAATATGAATAGTTAATGCATTTTTCTGTAATTTTGTTTGGTAGTTTTTGAAATTATGATTACCTTTGCAAAACAATTATTGTGTCACGTAGGTAAAAATAATAAGAACAAAAGATATGACGAAAGTTACAATCGTAAAGAACTATCGTAACATGGAAACGCTCAGAGTGATAGACCTTTCTGAGATTGTCCGTTTGATTCAGTCGTGTGAATATCATGATGCCGTGATGGACGTGATGGGCATCTCGCTCTATACAGAACTCAAACGTCAGGATGACGGTAGCGTCTGGGGAGCCAACAACTTCACCGACAAGGTGCCGCGCGTCTGTTTTGCCTCGGTCATGGAGAACCGTAACCGAAAGCGGGTGCGCAAGGCCTATACGGGACTAGTGCTGTTGGAGGTGAACAACCTGACGAATCACGACGAGGCCGTATCCATCCGTCAGGGTGCCGCCATGATGCCGCAGACGCTGTTGGCCTTCGTGGGAGCCAGCGGCCGAAGTGTGAAGATGGTGTGCCGCGGCGAGCTGTTCGGTGGCGGACTTCCAGAGGGCGATGACGATATCCGTCGTTTCCACTTGAATCTCTATGAGAAGGCCCGCATGGTGTATAACGCCCAGCTCGGCGTGACCATCGACAAGTTGGAGCCCCGTCTGGAACGTACCTGTTACCTCGGTGCCGATTCCGACCTCTACTACGCCCCGATGGCACAGCCCTTCTATACCGACACCTCCGACTTGGAACAGGCTCTCAAGCCCATCCATCCGCAAGACCCGATGCCCGACGACATCGTGCCGGGACGTAACCGCTATGCGTCACTGTGCCTGGTCTATGAATACAACCTCTCTAAGGCCTACGATGACGTGACCGCTGTCTATACAGATGAAAACGATGAGATGGACACGCTGATTGTTACCCGCCTGGCAGAATATTGCCGTGAAAGCGGTCTCGACATGGCCTTCTGCCGCCGTCAGACGCTGATGAGTTTCAGATACGGCAAATATCCCGATGTGGTGACGAAGATTTTCGAAAATGCCTACCGCCAGGAACATGAGAAGAAGTACTACCAGCGGAAGAACATGGTGCGCCCGACGAAGACGATTCCTGCGGAGACGCTGATGATGATGAAAATCGACATCTTCCTGACCAGCAACTACGACCTGAGGAAGAACGTGATGCGCGGTGTGGCTGAATATCGCGTCAGGACGGGTCACGGCTTCGGTTTCCAGGACCTGACGACGGAAGCCCGCAACTCCATCACTATCAAGGCCTTGTCGCAGGGCATCAAATGTTGGGACAAGGATATCATGCGTTACGTCAACTCCAACGACATCCCGCTCTACTACCCTATGGACGACTTCCTGGAACATCTGCCGAAATGGGACGGCAAAGACAGGGTGGAGGCTCTCGCCCGCCGTGTGAAGACGGACTATGAGGACTGGCCGCACCTGTTCCATATCTGGATGCGTTCGATGGTCGCCATGTGGGAAGGCAAGGGCCAGCTGACGGGCAACGCACTCGTACCATTATTAATAGGCCGTCAGGGCTGTGGTAAGACGAGTTTCTGTCGGATCCTGCTGCCGTGGGAGCAGCGCGAATACTACAACGACCGCATCAATTTCAAGAACGAACACGACCTGAACCTCGGCCTGACATCGTTTGCACTCATCAATCTCGACGAGTTTGACAAGATTACCCAGCGTCAGCAGGTCGTCCTGAAATATCTCGTGTCGACCAGTGACGTCAAGTACCGACCACCCTACGGCACGGCCTATTCCTCACACCGCCGCTATGCCTCGTTCATCGGTACGACCAACGAACCGATGCCGCTGACCGATCCTACGGGCAGCCGGCGGTTTGTCTGCGTCACCGTTGACGGCGACATCGACTTCGAGACCCCCGTGGAGTACGAGCAACTCTACGCCCAGCTGAAGTATGAGGTGGAAGAGCAGCGTGAACGCTACTTCCTGACGAAAGAAGAGGAAGCAGCACTCATGCAGCATAACTTGCGCTACCAACAGGTAAACGGTCTCGGCGAGATGCTACTGTCGTTGTTTGAGAAACCGGAGGGCACCTCGAAGCAGCATCCCGAGAACGGCTATTGGCTTTCGGTGAAAGACATCTCCGCCCGTCTGAAGGACGCCTTCAAGGGAGCCTACAAGCCTGACGATGGTACATTGGTGAGGATTGGTCAGTTCCTCAGCCGTCCAGAGTACAAGTTCGAGAGCGACCGCAAGACCCGTGGCTGGTGCTATTGGGTAAAAGATAGAAAGAATTGATATGATCTGGAGAAGAATCTGCGCTACGTGTGCAAATAATGTTACGGATTTTTTCCCGAAAAAGTTTGTTATCTCGCAAATTATTTGTATTTTTGCTGACGATAAACTAATCTACACGAGACAATGAATCATCATCTTTTACGCAACATGGTGCTGACGGGCATAAGTACAATATGCCTAATGATGCAGGCAGCACATTATGAAGTGAGTTCCCCGAATGGTAAGTTGACGGTAACAGTCAATACCGATGAAGCGGTTACCTGGTCAGTCAGTTATAACGGCATGGTAGTATTGCTGCCTTCAGCCATTGACATTCAGATGCAGCAGGGTGGCAAGGTGTTGGGAATGGGCAAGATAGGAAAGGTGGCCAAGCGTCAGATTACCAACAGTTTTGCCACACCTTTTTATAAAAAGGAGAAGGTCGTTGACAACTATGGCCAGTTGATGATGTACAGCAATCAGAAGGTGCAGATAGAGGTGCGTGCCTACGACGACGGTGCCGCCTACCGCCTTATCAGTTCTAACGCAAAGCCTCTGGTGGTGAACAGCGAGACGGTAGAGTATCGTTTTGCTGATGACTATCAGGCTTTTGTGCCTTACGTCAACGACAATCGTGGTGGCGAGCGCTACTGCTACAGTTTTGAGTCGTATTACGACGAACAACCATTATCAAAGATGTTTCCTGACTCGCTGGCTATCACTCCGTTGGCTGTCTGCTTGCCTGATGGCATGAAAGTCATCGTGATGGATGCTGGCGTAGAGAACTATCCGGGCATGTTTCTCAGAGGTGAGAGGTCAGAGGTGAGAGGTAAGGGACATGTGCTGAAGGGCGAGTTTGCGCCCTATCCGTTGGAGCAGAAGGTTGGTGGTT
Source organism: Prevotella sp. (assembly GCA_045112595.1). Taxonomy (GTDB): domain Bacteria; phylum Bacteroidota; class Bacteroidia; order Bacteroidales; family Bacteroidaceae; genus Prevotella. The sequence continues at coordinate 40,452 of JBGUIA010000037.1, read as the reverse complement.
TCGACCGTCTGAATCTCGTGCCTACCAGACGTGCGGACTACATTGCCTGTCTGGACGGCAAGCAGTCGCTGCCCTGGCGCGCCATCGTCATCACCGAGCGGGACGCTGACATTCTGAACTGCGATATGGCACAGCGGCTGGCTCCCGAGTGTCGCATCAGTGACACGTCGTGGATTCGTCCCGGCAAGGTGGCTTGGGACTGGTGGAACAATACCAACATCACAGGCGTCAATTTCCCGTCGGGCATGAACACCGACACCTATTTATATTATATAGACTTTGCTGCCCGTAACCATATAGAGTATATCATCATCGACGAGGGCTGGAGTGGCAAAGAGTCGCTGATGGACCATCTCAGCCCCGATATCGACCTCGCACGACTGATAGCCCATGGCCAGCAAAAAGGTGTGGGCATCATCCTGTGGAGCAGTTGGCGCAATCTGATAGGCAACAATCCTACTGGTGGCACTGCCGTTACGGATGCCGTCATGAAACACTATGCCGCAATGGGTATCAAGGGATTCAAGGTTGACTTCTTCGACCGCGACGACCAACAGGTCATCGCCTCAGCCTATCAGATTGCCGCCTGTGCCGCCAAACATCATCTCTATCTCGACTATCACGGTCTGAAACCTTTCGGCATCCAGCGTGCCTATCCTAACATCTTTAACTTCGAAGGCGTGAAAGGTCTGGAGAATTCCAAGTGGGAACCCCGTGCCGGTGACGGACCGCTGCACAATCAGCCCCGCTACGACGTCACAGCGCCCTATCTGCGCATGCTCGCTGGCCCCATGGACTATACGCCTGGTGCTATGAACAATGCCATGAAAGACTGCTTCTTCGGAAATAACGACCATCCCATGAGTCAGGGTACCCGTGTCCACCAGATGGCTATGTACACCACTTTCGAGGCTCCACTGCAGATGCTGGCCGACAGTCCTACGCAATACATGCGGAATCAGGAGTGTACCGACTTCATTGCACAAGTGCCCACCACCTTCGACGAGACCATTGCCCTCGACGGCAAACTGGGAGAATATACCGTCATAGCCCGTCGTAAAGGCACTACGTGGTATCTGGCTGCTCTCACCGACTGGACACCACGCGACCTGACCCTCAACCTCAACTTCCTGCCCGCAGGGCAGTACCATGCCGACATCTTCGCCGATGGCGTCAATGCCTTGAAGGATGCTACCGACTATCAGCACCACCTCCAGACCGTTACCGCCACCGACCGCTTGAACATCCATCTCAGCAGTGGTGGAGGCTGGACGGCTATATTGAAAAAATAGCCGCTTAAGCAAGATTTAGTATTTATAGAAATTCCACGTGCGGCCGTCCTTGCTGAGCACGAGGTCGTCGCTGTTGAGCTTTTCTATCTTCAGACGGATATTGGTGAAAGGACGCATGTCGAAGTTCTGTTCCACGGTAATGGTGTCGATGGGTGAACCCTCGATGGACGAACACTGGATGAACAGGCTGTCGCCCTGATGTTGGAAATTGCCGAAGACCTCGACACCGTTGGCCTTAAACCATGCAATGCTACCCGAAAAACTAAGGTAGCGTTGTCCGTCCGTGCGCCATTGTCCCCACAAGTCGCCGGCCTCTCTGCCTTCCTGACAGGAAGCGGCCAATAGCCAACAGCTAATAGCTAACAGCTTATAGAATTTTGCCATGATAACCGATTTTGAAGTTAAACGTGTTACAGTCGCCGTAGATGTTACCCTTGTCGAAGGCGTATGCTGCTGAGAACTGCCAGGCGCCCAGCGTGTAGATGCCCTGGAACATGGCGTCGAACGAGTGGTGTTTCTCGTAGAGCGGACGATGGTAGGTGCCCCAGCCTTCGCGGTAGGAACCTTTGACGAGGTACGACAGGCGGTCGGTAATCTCGCCGTTCACTCCCACGTGCCATGCCTTTACGCGGTTGTCAATGAAGTGGCTGTCACCATTCTTATTATAGATCGGTGAGGTGATGAGCGGATTTCCTGGAGTCATGCCGTAGTGGGCATAGCCGCAGTAGAATTCGTGGTTATAGTAGTCGTCATTGCCCGTCACCTTATCCGTAATCTGACTGCGGATGGGTTCGGGATAGTCGCCACCATCATAGTGCAGCGGACCGCATTGGTTGGTGCTTTGGAAATATTCCACTACAGCGCCGCGGACATACTGGCGGCCTTCGCTCTTGTTATGATATTCCAGGCCCCACAAGCCGTCCCAGCCATTGCTCTTGCGGATGCCTGAACCGTCTTCGAATATATTATCGAGATAGGCTTGCAACAGATGCTCTTTGTCGATGTTCCAGCCAAGCTGTACGGTCATCGAACCGAGGTGGTTGCCGTACACCCAGTCCTCTATGGCGTCGTTCTCGTAATAGTTGCTGTCGCCAAGTGGAAGAATGACCTTCCAGAAGGCTTTCAGATTGGCATCCTTTTTCGTGACCTTTTCCGTGCCCTTTGTAAAGTCGTGGTTGGTACCGCCAAACTGGGCGACATGCTCTATGCCTGCGGTGACAAAGAACATTTTCTCGGGGTTGGTGCGGAAATACAGGTGTTTCTGATGATAGAGAATCCCTGTGGCGTATTTCTGGTTGACACCAGGATGTTGGAGGAAATTGTCCTCGCGGTAGTTGCTGTCGAGGAACTTACCATAGCCGAAATCGAAGCTGGCTTGCAGCCAACCCTTAGTATATGGTATCGTCCAGAAGTCCTTCGTACCCACATGAATCTGCGGTATGGGCTTGGCGTTGGTGCCCTTGCCGAAAGTGCCGCTCGACAACAGCTCGTTACGCAATACGGGTTTCTGTTCACGGGCTCCGGCTTCCAGGAAGAAGTCCTTCCAACCCAGATTGGCGTAGCACTGTTGCAGATAGACCTTGTGGTCGGCATGTACGGAACCGATGACATCGACGGCACCGGACAGCGTCCAGTCCTCAGCCAACTGGTGTTCCGCATTGACAGCCCCACGCAGATAGGCTGTGTTGGGACGTGTCGCTAACACATGGTGGCGGTTGGCCGTCAGTTGGAAGGCCGTATAGTCGCCTGACCCCACAGCAGTCTCCGCCGTCAAGTCGTACGTTATGGTTTGTGCCTCGGCATGGCAAAGCAGCCAAGGACAGGCGATCAGAAAAATATACCGAAGTGGTTTCATTACCTTTAGAATTTCTTGCCGAAGACGATGTTAAGGAAGGTCAGCACCAGCAGTTTGAAGTCAAACCACAGCGAACGGTGCTCCAGATAGTAAAGGTCCAGTTCCAAGCGGCGCAGCATCTTCTCCATCGTGTCCGTATAGCCGTTATATAGCGTAGCATAGCTGGTGACACCCGGTCGCACCTGATAGAGATAGGCGTAACGGGGGTCGTGCTCCATGATCTGGTCGATGAAGTATTTTCGTTCGGGTCGGGGACCGATGAATGCCATCTCGCCCTTCACCACGTTCCACAACTGCGGCAGCTCGTCCAAATGGTGGGCACGCAGGAATTTTCCTACCTTCGTCATGCGTGTCTCATTCTCGTGCTGGTACAGTGCCGGACCGTCTTTCTCAGCATCTATACACATACTGCGAAACTTATAAATATTAAAAGGCCTTCCAAAGCGGCCGATGCGTTCCTGTTTGAAGATAGCGGGACCTCCGTCCTCGCGTTTCACCGCAATATAGCACACCAGCATCAACGGTGAAAATATGACAAGGCAAATGAGCGCAGTAAACAGGTCTATCAACCTCTTGATATTGCGTTCCACCTCGTTCATTCCATCTACAACATATCCGTTTTTAAGGGTAGTCATGTATCGATAAACTCTATTTTTTAATCCAACGTTCTAATAATAGAACGAAAATATACAAGTTTTATTGCATCCAACAGCAACTTTTTTGCGGCTATAAATTTTATGGCCAAAAATTTCGGCCGCGAAGGTACGAAAAAAAAGTGAGCTGACCATAGTGATAATTATAAATTTATGTTAAAACCAGTGCTTTTAACGGTGGTTTGATTAAAATTGTGTATTTTTGCAACATAAAGTGTGCGAAGCTGCTCATGCAACTTTGACAAGATATAAGTAACTAACCAAGACATATCATCACAAGCTATGAAACGTCTCAATATCTACGAAGAAGCCAACCGCTGCCTGCTATGCCAGGACGCACCGTGCACAAAGGCCTGTCCGACGGGCGACCCTGCCCGCGCACTGCGCGCCATCCGTTTTGACAACCACAAGCCCGCCCTCCGCTTCGTTGCCGATTGTACCGACGCTGATCTGGAAGCCGCCGAACGGGCCTGTATTCACTACAATCCTCCCGTCCGTATCTGTGACATCATCCGTGCCATCAGCCCCGACGATGTCGACGACGCGCATTATCCCGACCTGGCCATCGACTTCTGCGGCATCCGTTGCGAGAATCCTTTTTTCCTCGCCTCGTCGGCCGTGTGCACCAACTACGAGATGGTGGCGCGCGCCTTCGACGCGGGATGGGCCGGCGTGTTCTATAAAACCATCTGTCTGCAGGAAATCCGCGAGGTGTCTCCGCGTTTCGATGCCGTCCATAGCAACGGCATCCACGGCGACTTCTACGGTTTCCGCAATATGGAGCAGTTGAGCGAGAATCCCGTTGACATGGACTTTGACATCCTCCACCGACTGAAGCAGAACTACCCCACGAAGGTTGTCATTGCCAGCATCATGGGGCACACCGAGGAACAATGGATTGAACTGGCCGAGATGGCCGAGCGCGCTGGTGTGGACGCCGTAGAGCTGAACTTCTCGTGTCCCCAGATGCGCCTTTCCGGCATGGGTAGCGACGTCGGACAAGACCCCGAACTCGTGGCGGTCTATACCACCTATGTCAAGCGCCACGTCCACATCCCCGTCATCCCCAAGATGACGCCCAACATCACCAACATCTTCCAGCCGGCTCTGGCCGCATACTTAAGCGGAGCCGATGCCATCTCGGCCATCAACACCATCAAGTCGGTCACCATGGCCCCCGATGCCGAAGTTTCCGGCCGCCGCACCGTCTCAGGCTATTCCGGTCGTGCCGTCAAGCCTATCGCCCTGCGACACATCCTCGAAATGACAAAAGAGCATATCTTCGGCAATACCCACTTCAGCGGTATCGGCGGCATTGAGACTTGGCGCGACGCACTGGAGTTCATTCAGCTCGGATGCCGTAACGTCCAGGTGTGTACCGCCGTCATGCAGTATGGCTATCGCATCATCGACGACCTCATCCTCGGTCTTCGCCGCTACATGGTGAAACGGGGCGTCACCGACCTTGCAGACCTCGTTGGCGAAAGAATTCCCGTCTTCACGAATGCAGGCAGCCTCGACCGCGACAGCGTGGTCTTCCCTAAGATTGACCGCGAGCGTTGCGTAGGTTGCGGTCGCTGCGAGTTGTCATGCAACGACGGCGGCCATCAGGCCATCGTCTTCGACCGCGCCACGCGTCAGCCCCGCATTGTCGGCACCAAGTGTGTCGGTTGCCACCTCTGCCGCATCGTCTGTCCCGCCGGTGCCATCGACCTTGCGAAACGCATCCCGAAGAAGTCTGCTTAACGACAAGTGCCGGCTTGACAAATGATGTCTTTTTGCCTTTTTTTATTAAAAATGTGAAGACAATTTGGTACTTTCATCTTTTCTTCGTACCTTCGCAGCCGAAATGAAGATTCTTCAGTTGGGAAAGTTCTACCCTGTGGAGGGTGGAGTGGAAAAAGTGATGTACGACTTGCTCGTCGGATTGTCTGAACAGGGCATTCCGTGCGATATGTTGTGCGCCTCTACAGGAAAGGACGCTTTGCAGGTCGATATTACGCCCCAGAACCATATTTTCTGTACGAAGACCCTGCTGAAGAAATATGCTACGATGATTTCGCCCGAGATGGTTTCCCGTCTGCGGAAGATAGCCCCCGAGTACGACATCATCCATGTCCACCATCCGGACCCCATGGCTGCACTGGCCTTGAGGCTGTCGGGGTATAAGGGTAAGGTGGTGCTTCACTGGCATAGCGACATCGTGAAGCAGAAGAAACTGCTGAATTTCTATATGCCCTTACAGAATTGGCTGGTTCGCAGGGCAGACCTGATAGTGGGAACGTCGCCCGTGTATATTGCTGCTTCTGACCACTTGGCGGAGGTGCAGGAGAAGTGTACGTATCTGCCCATTGGCATCAGTGCCATAGACCCCCGTAAAGAGCAGGTAGAGGCCATTCGCCGCCGCTATCAGGGCAAGAAGATCATCTTCTCGCTAGGTCGTCTGGTGCATTACAAGGGTTACCGCTATCTGGTGGATGCCGCGCGCTATCTGGACGACAGCTACGTCGTGCTGATAGGCGGTACGGGAGCCTTGCGTGACGAACTGCAACGGCAGATTGACGACAACGGACTGACGGAGCGTGTAAAGCTGTTGGGACGTGTGGCTGACGAAGACCTGGCAGCCTACTATGGTGCCTGCGACGTTTATTGCTTGAGCAGTATCATGAAGACGGAGGCCTTTGCCATCGTGCAGATTGAGGCGATGTCGTGTGGCAAGCCTGTCGTCAGCTGTGACATCGAAGGTTCAGGTGTGCCCTGGGTGAACAAGGACGACTATTCCGGCTTGGTCGTGGAACCGGAGAATGGTCGGGCTCTGGCCAATGCCATCCGCCGTATAGTGGAGGACAAGTCACTCTATTATACCTACTCGGCAGGTGCCCAAAGCCGTTTCATCGAGTTTTTCAAAAAGCGCCGGATGATTGAGCGCTGTCTGGAGCTTTACCAGCAAGTGCTTGCATAATCTTTCTGGCCGTTTTCCCGTAAGTATAGGTGGAGGCTATGAGTTCGTCCACATCAATGGGTGAGGAGGGGAGCGTCCTCAGCATCCGGCATAATTCGTCGGCATTGCCTGCTTCAAAGAAGGTGACAGGGTAATGACCGTAAATCTCCTGATATACCGGAATGTCGGAAAGGATGACGGGAGTTCCAAGGCTCATGGCCTCAAGAGGGGGAATGCCGAAACCTTCGTACAATGATGGCGACACCAGACACGCGGCTTGGGCCAGAATGTCGTACACCTGTTGGTTTGTGGCATCAGTCACCAGACGTACCTTGTCTTTGTTGGCAAGGACGGTCTGCAGTATCTCGTCGTCCTTGGTGCGGAAGTCGAAGCGTCCGATAATCGTCAGCGGGGGAACGTTGCCTCCTTCGTCCATCAGCTTCTGGTAAGCCTGCCAAAGGATGTGGATGCCCTTATAGCGTTTGATATTGCCTAAATAGACGATGCCTGTGCGTTGCTGAACGACGGGGTGGGAGGCTTTGTATTCGAGCAGTTCCTGACTGAGTCCGTTGCATACCACCTGTATGTCGCGCTGGGTGTGGAAATAGTCCTGGATGCGTTGGCGGGAGAACTGACTGACGGTAAACACCCCTTCGGCTATGCGCAATGCGCGTCGGACGTACCATTTCAATGCCGCGCGATGGAGGGTAGAGCCGAAATGTTCGGTATCGAAGAATACGATGTCGTGGATGGTACAATAGATGGGGATACGAATGCCCATGGGGATGTTGAAGTTGGGCGTATAGAACACATCGCACGTGTTGACCTCCCTGACAGGAAAGCGCAACAACTCCTTGGGCGAGAAACTGCCGTAGGTACACTCCACGACGGTACAGTTTTCGCGTCCGGTATAATCCGCCAGCCGTGCTTTGTCGCCTACGAGTACAAAGTCCGCATCAGGCGTTGCCACCATATGCGGAACGACATTCTCAATGAACGTCCCTATACCACTCTGGCCTATCAGTCGGCAGTCTATAGCGATTCTCATAATTTGTTCTTGGCTATGGCAGTACGGACTGCCTCTAAATAATGGTATTCGTTGACGGTATCGGGTTCCAGATAGGCTCCCTCGCTCCATTCGTTCCAGGCAACTAACAACACGTAGGGCTTTTGCTGCTGTTGGGCAATTTGAAGCAGTCTGGCAAGGTACTCCGAGAACTTTTCCGCACTGGCGTTCTTGAAGATGGTTCCCTTCTTTCCACGACGTGGCGTGTCGTCGTAGTTTACAAAACCGCTGAGCCACAATTCCTTTTCCGTGTGTTGCTGCATCGTTTTCAGTAATCTCTGCCACACTTTGTCGTAATTGAACGAGTGAGGTCCGATATTGATGCCCGTCTGACGCAACAGGCGACGGTAAATCTTACAGAACAGCCTGTCCCACGACGAGGCACTGGGTTCGTATAAGAAAAACTGTTCGCCTTTGGGTAGTTTGTAGGTGATGCTATGTCGGAAAATGATGCTTACGCCCTCGAAACCTGCTGCTTTGGCCAATTCGTTCCAGTAGTCGCACATAGCCTGAATATCGGCAGAATAGTGGAAGATAATCATGATGGGCTTGCCATCAACCTTGATATACCGCTCGTCCTTGAAATAGGGTAGGAGATAGTCGAAATGGCGCTTCCAGTCGTCTTTTCCTCCCAGAATATATTCCAACAGCACGCCACTGCCTTGATGTGGCTCCTTGGAATCGCTGGTGGGTGCCCAATCGTTGCCCGACACATTGCTCCATGTCCGTCGCCAGCTGATATTATCCCATGCAAAAAAATACTGAATGTCGATATCCTTGCTTTCGTAGATAATCTCAGCAGGACGTGTCAGCAGGTTTTTCTCGTTGTTGAACCAATAGTGATAGATGCCGAAACCGCTGATGCCATATTCCTTGGCAGTCTGAGCCTGCCAGACGATGTTCTTTTTCTCCGACAGGTCATAGTAGTTGTCATGGAGTGGCACTTTCGGTTGCTGGTGGCCCTCATAGAACGGCTTGGCATTGCGTACCGTAATCCAGTCAGTAAAGCCTTTCCCCCAGAACATGTCGTTCTCGGGAATCTGGTGATACTGGGGCAGGTACATCGCTAATATCTCTGGTTTCATCATGTTTCAATAACTTAGATGATATATAATCATGTTTCTTACTTTGTTGGCAAGATAGACCAATGGCGAGCCATAGCCCGCACTGCGCAACACACGGTAGTTGTCGCGATTCTCCTCGTAGATGGTCTTCAGACTCGTCAGATAGTATGCCAATGTCTTTCGGTTGTAGCATGCCTCAGCGCCTAACGTGTTGTCGTGATGTTGGCGGTAGTCTATCAGTGACTCAAAGAGAGGCACAATCTTACCCCCTGCGGCACATGTCCTGATTGTTACCCATTCGTCGTGCAGGGGATGACCCTGAGGCTGTCTGCTGATGGCAGCATCGCGGGCGCTTTTGTTAAACAGCATCGTACAGCCTGTTACGACGTTGGTAATGCGCTGGCCGAACGTATGGAACATATCCGGATGCATGCCTGCTTCTTGCCAGAAGGAGGGGGCCAGCACTTTGCCGTTTTCGTCGACCACCGTCAAGTCACAGTGTACGACGACGGGTCGGTCCTTGGCGTCTTTTTCTGCCTTGCCCATGGCTTGCATCGATTGTGCTATCTTGTCGTCATGCCACCTGTCGTCCTGATCGGAGAACATGTAGTAGTCGGCATCCACTTTCTCCAGCATGCTCATGAAATTGCGGAAAGCACCACCCTGCGGAGGATAATCGAGGAGCGTGATTTGCTGTGGATGGCGGGTCTGATAGTCGCGAAGCAAAGCTGGCGTCTGGTCGGTCGAACCGTCATCGTGAATGTAGAGATGCCAGTTGTCGACCGTCTGTGAGAGAATGGAGTCGAGCTGTCCGCTCAGATACCGCTCTCCATTATAGGTGGCTAAAAGAATCGCAATTTCACTCATGTCGTATGATTTTTAGGGAGTGAATAAGAAAGTCCATCTCTGATTCCCTTCATGAGCATTTTCAGACGCTCCCATTTGCCGCTTTCGAGAAAGAGGATACGCACTAGAGGCAGCAGAACGTACTCCCTGACGATGCGCCACTTGTCTGACCTCTTGAGCCAATGACTGTGCTTGCGCAGGTTGATAATGTGGCTGCGAGCTATGGAGTAAATGCGCATGGCGGGGTAGTTGTGTGCCGTCAGATGGAGGGCTTCCGACTTGGTGGGGTTGCCTATTGAGTGGACAAGACGGCATGTCGTCAGACAGGCAATCTGATATCCCTTCTGTCTGATGCGGAAAGCCATATCGTGATCAAGGGCATCAAGGGGGAATGCTTCGTCGGCTCCTCCGATGTCGGTGAGCAGCTTTGTGGGTATGACTGTTCCTGAATTGATGAACAACTCGGTAAACTGTATGTCGCTACTGATGGTCCATTGGTCGCAACCTTCCACATAGGGCGTGAAAACCCATTGATCTCCCTCGCCGGTGTGCTGTTCTATCAGACGGCGGTATTCCATGAAGTTGGTCCATCGGCTGTCCTGGTCCATGATGAGTATGAAGTCGAAACCCTCCTGCTGTGCCATTTGCCAGGCATGGTTAATTGCAGGTGCGATACAGCGATTCTCGCCGTCGCCCACCCATACAATGTCCGTATTCAGATTGCTCAGACGTGGCAGCAATTGAGTCTTGTCTTGCGACTCAAGTGGACTGTTGTCCCAGATAATAAGCCTGTCGAGCAGTGGAGCGTACAGCCGTATATTCTCCAACGTTTGCTCAACGTCGGGATGGAATAGCGTAAGCACGCCTAACATTCTGTATCTGAATATTATATTCTCCATATTCCCTTTGCTGTTCGGTTAAGAATCTTGTTAAACTGGATGATGTTTACTATCACACCGGGAAGATTGCAGAAGCACATTACCGCCATGAACCACCTGATGTCATGGGTGAGCGTGCTGGCAGCCCAAGCCAGGGGAATGAACACAATGGCCGACACCGTCATGTAGAGTTGCATGCGCAGGGCTCCCACACCATTGAGGAAGTAGGAATAACGCATGCTCAGCGTCAGCAGGAAGATGTAGAGAGCCATGAGCACCGTCATCGAGAAGGGTACATGGCACTCGTCGCCTATCCAGATGTCGTAAACCCAGGGCGACACGATGGTTATCAGTATCAGCGCCAAGGCAATGAGGGCTGTAAACCAGTTCATACGTTGATTGGCACGGCGTATCCACTCCATATCATCACGCTCGTAGGCATCGGTGGTGGCATTCCAGAAAGGCATGCATACTACTGTGAATGCCACAATGACAAGACTCATGTATCGATAGGCTATTTGGTAGGGTGTAACGGTCTCGGGGGTAAAGAACTTGGATATGAGGATGTTGGCGGTCATGAATTGTATGATTCCGGCAATCTGTAGCCAGAAGAATTTCACGCCCAAACCTGCCAGTTCCCAAGAAGACCTGAGGTTTACCATGTTCCACTTCGGTCGCAGTTGTGGGAACTTGTGACAGAACGTGTAGGGATAGGCCAACAGATAGACGAGCAAGGGGGCAGCCGTATTTACGATGGCAATTCTCGTGAATGTCACTTGGTTGGAGTAATACAATAGTGCCGTTGCTGCCAACGCTATGGTTTGTCCAAGCGTAATCAGCAGATTGCTTACTGCGGGCAGCTGCATTCCCATATAGACATTTCCCACAAATTTTAGGACAAACGTCATACATACTAGCGTTACTGCAGCCAGCAGTGCTGTCCGTAGTTCGGGGATGGCTTGTGGATCTACATTGAAGAATTCAAAGACATTGCCATAACATATCAAGACGAGTAGTATGGACAGCACAGGTAGCATGATGCTGACGAGCATAGCCATCGTCGAGCTCACCACCTTGCGTGCTTCGTCGTTGCGCCCTTGGGCTATGTGTGTTGCCAGACGGTTGCGCAGTCCATTGCCCAGTCCGATATCCATCTGGTCTATCCATACCAACAAGCTGCTGATAGTGAGCCATACGCCATTGCGATAGACACCCAGACAGTGGAGCGTCAGCGGTACCATGATCAGCATCACAACAGCCGACCATCCTTTTACCACAAATGATGCATAGACATTCTTTGCCAGTAGTGATGACCGACCGTCGCTTTTATTGATATATGGTAGAAATGAGAACATCTTGTCTTGTTTTTATATGTATTGTAACTTACCGAAAGAGAACGAAAAGCGCTTCTGCGTGCACAAATAGACGAAAAACGTCAGCTGTACCACATGCAGGTTCATTGTGAACACATTTTCCTGGAAGAACTGTAGCGCGAGGATATGGGCAGCATAGAGATACATGCACTTGCCAAAGTCGTTGCCGTTGCGCATCAGTCGATATGTGCTGCCCGCCATGAGTCCATAGATGATGGCAAAGGCCGCTACCCCTTTCTGTCCGAAATCGAGGAAGAAGGGTTGGAAGATGGTGTAAACGTTTGTCGAGATGGGTATGAATACAAATTCCTGTAATCGTTCGAACTCGACGAATGGTCCAAAGCCAAGACGGTTGAGGAATACGTATGCCAGCGAGAAGCTATGTCCGCCAAACTGTGGTGTGAGGTCGCGCACCACCTCGCAGTAGGCCACCGGTGGCGAGAGTATATACATGGCAATAAAATCCAGGAGTGTTGTCTCACTAGTGCCCGTCGTATTCTCTTCCTCGCGCATCAGATTGAACAGATAGAACAGGCCTATCATCACTACCATCAGTATCACTACCGATCTGACTCTGACAATCCGCCGGATGAATAGCACGAATACTATGCAGAAGAATATCAGGAATAATCCTCCCTTCTCCATGATGGCCAGTGAATTGAGCAAGTTGGCAATGATTATCCAGGCCGTTTGCCATTTTTTCAGCTCTTTGAACTTCCATACCGCAACGAGCAATAATGTCTTGTTGATGACCGATGAGTAGCCCAGTATTCCCACCTGTGCACCACCAAAAATGGAGTAGTTGCGCACGTTGAACATAAAATCTTCTGTGCCAAAAAGCAACACCACGTCCATAATGGTTTTTACGTACAGGGGGGTGATGACGATGCTTATGGCCAGCAAAAGGTAGAAGACTTTGCGGTTGATGTCTGTCAGGTGTAAGACGTTACTTTCCTCTTCCGTCTGCTCACGGGTAGCATCCATCAGTCGGAAGGTAAGAAATGCTGAAATCGAGAAGAGCAGAATCCATAACAGCAGGCTGATGTATAACTGACTGTTGGGCGCTTTCAGCAGTGTGGGGTCGCGGAATTGCATGGCTATCAGCAACGTAGCCCAGACGGCTATTGTAAGGTACCAGGGAGCAGTCAGGTCGCCCATATCCAGTGGCCATGGCTCACGACGTCGCTGTTGGTATAGCTGCCATCCCTTCACAGCCAGGAGCACTATTCCAATCGCTACCAAAAGGTAACCTGCCAAGTAGTCGTTATTGTCATTTGGAACACTGTTTGACTGCAACACAGTAAACGACAGGTGAGAGCGCAGTTTCAGAGCCTGCTGGCGCGCATATTCCGTACAGGCATCGGAATAATGCTGATAGGCTATCTTGACCTCGTGCTCCAAGGCATTTTCTTCTTGTTGCAGATGCTTGTCGGATGTATTGATGTGCGAGTCTTCGAATTCGTCGTAGGCGCTCTGGGCAGCCTTATAGGCCTCTTTGGCGGCTTCAATCTTCTGACGGGCATTGCGTATGCCTGCTTCGGCAACGTCATGCCGATTTTTATTAATGACGTCTTGAAGCAATGTCGTTACGCTGTCGAGCATCTGACTGGCCACTACAGGGTCACGGTCGGTGAAGGCCACTGTGAGTACTGACTTTTGGTTGCTGTAGTTATAGGCAATTCTGTCCCTTACCTGCTGGATAGTGTCTTCCTTTCCGAGGTACTCACCATATGTCAAGTTGTGACCGGGCACCTCGCATGCTGCTATCCGACGTGCAAAAGTTTCTGTGGTAAGGATTAGCCTATACACCTCAACATCGTTTATTCCGGTGTTTACACCTCCACCCGTCAGGTCTCTGATATGGGTAGCCAAAGTATTCAGCCCGATAGCGACATCGGCCTCCTTATACTCGTCGCTGAGTTTGGTGATGGCGGTATATTCCTTAGGCCAACACAGCCACACTACTATGGATAGTATTGTGGCTACGAGTGTTGCGGTTATATAGGGATGTCGCTTTATCACTTAAATGCTTATGATTTGCTTTCGATTACGCCATAAGAGCATTCCTGTACGTAACAAGAAGCCGAGAATCATCCATATAATCAGCGTTACAATCTTTGGTCGGCTGCTGTGCTTAATAGGTACTGTGGCCTCCTCTATGGTGGTGAATGCAGGGGTCCGTTCTTGTACCTTGGCTTTCGCGAGTTGCAGTTGCTCAACCACTTGCTGGTAGATATTGTATTTCAGTTGCATGTCGTTCTCTAAGTCGTCGAGAACCGATTGTACTGACTGCAATACGACCTTGCTGTTTGCATCGCCGTACGAGGCATATTTGTGTCGGGCCTTATTATACTGTTGTTTGGCTTCTTCAAATAACTGTTGCATGTACTCCAGGTCCACGCGGGCCTTCTTCGTACGATAGTCCGTGATGGCGTGTTGCAGATGGTGCTGTGCCGAGTCGGCAATGATGGCGGCAATCTCGGGGTCTTGGTCTTCTACGACAATGGTAATGACGTTTGTCTTCTTGTCAACCGTACATTCTATCTTGTTGCGAATGGCACGCAGGATGTCGTATTCCTTTTTGGTCAGATGGGTAGGGTTCGTCTTATGACCTTTCCCTGTATTCTTATCGCTTGTAAACGACTCTATCAGCGCTGAGATCCATGCCTTCGGATAGTCTAATATTGCCAGACGCTGGTGCTTATCCAAATAGTCATAGTACGTGTAGGACTCTTTTGTCTTGCTGGTTGTAACCTTTACCGGAAACATGCCTACGATAAATCCTGTCGAACTCATCAGGTCAGGATAGATTTCCGGGTAGATGGCATCTCCCGTCTGTCCGATCTTCATATTCATTCCTACCATCGATGCCAGCGACGAGATGCTTCCGGAGAATCCGTTTCCCGACTCTTCAGGAGCCAGGATAACAGTCGATTTATATATTTTGGGTGTACCGAAAGCCAGCAACACACCGATGACGCCTGCCACACAAGAGTAGATGCATATCTTCCGTTTATCCTCCAACAGCATCCGCATCACTGTGGGGACATTGATATTGATAATCTTATCCTTCTTTTCTTCCATCTTCCTTTTAACTTCTTACTTCGTCAAATTAGCAATAGTGGCAATCATCGTACCGAGGGAGGCGGCGGTAGTGCCGAGGCTCAGCCATTGCTGGAGGCCGAATCCCTGTCGCTGGCGCTTGGTGGGAACCACAATCTGGCAACCGGGCTTGGGTTTGTGCTTGCGGTCGGCTTTGGCCACCATGCCATTCATATAGATAATGATGGTCTGGCTCTTTTTGGCGGTCGATGTAGTGCCACCGGCTCTCTCAATATAGTAGTCGGCTTTTTCGCCTTCCCTGAATTGTACGGTGTTGGGGTAGAGTACCTCGCCGTTGATGCTGACGGTATTGGTATAGCGGGGTACTACGATGCGGTCACCATCACGCAGGATGGGGTCGTCGTCGCTGTTGGGATTGGCCATAGCCTTGTCAAGCTCGATACCTACGGGGTAGGTGGCGTTGGTCAACAGTTTCCTGACGTCGATAGAGTCCTTGCCGGAGTTACGCTGGGCCGTACGTAATACGGTTTCCATCATGTCGCGCTCTTCGGGAGTCATCAGTCGCAGCAGTTTGGTGCCTTCGGGATAGGCGCGCTTAGTCAGACCACCAGCCTGTTGGATGACGTCGCTCAGTCGCTGACCCTTGTTTGACAGTGCATAGGTGCCCTCAAACTGCACCTCACCCTCGACGATGACGTTCTGCTGCTCGGTATAGTTGGGCGAACGGCGTACATACACCTCGTCGAAGGGCTGTAGCGTGAAGTCGGGCTGACCTTGTATCTCGAAGTTGGGCGTCAGTTTGAAGCTGAACGTCTGGGCTATCTGATCGTCAGCCTCAGTGGCGCTGGGGTTGGTGATACGACGCGCTACGTCGACCTTCACCAGCGAAGCGGCCTCCGTCGTGCCGCCAGCCTGGATAATCAGGTCCTCAACGGTCTCGTTGGCAGCATAGCGGTAAGTTCCGGGATAGTGCACCTCACCATTGATGCTGACGGTTCTCAGCTCCTGGTTCTCCTCGCGACTGGCGATGTAGATGACGTCCTCGTTTCTCAGCGGTACGTCGGGCGTGGTACCTTCCAGGATGCCGACGATGTCCAGACTCTGCACTTCCAGCGTGCGGTCTGTCTTCATGCGGTGCATCACGGCATGCTGTCCGATGGCTCCTTCCGTCAGTCCTGCAGCGGCTTCCACAAGTCCCTTCACGGTGCTGATGTCACCACCTACCTGATACATGCCCGGACGGAAGATCGCACCCTTGATTTCCACCATGTTCTGATAGCGTACGATGGTAGAATCAACACTTACCGAGTCTTCGTCCATCAGTTTGAAACTGTTCATGTCGAACTCACCCACGCTGAACACCGAATAGCCTGCACCGGCCTTGCGGTTGATGCGGATGGCTTTCGTGTAGGCGTCGCCCGTGAAACCACCGGCATAGCGGAGTAGGGTAGCGGCGCTCTCCGTCTTCTTCATCTCGTAGAACATCGGGCGTTTTACCTTACCTGTAATATTCACCAGTGCTTCGTAGGGAGCTACTGTCACCACGTCGTTATCCTGCAGTCGCACGTCGCCTGACAGCTTGCCGTTCAGCAGGAAGTCGTAAACATCGACGTTCGACAACAGTTTGCCGTTACGATAGACCTTCACGTTGCGCAGCGTACCGATTTCGTTCGGACCACCAGCCATATAAAGGGCGTTATACACGGTAGCAAAGGCCGACATCGTGTAAGTTCCAGGTGTCTTTACCTCACCAATCACACTGATGGTGATGGTGCGGGTCTGACCTACCGTCAAATCAATCTTCGAACCCTGATAGCGGGGGCCCAGTTCGCGCTTCAGACGGGCTTTCGCCTGACTGACGCTAAGACCGCCTAACTGGATGACACCGATGCCGTCGATGGTGATGGTACCGTCGGGAGAGATGGTCTCACTGACGCTTTCCTGCGAGGCGCCCCAGACATCTACGTTCACCACGTCGCCAGGACCCAGACGATAGTTCTGTGGTGTGGCGAGGTTCATCGAACTCTCAAATGTCAGTTTCTTGTTGTTGAACACGTCGTGACCGAAGATCTTACGCTTGTCTTCGTCCTTGTCCTTCATGAACGTCTCATCATAGTATTTCAGCGAGTCGGGCATCATGAAGTCCATGGCGTCGTCCATCTCCACGAAGTCGGCATCGTCATCGTCGTATGTATGTTTCTGGATCTGATTCTTCTTCTTGGTATCTTTGATGCGGAACTGTGACGCCTTCTTCTTGTCCAGAGCCTTCTGCTCCTGGCGTTTCTCGCCGTTCTGCTCTCTCATGCGGGTCTTGACCTCTTTCGACCCCGCTGTGATGTCTTCAGCACCCAGCGCGCCGTTCTTGATCTGTTTCTGGTATTTCTTCTGGATACGGCGTATCTGCTCGATAGTCACACCACGCTGCATCAGTTGTGTCACTATCTGCTGGCGCGACACACCATTCGCGTTCTGTTCTATCACGTAGTCCATTACCTGATTGTCGGTCATGCCCGACTGAGCCCAGCTCATTGTGGCACACATCACAATGCTGGCTATGAGAGTAGCAAGTCGTTTCATAGACATCTATTAATGCATTAATATATTATATTAACCCATTTCTGGGCGAAATATTGCGCAAAGGTACGAAAAATAAATGAAATAAGTATATTGTTTCAAAAAAAATGTGTACCTTTGCAGCCGAAATGCGAAAAATCGCTCCTGGGGTTGACTGGATTTGACAGCAGGATGAGATGGTACGTAAGCATGCGGAGTGACGACTGTGGACTCCATAATCACGTCGGTCGAAAAATTAATTGGCAACAATGAGTATGCTCTCGCTGCCTAATCGAAGTATAGTAGATTACTGGCTTTATTCTTTTACAAGGTAGAAGAACGAGACGTCGCTCCGAGGATGTTGTTCCGAATCCGGAGATTCAGCGGCGCAGGTTAAATCGGAAATAGTCTTGTCAGGCCTCGATGGCGGGATGAAATTTTAGAGGATAAGGGTGCGATTGGTGGTCCGGGTCTTGTCGCATCACGAAAATGAAGACCGGAATAAGCATGTAGAAAGCGTATGGTTTCCCTGTTTGGACGAGGGTTCGACTCCCTCCAGCTCCACACTTATGAAAGGTAATAAGATTTTTTTGTTGGCTGCTGCAATGATGACGTCCGTGTCGATGAGTGCACAAATAGACAAGCAGCCGTGGGGTAAGTTTAATCACCTGAATGTTGGTGTAACGTTAGGTACGACGGGACTGGGTGTTGAGGCCGGTATGCCCATTAACAACTATTTGTGGGTGCGCTCGGGACTGAGTTTCATGCCACGTATGGAAGTGCCAATGACCTTTGAAATCCAGGTGGGTGACGACCCTGCAACGAGTAAAGAGAAGTTTAATAAGATGTCCAGCGCCCTGGAGTCCTTCACGGGTAAACCTGTGAGTGATAACGTGTATATGACCGGAAAGGCGAAAATGTGGAACTGGAATGTGCTGTTTGACATTTATCCGTTTCAGCAGAATCTGCATTGGCGTGTGACGGCGGGATTTTTCCTCGGTCCGTCGAATGTCGCTGAGGCGTTTAACCAGACGGAAAGCATGGCGTCGCTGGTGGCAGTGGACATCTATAATAATGTTTACGACAAGCTACATGGTAAGTCAAAGCGCGAGCTGGCCGGCGTAAAGCTGATAGATCTGGGACCAGGCTATGAAGACGTCTATTTGGACATAAACATGTTGCTGAAGATGCAGGAGATGTTTGATAATGCGGGACGGATGGGTCTCTATTTAGGTGACTATAGTCACGACATCACTGACGAGGACGGCAACGTGATTCACAAAAAGGGTGATCCTTACGTGATGACTCCTGATGATGACCACATGGTGAAGGCGGACATGAAGGTGAATGCGTTCAAACCCTATATCGGTTTCGGTTACGACGGTCGTCTGGTGAAAGGTAACGACCGCCTGCATGTCGGTTTTGATGCCGGTATTATGCTTTGGGGTGGTAAGCCCAGCCTTTACGCACACGACGGAACAGACCTCATTAAAGATGTGGAAAACATTACCGGAAAGGTTGGTGACTACGTTGACCAGATGTCTAAACTGGTGTTATATCCTGTAGCGAACGTGCGATTTACTTACACCATATTCTAACAATAAACCCCAGCCAAAACGGCTGGGGTTTTTCTTTGGAAGAACTTCCTATTATTTTACCACATATTTGCGACCATTCATGATGTAGATGCCGCGCGACAGCTGGCTGTCGGTAACCTTGCGGCCTTGCAGGTCGTAGATGTTACCACTCTTGCTGTCAGCAGTGATAGACTGGATACCGCTTCCGGAAGTAATAACGACAGAAACCTCTTCAGGACGAACAACGGTTTCAGTAGGAGATACTATTTCAATATTTGTCAGCTTGATGGTACCTTCACTGAATGATGCATCTGCCGTAATCTCAATGGTAACGATAGCACCAGATGTACCAGAAAGAGTGGAATTCTTGCTTGAAGCTAAAAGAATGCGTCCATTGTCTGGATTGTAGCTTATTGAGTGCTTTTTGTAGGTCGTACGATCAATGTCGATTCCTTCTTCGCCACCTTTCACTGACAGACCTTCTGGGAGTACCAAATCGAACTGCACCAAAGTGACTTCCATATCGGGATTATCCAAGTCTACGGTCAGTGTCTTGGTCTCACCACCGCTGATGGTAAAGTCCTCTACTGAGAGCTTTGTGTTATTCTGTGCATTGATAGATAGTGGCAGCAAGGCTAAGGCCATGAGCCACAACTTCATAAATTTAATCGTTTTCATGTATTTTTATTTTTATTAGTAACTAAGAATCATGTTAACTAGTATCACATAGTCTGCACCAGTGACTTGACCGTCATTGTTGAGGTCGGCGTCGGTACGGAAAGTGTCGCTGAGAATGAGGTTGGTGATAATGACCAAGTCCTGACCGGTAACAGAGCCGTCACCACTCAGGTCACCAGGAACGTTGGGGATGTCTTCTGTGGTTACTTTCAGTACGTCGGGAGCCGAAGGACTAACCTTGATATATGCCGTATTGGCTGGGATATACTTCAGGTTGGTGGCCTTGACAAAGGCCAGCGAACCATCGCTTGCTGTGCCGAGCACGCGCATGGTGTCTGGGACGTACGCTGTTACATTGGTATGGACGGAACCCGCATCGGGATTGCAGAAATAGACGCCTTTGAGCTGATTGTCTGAGGCAGAACCGCTGGTAGAGACGCCGACATTCAGCTTGTTGCTTGCCGGAGTTTGTGCCGCACATTTGACGATAACAGGGGTAGAGGCAGGAATACCACCGGTAATTTCCTTGATGTGAACCTTACCCTGAGCCTCGCTGATGGCATCGACATAATAGGCTTCCATTCCTTCTGAAAAGAAGGTGAATGGGAAAGCAGCATAGAATGTCTGATAGTAGCTGCCTCCTGCCGAAACGGTTGGCGCAAAGCCGAAGTAGTTGTCTTCTGTTGTTACGGGAATGACATCCCAATCGAGATATTCACTTTGTGTACTTATATTGACATTGGTTACTAACCTGCCTCTTTCCTTTGTCTCTTCGTCTGCCCAGGCGTAAATTATTTCGTCAGCCAGATACTTTGTGGCGACATTGTTGCTGGCAAAACACCAGTATTTGTTGTCGCCCATGTCCTCAACTTGCACTGCGTATTGGATAATCTTGTAGCTTCCCGTTCCCTGACTCTGAAAGTCGTATCCGTTAGGTTCTTTTATCTTCTGGAAATAAATGATAGAGCCGGGGTCGGAGACAACGATATCCCAACTGCGCTGTGTGCACAAAGCACCTAAGTCGGCATCAGTCGTCTGGTAGTTGATGTAGCCATAATCGTCGAGCACACGAGCGTAGCGTCCCTGCTTGGAGCTCTTGACACGGTAGTAACCGTCGCCATTGAGCTGGGCCTGGGCTGCCAGCGTACAAATCATTGTGAGTAAAAGGAGTTGTATTCTTTTCATAAGCATAGGTTATTTTGAAAAAGAATCTGACTCCTACCATACCGCTTTGGGTATGGATAAGAGCCAGACTCAATATTGGTTTAAACTATGAAAAACATGCTAATTACTCTGCGATACAGATAGTCACACGGTTGAGGTCGTTCTCAGCGAACGGCTGTACACGTGAACCCTTAGAATCGAAGAAGATTCGATTTGCAGAGATATTGTAATCGTTCATCAGAGTCTTCACGACAACGTCAGCACGCTGCTTGGCGAGACGGTCGTTGATGCGGTTGTTACCAGTACCAGCGTCAGCATAACCAGTAACTTCAACCTTAGCTCTGGGGTTAGCGTTCAGATAGTCAGCGATGTCCTTGATCTTCTCAGCCTCGGTCTCTCTCACCTTGAAAGAGTTGATGGTGAAGAAGATATCACGACGCATCTTCTCGATAGGCTTCACCTCTACCTTAGCGGGAACCTCTACGACCTTCTCAACAACCTTCTCCACGTAGCGAATCTCGGGCTCTGGATCAGGAATGAACTTGGTGGTATAGGTCTTGCCGAGGTTGATCTTCACACCTGCGAGGGCGTTGAAGTACCAGTCCCAGTTGCCAGCCTTCTTTGAGTTGTACTTGTCAGAGAGGGTGTTGGCATTACCTTCGATGTTGATGCTCACCTTGTCAGAAACGCGGAAGTCGAAGAGCAGGCCAGCCTTACCGAAAGGTCTTACCTTAGTGCCGTCCCAGAGGTAACGCATATTCTGCTTGCCATCATACACCAAGTTGGAATTGCTGTTCTGATAAGCAATGATCTGATTCTCTACATCCTGTGCCTCGTCGTTCTTGAAACCGATGTTAGCACCACCGCCAATCAGTGCATACACATTGAGCAGACGGTTGGGGTTGTAGTTGCAAACAATGTTAGAGAGGTTGAACGTGAACTCCAGAGAGGGAGCTACATAGTTCCACTTCCACTTACCCTCATAGCTCTGTGCAGGAGACATATCGGTATCATCGAGCTTGATGACGCCCTTGCTCTGCCAAGCGTTTACTGCGAGACGCAGACCAACGACCTTTGTGAAGTTGTAACCTACACCAATCTGTGCAGTAGGAGACAACAGATCGCCGAACTTGCCCTCACCCAAGGTGTACTGTCCACCGCCCTGCAGGGTAATATACCAATGGGGCTGGAACACATATTCTGTGGTGCCTTTCTGCTCGGCCTGGGCAGATGCTGAAAGCACGCCCAGGAAAAGCAGAAGTGACATTATTGTTTTCTTCATGTTCTTAATCCTTTAAAATGTTTACTTTAAATTAGAACTGTACGTAGAAACGCTTGTTAACAATCTTACCGTGATAGTCAACGGCGTTGTAGCTGATCTCGTAGATGTAACCAGACTGACCGTTAATCGTGCAGGTCTTCTCAGAGTCAATTACCTTAGCCATGTTCTCACCGTTAGCACCCTTACCGAGGCTTGCAGCAGCCTCTGAACCGTCAGCATTGAAGACGTTAGATACAACGATGTACTTCTTGTAAGCAGGAGCAACCAGCTCAAGGGTGTAAGAGGTAGGAATGAGTGTCAGTGAAGAACCGCTCACCTTAGTAGGATTCTTCTTAGACTTAGACAGCAGACCAATCTTATCACCGCTCTTACCAATCAGAACAGGCTGCAAAGCCTTGTTAGGAGCTTTGCTGAAGATGCTGTTCAACTTGTTGTAAGCCTTGGTGACTAAACCCTGTAACTGAGACTTGATGTCATCCTTGGCGTTAGCGATAGCCTCGTTGATCTTGGTATCGATGTTACCCAGAGAAGCAACGTCGTTCAGCAGGTCAGTGATGGTCTTAGCGAGGTCGCTGTTAGCACCATAATTTTTATTCAAATCGTCAATAATATCCTGCAGGACTTTCTTTATTTCAGGAGTCTTGTTGATGTCAACGTCAACAGTCAGTCCGAACTCGATAGCACCGAAAGAAGCGGATTCTGAGGTAGTTGCTTTGTGCCAAGTCGTATCACCTTCATTTTTAATCCAAAGTGTGCCATCTTCACCAAGAAGAGCATACTTGACACCCTCCTTGTTCGTTACCAAGAAGAATAATTGAGTATCGCTAGCGTCACCCCAGAGCCGGCCTTCACCAGCAAGATCCTCAGCAGTATAAGTCTTGGTGTATGTGATGCGGAATGTGTTATCATCAATCGTGGGCAGAGTGATGTCTTTGAAGGTGATAGAACCCTGATATTTTGAGAAGTCGGGCAAATTGAGATCAATCTGGATGTTAATCTTGTCAATAATCTGGTCGAGCAAATTAATAACCTTCTGCTCACCAGGCAGGTTCACATTCAGATCCTTCAGGAATGCATAAGAGAAGGGTTTGATGGCGGCAGCAGCCAGACCATACTGAGAGTAAACGCTATAGCTCTTCTGACCAACAGCGTCAGTACGAGCAGGAGCGGTCCAAGTAGCCTTGGCAGCGTAAGCGGGCATTACGTCCTTGACGCTTGACATCAGAGCGGCACCGAAGCTCAGCACGCTGCTCTTGGTCTTCTCCTTCAGCATGTCCTTAGCCTGTTCCTCAAGCTGCTTGAAGTCAACGCGGATCTTAGCTTTCTCAATATCGGTCAGAGTAGCCTCTGCCTCATAGAAACCGTTATAAGCACGAGTGTAACCGAAGCTCAGCTCTTTTTCAGAAACAGCCAGAGGCTCGAGCTCAACACCAGCAGCCTCGCCCGTAGAGCTCTCCAGAGCCAGAACCTTACCAGTGAAGTCAACCTCAGCGGGGTTCACGGTCAGGTACAGTTTACCAGCGTTACCCTTGGTGTCACCATTCTTGGTGCTAACGAATTGACCAGAGATAGTCTCAGTGTCGGTGAAGGAACCAATTACCTCCATGTTACGTGCAGTCCAGAACTCAGAAGCGTCAACATAATTGGCACTAGAGTTCTTGTCGGGGAATGTTACAGAAGAAGATACCTCACCATAGTAAGCGGCGAGAATCTGTGAACGAACGTCCAGAGGAGTGTTGAAGTAGCCGATGACGGGGCTCTCGGTACCCTGCAGAATGATGCCGGTAACCATCTTGTCGAGCAGGTCGTCGATACGATCGTTCAACTTCTTGATTTCAGCCTTGAGCTCATCCTTGGTTACAAATGTCTTGACGAGCTTCTCCAGTTCGCTAATGCGAGTCTCGTGGTCGTTCAGACGGCCGGCATTCTCCATAGCGAGCAGCAGAGCCTGCTGAGCCAGATAGAGAGCGTCGTTGGCAGTCTCCTGAGCCTTGGCAATCTTCTTTTTGCAATCGGGATCGCAACCGCCACCGATAATGATGGTGTCCCCGTGAATCTCCAACCAACTCAGGATAGAGTCAACCTTGTAGTTCAGGTTATAAATGGTGGTATCCCAACCATAGATAGCATTAGCGATGCTGTCGATACGATTCTCGATATAGATCTGCCATGCATTCAGGGTGTTCAGGATCTTCAGCTGATCCTCGATCTCGCTGAACTTGATCTTAATCCACTCATCATCGTAAGGATTGGTGATGTAGATAGTAGTGTCACCACCACCGCCTTGGCATGTGCAAGACTTGATGTTCTTGATAGCTTCCTCAAGGTCAGCAATTCTCTTCAGAGCCTTTTCAAACTCCTCCTGAGAAGCGTACTTTGAAGGATCACAGGTGCAGCTCTTAATGTTGTTGAGTTTCTTTTCCAACTCAGCAATCTGATTCTGAATAGCATCAGTAATCGTGATCTGCTTGTTAATACGAGCCTTCAGATCATCGTAAGAATCCTCATCGTAGTCTTTACAAGCTACGAAACTGCTCATGCTAAACACTGCCAGTGCAAACATGAGGAATCCAGTAATAATTTTCTTGTTCATAAATAAATTAATATTACAATTAAACATTTTTGTTATAGTTTCTCTACATATATATATGGATTATGTGCAGGCGATGCGCCCACGAATCCCTTTGCTTTCGTCTCACTTTTTCTCAAATTCGCTGCAAATTTAAGTTTTTTTTTCATATCTTCCAAAAAAATAGCAACTTTTTTTGCAGAAAATGTGTTTTTTTTGTGTTATCTCAGTCTTTTTTAGTAACTTTGCGTTCGAAAATGAATAAAAAAGGAACACAAAGAGCATGAAACGACTATTTGCAGTACTATTGGCAGTGACGTTCTTATTCGGTGCTTATGGCCGCGAACGCATCAATTTTGACAAAGGGTGGCGTTTTACGTTAGGCGATAATATGAACATGGCTGATGTGGAGTATAACGACAGCAAGTGGCGCCTGTTGGACCTGCCTCACGACTGGGCCATCGAGGGTGGTTTCAGTGCCCAGAACAAGTCGGGAGCCGGTGGCGGTGCTCTGCCCGGCGGCGTGGGCTGGTACAGAAAACATTTCCACGTGCAGGATGTCTGTAAGTATTTCCTCGAGTTTGACGGTGTCTATATGAATGCCCTCGTCTTCGTTAATGGCGAGATGGTTGACTACCGTCCCTACGGCTATAGCTCGTTCACCATCGATATTACTCGCTATCTGCGTTGTACGGATAATGTGATTGCCGTACGTGTGGACAATAGCGACCAGCCTAATTCGCGTTGGTATTCCGGTTGTGGCATCTATCGTCACGTATGGCTTACGAAAACCGAATATGTTCATGTAAGACAATGGGGTGTACATGTGGAGACCAATGCAAAGTCGGGACAGGTGAAAGTCTCGACGATTGTGGCAGGCAAGAACTATAACGTACAGCACATCGTGACCGACGCTGCCGGCAATGAGGTGGCAAGGGGTAGCGGCGAGAGGGCAGTGATGCATGTCAATCCTTCTACCTTGAAACGTTGGTCGCCGGAGTCCCCATATATTTATAAGGTTCGCACGCGCGTATATAATAAAGGTAATATGGTTGACGAGGTAGTCACCACGACGGCGTTCCGCGATTTCCGCTTCGATGCGAAGACCGGTTTCTGGCTCAATGGCAAGAATATGAAGTTGAATGGTGTCTGCGAGCACCACGACCTGGGTTGTCTGGGTGCTGCCGTACATGAGGATGCCTTGCACCGCAAACTGGTGAAGCTCAAGGCAATGGGCGTCAATGCCATCCGTTCGAGTCATAACCCTCCGGCTCCCGAACTGCTGAATATGTGCGACACGATGGGTTTCATCGTGATGGACGAGTCGTTTGATATGTGGCGTCGCCGTAAGACGCAGAACGACTATGCCCGTTTCTTCGACAAATGGCATGAGCGTGACCTGTCCGATATGGTGTTGCGCGACAGGAATCATCCCTGTATCCTGATGTGGTCGATAGGCAACGAGGTGCTGGAACAGTGGAGCAGTGCCGATGCCGACACGTTGACGCTGGAACAGGCGAATCTCATCCTGAATGCCGGTCACGATGCCTCGACACTGGCTAAAGACGGTGAGAAGAGCGTCAACACGCTGTTAGCCGAACATCTGGCAGACATCATTCGCCGTTATGACACCACGCGACCCATTACTGCTGGCTGTAACGAGCCGTCGCCGGGTAACCATCTGTTTAAGGGTAAGGCACTGGACATTATCGGCTATAACTATCACCACGAGTGGATCAAGGATGTGCCGCAGAACTTCCCCGGCCGACCGTTTATCCTGACGGAATCGGTGTCGGCACTGCAGACCAATGGTTACTATCGTATGCCGTCGGACGAGGTCGTCATAGCCCCGAAAGACTGGCGCGAGACGTATAACGATCCCAGCTTTATGTGTTCGGCCTACGACAATATGCACGCCCCCTGGAGTTCGACACACGAAGAGACGTGGGATGTTGTGAAGCATACACCGTATGTCGGCGGACAGTTTATCTGGACGGGTTTCGACTATATCGGTGAGCCGACGCCTTACGGTTTCCCCGCCCGCAGCAGCTATTTTGGTATCATCGACCTGGTAGGACAGCCGAAGGATGTTTATTATATGTACCAGAGCGAATGGACCAACAAGCCTGTACTCTATCTGTTCCCGCACTGGAACTGGCAGAAGGGACAGGAAGTTGATCTGTGGTGCTACTATAACCATGCCGACGAGGTGGAGCTCTTTGTCAACGGCAAGAGTAAGGGTGTTCGTCGCAAGACGCAGAGAACAGGGAAACCGATAGAGGGTGCCGCTCTGAATACGCCTTACCATGTGGGTTGGCGTGTGAAGTTCGAACCCGGCGAGCTGATGGTCATTGCCCGCAAGAACGGGCAGCCTACGCTCAATCAGGTTATCCGTACTGCCGGTGCTCCCCATCATATCCAGCTCGATATCGACTATAAGGGCAAGGAACTGACTTTCGTGCAAGCTACCGTTGTCGATAAGGACGGCAACCGCTGTCCGATGGCCGAGAACCAGTTGCGCTTCACAACCACCAAGGGTAAGGTCATTGCCACCGATAATGGCTGTCAGACGTCGATGGAACGTTTCACCAGTCCGAATCGTAAGGCTTTCTTCGGTCGTTGTATCGCTGTCGTGAAGGGACACGGAGAACTGACAGTCAGTGCCGATGGCTTGGCGCCAAACAAAATCAGGTTCTAAGAAATTAAACATTAAATTAAATATTAAACATTAAAAATGGAAAAGAAAAACTGGAAACCCGCTACGCTCTGCGTGCAGGCTGGCTGGGAACCCAAAAACGGAGAGTCGCGCGTGCTCCCCATCTATCAGAGTACAACTTTCAAGTATGACAATACCGAGGAGATGGCCGATCTCTTCGATTTGAAGAAGGAGGGCTATTTCTATACCCGTCTGGCGAATCCTACAAATGACGCGGTGGCCCGTAAGATTGCCGCTTTGGAGGGTGGAGTAGGGGCTATGCTGACGTCATCCGGACAGGCTGCGAATTTCTATGCGCTCTTTAACATCTGCGAGGCAGGAGATCATTTCGTTACCTCGAACGAAATTTACGGTGGAACATACAACCTCTTCGGTGTGACGCTGAAGAAGCTCGGTATCGAGTGTACGTTCATCTCGCAGGAGGCCAGCGAGGAGGAAATCGACAAAGCCTTCCGTCCGAATACGAAGGCACTGTTCGGTGAGACCATCTCGAATCCGGGCTGTAAGATTCTCGATATCGAGAAGTTTGCCCGTATTGCCCATAAGCACGGCGTTCCTTTGATTGTTGATAACACCTTCCCCACACCTATCAACTGCCGTCCTTTCGAATGGGGTGCGGATATCGTGACGCATTCTACGACGAAATATATGGACGGTCACGCTACACAGGTGGGCGGGTGTGTCGTCGATAGTGGTAACTTTGATTGGGATGCCCATGCTGACAAGTTCCCGGGACTCTGCACGCCCGATGAGTCGTATCACGGACTGACCTATACGAAGGCTTTCGGAAAGATGGCCTATATGACCAAGCTCGTGGCGCAGTTGATGCGAGACTTGGGCAGTATTCCCGCGCCACAGAATGCTTTCCTGCTGAATCTCGGCCTGGAGACGCTCCATCTGCGCATCAAGCGTCACTGCGAGAATGCCCAGCGTGTTGCGGAGTTCCTGGCTCAGGACGACCGCGTAGCTTGGGTACATTATAGCGGACTGAAGGACGACGAGTGTCACGCATTGGCTGAGAAATATCTGCCGAACGGCTCGTGCGGCGTGATTGCCTTCGGACTAAAGGGAACGCGCGAGACGGCGGTGCAGTTTATGGATTCCCTCAAGCTCATTGCTATCGTCACTCACGTGGCTGATGCCCGTACTTGTGTGCTTCATCCCGCCTCGCACACCCACCGTCAGCTCTCTGATGAACAGCTGCGTGAGGCTGGTGTGGCCCCCGACCTCATTCGTCTGTCGGTAGGTATTGAGGATTGTGACGACATCCTGGCAGATATCCGTCAGGCCCTTGACAAGATTTAGTCCCTAAAATCCCTACATTACCTATCAACCCTATGCACATCGCAATCGCAGGAAATATCGGAAGCGGTAAGTCGACACTCACGCAGATGCTTGCCAAGCACTACGGATGGGAGCCGCGTTACGAGTCGGTGGATAACAATCCTTATCTGGAGGACTACTATCGTGACATCCACCGGTGGTCGTTCAATCTGGAGGTGTACTTCCTGAAGGAACGTTTCCGAGACCTGCTGGCTATTGCCGAGTCGCAGCACAGCATCATTCAGGACCGCACGATCTATGAGGGCGTCTATGTGTTTATGCAGAACAACAAGGCGATGGGTAACCTCTCCGACCGCGACTATGAGACCTATATGGAACTCTTCGAGCAGATGATGTCGATGGTGCGCGTTCCTGACCTGATGATTTATCTGCGGGCTTCCGTTCCCCATCTGGTGGCAAATATCCAGAAGCGCGGACGGGAGTATGAACAGACCATCCAGCTGGATTATCTGCAGAACCTCAACGAACGGTACGACGACTTTATCTACCACAAATATCCCGGACAGGTGATGACCGTCAACAAGGACGACCTCGACTTCCTGCATAATCCCAAGGATTTCGCGCAGATTGTCGATAGGATTGACCGCACGCTCTTCGGACTATTCCCAAACCTCTAAACTTTCAACTCTCAACTCTCAACTTTCAATCGTATGCACATCGCAATCGCCGGAAACATCGGCAGCGGAAAAACCACGCTGACCAAATTGCTCGCCCACCGTTATGGTTGGACGCCACGTTTCGAACCCGTAGATAACAATCCCTATCTGGCAGATTTCTATGCCGATATGCCTCGCTGGTCGTTTAACCTGCAGGTGTACTTCCTGAACAAGCGTTTCAAGGAAGTGGTGGAGATATCCAAGTCGAAGGAGGTCATCATCCAGGACCGAACCATCTTCGAGGATGCCCGAATCTTTGCGCCGAACCTGCACGGACAGGGCATGATGAGCGACCGCGACTTCGAGAACTACAGCGACCTCTTCGACCTGATGATGTCGCTGGTGAAGTTGCCGGACCTCATGATCTACATCCGTTCCTCCATTCCTACGCTGGTGGCACAGATTCAGAAACGAGGCCGCGAATACGAGCAGACCATGCGTTTGGACTATCTGCAGGGTTTGGAGAAGCGCTATGAGGATTGGATAGCAACGTACAAGGGTCCGTTGATTATTGTTGATGGCGACCACTGTAAGTTTGGCGACAATCCTGAGGACCTGAAGCAGGTCACAGACATGATTGACGCCAAGCTCTTTGGTCTGTTCCCGATGGAATAGCTATTTCCCGAGGAACTTAGTGTCAAGGTAGCGCTGAAAGGCTTCCTTGTACAGGTCTCCGATGGGGAGATAGGTGTCCTTGTCTAAGATGACGCGATTTTTGTTGACTTCCTCGATTTTGTTGAGATTGATGATGTAGGAGCGGTGTATGCGCATGAAATTGGCAGGCAACCGCTCCTCCATTTTTTTCATTGACAACAGCGTGATGATGGGCTTGGCGTCGGTGTCGAGCCATACTTTCAGATATTCGCTCATCCCCTCGATATAGCGGATATCGCTGATGTTTACCTTGATGATACGATAGTCGGTCTTGAGGAAGAGGACGTCGGAGGACGTAGGGGTGTCGGCAGCGGAACCACCAACTACTTGACCGGCTGACACCTGAGCAGCGGCTGTAGGGAGCTCTAACCTTTCCTTTAAGCGATTGGCGGCGCGCTGGAAATCCTGCAGTCCAAAGGGCTTGAGCAGGTAGTCGACAGCATTGACGCGAAAACCTTCTACGGCATATTCCGAATAAGCCGTCGTAAAGACGACGAGTGGAGGTACGGTGAGCGACTTCACAAAGTCCATGCCGTTGAGGTCGGGCATGTTGATGTCGCAGAAGATGGCATCTACGATGTCATTCTCTAAGAATTTCCGTGCCTCCAGCGCACTCTGACACTGGGCTGCCAATTCCAGAAATGGTACTTTTTTAATATATGCAACGATTTGTTGGAGTGCCAACGGCTCGTCATCTATGGCCAATACTCTAATCATAATAGCGGAATGGTTAGTTCGACATGATAGACGTCTGGTTTGTCTTGTATATTCAGCGTATAGTTGTTGTCATACAGTAAGTTTAAGCGTTGTTTGACATTTTTGAGTCCTACGCCGCCCTTCTCTTCGTTGGGTTTGTCAGCCTTCGAGTTGCGGCAAGTGAAGTGTAGCTTGTCGTTGACAACTACTTTGACATCGATAAACGACTCATGCTGGTACGAAATGCCGTGTTTGAAGGCATTCTCGATAAAGGTGATGAGCATCAGGGGCGGAATCTGCTTGTCAGGCGCCTCTTGGGGTAGGTCAACGGAAATCCGCACCTTATCGGTATATCGCAACTGCATCAGCGTAACGTAGTGACGGATGAAATCAAATTCGCGCGAGAGGGGTACCCCCTTCTTATCACCTTCGTACAACACAAAACGCATCATTTTCGACAGTTCCAATATTGTATCTTTCGCTTTCTCAGGGTCGATATCCACCAGTGCATGGATATTGTTCAGCGTGTTCATGAAGAAATGCGGATTGATCTGATACCTCAGATATTCCAACTGCTGTTCCAGATTCTCCTTTTCCAGTGCCTGCAGCTTCTTTTGGTCGTTGCGCGTCTTGAAATAGAGCTTGATGCCGAGGTTCATACCGCACATCAGGATGACAATGACGATAGCCACAATGTCGTGTTCACCGATGAAAGCAGGAGGACGCCTGAATTCTGGCTTTTCGCCCCCGAATTCTGGCTTCTCGCCCCCGAATTCTGGTTTCTCGCCTCTGAACTCTGGTGGAGGTTCATGATCAAAACGATCGCCCATAGGTCCAGGCTCATGCATTTCCATGTCGTGAGGCAGGTGTCTGCGTATGTCGTCAGGCTTGTTGCTGCACTGGTAGAAGGCAAAAGCCCCTATCATACATGCTGTCAGCAGGGCATAGAGCCAGCGTTTGTGGCGGAAGATAAGCAGCGGGGCGAGAACGAAGTTGTGGACGGCGAAGATGAGCAGATATACCCAGAAATGTCGCCATATCATCCACACCTCCTGCCAGTTAAAAGTCAGGGAACTGTCGTTGATGGTGCGGATATAGAGGCTCAGCAGTGGCGCTGCGAAGAGGAGTCCCCACAGCGCCACGTAGGCCGTATTCTCATATTTAGATTGTTCTTGCATCCATTTCATATAACGGATTTTTTGCTTTTTTATTGTGTTTACCAGCCACCAGGACGACCACCGTTGCCGCCAGGTCCTCCGCCCATACTACTATTGATGCTGTTCGAGGCTGTCACCGTTGTTGATGTGGAGCCCAGATTGAGCGTATAGCTCGAACCGCTCTGCATGCCTGGCGCAGAGATCAGTATGGTGCCGTTGTTGTAAGAGTAGGGAGGCATAGCAAACGAGGCCAGCGTGGTAGAACCGCTTACGATGCTAACCGTTGAGTTGGCACTGACGGAACCGCTGGTGGTAACGATACCCTGTGTGGTGCTGCCCAACGAACCGTCGAAGCGTCCGCCGATGCCGAAGATGTTGCTGCCCGAGATATAGAGCTTCTTCTGCTCGTTGATGTCGATACCGGCTTCTGCACCACCGGCGCCCATGGCGATAATCGTGCCGCCCTTCAGATACATATTACCATTGGCGTCGATACCGTCGTTGTTTGTTCCTACGGCAACTACCGTGCCACCGCTGATAGTCAGGTCGCCGCTGGAGTTGATGGCGTCGTCGTGCGCTGATACCATCACCGTACCGTCCGTAATGTCGAGCGTGCCCTTACTTTCACTACCCTCAGCATTATTGCCTGTGGTTCGAACCATTAAGTCACCGCCCGAAATCGTCAGTACGCCATGTTCGTTCTTCGTACCAATCTTGATACCTTTGGGTGACGACGTATAGGCATCGTCCAGATTGTCTGTATTACCAGTATAGTTGTGGCTCTCCTGCGTGCCGTTGCTATAGTATAGCCCGCCTTCGGTGATGACGCGAATCTTTCCGCCTGTGATGTAGGCTTCCCAATCGGCCTTCAGACCTTTTCCACCACTACCAGTAGCCTTCACATTAATCTCACCGCCGTTGATATTCATGATGGAGTCACATTTGATGCAGGTGGCAGCCTTGGTTTCCAGGTCTTCTGTGTCCCATTCGCCATTACCTGTACAGATGACGTTCGTACGTCCGCCGTTGATGTAGATATTGTTGTCGCAGTTAATGCCTTTGGCACCCTCACCGTCCGTCTGGACATTGATGATGCCGCCATTGATGATGGCGTCGCTGCCCTTGATGCCGTGATTGGCGGCATTGACATAGAGGTTCACACCTTTCTCAATCAGAATATAGCTCTTGCTGTGGATACCGTTGTTGTAGTTTCCCTTGATGTCGAGCGACCCTGTGCCGCTCAACAGCAACTTACCCTTGCCGTAGAGGACACTTTTATGATCCTCCGTCGTACCGTCCGTCAGCTTGTTCTGACCCGTCAGCACGATATATGCCGCCATCTTGCTTTGAATGTCAATGGCAGTACCCTTGTTACAAGTGATGTTTGCCCCGTTCAGGTTCAGCATAAAGTTAGTCTTGCCTTCGATGTACAACATACCATTGCTGGTAGTGCCACTGACCACATAGCAGATGCCTTCCGTCTTGCCGTGATTGGCAATGACGCTATCGCCGCAGATGGTTATCTCTACACCGTTCTCCGTCTTTGCTACGGGGTTCGACATGTCAATCTCCACCTTCGTGTCGAAAGCCTGTGATTCCACGTTGTCTTCCGCCTCGGGGTAATAGGCTGCAACGGTGCTGGCAGGCTCCGCAGTTGTCTTGTCGATATCGACAGAAAAACTCAGCAGTTCGCCACTGACGGCCGTACTGCTGCCATTCGTGTTGCCGTTAGGAACGTCGCCACCAGGGGTGAAATTATTGGATGTGTCAAACGGATCGTCCGACGAACAGGCTGTCGTGACAGCCATTGATGCTGTGAGCATCACTAAATACATGATCTTTTTCATATCCTTTGCTTTATTTTTAAGAGAGATTTGTTTCTTCTGCTTGCAAAGGTAGATAAAAAGAGCCGGTTCGCAAAAAATATTCAGCGAACCGGCTCATTATTTCAGTGAAACGAGGAAGCTTTACAGTCCGAGAGCCTCCTTAGTCTTATCAGCGGCACCGTCAATAGCCTCATTGGCCTTTTCCTTGGCAGCGTCAACGGCAGCGTCCTTGGCGTCCTCAACAGCATCGACTACAGAATCCTTGGCAGCTTCAGCAGCATCGCCTACTGACTGCAGGAAACCACTAACCACGTTTTCGGGTTCAATGTCTGTGATGGCGCTGACAGCAGCAGCTACGGCAGCATTGTCACCAACCAGAGCCTTTACCTTGTCGGCATTCTCCTTCAGGAAGTTCTGCACCTTTGCAACATACTCCTTGGCAATCTCAGGATTGGTCTTGATGAGTTCGGTCACCTTTACCTTGACGGTTTCCAACACAGCCTGCAGCTTAGAAGCATCACCAGCCTCAATCTGCTCACTCAGGGCGCTGATAGAGAGGTTTGCAGCCTCTTCGGCCAGAGAGTCAACGATAGCAGCAGAATCTACCTCGTCAGCGGGAGCCTGCGTCTTGTTACCACACGATGTGAAACCAATGGCAAATACGGCCATTACAGCAAACAAAATCTTCTTCATAATTTACTTTCTCCTTAATTATTAATTAAACATAAATAAAAGTTTCTCACAAAACTGACGGCAAATTTAAGCCATTTTTGCGTTCGTTGTACTTTTTATACCCTTTTTTTGTATTTTTTTAAGTATTATATCCTAATTTATTTTGCATTTTCGCTCACTTATTCGTAACTTTGACCGTTGGTCAAGGTAGGCTGCATCTCGGAAATGAAAATAAATCCTAATTTATTTTGCATTTCGCTCGATTTGCACTACCTTTGCACCCCGAAACATGTTTCGAATAAAGAAATTAGACATATTTATCGCCCGACAGTTTGCGTTGCTGTTTTTCGCCACCTTCTTCATCTGCCAGTTTGTGCTGATGATGCAGTTCCTGTGGCGTTATGTCGATGAACTGATAGGAAAAGGCCTGTCGCTCGAGGTGATGGCACAGTTCTTTTGGTATATGGGACTGATGCTTATGCCGCAGGCTTTCCCGTTGGCTATCCTGCTGTCGTCACTGATAGCCTTCGGTAATCTGGGCGAAAGTTCGGAGCTGACAGCCATTAAGTCGGCGGGTATATCGCTGATGCAGGCTTTCCGTTCGTTGATAGTCATTGTCAGCGGCATTGCCATCATGTCGTTCTTCTTTCAGGAAATCATTGCCCCCAAGGCTTTCATCTCGTTCCGTCAGTTGCTCGTCTCGATGAAGCAGAAGAATCCTGAGGTGGAAATTCCTGAAGGTATCTTCTATGCCGGTATACCGGGCTCTAACCTCTATGTACAGAAGAAGGACGTCGAGACGGGAATGCTCTATGGCATCATGATTTACCGTATGAACGGCGGCTACGAGGATGCTGCGGTCATCTTGGCCGATTCCGGTCGTATCCAGGCAACAGCCGAGAAGAAGCACATGCTTCTGACGCTATATAGCGGCGAGTGGTTCGAGAATATGCGTCAGTCCGGCATGAATGTTGCCGCCAATGTGCCTTATCGTCGTGAGACTTTCTCCACCAAGCGTATCGTTCTCGATTTCGACAGTGGTTTCGATATGGCTGATGCCGGTTGGATATCACTGGACGCCCGTGCCAAGAGTATGGGTAAGATACTGCACGACCTCGACTCCATCCACGAATACAACGACTCCGTGGGCCGTCAGTTCTTCCGCGAGTCCTCCTTCGGTATGAACCGCGGTATGACGTTGAGCAAGGAAGACTCGGTGAAGGTCGTCAAGACGCTGGCCCGTCAGCCGTTGAATCTGGACTCTGTCTTTGAGAAGCTCTCCGGTGAGAAGAAACAGGCGGTGATTACCCAGGCAAACAATGGTGCACAGGCCGTTCTCACCGAGATGGACTATAAGGTTGACTATTCTGAGAGTCTGAACCGTGAGGAGCGTATCCACAAGATGGAGGCCATCAACAAGGTGACGCTGTCACTTTCGTGTCTCATCTTCTTCTTCATCGGAGCTCCGCTGGGTGCCATCATCCGCAAGGGTGGTCTAGGTGTGCCGGTCATCATTTCCGTATTGGTGTTCATCGTATTCTATATCCTCGACAATACGGGTATGAAGATGGCGCGCGACGACAACTGGACGGTATGGTTTGGAAAACTCCTCGGTACGGCTGTGCTTTCACCCATTGCCGTATTCTTTACCTACAAAGCCAACAACGACTCGGTGGTATTCAATATCGACCTCTACAAACAGATCCTCAGTCGGATGCTAGGCCTGCGCTCCAAGCGTAGCATTAGCCGTAAGGAGGTTATCATTGAAGAACCGAAGTATCTGGTTGATGCCGAGATGCTCAAGAATGTCAGTCTCGAAATCGAGCGCTATGGCGAGGATCATCACTTGTTGCGCTGGCCCAATCCTATCAAGGTATTCTTCCGGCCTGGTGATGACCACGACATCGAATATATCAACAACGTACTGGAAACGGCCATCGAGGACCTGTCTTACACGAAGAACAGCTATGTGCTGATGAAACTCAACCAGTTCCCCGTCATTGCCGTCCGTGCCCATACGAGACCTTTCCAGCGCAAGTGGTTGAACGCCATCACAGGTATTTTCCTGCCTACAGGCATCTTCTTCTATATCCGCATGATTCGCTTCCGCATTCGCCTCTATCGCGATTTGCAGCACATCATCAGGGTTAACAAGAAGCTCATCCCGCGTGTCATTGAACTGGGTGACGTTCAGGCCGAGGGTAGCATTACAGTCACAGACCAAAACAACTAACGCGTATATATATAATAAGGTATATGGAACAATTGAAACTGAATACAATTGAGGAGGCTCTGGCAGACTTCCGTGAGGGTAAGTTCGTCATTGTCGTTGACGACGAAGACCGTGAGAACGAAGGCGACCTGATATGTGCCGCCGAGAAAATCACCCCCGAGATGGTGAACTTCATGCTGAAGAACGCCCGTGGCGTGTTGTGTGCTCCAGTTACCATCAGCCGTGCTGCCGAGCTCGAACTGCCCCATCAGGTGCAGGATAATACCTCACTGCTGGGGACGCCGTTTACTGTCACCGTCGACAAGATAGAAGGCTGCACGACGGGTGTCTCGGCCCACGACCGTGCGGCAACCATCCGTGCACTGGCCGATCCGCAATCGACGGCACAGAGTTTCGGACGCCCCGGACATATCAGTCCTCTCTACGCTCAGGACAATGGCGTGCTGCGCCGTTCGGGACATACGGAGGCGGCCATCGACCTCTGCAAGCTCACGGGTCTCTATCCTGCCGGAGCGCTCATCGAGATCATGAATGACGACGGCTCTATGGCACGTATGCCGCAGCTGATGGAGTTTGCGAAGGAACATGACCTGAAAATCATTACCATCAAGGATATGATTGCCTACCGTCTGAAGAAGGAGAGCCTCGTCGAAATGGGTGAAGAGGTGGATATGCCCACTGATTACGGCCATTTCCGCCTGATTCCCTTCCGTCAGAAGTCTAACGGTTTGGAACATCTCGCACTCATCAAGGGTGAATGGGATAAGGACGAACCGGTTCTGGTGCGCGTCCATTCTAGTTGTATGACGGGCGACATCCTGGGTTCGAAGCGTTGCGACTGCGGTGAACAGCTGCATAAGTCGATGCAGATGATTGAACAGGAGGGCTGTGGTGTCATTGTCTATATGCAGCAGGAGGGTAGGGGTATCGGTCTGATGAACAAGATTGCCGCCTATAAGCTACAGGAACAGGGCCTCGACACCGTTGACGCCAATATCCATCTGGGTTTCAAACCCGACGAGCGCGACTACGGCTGTGGTGCCCAGATTCTGCGTCTGCTGGGTGTTCAGAAGATGCGCCTGATGACGAATAACCCCGTGAAACGTGTGGGTCTTGAGGCTTACGGACTGGAAATCGTCGAAAATGTTCCTATCGAGATTACTCCCAACGAGTATAACCTGCGTTATCTGAAGACGAAGAAAGACCGCATGGGACATACGTTGCACTTGAAATGACGTTATTACGATATAACGTTATTACGTCATAAGGAATTAAAAATATAAAAAAGTGACGCAATTATTCGTTTATAAGGAATAAAATGCGTACTTTTGCAGCTAAATTTATACACGAAGCAACATTATGGCACAATTATCTGACCGTTTGCAGCGTCTGGCCCCGTCGGCAACGCTGGCTATGTCACAGAAAAGTTCTGAAATGAAAGCCCAGGGAATCGACGTGATTAATATGAGCGTCGGAGAACCTGATTTCAATACCCCCGACCATATCAAGCAAGCCGCCAAATTGGCTATTGACGAGAACTATTCGCGTTATTCGCCCGTTCCCGGCTATCCCGACCTGCGTCAGGCCATTGCCCGTAAACTAGAGCGCGAAAACCAGCTGCACTATACGCCGGCAGAGATTCTTGTGTCGAACGGTGCCAAGCAGAGTGTCTGCAATACCGTCCTTGCACTGGTGAACCCCGGCGACGAGGTCATCATTCCCGCACCCTACTGGGTGAGCTATCCGCAGATGGTGCTGTTGGCAGGTGGCAATCCCGTCATTGTTGAGGCCGGTTTCGAACAGAACTTCAAGATGACGCCGGCTCAGTTGGAAGCTGCCATCACGCCCAAGACGCGCCTGCTGATACTCTGTTCCCCCAGCAATCCTACCGGTAGCGTCTATTCGAAGGACGAACTGGAGGGCCTTGCCAAGGTCATTCTTGCTCACGACAACCTTTTTGTACTCGCTGACGAAATCTACGAGCACATCAACTATATCGGTAAACACCAGTCTATTGCCCAGTTCCCGGGCATGAAGGAGCGTTCGATTATCGTCAATGGCGTATCGAAGGCGTATGCTATGACCGGTTGGCGTATCGGTTATATTGCTGCTCCGGAGTGGATTGTGAAAGGCTGCAACAAGCTGCAGGGACAATACACCAGCGGACCGTGCAGCGTCAGTCAGAAGGCGGCAGAGTTCGCCTACACCAGCAGTCAGGAGTGTGTCGAGGAGATGCGACAGGCTTTCGAACGCCGTCGCGACCTCATAGTAAAACTGGCAAAGGACATCCCTGGACTGGAGGTCAACGTTCCCGAGGGAGCTTTCTACCTCTTCCCCAAATGTTCCAGCTTCTTCGGCAAGAAGACACCCGACGGTCAAACCATTGGGAATAGTACCGATTTTGCCATGTATTTGTTGGAAAAAGGACATGTCGCCACAGTCGGTGGTGATGCATTCGGCGACCCCGATTGTTTCCGCATGAGTTACGCAACAAGCGACGAGAATATTGTCGAAGCAATGCGTCGTATTAAAGACGTTTTGGCTGTTTTGAAATAAAAATTGAGAAAAATCAAGTTAAAAGTTCTTAATTTGGCATTTTCTCCGCTTGAAATTGCTATCTTTGCGGAACGAACGAAAACGAGAAAACAATTCAATTAATTTATTTAATAACTAAAAAAATTAAAAATTTACATTTATGGCAACAACAACAAAGGCTGCAGCCCCAGCCAAAAAGAATTCGGGCTTCCAGGGTGTTAAAGCTGCATGGATTATTCTCGTAATTTGTGCTATCGCAGGTTACAGTGTATGGTATTTCATCATGGGTAACCCCGACAACTTCGTTGGTGGCGACCGTTCAGGTCATCCCGCAAACCTGCTTGGTACAGTGTATAAGGGAGGTTTCGTTGTAGGTCTGATCCTTACCCTGCTCTTCACTGTTATCTGCCTTGGTATCGAGCGTTTCTTCGCTATCAAGAGTGCTTCTGGTAAAATCAATCTGGCTAAGTTCACTGCTCAGGTGAAGGCTGCCATCAAGGAGCAGAAGTTCGACGAGGCTAAGGCTCTCTGCAATAAGATGCAGGGTTCTGTAGCTAACGTAGTGCTCGCTTCTATTAACATGTATCAGACTGTTGAGACCGACTCTACTCTGAAGAAGGCTGCTAAGATCGCTAAGATCTCTCAGGCTCACGAGGAGGCTACTCAGCTCGAGATGCCTACCCTTCAGATGAACATGCCAATGGTTGCTACCATCGTATCTCTCGGTACTCTGACCGCTCTGTTCGGTACTGTGCTCGGTATGATCGGATCGTTCCAGGCTCTGTCTGCTGGTGGTGGTGCTGACTCTATGGCTCTGTCTGCCGGTATTTCTGAGGCCCTTGTGAACACAGCATCTGGTATTTTGACCTCTTGGGTTGCTACCGTTGTTTACAACTTCTTCTCAAACAAGATCGATAAGCTGACTTACGCTCTCGACGAGATCGGTTTCACAATCGCAGCTACTTACGATTCTACCCACAACGAGGCTTAATATTTAGTCCATCTCTTAAAACTCTCTAAATCAGTTTTAGTATGGCTAAAATTAAGATACAGAAAAAAGACATCTGGATTGACATGACGCCTATGTCAGACGTGATGACGCTGCTTCT
>JBGUIA010000036.1:0-8857 GCA_045112595.1 Prevotella sp. | reverse complement strand
TTCCATACCTGTGCGAAGAAGGGATTGCGCTTGGCCTCCTCATCATAGTTCCAAGGCATTGGCAGGCATTCAGGACACCAGTGACCGCCGAAGAGGATAAGTGCAGGAGATGCTTCGAATTGATGTCCGAAGGCGCATTCCCATTTCAGTTTGGTGCGCAAATCACCTTTGACCATTGTATCTGACAGACATTTGCCTCCCCTGAAAGCTGCAACTTTTCGCATATCGTTGATGTCCAGTTCGCTCTCTGGCTTTGTCTCATCATATCCATGGTCAAGATAGGTGGGAGTCATCGAAGGTCTCTCAAGTTTAAAGCCCTCCCAACCGGGAATCTGATTCCATGCTTCGCGTGAGCCAAAGAACGAAGTGATACGTGGTTGTACATCATGCTTAAACCAATACAAGGGGCCGAAAGGCTTTTGGGCTACTGGCTTGAACACAAAGTTCTTGATAATCCACGAGGGCACATATTTTGCCAACTTTGTTGTTGCCGGAGCCTCATCACCCATCCGCTTGATAAACTGATGCACATCACCACTACGGAAGTGAAGATATTCTTCAAGCTTGTCAGAGTCGGTGTACCACTGTCCGTGGAAGTTCCTTGTAGCTGACCAGTTTGGCTCCAATACTTTCGTCACATCACTCATGCCTAAAGCACCAAACGACCAGTTCATGAACTCCCAGTTTACGGTACGGTATTTCTCGCCACCACCAATGTTATACACATGACACCAGAAGTCGTCAGCAACATCCTCATTGCACACATTCGACAACAGGCGACCAGAATCCTCTACTGTCACCCATTCAAACACGCCATTGAACGGCTCATGGAACATGATGGGGTCCAGATTATTCAGGATCTCTGGATACAGGATACCCGTCTGTCGCATGGATACCCAGTATTTAAGTCCTGACTCTATGACCTCCCGTTCGGCTATGGTCTTCGACAGCGCATAGAAATCGTAGATGCTAATCTTGATGGGATCACCGGCACGTCCCCAGTGAATGGGAGGATTACGATCACCAGTCTCGGCTACCGTTCCGATATATACCAGTTTTACTTTGTCTGGATCTGGCTGTGCCTTGATAGCTTTCACGATGTTCTGGGCGGCAGTGACATTGACTTTTAAAGTGGCCTTGGGGTGATAGTCGGCAGCGGGTGACACCATACCGCCTACATGCAATACAATGTCGGCCCCATTTACACAATTGAGGACATCATCGTAATTGGTCAGATCACCATATACAACCCTTATTCCATCAACACCTTCAAATGGTGCAATAATTGTTTTGTCTTTCCCAGTCGGTAAGACCAATAGGGTAAGGTTAAACTCATCAAGTCGTTTGCTGAGTTGCAGCAAACCTTGATAACCCATGTGCCCCGTTGCACCTGTCAGGAAAATATTCTTTTTCATTTTTAATTTATTATTTTAAAACGTCATCGTATTTTTACCACTGTGGAGGTCAATATGCTCCCCCTCCCAGATAAGATATGCCTTTGTATCTTTTGGAATGTTTATCTCAACATTCCATTTCTTACCTTTCTTCTGATAACTGGCTGATACCGTGCCGTTGGGATGAGGAATGTTTCCTGCAACTTGTGTAAGTGTTCCAAGATGAGGTTCTATCTTGATAACAGCGAACCCGGGAGCATCTGAATCAATTCCCAATACAGTACGATAAATCTCGATATTAGGACTGGCACCCCACGCATGGCAGTCTGAGCGAGTGCCAAAGAGGTTGCTCGTCTCAGGCCAAGTAGTAAGTCCCTGACGCATGCTCTCCCTCCAAATGTCAAGCCATGAGAGATAATCATCACCCAAGCCGGCCGCAATACAGGCTGCATGTAAATAGAACTTATAATACAGTGAGCATGATGCCATGGTCTTGTCTGTAAGCAGTTTTTGTGCCATCGTCTTTGCAGCATCCCCATCAATCATACCTGCGAGGATGGCAAGAGCCCCAGCGTGCTGAGAATAATACTTATGGTCTGAGGCATCTGCATAAAGTCCCCTATTCTCATTCCAGTATGCCTGCTGAATAGCCTGTTTCAGCATCTTGGCACGGTCGAGATAGTTTCTTGACTGACAATCGTTACCCAACTGCTTTTCTATTTCAGCCATGGCATTAAGAGCCATAAGAAGCTGCAAATCCATCAAAGAAGAACACTTGTCGCTGCCGCGTTGTGCCACACCCATTTGCCAACCATCTACATATACCCAGTCGCTGAAATTCCAGCTGGGCAATTGATATAGACGCCCGTCTTTCTGCTGATAAGACTTGAAATAATTCATGATAGCTTCAGCACCAGGCAAAAGTTGGAGAAGGAAGTCGGTATCCTTACAATACATCATATAGTCATGAAGAGCATAGATGTAACTCAGTGCGTAAGGAGCAATATAAGCCGAACCCGCGCTGGGATACCGTGCCTGAGTACAACCCTCAGCATTACGACTCTGATCAGACTGTATAAGGAAATTTCTGACCATCGTATCGTCACCTGTGTTGAAGAGTGTGATAAGTGCCTGAATACGGGTGTCACCAAGATATTGCAACTGTTCGTAATAAGGACAATCCATATAGGTCTCGTATGTGCAGAGACGCTGAGTGCGCCATCCTATCTCCAACATTTTCTTCAACTCCGTATCTGACGTTTCGATAGAAGACTTTAGTACAAATGGATAACCCGTAAAGATTCCATACACATCGTTTAGTACCAGAGGCTCGTCATTTGTTACGATATGGAGATTGACATAACGATAGGTACGCCATTCCTGTGACTCAAAACACTGGTTCATAGAACCATCGCTGGTAATACTATCGGTTCGTCCAACCACGAACATGCCCTCAACTAAGTCACGATGCTTCTTTTGTAATCGCTTAGGCTTACTATAAAGGGATTCTAAATAGGTGATGGTAAGAGTTGCTCCACATCCTTTACTCCATGCCATGTTCATATAAGCATTGGTGAGATGTTGCTGGTCAAGCAAAACAGTTACATCACTATGTGCAGGAATGGTAATGGATTTCTTTTTTGCTGGCCATTCTTGTGGTATTGACAACTCTTTATTTCCCGTAACCTTGCGTACTTCGACCAGGCGTTCTGGGGTACGTTCCATCTCTGGCAGGTTGTTTGAAACGAGCAAATGCTCATAGATACCTGTACCATAGTCTGTGTCGTGAGGAGTGGCCAATTCCACTCCTATAGCATTCTTCCAACTTCGCGTGTCACAGTCTGCATCCTTCCAACCCTTAATGGTCTTTGCCATATCAACAATCTCTCCGGGACCTGCAGCATAGTAGGCAAGCATAGGCAAGTGAACCGCATTAGGTGAAAAAGCGGGGTCCTTGATACACAACCAACTGTCATCAGTGTTCAATAGACTTGCCTCACCTTCTCCGCGAATCAGCAGACCTGTACCAACGGAGAACATAGCAAGGGGGCGTTCCATTCCGTAGTTGCTCACTTGCGCCGCAACAACATTCTTTCCTGCCTTCAGATAAGAAGCGATATCTATTGCAGATACCTTCCAGTGGGTTATGTCACTTCGTGCAGGTCCTACGCTGACTAGAGAACCATTGACATAAAGTTTATAGCGGTTGTCGGCTGTGACATGAATCTTATATTCATTAGGAACATCTTTAACTTCGAACTCCTTACGGAAGTAATAGACTCCGTATTCCTGTCTGTCTGCCTCGGGCACCGCAATCCACACGCCCCCCCAGATATCGGTCTGAGGATTGTAATGATTACCCCGATTCTTCAGGTATGGCATAACTCCCTCAACAGAGAACTGTGCCATTATAATTTGTGTATAGAAAATAAAGCCTATTATAGTAAGGAGTAATCTTTCCATATCGCTGTTGGGGTTTAGTGATTACATGTTGTCAAGCCAAGAGGTCAAATCCTGGAGCATGGTATCATGATACAGGAAACTATCCATACTACCCCATCCATGGT
The DNA here is from genome assembly GCA_045112595.1 of Prevotella sp. Taxonomy (GTDB): domain Bacteria; phylum Bacteroidota; class Bacteroidia; order Bacteroidales; family Bacteroidaceae; genus Prevotella. The sequence goes on along the minus strand of JBGUIA010000036.1, from coordinate 4,896 downwards.
TGCCTACGGTGTAGATATGCAAAGAAGCTGGCACATCATTCTTCTTAAGGCTCTTAAAATAGTTGATACTATTATTGATATCGACAATTTGGTCATCGTATGAAACCATGATAATGGCTGGAGGAGTCTGAGGTGTTACTTGCTTCTCGTTGGAGTATTCCTCCACAACTTTCTTATCAGGTTCCTTTCCCAACAGATTTTCCCTTGAACCCTCGTGGGTATAGGAAGCATCCATAGTTATAACTGGATAGAAAAGCACCTGGAATGCAGGACGGAACGGCTCAGTGAAATGAGTTGCAACAGTTGAAGCGAGATGGCCTCCAGCAGAAGAGCCCATCACGCCGACGCTGTCTATGTTTACATTCCATTCTTGAGCATGCGACTTGATAATACTCATGGCATTCCGGACACTCTGAAACGTAGTCTCCCTTTCTCCGAATGGCATAGCATACTTCACAACGAACACATTGATACCAAGATTATTGTAGAATGGTACCCATCCTGTTCCTTCACGTGACCATGCTACCATGCCATAGCCGCCACCAGGGAATATCATGATACTCTTTCCAGCACATTTCGTCTTGTCGGCAAGAAACACCTGCACATAAGGCTCGTATGGATGTTCCTTGCTGAACTTAACCTTCTTGGGAGGCGTAAACTCTTTCAGTGAGTTAAGACTATAGCATTGCTGGGCAGACATTTTCCCACACAACAAGCATATGATGCTTAGAAATAATAATTTCTTCATTTTCACTATTTTATAATTTAAATGCGTATTACAAGGTAAAACTGTTCTTACCTGAAACGAGTTCCTTCTTCTCACCGTTCCAAATGAAGTATGCCTTGGTATTCTCAGGGATAGTGAGTTCTACGAGCCATTTTTTGCCCTTCTTCTGATAACTGGCTGATACCATGCCGTTGGGGTGGGGCATGGAGCCTGAAGCCTGCGTCAGTGTGCCGAAGTGCGGCTCTATCTTGATGGTAGCAAAGCCTGGGGCATCACTCTCGATACCAAGGATGGTACGATAGTACTCAATGTTAGGACTGGCACCCCATGCATGACAGTCGCTGCGTGTGCTCTCTACTTTGGAATCTTCTCCCCATGTGGTCATACCCAGCGCCATGTTCTTGCGCCAGATGTCAAGGCCCGCGATATAGTCGTTACCCAAGCCTGCCTTACGCAGTGCCCAGTTGGTGTAGTAGAGGAAATAAATGGACGACTGTATCAGGTTGTCTTTCTCTTCCACCATCTTCTTGGCCACAGCTGTTGCCTCGTCGCCCTCGAAGACACCCGTCAGGATAGCCAGCGAGTTTGCCTGCTGAGAGTAGGCTTTCTTTAAACCATTATCGGCCAAAAGTCCTCGCTCTGCGTCATAGTAGTTTTTGCGGATAGCAGTCTTCAGCAGCTCTGCCTTCTCGCTATCGTGCTTAGCCATAAACTCGTCACCAATGCCAGCCTCTATCTCTGCTGCCATCTGGTATGCCCAAAGCAACTGCAGGTCAACCACGCCATTATACCCCTTCTTATCGCTTACCGGAGCACCTTGTATCCAGTTACGTCCACAGTTCTCTGCCCAGTCGGTGAAGAGCCAATAAGGCAGGTTCTTCAGACGGCCGTCAGCCTCCTGATAGAGTTCAAAGAAATGGAGCACCTGACGGATGCCATTCAACTGCTGCTTCACAAAACCCATATCATTGCGGTAGCGGTAATAGTCATGCACCATACCGATCCATGCCAGTGCAAATGGAGGGATGACAGACAGACGGTATGATGGATAACGGCTTTGTGTCAGACCGTCGGTGTTGCGTGAAGCATCAATCATCTTAATGGCTTTCTTAGGCATACGGTCATCAATCGTATTGAAATGCGTCACCATAGCCTGAATGCGGGTATCGCCTACATATTGCAGCTGCTCATAGTAAGGACAGTCCATATAGGTTTCCATCGCACAGAGCGTAGCTGTACGCCAGCCAATCTCCAGCATCTTCTCCATCTGCTTGTCAGAACAGGTCGCAGTAGAGGTCTTATCAAAAGGATATCTGACAGTCAGCGACTTTACATCAGAGATAGTGAGAGGTTCGGCACCTGTTTTAACATCGATGCCCACATAGCGATAAGTACGCCAGTCGAGGTTGGTGAACGTATAGTTGCTACCATCCAGAATCAGACTGTCATGACGAGCCACGAACTTCTTACCTTCCGTCTCATTACGGTTGCCCTTTTCGCCCACGTCGTTATAAAGGCCCTCTGCATATCGGACGGCAACATGGGCACCCTTGCCACCATTGGTAACCATCTTAAAGAAGGCATTGGTAAGTACCTTATTGTCAAGTAGTATATGCTTGGTGGTGTTAGCAGGAATGGTAATAGGTTTCCATGCCTTATCGCCCAGCTGGTCTTCCTTCACCACCAACTCAGGTATCATGGTTGGCATGAGCTGGTGTTCGTCGAAGTTATCCTTACATCCTTTCAGCATGCCGGCATTGATGGCAATGGCATTCACCCATTTACTATCAGCAACATTCATGTCTATCAGCTCACCTGGGTTAAGAGGGAAGAAACCTATCACATGCTGTTCTAACTGGTGATAGCGGTTCAGACGGCGCACCTTCCATGTAAGGTCTGTCTTAAGTTTTGCAGACTCCTGATCTGCTCCGCTGATGATAAAGCCCGTCTGCATGGAAAACTGGTGAACGGCACGCTTCTCGCCGTCGTTCCAAACGATAGCCCTGACTTCGTTGTCACCCTCCTTGAGGTAGGGAGCGAGATCTACGGTGTGGTAGAACCAGTGCTCCAAGTCGCCCAGTGAAGGACCAAGCGATGCCAGTTCTCCATTGACATAGAGCTTATAGCGGTTGTCGGCACTGACGTTGACAACAAACTTCTCTGGCTTGGCAGCAAGTTGCAGGGTCTTCTGATACTCATAGACACCATACTTTGAGAGGTCTTCGCCTGGCATGGCAATCCAGTAAGCCTTCCAAGGTTTGCACAGCACAGCGTCTGGCTGCTGCGCATTGACTGTAGCTACGCTAAAAAATAAAGAAACAATAAATAATAACCCTCGCATAGTCTTTTCAATTCTTCAATTCTTCATCCCGTGGCATTTTTCCGTGACAACATCGTTCTCCAATGTGAACGTTGCCTCCTGCAGGAAGTTACGGCTCGAGTTACCCACCTTTACGGTGTAGGTACCCTTGTCAGCTATCCACGACGACTGGTCAGTATAATAAGAGGCCAGATCGTCGGCAGAGAGTGTGAAGGTAATCACCTGTTTCTCACCTGGTTTCAGGAGTTTGGTCTTGACGAAGCCCTTTAGTTCCTCTGAAGGTTTATCTTGAGAGGCTACAGGCGCAGAGAGATAGAGCTGTACCACTTCCTTACCTGCCACTTTACCCGTATTCTTGACGGTTACTGTTGCAGTTATCTTATTGTTGAATGTCTTAGCATTGAGTTTCAGATTAGAAATGCTGAAGGTCGTGTAAGACAAACCGTAGCCAAACGGATAGGCTGGCTCCACATTCTTGGTGTTATGATAGCGATAACCTACAAAGATATCGTCATTATACTCGCAATACTGAGGTTTCTTTGCTGGTAGTCCAGGGAAGTCCTTTGCACTGGGTACATCCTCATAAGCCTTGGGGAAGGTGATGGCAAGCTTACCGGAAGGATTCACCTTACCACATACCACATCGGCCACCGCATTGCCTGCCTGGACACCCGGAAGCCATGCTACGAGGATAGCATCAGCCTTGTCTGCCCATGTATAGGCATCTACGGCACCATCTACATTGAGCACTACAACGACTTTCTTTCCCTTGGCATGGAATGCTTCAGCGGCATTGGCCAGCATGGCCTGTTCAGCCTCCGTCAGCTTATAGTCTGCGTCAACCTTACGGTCGCGTCCTTCACCGGCTATTCTGCCAATGGTAATAACAGCAACGTCATTCTTGGCAGCCAACTGTTCCAGTTCATCCTTTGTCCACACACGCTCAGGTATAGCTTCTACTTTCTGGATGATCTGTGTACGTGGGGGAAGCTTAGCCTCCTCTTCTGCAATATATTTGGTATGAAGGTCAACAAGTTCTCTATTAATAGTAAAGCCAGCATTTTGAAGCCCTTCTGCTATCGATACATTGTGTGCGCTTGGAACTTCACCAGAACCAGTACCACCAACAATGGTCTTATAGGAATAGTTGCCGAGCAGGGCTATTGACATGCCTTTCTTAAGAGGGAGAACAGGAGTCAGACCGTTCTTCAGGAGCACCATACCCTCTGTGGCTGCATTTCTTGAAACCTGTGCATGAGCCTTCAGGTCTGGATTATTAGAGTACTTGTATCCCAGGAATGAAGGACACTTGACCACGAGTTCCAGGATGCGCTCGATGTTACGGTCAACCTCCGCCATCGAGAGCGTACCATTGGCAATGGCCGCCTTAATCTGCTCCGTCTCGTTAGGACGCCCCGGCATCATCAGGTCGTTGCCCGCAGCCACCTGAGCCGCAAAATCCTTACCGGCAAACCAGTCTGTCGTCACCATCCCCTCGAATCCCCACTCATCGCGCAAGATGGTGGTAAGGAGATACTTCGACTCAGCCGTGAACGTTCCGTTCAGCTTGTTGTAGGAACTCATTACCGTCCAAGGTTGGGTTGTCTTTACTACATACTGGAAGGCACGGAGGTAAATTTCCCTCAAGGCGCGTTCCGACATACGGGCGTCGATAGAGGCCCGTCGTGTCTCCTGGTTGTTGGCAGCAAAGTGCTTCACCGAGGTACCTACTCCGTTCTTCTGTACGCCCTTTACCATGGCAGCAGCAATATGTCCCGTCAGATAAGGATCTTCTGAATAGTACTCATAGTTACGTCCGCAGAGTAGGTTACGCTGTATGTTCATTCCT
>JBGUIA010000035.1:0-14638 GCA_045112595.1 Prevotella sp. | reverse complement strand
ATTTCGACAGCTCCATTGGTGCGAACGGTGATAGACTTCTTGAAGTGGCCGGGGAACTTGCCAGCGCCGTTGTAGGTTACTTTGATTTCGCCCTTCTCGCCGGGCTTCACAGGTTCCTTTGTGTACTCAGGAACGGTACAGCCGCACGAAGCAATGGCCTGATTGATGACCAGCGGCTGTTCGCCAACATTCTCGAACGCAAACACACAGGTCACCTTCGGGTTGGACTCAGAGAAACTTCCGAAGTCGTGAGTCGTTTTTTCGAACTTGATTTGTGCGGGCTTCTGTGCCATTGCAGTTGTCAGCGCAAAGGCTAACACTATCGTTGTCAATATCAGTTTTTTCATCTTTTCGTTACAGTTTAAAGCGTTAATCCGTGCAAAAGTAAGACTTTTATATTATATATGTATCGTTTTGCGCTCGTTTTTTAGTTATTTTAACTTGCAGAGCGGATTAAAATTTGTAGGCAAGGCCAAGCGAACTATACTCCTGGAACTGGAAATAGCCCATATCATCGTCGCGGGCGTTCGAGTCATCGAAACGCGGATAGAGGAAGATGTTGGCGGAAATATACTTCGACACCTTCAACTCGAACTGATTCTCCCACTCCACCAGCGAACGGTGGTACGTCGTGTTGGCATAGAGTCGCGACTTCCAAAGCACTTGCTCGGAAATCTTCCACTGGAGGTCGGCAGTAAACTGCGAACCGAAGTCCTCAGTAGAATGATGACCCGCGCTAATGCCGTTACGTGTAACGAGAGCCTCACGACCAACGTAGATATAGTTAAACGAGAAGGGAAGGAAGTTTAGCGAACCCGTCAGCCGCTTGTTCAGAGCCTCGACCTTGTACTCCATACCGATACCGACATTGAGTTTGAAAGGCGACATAAAGTCAGAGTAGACAAAAGGATCGTTGGCCTTGAAACCTCGTGCGAACTGGGTGTAGGCCAAGAGTTGCAACGTATAGTACCAACGCTTATGAGCCTGCAAACCAAGCTTACTGGTCAGACGAAGCAGATCGTTGTTGGTTTTAAACTTATGGACAGTGTCCGAACGCGAAGTCTGGAAACCAAGCTTGGTCTCAAGTTTATTTTCGAACAACACACGATCCTTGTCATTGTAGTTCAGCTCAAGAGTCAGCGCACCGATGGCCGAATAATTCGACTCACCACCTTTATACCAGTTGTCGGAGACGTAGTTCTGCATAAACTGCAGGGAACCGTCGAAAAGAAATTTCCAGAAATTGGGTTTCTTTATCTCGACGACGACTGGTGTCTCGACGACGGGCTCCTCAGGCACAGGAGCAGCAATTTCTGTCAATTCCACCTGTTGCGTCATCTGCTGGTTAACGTCCTCGCGCAAAGTTCCAGCCTGTTGCAACTGACTCTCGTAGGAACGGATGAGGTCAGGACGGCGCATGTAGATGGAGAGCAGGGTCGCGTCGACAGCATCTGTCACGTCGTCACCAGTCTGAGGCGTAAGCGAAAGAACCTTGTTAGCTCCCGAATGGTAGAAAGTCGCTGGGGCGAAAAGACGAAAATAGCGTCCGTCGTCGCTCTCGGTTCGCAAGGCCTCGTTGACACGCTGTACAGAGTCGAGTCGTTGGCGTAGCACACGCAAAGAGTCCTGGTAGTTCTTTACCACTTGAGAGGTTTCAGTAGCAGCCCCCCGTTTCCTTGTTCGCTGGGCTGATGCACCCGTCGTCAGCAAAACCAGCAAGAGAATGAGAATGTATTTGTACTTCATAACTGAGTGCAAAGGTAGATAAAAGTTCGGAAAAAAGCAAAAACTTTTGGTATTTTGCGCTTTTTTTCGTAATTTTGCGGCTTAATTGGGTCAAATAGAAACAAAAAACGAATAAAACATATGAATAGAGACACCATTATCGGCTTCGTACTGATTGCCGTCGTACTGATAGGATTCAGCTGGTGGAACCAGCCATCGGCAGAGCAGATTGAGGCCGCACGTATTCAGGACAGCATTGCTGCCGCCCAGCAGGAGCTGGCAGACAAGGCCGAAAAAGCGGCAGCCCTTGCCGCCAAACAGCAAAGCACAGTGCCCGGTGATTCGGCCGCCGGGTCCGTTGGCGCCGACACCACTGCCCTCTTCTATTCTGCCCTGACAGGCACTTCGGAGAAGGTGACACTGAAGAACGACAAACTGGAGTTAACGCTCGATACGAAAGGCGGCGTTATCCGCAAGGCAGTCATCAAGGACTTCAACAGCATTGACGGTACGAACAACGTCACACTGTTTGACGCGCAAGACCAGAACCTCGTGTTTATGCTGGCTGGTAAACAGGATAATATTGTGACAAGCGACTTATACTTCACTCCGTCGGAGCAGACGGACAACAGCGTGACAATGACAGCAAAGGCCCAAAACGGCGGAGAGATTGCCTTGAAATACCATTTGGGCAAGGACTATCTGCTGTCGATGTCTGTAGAAACGAAAGGCTTGGCCAACATTTTTGCCCCGTCGTACAAGGAGATGGAAATAGCGTGGACAGACCATTGTCGCCAGCAGGAGAAAGGTTTCTCGTTTGAAAACCGCTATACCTCTATATATTATAAGGAGAGCAAGAGCGGCAGTACCGACAAGCTCAGCGACGGTAGCGACAGCGAGGAGGAGACGGAGGAGCAGACAGACTGGATTGCTTTCCGTAACCAGTTCTTCAGCGTCGCACTTATCTCAAAGGACAATTTTGCGACGGGTGCCAAGTTGACTAGCACGTTGGATGAGAAGGGTTCTGGATATCTGAAGCACTTCGACGCCCGCATGAAGACAGCTTTCGACCCCACAGGCGCAAAGCCCTCGGAGTTCGAAATGTATATCGGACCCAACAATTTCCGACTGATTCAGGACGTTGAGCAGCAGAGCGCCTTTGGCAAGGACCTCGACCTGGAACAACTCGTAGATTTAGGCTGGTGGCTGTTGCGCTATATCAACCGCTGGTTCACGCTGTACGTGTTCGACTGGCTGACGGGATTCGGACTGAATATGGGTATTGTACTGATTCTCATCACGATACTGCTGAAGGTCATCACATTCCCGATGGTAAAGAAGAGTTATATGTCCAGCGCGAAGATGCGCGTACTGAAACCAAAATTCGACGAGGCTACCAAACAGTACGACAAGCCCGAGGACCAGATGAAGAAACAACAGGAAATGATGTCGCTCTACTCGAAATACGGCGTTTCGCCCCTGAGCGGCTGTCTGCCGATGCTGATTCAGATGCCTATCTGGCTGGCCATGTTCTTCTTCGTACCGAACGCTATCCAACTGCGTGGTGAGAGCTTCCTCTGGATGAGCGACCTGTCGACATATGACCCCATCATTGAGTGGGGTAAAAACATCTGGGGCATCGGAGACCACCTGTCGCTGACATGTATCCTGTTCTGCGGTGCACAGCTAGTCTACACATGGTTCTCCATGCAGCAGCAGAAAGATCAGATGGTAGGTGCACAGGCCGACCAGATGAAGATGATGCAATGGATGATGTACATCATGCCGCTGATGTTCTTCTTCATTTTCAACGACTACAGCTCAGGTCTGAACTTCTACTACTTCATCTCGCTGTTTATGTCGGCAGCCATCATGTACACACTGCGCAAGACCACCGATGACGCGAAATTGCTGGCCATTCTGGAGGCGAACTATCAGGCCAACAAGAACAATCCCAAAAAGCAGAGCGGACTGGCCGCCCGACTGGAGGCCATGCAGAAACAGGCCGAGGAAATGAGAAAACAACGCGGAAAATGAAAATAGGATTCGATAACGAAAAGTATCTGAAGATACAGTCCGAGCACATTCGCGAGCGTATTGCGCAGTTCGACGGAAAACTGTATCTGGAGTTAGGCGGCAAACTGTTTGACGACCATCACGCCTCGCGCGTACTGCCGGGATTCAAGCCCGACTCGAAGCTGAGGATGTTTGCACAGCTGCGCGACGAACTGGAAATCGTCATTGTCGTCAGCGCCGAGGATATTGAGAAGAACAAGGTGCGCGCTGACCTCGGTATTACCTACGACGAAGATGTGCTGCGATTGCGCGACGAGTTTATGGAGCGCGACTTCATGGTGGGTTCAGTAGTCATTACGCACTACAACGGCCAGCACGCTGCTGACCAGTTCCGTCACCGTCTGGAACGTATGGGCATCAAGTCGTACGTGCATTACCTGATTGACGGCTATCCTCATAGTGTCGAACTGATTGCCAGCGACGAGGGCTTCGGCAAGAATGACTACGTAGAGACATCACGACAGTTGGTTATCATCACGGCACCTGGACCGGGAAGCGGTAAGATGGCGGTATGTCTGTCGCAGTTGTACAACGAAAACAAGCGCGGCATCCGTGCGGGTTATGCGAAGTTTGAGACGTTCCCCGTGTGGAACCTGCCGCTGAAGCACCCTGTAAACATTGCCTACGAGGCTGCTACAGCCGACCTGAACGACGTCAACATGATTGACCCGTTCCACCTCGAAGCTTACGGCAAGACCGCTATCAATTACAACCGTGACATTGAGATATTCCCCGTGCTGAACGCGCTGTTTGAAGGCATCTACGGCGAGAATCCGTATAAGAGCCCCACGGATATGGGCGTAAACATGGTGGGATTCTGCATTTCGGACGACGAGGTGTGCTGCAACGCCAGCCGCGACGAAATCATCCGCCGTTACTACACCGCGACGAACAAAATGGCCGACGGTGTTGACAACGAGCGTGAGGTGAATAAGATTCTGATGTTGTTCAATCAGGCAAAGATTTCGACGGCCTATCGCCGCGTGACGGTGGCCGCACAAGCCAAGCAGGAATTGTCAGGCCATACGTCCTCAGCAATGGAACTGGAGGACGGCACCATCATTACCGCCAAGAGTTCTCCCCTACTCGGCTGTTCGGCAGCATTGTTGCTGAATGCAACGAAGCATCTGGCGGGCATTGACCATGAGGCAAAACTCATTCCGCAGAGTCTCATCGAACCAATTCAGAAGACGAAGATTGAATATCTGGGCGGCAAGAACCCGCGCCTGCATACTGACGAGGTATTGGTGGCACTCTCCGTGCTGTCGAAGGACGACGAACAATGCCGTCAAGCGTTAGCCCAGCTACCTCGTCTGAAAGGTTGCCAAGTTCACTCGACGGTAATGCTCTCTGAGGTTGACCGCAAGATCTTCAAGAAGCTCGGCTGCGGCCTCACTTGCGATCCTGTCAAGAAAAAATAGTCGTAATAACGTTATCACGGAATTACGGTATAACGGTATAACGAAAAAAGGAAGGGAACAACTCCCTTCCTTTATTACTTCAGTTCTTTTTCAAAGAATTTCACACATTGCCGGAATAAATGATTCCGCGTGTTTCCTCCGTAAATGCTGTGATTGCGGTTGGTGTACACCAATTGGCGGAAATCCTTATCGGCCTGCACCAGCGCCTCCGTATATTCAGCGGTATTGCGGAAGTGCACATTATCGTCCGCCATTCCGTGCACCAGCAATAGTGTGCCGTGTAATTTTTCAGCACGGGTAATCGGACAGTCGTAATAACCTACAGGATTCTCCTTCGGCGTACGCATAAAGCGCTCGGTATAAATGGTGTCGTAATAGCGCCAAGAGGTCGGAGGGGCAATGGCAATACCCGCACGGAACACTTCACGGCCTTCGGACATAGCCATCAGTGTGTTGAATCCGCCGAAGCTCCAGCCCCAAATGGCAATGCGCTCTTTGTCGACATAGGATTGCTGACCCAACCACAGCGCCGCTTCTACTTGGTCCTTTGCCTCCAGCTGACCCAACTTCTGGTAGGTGCATTTCTCGAATGCTGCTCCGCGTCCGCCAGTGCCGCGATTATCGACACAAACACAAATGAAACCCTGCTGGCAGAGATACTGCTCAAGGATTGCCCCCTGACCATTCATTCCAATATTCCAACGGTCAACAACCTGTTGATTTCCGGGACCGCCGTACTGGTACATAATGACGGGATAGCGCTTCGAGGCGTCAAAGTCGGCGGGCTTCACCATCCACGCGTTCAATTCTATGCCCTCGCTAGTCTTTATCGTGAGCAAATGGGGTCTCCCGAGCTGATAATCCTTCAGCTTATCACACAGCGCCTTGTTGTCAATCAGTGTCGTTAACTCCTTGCCAGTATTATTGCAAAGCGAATACACGGGCGGTGTGGCAATATTGCTCCACGTATGGATAAAATACTTGTAGTCGGTACTGAAGATGGCGGTATTCCAACCGGCCTTCGGTGTCAGACACTCACGCTTGCCATTCTGATGGGCTACCCACACGCGCTGGTCGGTAGCACCATTCTCGTGGGAGGAGAAGTAGGTGTCTCCAGTCTTCTCATCATAACCGTAAACGTCGCTGACCTCGTAGTTGCCGTCGTCAACCTGACGCAGCAACTGGCCATTATGATTGTACAGATAGAGGTGCATCCAGCCCGTGCGGTCGCTGGGCACAAGAATGTGGCGCTCGGTAATCTGAATACCATCCATCGCTTCTTCGCGGACATACTTATCGACCTTCTCTTCAATAACCTGCTTACATACCGTAGAAAGTGGGTTGCACATAAATATGCGCAGACAGTCCTGATGGCGATTCAACGTATAGACGGCAACCTGCTGGGGCTGACTTGTCGGAAGTAAACGAGGGATATAGTCGTCGACGTCCAGCGGCAACTGCAACTGGCGCGTCTGACGGCTGCTGATGTCGAAGCTCCATACGGTACAGGCCGAATTCTGCTCGCCAGCAATCGGATACTTATAGGTATAGGAACCAGGATAGTCGGCATATTCCTGATGTTCTGGCTTCAGGCCCTTGAACATCGGCATAGAGAATTCCTTTACGTTCTTCTCGTCGTAGCGCACCCAAACCAATTGCTTGCTGTCGGCAGTGAATACCATCGAACGCGCAAGACTGAACTCCTCCTCATACACCCAGTCGGGAATGCCGTTGATGATTTCATTTCGCTTGCCATCCTTTGTAATCTGTACTTCGGCGTTATCATATAACAGCTTGACAATGAAGATGTTATTATCTCTGACAAAAGCAATCTGCAAACCATCAGGAGAGAACAGCGGAGCCTGCTGCGGACCATTCTCCGACAAAGGTTCCAAGCGGTTGTTCCTCACCGTATATATATAATAGGTGGCAGTAAACGAGCGACGATAGATACGCTCGCTTGCCGTCTGAATCAACAGGCGCTGACCGTCGGGACTGACAATATAACCTTCTACGTTGTCTATCTTCGCACCTTTCGCGCTCTTGGCGTCAAACAGCACACCAATCTGCTTGCCCGTCTTGAACGAATACTGCTCAATACGCTGACCGTCACTGCTCAACTGGGCATACGTCTCACCGTCACTCAGCGGCTTAACGGCAGCCATTGACTCACCACGAAACTCACCCTTCGTAATGTCCTTCAACTCTAACTGACTTGCTGCAGAAACCACCCCTGTCAACAACAGCATCAATGCTACAAAACCTATTCTTTTCATATCTGAGATACAAACTAAATAATACATATAGGACTGACAAGTGTGCTGCCAGTCCTTTTTATTATCGCTTCCGGCGTATATGTTACTCTGCGTCGGGAGTAATGAGCTTGTAACCCTTGCCGTGGATGTTGATGATTTCAATCTGCGGATCGTCCTTCAGATGCTTGCGAAGCTTGGTGATGTAAACATCCATTGAGCGGGCATTGAAGTAGTTGTCGTCAATCCAGATGGTCTTCAGGGCGAAGTCGCGCTGGAGAATCTCGTTGGAATGGCTGCAAAGCAGGGCCAGCAGTTCATTTTCCTTCGTGGTGAGCTTGGTCTGCTTCTCACCGATGGCGAGCAGCTGCTTCTGGGTATCGAAAGTGAAGCGACCGATGTGATAGACTGAACTCTCGCGATTTTTCTTTCCACGGACACGGCGCAGAATAGCTTCTACACGGAATACGAGCTCCTCCATAGAGAAGGGCTTCGTGATATAGTCGTCGGCACCAATTTTGAATCCTTCGAGGATATCTTCCTTGAGCGTCTTGGCGGTGAGGAAGATGATGGGGATGTCGGGATTGGCCTGACGAATTTCTTGAGCAAGCGTGAAGCCGTCCTTCTTGGGCATCATCACGTCGAGCACACAGATGTCAAACTTGGTCTTGAGGAATGCCTTGTAACCAGCCTCGCCGTCGGGACAGAGCTCGGCCACATAGCCTTTAGCTGCCAAATACTCGCGTAACAGCATTCCGAGGTTCTCGTCGTCTTCGCAAAGAAGAATTTTCAGTTTGTCGTCCATAATTCTAAATTTTTGTGGGGTTATTAATGAATTTGTTTATTATTGTGTCACTTGTTGTTTTCAGCATCTTCTTCCAATACAGGCAGGCTGATGGTAAATTTGGTTCCCTTGCCCAACTCGCTCTCGACCTTGATATTGCCCTGGTGAAGATCGACAACCTTCTTGACGTAGGCCAGACCTAAGCCGAAGCCCTTGACGTCGTGTTTGTTGCCCGTGTGGACACGATAGAACTTGTCGAAGATCTTCTTGACATTCTCCTTCTTGATGCCCTGCCCTGTGTCACGAATGGAGAGGCAGAGATGCTTGTGTTCGTCGTTCCACGTGCGTAGATAGATGTCGATGGGCTCGTCGGGCTTGCGATACTTCACGGCATTGTCCATCAGGTTGGTAATGGCATTCTGGAAATGTACTTCATCGACGTAGATGGCCGAATCGATGGCTTCGATCTCAGTGTATATCTTGCCTCCCGTGTGTTCGACACGCAGGGAGAACGTCTGGGCAATCTGCTCAACCATTTCGTTGAGGTCCAATTCCTTACGCTTGAATACCACGCTCTTTTTGTCGAACATCGACATCTGGAGTACTTTTTCGACGAGGAAGCGCAGACGTTTTGACTCGTCGCCAATAATACTACCTAGATGCTTGGTCATCTGCTCGGTCTTAGGCACGCTCTCATCGTTCATCATCTGTGCAGCCAGCGAGATAGAGGCAATAGGAGTCTTCAACTCGTGGGTCATATTGTTGATGAAATCATTTTTTATCTCAGAATAGCGCTTCTGACGGAAGATGACTACAATCGTGAAGAGGAAGGTGATAAGCAGTACGATGGTGAAGATGATACTTGGAATCATGAACCGGACACTGGAGAAGATGTAGCTGCTCATTTCCGGGAAATGCACCTTGACAACACCCATCTTCGACTGAGGATCGTTTTGGAAGAGATACTGCGTGTAAGCGTATTTCTCACCTTTCTCCGAGTAGTCGGGACAACGGTAAACTTCACGGCCATCGGTAGTCGATACAGTAAAATGGTATGGGATGTTGATACCGTTATTGGCCAGTTCCTGACGGATATCGTTATCGAGCATTCGGAAATTGATGCGTTCTTGCAGGGGTTTGTCGCTGGCAGTATACAATATATTATATACCACCTCGTCAAGCAGGCCTTTCTGATAGACATAACGGTTGCGGACAATTTCCTGCATGGACTTTGCAGCATCAACCAGCGAATTCTTATCCTTACGCAGAATCATGGCCTTGGGGATGCTGGAAGGCTTCAACTCGAAGGTCTTCAGCTGGAACGAGGAATAGACAGTACCATCGTCAGCGGCAACGGCAAACTGATGGGAATGCTTGATAGAACCCAGCCCGTCACTGAAAACGGAGTCCTGCTGATAGGCGCGACGCTCGGTTTCCTTGATGTCTTTTTCCAAATAGCGTGCGGTCTCGTTAACCTCCAGATGGTGGGATGCCTGATAGAGACTGCGGTTGACACTCTCGTCGAACTGTTCTTTCTTCATCTTGACCATCTCCTCGACATAGGAGAACTGAAGATAGAGCAGCGCCAGGAATGAAAATCCCATTATAATGGCAATGGCCCAAATAGTAGACTTCTTCATATCGAGTGCAAAGATAGCATATATTTCGATACGAAGAAGTCTTTTAGTTAATTATTTCCGTTAAATTTAACGAGTTTAACAAAAAATATATAGTTTAGTTTCGTATATTAAATTTAAAAATGTACATTTATGTCCATTCCAAACTGAATAGGATTACCACGCTGGGCAAAATAACGAGTCCCTCCAGCAGCACTACTCTGTACGGCAAAGGTATTATAGTGCGTATTGGTCAGGTTGCGTCCCCATAAGGAAACAACGACGGGGCCGAAGTCGTAGTCGGCATGGGCACCCAACAATGCATAGAACTTCTGGGCATATGTGTTGGCTTCATCCCACCACGTCTTGCCCTGAGCAGCGACATTTGCACCTATAGTGAACTGCCCGATATGATAGTCGGCCATAGTGCTGAACATATGCTTTGGCACAAAGGGGACGTAATTGTCTTTGTAAGTATCATATTCGTCGAACTTGGCATTGGTAAAGCTGTAAGTAACAGCCCAGTCCAGGGCATTGTCCAACAGACGTCCGCGAAGAGATGTTTCCAGTCCGCAAGAGTGACTCTTACCCGCATTGACCATCATACGACCATAGTTGCTGTTGGGCTCCATGATGGAAAGTTGCTGATTGCGAATCTGCATATAATAGAGTGCAAGATCGAAATGCATCAAATTGTCAAAAAGGTTCAGGTGCGTACCCAACTCGTAGTTCCACGACTCCTCAGGCTTGTAACTGATGGTTTCCTCAATGGCGTCGTAGTCGGTGGCAGTATGTTCCACATCGTAATCGCCACGCATAGCATCCTGTTGGTGGGCATTGAGTTCGGTCTGAAGAACGTCCGAGAACATCTGGATGTTGAAACCTCCGGCGCGGTAACCCTTTGACACCAGAGCGTAGACGTTGCCAAGATTCTCACCAAGGAAATAAGTCAAGCCTATCTTGGGCAACAACTGGGTGTAGGTCTTCGAGCGACTGTCGACTACGTGTGAGGTAAGATGATAGGTAGCCTGACGCTCTGCGGTACCACCCGTCATATTCATATAGGCAAGGGCATCGTACTCAATCTTCACCTTATCTATATTAAGACGCAGGCCAAGGGCAAGCTTCAAACGATCGGTCAACAGGATATTTGACTCATGGAAGGCAGCGAGCGTATAGGAAGGAGTCTTGAACGACTCAGGGACAGCCATCTCAGCACTCATTGTCACACCGGCAATGGCTTTCTGCACAGCTGCTTCAGCAGCAGCAGCGGCCTGTTTTTCAGCTACAGCCTGAGGCATGCCCTGAGCAATCATCTGCTCAAGCATCTGCTGATACATACGCGGATACATGGACTGACGCATAGCTCCCTGCATAGCATTCGTAATGGCATTACCAATAGGACCTGTGATGGCGTCGCCAAAATACACGGGAGCATCGGTACGGAGCCACTGGTAGGAACCATAAAGTCCTGTAGCATGCTGCAAACGGCTTTTATCATGAGAACGGAGTACAAATTCCTGCGTCAAAGCGTTCATTTTCTGACGCTGTTCCAGTTGCAGATAGTCGGGCGTCATGTAGTCCTGATCCATCAGCATGCGGTCTTGCAGGAGCTGATAGCTTGTAGTCGAAGTAAAGAGCAGGTTATCCATGTCGTAGCTGATGGCAAGACCCGTGTTCAGCATGTTACGCTTATAGCCGTTCATAATAGTGGTGGCGGGATCCTGAACATTCAGATCTGCAGGGATTGTACCTCGAAACTCACCATTTGAAGGCTCATTTGCTAACGGACTGAACTCGCCGTAGCCAAAGCCGTTCTGGTTCACCCATTGGTAATCAACTGTCAAGTCGAACTTTAACTTCTGAGTGGGAGAATAAATCAGTCTGGCCTTGCCTCCTGCCTCAAGGCTCTTGTCGTTTCGTTCATCGAAATTCTGGTTCTTGAAAAATCCTTTTAAACCGCTATAGAAACCAGCAACGCTGAAAGCCAACTTGTCGCTGGGTCGATGGTAATGAGCCACCTCAACGTTACGCCAAAGACCTGTACCAATGCCCAGGCGGATATCTGTGCCCTGATAATTCATCGGGTTCTTTGAGTAAATACGCACTAGACCACCCTCGGTATTCTGACCATAGAGCGTTCCTTGCGGGCCACGAAGGATATCGACACGATCCAACATATAAAAATGGTTGTTGAAAGCGGCCTTCGACATCAAAGGAATATTGTCGTAATAAACGCCAACGGCTGGGTTGTTGATGCGCGAGCCAATACCACGCATATACATAGAAGATGTGAGACGCGAGCCATAGGCTGGCATAGAAAACGAGGGAACGTATTGCGACAGCTGACTAAGGTCGCGGACATTGAGTTGCTGCATCTGTTCACTACCGAAGACCGAACTGCTGAGGGGTTGCAATCGCAGGCGCGTCTGTTCCTTAGGTTGAGCCACAACAACAACTTCGTCCAAATCCACAACACGGGAGGTATCGCTGACAAGTTCCGATACAACACCTGCAATACCATTCATACAGAAAAGTATTGCTGAAAATAAGAGGTATATTCTTTTCATTTCAAACATAATTTCATTTTCCGGCTGCAAAGGTACAATTATTTCATAAGACTCACAATCCATATTAATGAGGATTTTACACTTTCAGGCACGACAAGGAAGTGATTTCTTAAGACAAATCAATTTTTCAATCGTTTGCACAAGTTTTCTTTAAGGTTTTTAATGAAAATCTTAAATTGTGTGGGTGCACAAAAAATATTTTTGTAATTAAATGATAAAATGTTTGCAGGTTAACAAAAAAAGTCGTAAATTTGCACCGTTATCCTGAAAACAATCTTTTTACCTTAAAAGGACTAATACCTATTGAAGATATAGAGCGGTTGCCTGTGAGGGTCACCGCTTTATTATTTCATAAAAGATGATACTACTATCCGCTTTTCATTCCTATATATATAATAAGGTATTGATATAAGTTAATAAATCATAATTTAAAGGGGATTACCCATGACAAACACCTGCTGTTTCATTATTTTTTAGTAATTTTGCGCCCGATTTAGTCCGTGGTGGCTCAATAAAGTGGTTGCACGAAGCGACACGCCATGCGGAAAAACCCGTTAAACAATTAATAAACAACAATGTACGCAATTGTAGAAATCAACGGTCAGCAGTTCAAGGCAGAGCAGGGAAAGAAGCTCTTCATCAACCACATGAAAGATGTGGAAGCCGGTAAAACTGTTGAATTCGACAAGGTACTGCTTGTCGACAATCAAGGTTCAGTACAGGTAGGTGCACCCACCGTAAGCGGTGCAAAGGTAGTATGCGAAGTGGTTAATCCGCTCGTAAAGGGTGAGAAGGTTATCGTTTTCAAGATGAAGCGTCGTAAGGACTCTCGTAAGCGCAACGGTCACCGTCAGCAGTACACCCAAGTAGAAGTTAAATCAGTAATCGCTTAAAACGTAGGAGGAACAAGTAATGGCACATAAAAAAGGTGTAGGTAGTTCTAAGAACGGACGCGAGTCAGCAGCTCAGCGACTTGGCGTTAAGATTTTCGGCGGTCAGAAGGTTGTTGCTGGTAACATTATCGTTCGCCAGCGTGGATCTAAGCACAACGCAGGCAACAACGTAGCTATGGGTAAGGACGATACTCTGTATGCACTCGTTGACGGAACAGTTCAGTTCCACAAGGGCAAGCGCGACAAGAGTGTTGTATCAGTAATTCCTGAAGCATAAGGCCGAAGAGAACAAACAACAATAATTTATTCCAAACAAACAATAAAGGGGACCTTTGGGTTCCCTTTTCATTTGATTATAGTACAAACTAGTATAAGCCTTCAGACAATGACAAAAAGAAGATTGGTTGTCTCACGACAACCAATCCACAAATTAACCTTAATAATCTAATACCATGAAAAACACACATGCAAATATAGTAATTATTCGCTTCCCACACAATAATTTTCTTTCAAAATGTTTATTTCTTAAAACTCTTTAACGAATTTTCCACACCAATTAAGAGTTGTTAACCGTTCGGGGATTTCTTTTTGCTCTTCACTTGCACGTGCATCTAATCCGTTCTCCGAACAAAATGTCAATTGAGCATCCTGGTCACTAAGTGTCGCAACTGTCATATATTCCGGCAACTCTATATAGTCGCTGACAGGCAATAGCTTCCACTTAAGTGAATAGAAACTGATAGTGCTCTCACGAATATCCGTGCCATAGGTATTTACCACACAAATAATCTGCTGGGCACTGTCAACAGGAGTATCGACATTTAAGAGACGCATAGCCAGATCTGATGACTCGTTCAAACGAATAGAAACAAAGTCGTCAGTCAATTTATTCATTTGACTCCTACCACCTAATGAATTGGTAACAACAGCATCCATATTCGTATCAGAGAAATCAATCATATCCAAAAGATTGTTCGCTGACAGATATGGAACCATAGAGTCAGGCATTGCCTTCAGTACATCACGCATTGTCGTCTGGGCAAAGGAATCCAGACATATCAAAGCAAATAAAAGAAGTGTTATCTTTCGCATAAGTATTTTTATGTTTTACTAAGTTGCATCACTAGTGTCCACTAAAAATTCGCGGAGATGTTTGTAAGTTATTTAAATATAGAGTTTTAGAGCGAAAAATTGATGGTGACGATTTGAATTGGCTACCTTTGCAATCCAAAAGCAAATCAGTCATTCGATGAACACCGGAAAATATATATTCGCTCAGCTTATAGAGTTCTTGCCTCAGA
>JBGUIA010000034.1:0-6381 GCA_045112595.1 Prevotella sp. | reverse complement strand
AAATCGTCACCATCAATTTTTCGCTCTAAAACTCTATATTTAAATAACTTACAAACATCTCCGCGAATTTTTAGTGGACACTAGTGTGATTAAATAATTATGAGTAATTACAAGCATTTCAAACATTACTACGATCCTTACAATAGTTTGGATGTAGAGTGGCAGATTGTAGTGTCGAAGGGACATCTCACAATTAGTGAAGTCGTGTCACTTTCCGGCTACACAAAAAACTACATTTACCGTCTGGTAAAAGACGGCGTTATTCCATGTATGAATGGAAAGAGTGGTAAACAGGTCAGATGGATTGACTTTGTCCATTGGTATTCACATTTACCAGAGACACCCGTCTCCCCCATCGGCGAGGCGTCATTCTCTATCACTGGTCTGATAAATCTAACAAGCATGGGAAGATGCTGGTTGCTAAAATTCGTGACGAGATACGGTGTCAGGTCATACAGCGTTGGCTGGCTCAAACGATATAACAAGGAAGACGTTATAGCAGCATGGGAGAAAGCATCATGTTTTATTAAGCCATGGCTACGTATCGATGAAGCAATGATGATTATCAAGACTGACAGGAAAGCTCTTTTTCGGGCTGTTGCGCAGAACATTATACATATCAGGCACGACAATGGGGTTCTCTTATTCAATGCTCGTGATTTAAAAAGATGGAAGGAGGAAAGTTATGAATAGGGTCACAATAAGAACAAAGAAAAAGAGCAAAGGGACCATGTTGTCCGTGTTCTTAGAGTATAATCCTGTTTTTGTCAATCCGAAGGGCGAGGAGATCAGGTATGAATTCCTGAACTTGGAGAAATACGTGAATCCGATTAGCGACATCGAGAAACGTCATAATGACATGATTGACGAGATTGCTGAAGCAATCCGTTGCGACAGGTATATGAGAATGGTGAAGAAGGAGTATTCCTTCATACTGAAAGACCAGCTCAACGGTAGTTTCCTGGATTATTTCCACGACTGCTGTGAATACTATGGTATCAAATACATCTGTAGCTACAAACACTTCAAAAAATTCTGTAACAACGAATGCTCTTTCAAGGATCTGTCCGTAAGCCTTTGCGAGAAGTTCTCCAAGTTCCTCTTCAAGGAAAGTTGTTGGAAAAGGACGGGTAAACTTAAACATAATACAGCGGTGGCATATCTGAATGCCTTCCTGTCAGTCGTTGCTCTTGCATATAAGGACGGAATACTCAAGAATGACATTACAGCTGACGTTAAGAGAATCCACTGGAACCATGACACCAAGAAAGAATATCTTGATGAAAGCGAGATACTGCAGTTGGAGAAGGTTGACTATTCCGAAAAGCCGATGGTAAAACAGGCTACACTCCTGTCTGTTTACACGGGGCTAAGAAGGGCTGACATTATCAATCTTGAATGGAAGGACATAAACCTCCGATACAAGAACAAGTCAAGTATATGTCTGACTATCCGTAAAACGAAAACGGCTGTCAGTCTTCCTTTGTCAACATCGGCAACAAGACTGCTTCGTACTATAAATAGGGATAGTCCACGCGTATTTCCTGGTCTTACAGAATATATGCTGAACAAGGAGGTTCCATTGCTGATGGAGAAGGCAAAGATTAACAAACACATAACCTTCCACTGCTTCAGGCATAGCTTTGCGATGGCTTTGTTAAACAAAGGTACGGACATCTATACCATAGCAAAACTGATGGGACATAGGTCTGTAACGAGTACTCAAGTCTATGCAAAACTATCAGATGAACAATTGCGCAGGGCTATTCTTAAACTGTAAGAAGCAATCATTCACTTGTTTTCAGGGAATCTCAGAAATGAGGTTCCTTGTTTTTATCGATAATTCTTTGCTATTGCATCCATTTCCGACAGGCGATCGAGGGCGGCAAGAAGGGTCTCGTCACGCTTGGCAAAGTGGAAACGAATCAGGTGATTCACATCCTCGCGGAAGAAGCAACTGCCAGGCACTGCCCCTACTCCAACATGATCGGCCAACCATTCGCAGAAATGTAAGTCGTCCTTAACGCCGTACTTCGATACATCGAGCAACACATAATAGGCTCCTTGCGGGTCGGTGAACGTCAGTCCGAACTGACGCAGACCGTCGCAGAAGAGCTGCTTCATGTGGGTGTAGTGTGCCTGAAGCTCGTCATAATAACTGTCGGGGAAGCACAATCCAACGGTGGCAGCCTCCATCAAGGGAGCAGCTGCGCCGACAGTAAGAAAATCGTGCACCTTCTTCACACGGTCGATGATGCGTTCTGGACCAATGACATAGCCCAGACGCCAGCCCGTGATGCTGTAGGTTTTCGAGAGTGAACTGCACGATATGGTGCGCTCCCACATGCCGGGCAGCGTAGAGATATAGACATGCCGGTGAGGGGCATAGATGATGTGCTCGTAAACCTCGTCGGTAATGACGTAGCCGTCGTATCGAATCACGATATCGGCTATCTGTTGCAGTTCCTCGCGGATAAAGACCTTACCGCAAGGGTTCGACGGGTTGCACAACACCAGCGCCTTGACTCCCTGTTTGAAAGCATCCTCAATCAGGTTGGCATTGAACGAAAAACTTGGTGGGACAAGGGGGATATATACAGGCTCTGCCCCTGTGAGAATCGTATCAGCGGTATAGTTCTCGTAGAACGGCGAGAAAATAGCCACTTTGTCGCCTGGGTTTACCACAGTCATCATCGCAGCCATCATCGCCTCAGTCGAGCCACAAGTCACGACAATGTTCTTATCTGCATCTATCGGCAGTCCCGTCCAGCGGCTCTGCTTCCTGGCCAGCGCTTCGCGGAAGTTCTGCGCTCCCCAGGTGATTGCATATTGATGTGGTCCTACAGATGCAATCTCCGCCAACCTATCGGTAATCTCCCGTGGCGGGTCGAAGTCTGGGAATCCCTGCGAGAGATTGATGGCTCCGTAGCGGTTGCTGATGCGGGTCATTCGCCGGATGATGGAGTCCGTGAAGCCCGCCGTGCGTGTGGATAGTGGTCTCATACTCCTGCAACCACTTCAATCTCTACCAATGCACCTTTCGGCAAAGCCTTGACAGCGACTGCAGACCTTGCAGGATAAGGCTCTGTGAAAAACTCAGCATAGACGGCGTTCATGTCTGCAAAATCGTTCATATCAGCCATGAAAACCGTAGTCTTTACTACATTGCCCATCGTCAGCCCGGCTTCTTCTAGAATTGCTTGAACGTTGGTCAACGCCTGGCGGGTCTGTTTCTTGATGCCTCCCTCTACGAAACTGCCCGTAGTAGGGTCGATGGGAATCTGACCAGAGGTAAATACAAGATTCCCTACTTTGATGGCCTGACTGTACGGTCCGATGGCAGCGGGTGCCTTTTGTGTACTGATTACTTTCATATCTTATTCTGTTTAAATCACATACTCCACGCCCTCGTCGGTCAGCAGGTGCTGCATGAAATAGACCACCTGTTTGCGCCACCACGCCCAATCATGGGCGACGTCGTGGCCCCAATAGTCGATCCAGGCAGGTACGTTCTTCTCCTTCAGTAAGGCATCCATCTGACGGGTGCTGTCGAGCAGTTCGTCCTCCCATGCACCCTGGCCCACGCACATTACGATGCGGCGGTGACGGTACAGGTCCCAATAAGGATGGTCGGCGGGCATCGATCGCAGGAAATCGTAGGGCGAGTTGTCGTAGATGAGCGGATCGCTGTAGTTGGGGAAGAAATAGCCTGCGTAGTAGAGCCCGCTCAGAGCCAGCAGCGTGTCAAACAAATCTGGGCGACGGAAGAAGAAGTTGCCGGCATGGAAACCGCCCATGCTGCAGCCCGTAACGATGAATGTCTCGTCGGGATGGCGACGCACGTCTGGTATCAGTTCGTCCACAATATAATGGAACCACTGTTCATGGAGTGCTATGCGGCGGTGATGGTCGCCCTGCAAGTCGCTCCACGTCTCGCGGTCGATGCTGTCAACACAGATAAGTCGGATGAGTCCGCGGTCGATGAAGCCGGAGAGCACACCCACCATGTCGAAGTCCTGATAGTCGTAGAAACGTCCGTCCTGCGACGGGAAGACCAGCACGGGATGTCCCTCGGTGCCGTAGGTCTTGTATTCCATGTCACGCCCGAGGGCGTTGCTGTATTTCTTCACGTAATTAATTTCCATTTACTACTGCTTTGCGTGTACATAATTAATAAACTCCTGCACCTCGTCCATCGTGTTGAGACGGACGGTGTACATCTGCTGTCCCATGGCTGCCGAGAATAGTTCGGGCATGCGCTCGCACATCATCAGCTGTCCGCTGTAGCGATTCTTCACCTCATTGTGACTGTGGCGGTAGCGGTAGATATCGCGGCGGCTGGCGAAGGCGCAGTAGTAGGGCTTGCCCTCTTCTGTGCGCAACTCGTCGAAAGCCACCATGTCGGCCCAAACTTTATACACATCGGTCGAGTGGGCATAGTTGATCATGTCGGGCGTATAGCCTCCCGCCGGGCGCATGTTTACTTCCAAAGCCACAAAATCGCCGATGTTACCAAGACCGGGGCGGTCGCTGTCGAGACGGAAGAACTCCAGATGTACGAAGCGGCTCACCACACCGAAGGCCTTCACCGTACGGCGACCCAGTTGGCGTAGTGGCTCGGGCATCTCTTTATCGACGTAGTACGACAGGTCGAGCTTCAGGTTCACGATGTCCATGATGGACGGCGGCCAGACGGTCATCGACTCGAACAACGGCTCGCCCTTGCTGTCGATGACGGCATCGTAGGAGCATATCTCGCCCGTGATGAACTCTTCGACCACATACTGGTTGGCGTGCGGTTCTTTGGCGTAGAAGTCGGCCAACTCCGCCTCATTGTTAATCTTGTAAGTACCGCTGGCACCCACGCCCACATCGGGCTTGGCAATGATGGGATAGCCCACCTCGGCGGCAAATGCAGCCACGGCCTCGCGCCCTGCCGAAGCCAGCGTCTGACGCGCCGTCGGTATGCCGCCCTCCAGATAGTGCTTCTTCATCTCCGACTTCTCCTTGATGCTACGGATGCGGTCACTCTGTATGCCCGTCACTACATTGAAGTCCGTGCGCAGCCGGGCGTCCTGCTCCAGCCAGTATTCGTTGTTCGACTCAATCCAGTCGATGCGTCCGTAGTGGTAGGCGAAGTAGGCCACGCCGCGATACACCTCGTCGTAATTCTCCAGCGAGCCTACGCGGTAGTACTCCGTCAGCGATGCCTTCAACTCTGGCTGCAACAAGTCGTAGTGTACGTCGGCAATGGCCAGCACCGTCACGCCGTTCTGGCTGAGCCGCTGGCAAAACTGCCAGTACGTATGCGGGAAATGGGGTGATATAAATACGAAATTCATCCTTAATCCTGTTTTAAATCGGGTGCAAAGGTACGAATTTCTGTGCAGACTCCGCACACCGATGCGAGAAAAGCGACAAAAATACCATACTCATGGTACGATTGAAGGCAGTAATTCACAATAAACCATAAATCATAAGTTGAAATCACGTTACTTTAGGATTTATTTTATAAATTTGCCGAGAAATGTGCGAAATTGTAACATGATATAAATGATATTATTATCACAAGAACTATATGTATATGAAGAAACTGATTTCCAGCCTCGTAGCAATGATGGGCGTGCTGACCCTTTCGGCACAGAGTATTTATGATTTCACTGTGAAGGACGATGCGGGCAAGGACGTGTCGCTCGCCGAGTACAAGGGCAAGGTGCTGCTAATTGTGAACACCGCCACCCGATGCGGATTCACGCCTCAGTACAAGGATTTGGAGCCGCTCTACCAGAAGTATCAAGCTCAGGGCTTCGAGATCCTCGACTTCCCCTGCAACCAGTTTGGCCAGCAGGCTCCTGGCACGATCCAGGAAATACACTCATTCTGCACGGCCAACTTCGACATCCATTTCCCACAGTTCGACAAGATCGATGTGAACGGCGAGAACGCGCATCCACTCTACACTTGGCTAAAAGCGCAAGCTGGCGGCGGCGACATCAAGTGGAACTTCACCAAGTTCCTCGTTGGGCGCGACGGCAAGGTCATCAAGCGATACGAGTCTCGTGATCAGATTGCCACTATCGAGGCCGACATGCAGATGGAGGGAATCCCGTGCTGAGCAATATCATGGCGCGTCGCTCCATCCGCAAGTATCTCGACAAGCCCATTGAACACGAGAAACTGGAGGTCATCGTGAAGTGCGGCCACTAGTGTCCACTAAAAATTAGCGGAGATGTTTGTAAGTTATTTAAATATAGAGTTTTAGAGCGAAAAATTGACGGTGACGATTTGAATTGACTACCTTTGCAATCCAAAAGCAAATCAGTCATTCGATGAACACCGGAAAATATATATTCGCTCAGCTTATAGAGTTCTTGCCTCAGA
>JBGUIA010000033.1:0-7631 GCA_045112595.1 Prevotella sp. | reverse complement strand
TGAAATGAAAAATTCAACAAACATCGCAAATAAATAAAAAAGAAATATTATGGCAAAGCAATTGAAAAAATGGCAAGGTTGGATACTTTTCGGAGGATCTATGGCAGTAGTCTTTATCCTGGGACTGCTTGTGTCGTCGCTGATGGAGCGCAGGGCCGAGGTGGCCAGTGTGTTCAACAACAAGCGTACTGTGTTTGAGGATGAAATAATCGCTCAGAACGAGAAGTTCAAGGCTGACTATCCGCGTGAGTACGAGACGTGGGCGATGACAGAGGACACCACGTTCAAATCAAAGTACAACTCGTCGCAGGAGGTAGATGTGCTCGAGCAGCGTCCTGAGATGGTGGTGCTGTGGGCTGGCTATGCCTTCTCGCGCCACTACAATACCCCTCGTGGACATAAGCACGCCCTTGAGGATATGCGCAAGATTCTGCGTACGGGTAATCCAGGCATTATGGTAAAGACTGCCGATGGAAGCGATTCTATCGCCGTAGATATGCAGCCCGCCACCTGCTGGACGTGTAAGGGACCCGATGTGCCTCGCATGATGCGCGAACTGGGTAATGGTAAGGATCAATTTGATCCTGCTAACTTCTATGCTAAGAAGTGGAGTGAGTTAGGAGCTGAAGAGGTGAATACCATCGGCTGCTCAGACTGTCACGATGCCCGCACCATGGATTTGCGCCCTGCCCGTCCTGCCCTCTACGAGGCCTTTGCCCGTCGTGGTCTGGATGTGAAGAATGCTACCCATCAGGAAATGCGTTCGCTGGTATGCGCTCAGTGCCACGTGGAGTACTACTTCATCAAGCCTAACGACGAGAAGAATCCCGGCAAGGCCAACTATCTGGTATTCCCGCACGACAAGGGATTAACCTGCGAGGCTGCCGAGGAATACTACGACGAGATTGGTTTCTACGACTATATCCATCCGCTATCTGGCACGAAGATTCTGAAGGCTCAGCATCCGGGTTGGGAGATGTCGCAGCACGGTATCCATGCTCAGCGCGGCGTATCGTGTGCCGACTGTCACATGCCCTATAAGCAGGAAGGTGGCGTGAAGTTCTCTGACCACCAGATTCAGTCGCCATTGGCCAAGATTGACCGCACTTGTCAGACCTGTCACCGTCAGGATGCCGAGGTGCTGCGCCAGAATGTGTACGACCGTCAGGAGAAGTGCAACGAGGTGCGCAACCGTGCCGAGCAGGAACTGGCCCGTGCCCATTTCGAGGCTAAGTTCATCATCGACAAGGGAGCTACAGAGGCTGAGATGGCTCCTATCCAGGCTTTGTTGCGCAAGAGCCAGTGGCGTTGGGACTATGCCATCGCCTCTCATGGTGCTACTTTCCATGCGCCTCAGGAAGTTACCCGTCTGCTCTCCCACTCTGTCGACTATGCCCAGCAGGCCCGTTTGCTCATCGCCCGCGTAGCCGCCAAGCACGGACATACCGAAGCCATCCCTGTGCCTGATTATAGCACCAAGGAAAAGGCTCAGGCTGCCATCGGTCTCAACATGCAGAAGCTGAACGAGAACAAGCAACGCTTCCTGCAGGAAATCGAGCCCAAGTGGATTGAAGAGGCGAAAAAGAACGGAAAACTGATTGAAATCTGATGTGGACGAAACCCTGGACATTTAAGGAAGGCTTCCTCATTGGAGGAGGCCTTATCTTTGCAGGACTGATGCTGGAACTGAGCGTGGGTCCTGTAATGTGGGATGCATTTGCGTGGCCAGCTAACGCCATTGTGCTGGCAGGATTCTTTGTGATGTTGACAGCGATGGCGTACTTGCGTAAAAAAATATATGCCTTCCAATGGATGACAACGTATCAAGCAGCCATCCCAGCTATGGTATATGCTGTTGCGCTGACCATTATCATGGGACTGACACGACAGCAAGCAAACGGCACGTGGCTGAACAATATGCTGTCGTTCTGGCCGTTCGTACTTATTTATGTGTATATCACGGTGATTCTGGGACTCACCATCCATCGCAGATTACGTCAAATATTCAGAGGTGAGTGGTCGATGAAGCGCGATGTACCTTTCTTATTGAACCATCTCGGCCTTTTCATAGCATTGACCACTGCCACGCTTGGCAATGCCGACATACAGCGCGTAAAAATGATTTGTAGCGTTGGCGAACCTGAATGGCGCGCAATGGAGCAAGGAGGTGCTATCAAAGAAATGGATCTGGCCATCGAACTGAAGAAGTTCATCATGGAAACCTACGACGACGGCTCGCCCAAGCGCTTTGCTTCGGAGATACAGATACTGACGAAGACGGGCAAGAATATCGAGACTACCATTGATGTGAACATGCCCTACGAGGTGGACGGCTGGAAAATCTATCAGTACGGCTACGACACGCAGATGGGGGCTCAGAGCCAGATATCAATACTCGAACTGGTGAGCGACCCGTGGCTGCCATTTGTCTATACAGGTATTTATATGATGCTGGCAGGAGCGGTTTGTATGTTTGTTATTGGTGGGAGGAAACGCGTATGAGTTGGGAGCATTTTATATATTTCGCAATTGCAGCGGTACTGCTTTGGGCCGTGGGTGCATGGGCTGCGTGGAAGAGTAAAACTGGTATGGCCTACGCGACAACTGTCTTGGGCTTGCTCTTTTTCTTCTCGTTCATCCTCTCTATGTGGATCTCGCTGGAGCGACCGCCACTGCGCACGATGGGCGAAACGCGACTCTGGTATTCGTTCTTCCTGCCGTTGGCGGGTCTCATCGTCTATTCGCGCTGGAAGTACAAGTGGATCCTGTCGTTCTCGACCATTCTCGCCCTGGTATTTATCTGTGTAAATCTGTTCAAACCGGAGATACACGACAAGACGCTGATGCCCGCCCTTCAGAGTCCTTGGTTTGCGCCACATGTTATCGTCTATATGTTCGCCTACGCCGTACTAGGTGCGGCGGCAGTGATGGCTATCTATCTGCTCTTTATCAAAAAGAGTGACATCGCTGACCAAGAGTTTGACATCACGGACAACCTCGTTTATGTCGGTCTTGCCTTCCTCACCATAGGCATGCTTTTTGGTGCCCTATGGGCCAAGGAGGCATGGGGCCACTACTGGTCGTGGGATCCTAAAGAAACGTGGGCTGCCATCACTTGGCTAGCCTACCTCATCTACGTCCACTACCGCCAGTTACAACTCCATCGTGAGCGGCTGGCCCTTTGGATAATCATCATATCGTTCGTACTCTTACAAATGTGTTGGTGGGGTATCAATTACCTGCCATCAGCCCAAGGTTCAAGTGTACATACTTATAGCATTAGTGAATAAACAACTATGAGAAAAGCAAGTAGAGAGATGGATGCCGCCTTCGCTTTGGAGGTGTTAGATAAGGCACCATACGTTACTGTCAGCATGATTAAATCAGATGGGAGTCCATACGGATTACCTCTGTCGTTGGTACGCACAGACGAGAAAACCTTCTATTTCCATTGTGCCTTGGAGGGTGACAAGTTGGACTGCATTCGTCACTGTCCGACTGTATTCCTCTCGGCAGTTACTAAATGTGCGCCTACGGTTGGCCCTAAAGATGGAAGTTTTACGCTACAATACAAATCTGCAACCGCCATAGGCAAGGCAGAGATTGTGACAGACCACGAAGAGAAGATTACTGGTCTGAGAGCTATCTGCCAGCGTTTTCTACCTCATCATATGGATGCTTTCGATGATGCTATTGCCAGAAGTCTCGAACGGACAGCAGTGGTTAGGATTACTCTGACTGAACCTCCCGTTGGTAAGCGTAAACAGTATGATAAACAGGGTGAAGAAATGAAATATGGCAGAATGAAATGACCAGGATTGAGCAAGAGAAGCGAATAGTCCGTAAGATGATTGAGCTGTATTGTCGCCATCATCTTCATCAGGACACAATGCCGGATGAATACTTGCATCTGGCAGACTTCGCTTGTCGTCGTCTTGATCATTGCACGTATGGCGAACAGAAGACAGCTTGCAAGGATTGTCCTACCCATTGCTATGCTCCTAAAGAGCGCGAGGCCATCCGTGAAGTGATGCGCTGGGCAGGGCCAAGAATGATATGGTATGCCCCAAAGGATGCCTTCATTCATTTTTTTCATATAGTGAAACACTGGCTCCAGTCGCTCTCTTTCAGAACTGGTGTTATTGTTCTTTTGTGCTGCATACCCTTCTATATCCTTTCCTTCGCCCAGATGCTGCTACCAACAAGTGTTGCTGCAAAGGGAATCTTATGGACTATACTATTCGGATTGGCTAAGACCTGTCAATATGGAGGTCTTACAATTCTTGGTGTTGAGGGCTACAAGCGGTTAAAAAATAAACTCAAAAAGAAAAAAGAATAAATGGAAACAAGAAAACAAATAGCAGCAGAGAAAAAGAGGTGCAACAGCCATAATTGCGCCCAAGCAATTCTTCACACCTACGCAGATATAGCTGGAATCAGTGAGGATGAAGCCATGAACATTGCTGGGGCTTTTGGTGGTGGTATGGGTAATATGGAAGGTACATGTGGCGCACTTGTTGGATCTGGCCTCGTTCTGGGATTAGTTAACAAAGATAAGGCAAAGTCCATGAAACAGATGCGTCAGATAATGACCAAGTTCCAAGAGAGAAACGGAGCCACACAATGCAAGCTGCTGAAAGGTATCGGAACAAAGGTGGTACTCAGAGAATGTCCTGACTGTGTAGCTGATGCAGCAGAATTTCTTGAAGAACAATTAAATGGGTAGAAGTCAAATATGCAGATAATACTCGCTTCCGCAAAGATAATGAATGACCGCTCGGCGACGAAAGGAGACGCTTGCCAGAGCAAGAAGGTAAAGTCATCCCCCGACATTAGCCTGTCATCACCTCGTTTCCAGAATGAGGCCTGTTTTTCTCTGAGCTGATGCACCATAACTGATGGTAAACACCAAAGCTAACATAAGTAGTTTTTTCATATAATTATTATGTTATTTTATAAATTGTTTTCTGCAAATTTATATAGATTTCCCCAAATTGTATTAGTTGTTTTAACTTTTGATATTCAATGATTTACGAATTTAACCTGACAGGTTGATAGTTAACCTGCGTGTTTCAGCGTTTGTCTGATTTCTCAATGCTAATTACATGACCGCAATAAGGACAATTGAAACTATAAAAACCTAGTTGGTCCTTTTCGTAATACCCGTCAACAAGTGATGCCATTGGTACCTGTAACACTTTTGCAAATTTAGCAAGAACAGATATAAATACGAAATTCATGTTCTTAAATCTATTTTGTGCTATTTTGGCGGCAAAGGTACACATTTTTCTGCAACTGCTCAATAGCATAATGATGGTATTTACACTATTTGTAGTCTTTTGATCGGTTATCACATAGCCGTCGTACCTCATGACAATACCTGCTATCGTTTGTAATTCCTCGTGGGTAAAGACCTTACCGCAGGGGTTAGCATGATGAATGCCATCGTCTTCTTGGGCTTTAATGCCTGTTTCGTGTAGACATGGAAGACGCTGGCATGTCTGCCTTCTTCTCTTGCAAGTTGAAGGAAGGCCTCTCGTTCTTTATCTGTCTTTACCACTTTAGCCAGTCTCTGGTACATCAGCACGGCATTTAATTCGCCTTGCTGACTACGCAATAATTCATTGAATTGTTCTTGTGTCATATTATATGTTCATTACCCAAGCAAAGCCTTTCGCCGTTCTCTTTTCTGAATCGATGAAATGATTGCCAGGATTCCATTCGAGTATTGTGTTTACATTTTGTCCTTTCAGTAACTCGTTCTGCCTACGAATCGCATTACCAACTTGTGCCATTACCGGGTTCTTTGTCTTTTCCTCCTTATCCCCAAGACTGAGGTAGATGGATTTTGAAAGAGGCTTGTTATCTTTGGCATATTCAATCCACTTGGGGAACCAGACAGATGGTGAAGCAGCAACTATTCCCTCAAACTTGTCTGTCTGATAAGATGCCCATAATGCGAATAGTCCAGCCAGAGAATAACCGCCGAGTATGACATGAGCCGTTCCTTCTTGAACAATAGGTAATAGTTGGCTTGTGATAAACTTCAAAGTGTCTTCTGCTCCACTGCCAAAGGGAATCTTACCGAAAACTGGAGGGACTGACCAAGGTGTAAGCTCTTGATTCCAGTCCTTTATCATAAATGCTGCAAGGGTGAATGGCTTATCGGACAATTCCTTGATGATCTCCACTTCCTGACCCAAGACCTCCAAGTCATGTTCGTCTATAGGCTGAACCAACAAGAATTCAGCATTGGAGTTTTTATACAGATGGCATTCTCTCCCTGATATATTAACAATAGAACCTTTCATACCTCTTCCAAATATCTGACTTTCTTTCCGGTTTTCTCAGCGTAGGCAATTTCTCGTCTGGTACTCTCACCGATATAGCCTCCGACATTGATGACAAAGATTTCGTCAGCGAGGTCAATCTTCCGCAGATGCATATCATCAAGCATTTCCTTAGTGCCAGGTTTCCACACCTCTTCGTCACCAGAATGACCGAATAAGCCAACACTGATGACTATGCAACCTTCCAAAGTCAGTCGTTTCTGGGCTTCCAGGAACTGCTCCTTGAAACGGGTGCTACCACATAGGGTAACTATCTTATAATTCTGTATCATACACTTTCAGGATTGTATTTCAGTGCATCCGACGGCCATCCCGTCACATTCCTGCCTGTATCAAGCAGGCGAATTTCACGGAGGTCGTCATCTGACAGCGTGAAATCGAAGAGATTGATGTTCTCAACCATTCTTTCCTTGTGGGTAGTCTTGGGAATGATGATAATACCATTCTGGATCAGGAACTTCAAGGCTATCTGAGCGGAAGTCTTACCATATTTCTCACCGATTCTCATAAGAACAGGATTCTTGAAGATACCATACCTGCCTTCTGCCAGCGGACTCCAGGCTTCAAGAGCTACATTGTAAGGCTTCAGGTATTCCAGCATCTTCCGTTGCTGATAGAGCACATGAGTCTCGCACTGGTTCACGACAGGCATCACCTTTGCATCATCCACAATCTTCGGAAAGGTGTTTGGATAGAAGTTTGATATGCCAATGGCCTTGAACATACCTTGTTCATAGAGTTCTTCTAGCGTGTGCCAAATGACGGTTGGATTTCCGACAGGCCAGTGAATCAGCATCAAGTCCACATAGTCAAGCCCCAACTGTTTAATGGAATGGTCAACTGTGCGCAATGTTTCCTCCTTTGTATAGCATGAATCGCATATCTTTGTCGTGATGAACAGTTCATCACGAGGAACGCCACATGCCCGAACAGCATCCCCCACACCTTTCTCGTTGTAGTACATAGCAGCAGTGTCGATGCTCCTGTAGCCTGCCGATATGGCATCTTCAACAACTCTCTGGGTTTCTCTCTCAGAGATATTATAGACACCCAGACCAACCATCGGCATCTTCAGGTCGTTATTCAATACCTTGTATTCCATAATTATCCAAGTCTTGACATGAATTTCTCTCGATCAACTATGAATCTGAGGTGTGTACCTTCGCCAAGCAACGTATTGCCAGAGTAGGCAGCCACCTTGAACTCAATCTTCTTTCCGTCAACTTTGGTCACTTCGGCTACTGCCCTAACTACATCACCAATATTTGAGGGCTTCAGATG
>JBGUIA010000032.1:0-18958 GCA_045112595.1 Prevotella sp. | reverse complement strand
GTGGAACGGACACAGGCATTTATGTCGCGTAACTTGGAGTCCAAGTCGCTCCGCGACCCCCTCAATGGGAAGGTCGCGAAGCTTTTGCAATTCGAATTTATCCATTGCCTTTCAGGTATTTCTCAGTTTTTGAGTACAGTCCCGTCTGATTCGAGAAAGTGATGAACTCACGGTGCAGCCAAACACGCAACTGGCGCTTGGTGCCCTCCTTGGACTTGCCCACACGCTCGCGAAGAGCCTCCAGCTGTGCCTCGTTGAACGAATCTGTCAGATCGTCGAGCATGTTCTTTGGTCCGGTCTTAACGACCTCAGAAATACTAATATCACCATCCTTCAGCATGTCAGCAAATACAGCCATTTTGCTCCAGATGTCGTGATAAACAAGCCACTCTACGAGCTCGCCCATCGACTTGGTCCACGTCTGATTGTTGAGCGCCCAGAGCACGCAGCCAGCCTTCCAGCCCGACACCAGCGAGCGGTGGGACATCTCGAACAGCAGGTCGTCGTCGGCAAGGTCAGCCAGTGTCGCCATGTCCTGAGCCAAACGGTCCGTCAGCTTGTTCAAGGGCTTGATGATGTAGCGGCCCTTGCAGAGGTCGAGGCGTGCCAGATACTCGTCCAGCTTCTGATAGAATTCGTCAGAGTACTTGCCCTGACGGGGTATTTTTCCGCTACGATTCCCGCGTGCCTTGTAGGAGAAAACCATTCGTCCGAACGTGCCGTTAGTCAGCTCGTATTTATAGAACTTGCGGGTAGAATCCGGATTAGATGAAATCGTAAAGCAGGTACGAATAGTCGGGTTACCCGTCACACCGTCAGCAGTAGCGCGCAAGGCACCGGCCCTGTCACGGTCGTAGACATTGCGGAGCAATACCGACACCTGTTTGTGACCACCGCAGAGACGGTCTGCCATCTCCACCTCAGGCAGGTTGAAGTACTGCGTGAGACCACCCTTCGCCTCCAGCGCCATCGCGTTCTGGATAAAGGCGGCGTTGGTCGTATTCGACGGAGGGAAACGGAAGGCCACATCCGGACGATCAGGTTTGTCCTTGTTGGCACCTTTGGTGTTCTTCAGCTTCTGCCATTCCAAAAGCTTTTTCTCCTCAGCCTCGTCATGCTGACGGAAATCACGGCAAATGGCTTTCGCCAGAGTCGTCAATTGGCCCTTGTTGTCGCCAGAATGAGCCACAAGGTTGGCCATCATGCCCGTCGGTTCCTTCCAACTGAGATCAGGGTACTGAAATTCCGCACCACTAATGTGTGCGCCAAGTATAGGGAAAAACATCGGAACCAAGGGTTCATACATGTCTTTTGAGGCCTGCGTGAGCAGGAGTTTGATGCATTCTGTGCCCTTACCGAGTGCCGGCATCACGGGCGCTGTTGGTTTTGAAATGTCGTATCTCATTGATTTTCTGCTTTTTAGATGAAACTTAAATTGGCTTAGCGTTTCAGTTTCAGTTGTTTCAGTTATATTTTCGAGGGGTACCGTTTTTCTTCTTATATATATAACTATCTGATTATTAATTAGTTATATAATGTAATAAGGGAGTTTTGATACATTGCATACCCTCAAAAATCGAACTGAAACTGAAACAACTGAAACGCTTCGACCGCTTTTACCTTTTTATTTATTCTCTACCAGGCCCTCCAGTGCTTTATGAAGTTCAAGGTACACGCCGAAGGTATAGCGCTCGATGCTGAAACCAGCACCCGTCTTCAGAGGTTTGAAGTTCAGGCGGTAGGTGCCGTCGTCCTGAAGGGTGACAGAGATGTACTTGCCGTTGAACACCTTCGGATTGCGCTTCATGCTCCAAGGCAGTGTCTCGACGAAGGTGTAGTGCGGGTCGCGTGAGAGAAACTCGTCTACGGTGGCCTCCTCATCCAGGCGCAACACGCCCTGATAGTCCTTACCTACTTTCATCTTGCGGTCGCTGCGCAGAATGGTCTTAACGTCACAGCCCAAGTCTGTGTTGGTGTGCCAGCCGTTGAGACTGGTCTTTGATAATTTAGACATAATAATAACTTGTATTAAAAATGCCTTCTCGCACTTCACGATGATATAGATAGGCGTAATTCATCTCGTGCCCGGAGCCGTGCTCAGCTTTTGTCCGAGGTTAGAATTCTGCTGCAAAATTACAGAGAAAAGTTGTAAGTGAAATATAAAATTTTGGTTTTGAAAAAGCAGTCAAATAGGCCTTTCTGCCGCTTGTTTTGACCCTTATCCATCGTTTTGACCCAATGGTTCAGAATACCGAACGAGTTTTGACCCTTTATGCGTCTTTAGGGGTCAAAACTAATAACAGACTTTTGACCCTTTGACGGGAAAACAGGGGTCAAAACAAAAGACTGACGCCTAAAGACGCCAGCCTGTATAACCCGGAAAAGTTAAAATTTCCGTTCTATTCCATAGTCTTTTCTTCCAAATCGTCGATGAATACATCAATTCGGCGGTTAAAAGCCTGTTGTTGTGCTGCATCCTCTGATGCCGTCAATACAGCCAGTTTCCGCTTTTCCGCCATCACGGCACTCATCTTGACAACCTCGATTTTACCTTTACAACGCTTGGTGATGTAGTTTAGTATGGCGTCATTCTTGGTGCCGTTCCATCCGCACCAGTACAGTAATCGCATGACGAAATAGCCTTTCAGCATGCCCTTCCAGCCAATGACACCATCCATCTCTTCAGGTAATTCCAAGATATGGTCTAACAGCAGGCGAAGCCTTTTCACCTTCTTCTCGTTGTCCAGCCCCCAAATCAGCGATTCCTCTTTAGTCAGCTCAGCCTTCTTACCCTCGTGAATGGCCACGCAGGCGCAATTGAGGTTAAACCGCTCACGATTGAAACTATGAAACAAACTGGCAATAAATCGTTTGCTGTCTTCCGCTTCTTCCAGAGCCTTGACAAAGTCGTTGTCCAAATCAGGACGCTGGCTTTCAATCATCTTGATGAACAACCTGTTGTCGCTTACCGAGCGATAGTAATTGTCTATATAGATAGGATATGCCGTCTCGGGATCTTGGCTGATGGCAATTTCGTCATTAATCATCTTCACGGCAATGTCAATACATTCCTGAGCATCTTCCAAAAACGAGTTCAACTCCTGCAGAAGGTCCTGAGCACTCTGGTCCTTATAGGTATCCCAGCCAAAAAGATCCTGCATGTACGGACCTGTATATAATGGCGTATTGTCCATGATAGACACATCCTTCTTGTTCTTACCCTTGTTGCGGAATTCAGCCACAATTTTCTTCAGTCCGCTTAGCGTACTGCTCATCTTGCTCACCACCTCCTGCGCTGTGGTAACATACCGTCTGTGGTTGGTGGGATATTCCTTGTTGTATGTGGGTTCCAGCTTCTTCAGTCGGTCCAGTTCCTTTAATGCATACAGATGACTGGTGCGTAGCTGAGCAATAAAATTGTTCACCTTCTCAATATCCCACTTTTGCTGCTCTTGAATGCAATAGAGAAAACGGTCGTGCTCAATCTCGCTGAACTTCTCGTCCAACTGCCTGATTGAGTCTTCATTATAATCATATGGTGTAGAATATGCCATAGGCTGCTTATTTTAAATCTGACTGCAAAGATACACAAATCCCGTCTCTCCTCCAAGAAACGGGATAAGAATTTGAGTTAAAAAAGGTTATACAACAATTTCTGCTCACAAAGGGACAGTCCCCTTGTGAGATTTAAAGAATAAAAAAGCATGGAAAAATTTGGAGGTTATAAAATAATTACCTATATTTGCAGCAGAAAACAAATAAAACAATAAGATTATGCCAGAGATATTAAGAATGTTTGGAATGAGATTCTTCTTCTATTCGCGTGAGCATGAACCAATTCATGTACACGTGAAAAGTGCTGACGGAAAGGCGAAATTCGATATTCTGCCTGAAGGCATTGTACTGGTCAAGAATGAAGGTCTTAAGCCAAAGGATATTAAAGCTGCTGAGATGGTTCTTGAAGAAAACAAGGAACTTGCGATTGAGAAATGGAATGAATATTTTGGAGGGAGTGTGAAAAATGAAGATTTCTAAGATTTGGTTTGCAGACGACCGCATTTACGGTCTGACAGACGATGGACGTGAACTATGGCAGTCACTTCTCTATTACAGGAGATTGCGTAACGCCACAGACGAGGAGCGTGCCAATTATGAGATAGATGACGAGGGGATACACTGGTATGACCTTGATGAAGATGTCAGCTTTGAGAGTTTTGAGTATGATGACCCAGAGCCGACAGGAATCTCGCGTATTTTCCTGTCTCACCCCGAGCTGAATGCTTCTGCAGTGGGCCGTCGCCTTGGTATCAGCCAGAGTTTAATGGCTCAATACATCAATGGTACCAAAAAGCCTTCAAAGGAGCGTGAGCGTCTTATCATGGATGAGATTCTCCAGATCAGTCAGGAATTGCAAAGAATTTGTGCCTGAAAAGTTTCCAAAAAGCATTGAAAATAATCGGGAAAACATTTGGTTTTCTCGATATTTTTTTGTAATTTCGCAGTGTGAAATTAACCCTATTTATTCACCTTTAAAAACACACAGAATTATGAACAAAACAGTAAAAACAGTACTCAAAGTCCTCGGTTACATTATCGCTGCCCTCCTCGGCGCAGCCGGCGAAGCGACTATGATGTAAGTCACTATGGAAAACACGCGCTTTAAAATCTCTCAGTACGCCTGTGCGGTGCTGCTCATCGTGAGCAGCATTGCATTGGTTTCTTATCAGGTCATCATGATCGACGACGTGTCGAACGGTCTGTTGGTTTATGTCGCACAGGCCTTCCTGCTCGTCGCCAGCATCTTCGGCCTCGACTATTATGTAAAACTCATCACACGAAAAATCAATGGAAAACACACAACTCAATGACATTCAACTCTCTCCTCATTTTATGCTGAGCGAATTTCTCAAGCTGGGGAAGCACCCCGACAACCTGCCAACGCCGCAGGTATTGTTTAACCTGAAATACGGCTGCCAATATCTGCTGGAGCCCGCACGCCGCGAGGTGGGAGCCATTATCGTCAACTCGGGCTACCGCAACGAGGCCTACAATCGGCAGGTCGGTGGCGTCCGCAACTCGCAGCACCTGCTCGGCCAGGCTGCCGACATCCGCCCCAAGGACCCGCGCCAGTTCCAACGCCTGGTCGACTTCCTCCGCACCTGCGACTATACCGACCAGCTGCTGACCGGTCCCGGCTGGCTCCACATCTCCTGGACGCCCTTCACCGAGCCCCGCCACTACATCCGAATGGGATACTACAAATGAAAAGACGAACACGAATTACCATGATTGCAACGCCACACTCTGTTACAGAGAATGAACCACGACTTTAAATCTTGTCTGGTAAACCTTTAAATCTTGTCTGAAAATGAAAAAAAGTGCCTGAACTTTTTGCGGTTTGGGCATTTTTTTTGTATCTTTGTCGCCATAATAATACAAAAACTTAAAATTATGGTGATAATGAAACAAATTAGACTATTCACATTGTTGAAATCCCTTCGAGCTTACTCACGCTCGACAGAGACGAAGCGAGTTTCACTCTGCTCTCGCTTAGTCACAACCTTGGTAGCGCTGATATGCGCTACGACAACACACAGGGCACAGGTATCTCCGACGATGGTGCCACTGATGACAATAGATAACAGAGACAAGTAGCAAGAGATATGGGAAAAATCACAGTTTGGTTATTGGCGGCAGGTATACTGCTGACGGGCTGCACCAAGGATGGCGAGACAATTATTCTGCCGACGCCTGGTGAGGAACAGCCTCCCACCACACCATTGGTCACAGTCATCTACGACCCTGATGGTCTGGGCGACCGTTCCTACAACGACCTTATTTATAAGGGCGTAGAGGAAGCGGCTAAGAAGTATGGTTTGCGCACGCTGCAGCTGGCGCCCGAAAACAGGGAACAGGGACTGGCTTATCTGGAGACGATGTTCAAGCAGATAGAAAACCTCAACGACACGGTGCGACGACTCTTTGTCACGCCCAGTATCGTCTACGATGCCTACATCCGTGAGAACAATAAACGTCTGGAGACCAACCCCTATGCCGACCTGCTGTTCATGGAAACTGCCAAGCCGCTTGACGGCAAGGGTTCTACATTCTATATCGATTACTATGGTGCGATGTATATGAGCGGCTGCATGGTTCACTATGCCGCCTGGGACCTCGTGTCGCTGCTGTTGGCGAACCCCTACATACAGACCGTAAAGGAAGCTGGTGACGGATTCCAGGCAGGCTTCAATGACACGCCCCCGTTAAACGCCGCCAAACCCCTTCTCCTCGATGTACGCTATCTGAGCGATGACCCGACAGGCGGTTTCAAGATTGCCGACTCAACAGCCACGCGAATCTTCAATGAGGAGAGGCATTATATCTCTGGAAAAAACGTCAACAATGTGACCTTGGTGCCTGTCTGCGGCGGAGCTATGCATGCATTCTTTCGGGCCGCAAAATCAATTGTTTCATCGTATAAATATGTGGGTGTCGATGGCGACATGACTGCCGACAAGGATAACTGCATATTCTCAACGCTGAAGCGTATCGACAAGGTGATGGTCGACTACATCGGCATGTGGCTCAACGGCACGATGCCCAAGCACCAGATACTGGGGCTGGCCGATGGCGCTACCGACGTGATAGTTGGAAACTACACTTATGCATACTCCATAAAAGGAGGACTATG
Organism: Prevotella sp.; assembly: GCA_045112595.1. GTDB lineage: Bacteria > Bacteroidota > Bacteroidia > Bacteroidales > Bacteroidaceae > Prevotella. The sequence continues at coordinate 12,267 of JBGUIA010000032.1, read as the reverse complement.
GGACAATGGACTGAATATGGACAGTTTGCGCCAAGTGGCAATCAGAAAGGAGGGGGAGCGATATGAGAAGTAAGAGGTATGAGGTAAGAGGTAAGAGGTTAGAGGTTAGATGGATGATGTGGCTGTGTGCAGCGCTCTTCACTATTCAGTGTTCGCTGTTCACTTCCTGTAAGACTGAGGACGATACCATTATCTATAAGGACTCGCGCCGATGGGTGGAGAAGACGGTAGCCGTGGTGGCGCCGCTGAACGACCCCGTCATAAAGGCCCGTCTGGAGCGTACTGCCGACTGGATGCTGAAGAACCTGCATAATGCCCAGCTGCAGGATACACTCTGCATCAACCTGAAACTGGAGTGGTACGACGAGTACGGCAACGATTTGAAGGTGCTGGGCGAACGCTTGGCCAACCGCGACGACGTGATGGCCGTCATAGGTCCTTTCGACAGCGATAATGTAGAGCAGTTGGCACCTTTCTGCCAGCAGACGCACAAACCCCTGATCCTGCCAACTGCCACCAGTGAGACGGTCATTCGCCGCTTCGCCATCACCAGCAGTGGCGACGGTCAGCAGCCTTTCCTGTGGTCGCTTACCGAGACCGACATCACGCTCTCCGAGATTCTGGTGAGTCTCTATGCCAACAGACTTGGTATGCAGGGAGGTACGATATTTGAAGGCGATTCTGACGGCGCGCTTTTCGCACCTGCCGACAGCTACGGCCAGACGTTTGTTGAGTGGGCTCCGTTTTTGACTGCCGAGCTGGGATTCAGCCTCCGTCTGTGCGCACAATATGCTGACGACGAGGCACTATACCGGGAAATGCGCCAGTATTTAGGTACGCTGCCGATGTTCTCCCTCGAAATGCCACAGTTCGTGGTAGCTCGGAATATCGGGCAGATTTATCAGATAGCACGTATGCGCAGTGAACTATGGGGTATGGACCCCGACGATCCTGCGGAAGACCAACGCGACGGCTCATCACTGCGTGTCCTTTGGGCACCGGTGTATTATGCCTGTTCCAATATCACCGACGAGGCCATCGCAGCCCTCGGCCCGCGATGCATTGCGCTCACCAGTGGCTATCAGGGCTTCTCGCCTTATGCCGACCCGATGACGGGGTTTGAGATGAGTTACGAAGCACGCTTCGACACCAAGCCGACTTTCGCGGAGTGTAAGTTCTACGACGCGCTGCTATTGGCCGCCTTCGCTGCCAGCTACATGGAGCACAAACTTTCAATTTCCAACTCTCACCTTTCATCTCTCAATGATGCCATCATTGACATCTGCACCACCGACAATCTTCTTTCTGGACACGCATGGAACGAGACGGGCATGGAGCTTTACCTCGCTGCACTCGAGCGGGGAGAATTACTGGGCTTCAAGGGCGCTTCGGGACCTGTGCAGTTTGACAGCGAGTGCTATACAGCCGCACTCAACACCACTTACGTCAACTGGATCATTTCTGACGGTCACTTGTATCACCAGAGCTATTACAGCACTCAGGGAAACGCCCAGACATCGCAAACGCTGGCATCGTGGAACTATCTGATGAAGGATGCCGAGAGTAGATTCGATTCCAATTACAGTCAGAGCATCAATCCCATCACTTATCCCGACCTCACCGACCAATATGCCGTGCTCGTGCAGGGCAGCAACGGATGGGACAACTACCGCCACGAGGCCGATGTGCTGAGTATCTATCAGATGCTGAAGGCCAACGGCTATAGCGACGACCATATCATACTGATTACCGCCGACGACTGCGCCAACGCCCCGGATAATACTGACCGCGGAGCCGTTCGCACCGACCCCGACGGCAAGAACCTGCGCGAGGGAGCTGTCATCGACTATCTCAATGCCGACCTCACGCCGCAGGACATCTGCAACATCTTGCAGGGCGTGAAGACCGACAGGACGCCTGTGGTATTGCCTAAGGATGAGGGTCAGAACGTGCTCTTCTTCTGGAGCGGTCACGGTCGCAGCAGGGCCATCAACGGCATCAACGAGATGGCGTGGCGCAACTTGTCTGCCGGTCGCGGCATGACAGACAACCTGCTGGCAGAAACCCTCAGCACGATGGCCGCCAACAAGCAGTTCCGTCAGATGCTCGTCTGCCTCGAACCCTGCTATTCCGCTAATATGGGCGAAGCCTTGGAGGGCATCCCCGGCGTGCTCGCCATCAGCGCGGCAGGCCCCTACGAACAGTCGTTCGCCGATTCGTGGAGCAACGAGCTGGGTGTATGGATGTGCGACCGCTTCAGCCGCAACCTCGTCGGCCATGCCACCGAATCCCCTGACGGTACCTACCGCGACCTCTACCTCTACTGCGCCCAGCACACGCTCGGCTCGCACGTAGGTATATACAATTATGAGAATTTCGGTAACCTCTATACCACAGGACCAAAGGATTTCTTTGTCAGGAAATAGCTCTAAGGTATTAAATAGTGTAAAAGTGAGCTCATCGTTTGGTGGGCTCGCTTTTTATTTGTAATTTTGCAGGCAAAATGGACAAGGATATATATATAATAGGTATAGAGTCGTCATGTGACGATACGTCGGCGGCGGTACTGAAGAATGGTGTGCTGCTGTCGAACGTGACGGCGTCGCAGGCGGTGCACGAGTCGTATGGTGGCGTGGTGCCGGAATTGGCGTCGAGGGCTCACCAGCAGAATGTTGTACCGGTGGTGCACGAAGCCATCAAACGGGCTGGCATCACGAAGGAACAACTGACTGCAGTGGCTTTTACGCGCGGACCGGGACTGATGGGTTCATTGCTGGTGGGTGTGAACTTCGCCAAGGGTTTTGCCCGTTCGCTGGGCATCCCCCTGATTGACGTCAACCACCTGCAAGGACACGTGATGGCGCACTTTATCAAGGAGAGCGACGACGACCGGAGCCAGCCGCCACTGCCGTTCCTCTGCCTCTTGGTGAGTGGCGGTAACTCGCAGATTGTCAAGGTGAACGCCTATAACGACATGGAGGTGTTGGGTCAGACCATTGACGACGCTGCCGGTGAGGCTATCGACAAATGTTCGAAGGTGATGGGACTGGGCTATCCCGGTGGTCCAATCATCGACCGATTGGCGCGTCAGGGTAATCCGAAGGCCTACCAGTTTGCGGAGCCGCATATTCCAGGGTTGGACTACAGCTTCTCGGGTTTGAAGACGTCGTTCCTTTATAATCTGCGCAAGTGGGTGGAGGACGATCCCGACTTCATTGAACATCACAAGGAGGACATCGCGGCCTCGTTGGAATGGACCATTGTGGACATTCTGATGAAGAAACTGAAGCTGGCCGTGAAGCAGACGGGCATCAAGCACGTGGCTGTGGCTGGCGGTGTGAGTGCCAACAACGGACTGCGCAATGCCTTCCACGACTATGCCAAGCGCTACGGATGGACCATCTATATTCCGAAGTTCAGCTATACGACAGATAATGCGGCGATGATTGGTATCGTGGGTTATTATAAGTTTCTAGACGGGGAGTTTTGCAGCATTGACGCGCCGGCATTCAGTAAAGTCACTTTTAAATAATCGTTATAACGTAATAACAGGATAATGTAATATCGAAATAATAAGAACCGGAAGATATATGGATTTTGAAAGCAAGATTATCAGCAGGGAAGTGAGTCAGCTGCTGTGGGAAATGGAAAAGACGGTCGGTACAGCAGAGAGTTGTACTGGCGGACGTATTGCCGAGGCAATTATTGCCATACCTGGTGCGTCGAAGTATTTCAAGGGTGGCATCATTTCGTATGTCGACGAAATCAAAGAGTCGCTGCTTGGCGTGGATTCTCAGGTGCTGATAGAGAAGACGGCAGTCTGTGAAGAAGTGGCTATACAGATGGTGAAAGGCGCCTGCAAGGCACTGAACACAGACTTTGCACTAGCCTCAACAGGTTATGCCGGACCTACTGGTGGTCCGAAAGACATCCCTATCGGTACGATTTGGTTGGCTTGTGGCACTCAAGAGAAGCAGGTGACGATGATGATTCAGGAGGATCACGGACGCGACATCAACCTCGCCATTGCAACCAATAAAGTGATGCAAATGTTCCTGGATTTCCTCAAAACGGAGAACAAAACGGATGGCGAAGGTTAAAAAATATTAATAGTTGGGCAAATATCAATTCTCTATTTTTATATCTCAATTAAAAGTTGTACCTTTGCACCCTGTTTGGAGTAAGTTAGTATTTAGGAACAAGAAAAAGTAGATAGAAATGTCTAAGATTTGTCAGATTACAGGAAAGACGGCACAGCGTGGAAACAACGTGTCGCACTCAAAGCACCGCACAAAGCGCGTCTTTGACGTAAACCTGTTCAGCAAGAAGTTCTACTATGTAGAGGAGGATTGCTGGATTCAGTTGAAGATCAGCGCTGCTGGTCTGCGTATGATTAACAAGGTAGGTCTGGATGCAGCCCTGAAGCAGGCTGTTGCCAATGGATATGTTGATTGGAAAGACATTAAAGTGATAGGAGACTAAACAATATGGCAAGCAAGAAAGCTAAGGGTAATCGCGTTCAGGTGATTCTGGAGTGCACTGAGATGAAGGAGAGTGGACTGCCCGGAACAAGCCGTTACGTGACGGTTAAGAACCGCAAGAATACCCCTGAGAGAATGGAACTCAAGAAGTATAACCCCATCCTGAAGCGCATGACTGTGCACAAGGAGATTAAATAATCTGTTTAAAGCATGGCAAAGAAAACCGTCGCTACCCTCCACGAAGGCTCAAAGGATGGTCGCGCTTACACAAAGGTTATCAAGATGGTAAAGAGCCCCAAGACTGGTGCTTACATCTTCGACGAGCAGATGGTTCCTAACGAGGCTGTTAAGGACTTCTTTAAGAATTAATATTCGGTTAATCAGATAAAATGAGAGGTTGCAAGTGAATTTGCGACCTCTTTTTTTGCTATCTCCCTTTTTTTTATTAATTTTGCAGGCGTAAAATATTGCAATATGGGTATTTTTGGATTTTTTAATAAGGAAAAGAAGGAAACGCTGGATAAAGGTCTGGAGAAGACCAAGACCAGTGTGTTTGACAAATTGGCACGTGCGGTAGCCGGAAAATCGAAGGTTGACGACGACGTGCTGGACAATTTGGAGGAAGTGTTGATAACGTCAGACGTAGGTGTCGAGACGACGCTGAAGGTCATTGAGCGTATTGAGGAGCGTGTGGCTCGCGACAAGTATGTCTCGACCTCAGAACTCAATGCCATTCTGCGCGATGAGATAGCTTCGTTGCTTGCTGAGAATAATTCCGACGACAATGATAACTGGGATTTGCCCAGCGACCACAAACCCTACGTCATCTTGGTGGTAGGCGTGAATGGAGTGGGTAAGACTACGACGATTGGCAAACTGGCCTGGCAGTTTAAACAGGCTGGCAAGAATGTCTATTTGGGTGCTGCCGATACCTTCCGTGCTGCTGCTGTCGAACAGCTCTGCATCTGGGGCGAGCGCGTCGGCGTGCCTGTTGTGAAGCAGCAGATGGGCAGCGACCCAGCCTCTGTGGCTTTCGACACGTTGCAGAGTGCCAAGGCCAACGGTGCTGATGTGGTGCTGATTGATACTGCAGGCCGTCTGCATAACAAGGTTGGCCTGATGAACGAGCTGAAGAAGATTAAGGACGTGATGAAGAAGGTGTTGCCCGAGGCTCCCGACGAGGTGTTGCTCGTGTTGGACGGTTCTACGGGACAAAACGCCTTCGAACAGGCCAAGCAGTTCTCGGCTGTCACGCAGATTACGTCGCTGGCCATTACCAAACTCGACGGAACTGCCAAAGGCGGTGTGGTCATTGGCATCAGCGATCAGCTAAAGGTTCCTGTGAAGTATATCGGTTTGGGTGAAGGTATGAAAGACCTGCAGCTCTTTAACAAGCGTCAGTTTGTCGACTCATTGTTTAAACACTAAGAAAATGAAAAAAACTTTTATTGAAGGTTTGATTATAGGATTGGCGTGTGGTGCTTTTGCTGCATGTTTATTCTTTTTGAAGTAAAAGACTCAGAACACAGTACTTTGAAGACTATTGATTTCATATCACTCGGTTGCTCTAAGAATCTTGTTGACAGCGAGATGCTGATGGGACTCTTCGAGGCTCACGGATATCAGTGTACGCACGATAGCGACAATCCTCATGGTGACATTGCCGTTGTCAATACGTGCGGTTTCATTGAAGATGCCAAGCAGGAGAGTATCGATACTATCCTGGAATTAGCGCAGGCGAAGGAAGAGGGTCGACTGAAAAGGCTTTTTGTAATGGGCTGTCTATCAGAAAGATATCTGGCGGAGCTTGAAGCAGAAATTCCGGAGGTTGATGGCTGGTATGGAAAGTTTAACTATAAGCAGTTGCTAGCAGATCTAGAGCATCTAGACCATCAAGAGCATCTAGAAAATCTAGATATTCTAGAGGCCCACCGCCACATCACTACGCCTAAGCATTATGCCTATCTCAAGATTAGTGAGGGCTGCGACCGCCATTGTGCCTATTGTGCCATTCCGCTGATTACGGGTCGCCACCAGAGTCGTCCCATGCAGGAGATTTTGGATGAGGTGCGCTGGTTGGTGAGTCAGGGCACATGCGAGTTTCAGGTCATTGCTCAGGAACTGACTTATTACGGTATTGACATCGACGGTAAACAGCATATCGCAGAACTCATTGAAAAGATGGCTGATATTCCTGGTGTCGAATGGATTCGTCTCCACTACGCCTATCCGGCTCATTTCCCTTGGGAACTGCTGCGTGTGATGCGGGAGAAGAAGAATGTCTGCAAATATCTGGACATTGCCCTGCAACACATCTCCGACCACATGCTTGACCGCATGCAGCGCCACGTTACCAAGGAGCAGACCTACGAACTGATTCGCCGTTTGCGCGAAGAGGTGCCGGGCATCCATATCCGTACGACGTTGATGGTTGGATTCCCAGGTGAGACGGATGACGACTTCCAGGAACTCATTACATTTACCAAGTGGGCTCGCTTCGAACGCATGGGTGCCTTTGCCTATTCCGAGGAGGATGGCACCTATAGCGCCAACAACTACGAGGACGACGTCCCTGCCGAAGTGAAACAACAACGTCTGGACCGTCTGATGCGTGTCCAGCAGAATATCAGTGCCGAAATAGAAGCCGCCAAGATTGGCCAGTCCCTGCGCGTCATCATTGACCGTAAGGAGGGAGATTGGTTTGTTGGCCGTACTGAGTTTTGTTCTCCTGAGGTCGACCCCGAGGTGCTCATTCCCGCCAGCGAACAACTGACGATAGGCCGTTTCTACGAAGCGCGCATTACTGATGCAGAAGAATTTGACTTATACGCCACCACAATATGAATAACAAAGAATTTATTGCTGAATTGTCTGAACGCATGGGTTATACCGCTAAGGACACCCAACATCTGGTGAACAACATCATCAACGCGATGGGTGATGCTTTTCAGGAGGATAATGCCGTGCTGGTGCCAAACTTTGGTATTTTTGAGGCCAAGAAGAAGCTGGAGCGCATTATTGTGAATCCTGCCACCCAGCAGCGCATGCTCGTGCCACCTAAACTGGTGTTGAATTTCAAACCTAATCAGACGTGGAAAGATAAACTGAAAGGAGGTAGCAAGTAGTATGGGAAAGCTGACTATACAGGAGATTGCTGCCGTCCTGCAGCAGAAGAATAATTTCGACAAACAAGAAGCCAACACGTTTGTCACCACGATGTTCCAGATTATTCAGGAACGTCTGGAAACTGACGGCATTGTCAAGGTAAAAGGCCTGGGAACGTTTAAAATGGTTGACGTTGAGGCCCGCGAGAGCGTCAGCGTGCGTACAGGCGAACGTGTTGTTATCGATGGGCATGCCAAGGTGACCTTCACTCCTGATGCTACGATGAAGGAACTGGTCAACCGTCCCTTCTCGCAGTTTGAGACGGTAGTACTCAACGATGGTGTTGAGTTTCCGGATTTGGAGGAACCCGAAGAAGAGCAGCCCGTTGTTGAGGAACAACCAGTCGCTGAGGAGGAAGTTCCCGCCGTTGAAGAACAGTCTGTCGAGGAGCCCATCGTTGAAGAAGAAGCTCCCGCTGTTGTTGCTCCTGTCGTATCACAGCCCGTTGACGAGCAGCCTGAAGCAGAGGAGTCTGTCGCTGAGGAGCCCGAAACTGAAGAGCCTGTCGATGAAGAGCCGCAGGAAGAACGCCCAAGTCGCTGGTGGCGCTGGTTGCTGGGTATTCTGGGTGTCCTTGTACTGATGGCCCTTTCGGCCTTGGGAGGTTTCTATTATGGCATCAAGTATTCGCCTGTGGGTGAGATAGTTCGCCCCGATACGGTTGTGATTCACGATACTATCATGGCCGCTCCTGTCGATAGCGCTTCTGCGGTGAAGGAAGCAGAAGCCGTGAAAGAAGCAGAGCCCGTGAAAGAGCCTGAGGCTCCGGCTCCGGAAGTGAAGAAGGAAGAGCCAAAGCCTGCACCTGTTTCCGAACAGCCTGACCCCTATGCGCAGAAGGACGAACGCGTGCGCTTGGGTGCTTATCGCATTGTCGGACTCAGCCACGAGGTGAAGGTGTTGGCAGGTCAGACGTTCTACAGCATCTGTCGTGCCCATCTAGGTCCTGATATGGAGTGTTACATCGAGGTGTTCAACGACCTGCCGCGCAATCCGAAAGTCAAGGAGGGACAGGTTATCAAGATTCCGAAACTCCAAGTGAAGAAAAAGAAGAGGAAGCAGTAACGCTTCCTCTTTTCTTTAATTTCCACTAACTCCCTTCATCGACAGCGAGATACGTTGCCTGCGCAGGTCGACGGCAATGACGCGCACACGGACGTGCTGGTGCAGTCGTACTACTTGCGTAGGGTCTTTGACGTATTTGTTGGCCAACTGCGACACGTGCACCAATCCGTCCTGATGAACACCAATGTCGACGAAAGCTCCGAAATTGGTGATGTTGGTGACGATACCTGGCAGTTCCATGCCTTCGTGCAGGTCTTCTATAGTCTGCACGCTGCTGTCAAACTCAAACTCCTCAATCTGCTCGCGTGGGTCGCGACCAGGCTTTTCCAGCTCCTTCATGATATCCGTGAGGGTAGGGAGTCCTATCTCGGCAGTGACATATTTCTTGATGTCAATGCCCTCGCGTGTACCTTTATTCATGATAAGGTCGCTGACACTACAACCGCAGTCCTTCGCCATTTGCTCCACCACGTGATAGCTCTCGGGATGAACAGCGCTGTTGTCGAGCGGATTCTTCGCCTCAGGGATGCGCAGGAAACCTGCACATTGCTGGAAGGCGGAAGGTCCCAGACGCGGCACTTTCTTCAGCTGTGCCCTCGACGTGAAAGCACCGTTCGTCGTGCGGTAGTCCACGATGTTTTGTGCGAGGACGGGACCTAGTCCGCTGACGTAGGTCAACAGGTGTTGCGAGGCGGTATTGAGGTTGACGCCAACGAGGTTCACGCAACTCTCAACGGTCTGGTCCAATGAGTGTTTGAGCTTGGTCTGGTCAACGTCGTGTTGATATTGTCCAACGCCGATGCTCTTGGGGTCAATCTTCACCAGCTCCGCCAGCGGGTCCATCAGTCTGCGACCGATGCTCACAGCACCGCGCACGGTGACGTCCTCGTCAGGGAATTCGTCGCGGGCAACCTTCGAAGCACTATAGACTGAAGCGCCATCTTCGCTGACGACGAATACTGCGGGCTTTTGGCTTTTGGCTATTGGCTTTTGGCTAACAGCTAACGGCCAATTGCTAATAGCATCTTCCACGAATTCCTTCGTTTCGCGGCTGGCGGTACCGTTGCCAATGGCGATGGCCTCTACCTGGTATTCGTTGATCATCTGTTGTACATGGATGGTGGCCTGCATACGGTGATTGATAGGTGGGTGGGGGAAAATAGCTTCATGGTGCAGCAACGTCCCCTGCGCGTCAAGACACACCACTTTGCAACCTGTACGGAAACCAGGGTCGATACCCATCACACGCTTTTGTCCCAGCGGTGCCGAAAGCAACAACTGACGCAGGTTTTCGGCAAACACGCGGATGGCTTCTTCGTCGGCTTTCTCTTTGCTCTGGTTCATGAATTCCGTCTCTATCGAGGGCAGCAACAGACGTTTGTAACCATCCTCAACGGCTTCTGCCACAAGACGTTGGCAGGCTCCGTTGCCACGAACATAGTTGCGCTGTAGACGCAGGACGGCTTCGTCGTCATCAATCGTAATGTTGACGCGCAGGATTCCTTCGTCAGCACCGCGACGCATAGCAAGGAGACGATGCGAGGAACAGCGTTTCAGAGGTTCTTCCCAGTCGAAGTAGTCGCTGTATTTCTGGGCTTCATTGCTGTCTTTCTTGGCCTTCACAACCTTCGATTCTATGAATGCCTCTCGACGGAAAGCGGAGCGCACCTGATTGCGCGAATGTTCGTCCTCGCTCACCTGTTCGGCAATGATGTCTTGGGCACCACGGAGACAATCTGCAACGGTCAAACCGTCGCGCACAAAACGTTGGGCGGCGCGTTTGGGGTCGGGTTCGCGTTGCATCAGCAGCAATTGTGCCAATGGCTCCAGTCCCTGTTCGCGTGCTACTTGTGCCCTCGTCCTGCGCTTGGGCTTGTAGGGCAGATAGATGTCTTCCAAAGGTGTCGTTTCCCAGCAGTCGTCGATACGCTTCTGCAGTTCGGGTGTCATCTTGCCCAATTCCGTAATGGTTTTTACGATGGTCGCTTTGCGTTTTGCTATTTCCTGCAATTGTTCCAGTCGGTTGTAAATAGTCGTAATCTGCACCTCATCCAATCCGCCCGTGCGCTCCTTGCGGTAGCGCGAGATAAACGGAATAGTACATCCTTCGTCCAGCAGTTTCAGCGTGTTCTCTACACCTGGTTCTGGCAGGTGCAACTCGTTGGATATCAGTTGCGTGAATATCTTGATATGTTCCATTTTAGTAGAGACTGTCTTTTTTTATACTTCGAATGTGCCATACAATGCCAATAATGATACACAGCAGCCCCATGACGAGCAGCCAGTTGTAGGTCGACAAAATACTGATGCGCGTCAAAACGAGCAGCAATGTACCTATTATTATAAGGTATAAACCCCAATTTGTGGCCTTTTTCTTCATAAAAACGTTAATTTTGCTGCAAAGATAAGAAATAATTCGTAATTCATAATTCGTAATTCAATTTTTTTTTATACCTTTGCACCCGCATTTTGCAAAAATAACAATTTTTTTAATTATTAACGTAGTATGAATCAATACGAAACCGTTTTCATTTTGACTCCCGTTTTGTCTGATGAACAGACAAAGGAAACGGTCGCTAAGTTCAAGAAGGTCCTGACCGATAAGGGTGCAGAGATCGTGAGCGAAGAGGCCTGGGGACTGAAGAAGATGGCTTATGCTATTCAGAAGAAATCTACAGGTTTCTACTTCCTCGTAGAGTTCAAGGCTGAGCCATCAGTGATTAAGACTTTGGAGACTGCTTTCCGTCGTGACGAGAAAGTTATCCGTTTCCAGACAGTAAAGCTTGAGAAGTATGCCATCGAGTATGCTGAGAAGCGTCGTAACAAATTTGGTAAAAAAGAGGAGGCTTAAACTATGGCACAGCAAGACACTGAAATCCGTTATTTGAACGCTCCTTCTATCGACACGAAGAAGAAGAAGTACTGCCGTTTCAAGAAGAGCGGCATCAAGTACATTGATTACAAGGATCCCGAGTTCCTGAAAAAGTTCCTGAACGAGCAGGGTAAGATTCTTCCCCGCCGTATTACCGGTACCTCTCTGAAGTATCAGCGCCGTGTGGCTCAGGCCGTTAAGCGTGCCCGCCAGATTGCTCTGCTGCCCTACGTAACTGACATGATGAAGTAAAATTAGGAGGACAGAAGATATGGAAATTATACTGAAAGAAGATATTATCGGTCTGGGTTACAAGAACGATATCGTGAACGTTAAGTCAGGTTACGGCCGTAACTACCTGATTCCTCAGGGTAAGGGTGTTATCGCTAGTCCTATGGCTAAGAAGATTCTCGCTGAGAACCTGAAGCAGCAGGCTCACAAGCTCGCTGCCCAGAAGGCTGCTGCTGAGGAGAAGGCTGCTTTGTTGCAGGGTGTAGCTCTCGAGATTGCCGCTAAGGTCAGTGCTACCGGTCAGCTCTACGGTTCTGTAGGTGCCAATCAGGTTGCTGAGGAACTGAAGAAGCTCGGCAAGGAGGTTGATCGTAAGATCATCACCATGAAGGATGCTAAGCAGATTGGTGACTATGTAGCTCTGGTTCACTACCACAAGGAGGTTACCGTCGA
>JBGUIA010000031.1:0-30916 GCA_045112595.1 Prevotella sp. | reverse complement strand
ATCCTCGCTGAATGGATAGATAGACAATACGCTGTCTGACGAAGGTGCTGACGAGGGTGACGACATAAGATAAGCAACCACCTGCATTACATCTTCAACGGTTATGCCGGCATCTTCCAACATCTCCTCGGCATCCTCAGGAGTGAGGTCAACCTTGGCCAGCGCGTCCTTGATACTCGGAACAAGATTCATGAGCATAGCCAGGATGCCAGCTCTGTTGGCACGATGTGCCTCAATCTGCTCAGGAGCCAATTTGATATTGATGATCTTACGCAGGTCGATGCCCCAGCTCTCCAGCGTTTTGATGACCTTCATGATGTTGAGGTCCTTCACCACGTTGTGGTAATAGCGGTTCTGACCACCCTCGTAGTAGAGTGCAGGCCAAAGCTGGATGGCGACAGCCGTCTGTATAAACCATACGATGGCCGCTGGGTCGTGGTTGAGTTTGAACACCACCGTATTGGTCTGCAGATTGGTCTTTCCTGGCACGATACTGGGTTTGAAGCCTTTTTCCTTCATCCAGGGAATGATGACACGCCCTGTCTCAACAGGTACATAGCGGTCGTGGCGTGAATGTAAGAGGAAGTACTTCCGGGTAGTATCGGGATTCGTCCATGTATCCATTAGCGACTTTTCACGCAGCATCTTGCGGAGAGCCTTTGCTGCCTCGCTCTCGACATTGAAATAGGTCGGTGTGAGCATGTGGCTAAGCGAATCGGAACCAATATTCTTGGTAATCTGCGGCATGTGAAGCTTCTTGTCGAGGAACCATTCCTGAACATGTGACGCCAGCGGTTCCTGGAAAGTATCATGGTAGTCGAGGCCCAAGCCATACCACTCGTTATAGGCTATAATCAACTGTGCTATGGCGCCCACAAAATCACAATAGCCGATACGCACATACTCGGTATAGGCCTTCTCGATATCGAGGGGGCCACCGCCTGAAAAGGTCTTGTCGAAGGTGATGCCTTTGTCCTTGTACTCCGTATCGCACAACTTGGCAACAAACATCGACTCTGTACCTCCCTGCGAATAGCCCATGTTGAACAGGAAACGTCCTTCGGGGATGCCCTTGTCCTTCATCAGTGCCTTGGCTGCCAACAATCCGTCAAGCGAGTTGCGGGCGTTGGTGTCACCACAGAGGTAGGCCTGAGGCTTGTCCTTGGAAGAGCCGAAACCGATATAGTCACTCATGACGAGCACGTAATTGGGTTTCAAGGGATTACATATGAAGGCACCTGACAATCTGTCTATATCAGAAGAGGGAGCCTCGTCAAGCGCAGATATGGTATAATGGTTATAGAGTAAGATACCATCGGAGGGGACAGTTCTATTGACAATTTCCAACGGGGCGAGAATGACACCGCTGATAGTTGCTGGGTTACCCTTAGGATCCTTCGACTGGTATTCATAGACTATATAGCGCACCTCACGCGAGCCCAGCGTAATGCCGCTGATCTTATACTTGAGGGTTGAATCCTTTTCTATGATGATTTTATAAGATGCTTCCTGTGCTTCTGTCGTCAAGACACATGACAGCATCAACAGCATCATAAGTACTATTTTCTTCATAGCATCGGATATTTATTTGATAATACGCTTGCGAGCTGTCTGGCCATTCTTTTCAATAAACAGACCATTGACAGGCTGGCTGACACGCTGACCATTCATATTGTAATAAACAGCAGAGGGTTGGTTGGTCTCGTTGAAGTCAACATCCTGAATAGACGTTTTACGGTCAGTCACCTCGAAGGTTGCAGCCACGGGATAGTGGTCGCCCAACGGCTTACCATCGTGTTTGTAGCCTTCCATATCGAAGACGTACGATACAGGTTTAATCTTTGTACCAGTCGTAGGATTGATATAGATAATCTTATCCAGCACCTCACCGCTTTCGAGCATGTTGGCGTCATCCTCACAGGCAACAATGCCTTCCACGGGAGCAGGGTATTTGCCACCCTTCTCCAGTTCTACCCATACGTCAGAAGCAGTACCCTTGCCAGAATCGGCGATGGCATCAATGAACTTGGCCTTGATCTGATCGCGGCAATAGTAGCTGTTCATGTCGCCAACAACGATAATGGGACGGGTGTCCAGATGGTTCAGCACATCGTCCTTGAGCTGTTGCCACTGACTCAGTCGGGCCGCACGGTCAAGCGTGTCCACACCTTCCTTCTCGTCAGCCAAATCTCCGGCATCCATGTGCATGTTATAGACAAGGATACGTGTGCCGTTGGCCAACGTCAGTTCACTACGACGGAAGCCCTTGCGAATCAGCTCGTCAGCAGCATGGCTGAACTTACCGAAGTTATCCTTCCAACGCACTCGCTCGGTACTGGTCATCGTGATGTTATTCTTCCAGCAAGCTCCCAAACCATCGGTATCGAAGTCTTCGTTCTGCAGGTGCAGGAAGTCAATCTTCTTGCCAGGGATGTCAATGCCCACTCCACCAAGCCATGTGTCGAGTTTATAGTCATCCTCGAGCCACGTGGCCAGCACTTCGTGGTAATTGAAGTCTTCCTGCGTACAAATGATATCGTAGTTTTTCTTCAAGAGATATTTGCCGATGCGGGCTGTTCCTGCATCACCAGGACCGTCGGCATTAACCTTAACAAACCAAATCTTCTGAGGAAGACCATCAATATTCAGCGTGGCAACACTGAACCGTTCACTCTCCTGAGCACTAATCCCATGTATACACGAAACTAGCAATGCCAGCGTTAGGGCGCGTAAATAATTCATCATTTATTATTCCTTTATTGTTAAATATCTTAATTATCGCCTACAAAATTAGATATTTTTGCGAAATCTACCAAATGTTTAGAGAATATTTTGTATCTTTGCCACAAAATAGTAACAACTAAAAGTTCATGATATGAAAGGTATCGTATTAGCCGGAGGCAGCGGAACGCGCCTCTACCCCATCACAAAAGGCGTATCGAAACAGATGCTGCCAATCTTCGACAAACCCATGATTTACTACCCCATCTCGACACTGATGCTGGCAGGCATCCGCGAGATTCTCATCATCTCGACACCCTACGACCTGCCCGCCTTCAAACGCCTGTTGGGCGACGGTTCTGACCTGGGCGTACGCTTCGAATATGCCGAGCAACCCTCTCCCGATGGATTGGCACAGGCTTTTATCATCGGTGAGAAATTTATTGGCGACGACTGCGCCTGCCTGGTTCTAGGCGACAACATCTTCTATGGCAGTGGCTTTACCGGTATGCTGAAACAGGCCGTTGCCAACGCAGAAGAGAAAGGTCAGGCTACCGTCTTCGGCTATTACGTCAACGACCCTGAGCGCTATGGCGTAGCAGAGTTCGACGAGAACGGCAACTGTCTGAGCATTGAGGAGAAACCTGCCAAGCCCAAGTCGAACTACGCCGTCGTAGGACTCTACTTCTATCCCAACAGTGTGGTGGAGATTGCCAAGAACATCAAGCCCTCAGCACGTGGCGAGCTGGAGATTACCACCGTCAACCAAATGTATCTGGAGGACAAGAACCTGCTGGTACAGACACTCCAGCGTGGCTTTGCCTGGTTGGATACCGGCACCCACGACTCACTCAGTGAAGCCTCAACATTCATCGAGGTCATTGAGAAGCGTCAGGGACTGAAAGTAGCCTGTCTCGAGGAGATTGCCTACAAGCGCGGCTGGATTAGCAAGGAGCAGTTAAAGAAACTGGCCGAGCCAATGATTAAGAATGACTACGGCCAGTATCTCATGCGTCGCGCAGAGGAATACGTCAGATAATCCTTACTTCGAGAAATACCGCACGCAGTTGCGAAGGGCTGTGGGATTACCCATGTCGTACATCGTACCCTTCAGTCGGATACCCATCATGCCGCTCTTCTGGCGAACAGCCTCAAGGGCGGCAGTCAGTTCGATCTCACGCGTATTATCGCCCTCCGCATCGGCTTTCTGGATATCCGCGTCGAGCTGTGCAAATACCTCTGGCGTCAGGATATACTGTCCGAAGACAGAGTAGTACTCTTTCTCTCCCTCCTTGTTGCGCACACCCAGGAACTCCTCTGCATACGAGGCCTTGGGTTTTTCGTGCATCACGGAAACGGTCAGCTGTGTACGATCCTTGTCCTCCCACACACCGCTTAGGATACCGTAATGGCTCACCTCAGCCAGTGGAATAGGATGGATGCTGACCATCAGACGGTTGTAACGCTCATATTGCTCTATCAACTGCAGGGCACAGGGTTTGTTCGACTGGCTACGATAGAGCGTGTCACCCAACAGCAACAGTACGGGCTCGTTGTTGGCAAACTCAACAGCCTGGAATACCGCATGTCCGAAACCGCGTTTCTCGCGCTGATAGACGTAATGCAGGCGCTTGCCGATATCGAGAATACGGTTTTCATATTCCTGCGCCTCTTTGTTCAACTTACTCAAGTGGTCATCACTCAGAGGACGCTCGAAGAATTCGGTATACTGGATGCGCTCCTCCTCCGAACCCAGCACCAGACAGATTTCCTCCACACCGCTCTTCACCAGTTCTTCCAGCAGAATCAGGATGACGGGACGAACCATACCGTCGGAACAGGGAATGGGGAAGAAGTCCTTCTTCAACGAACGGGTAGCAGGATAGAGGCGCGTGCCGAAGCCTGCCACAGGGATGATGGCCTTACGGACAGTATGCACAGGATGCAGCGTCAGCGTATAGGCTTTCATGCCCTGCGCATTCAAATAATCCTTCAAACGCTGCTGGTCCTCCTCACTACGTGCCAGGAACTGCACGGAACCGTCGCCATGCGAACCAACGCCCTTGCCGCCCCAGACCATCGGCTGGATCTGCGGGTCGTGCAACACCTCGTGCAACTTCGGAGCCCACAATGCAGGAGACATTGGAGCGATATGCTGGTCGAACATCTCCTCTGCATGAGTCATCAGCTGACCCAGCGCTTCTGCATCTCCGGAAGCCATATACTTGATGGCCTTTTCCACAATCTCGTGGTTCCATTCACCCAATGCCTTATGCAGGTTCTGCTCGGCTTCCGTCGAGGCAAAGGGGTAGGCCTTGTTCAGGTCTGACAGAATCCTGATAGTATCCTTCTCGGCACACAGGTCGGCAAACACCCAATATAGTGTCTTCTTCACGTTCAGTGGCTTCACCTCAATCTCGTCACCGTCGAAGGTCATCAGGTTGGGCTTCACACCAAAGGCACAAGCCTGGTCCAGACGTCCGCAACGACTCGACGTGCGTAACTCGCCCAGATAGGCAATATTCATCTCACCCAACGTGTTGAGATTGAGATTATATAATAAATTGAACGCGCGCGCGACGAGCACACAGATGGCGGCACTCGACGACAGACCGCTCTTCATAGGCAGCGTCATATCGGTTATACGGATGCGCACACCACCGACCTTATACCACTCAAGCATGTAGCTGGCCACACCGGCACAATAACTGAAGAACGAACCCGACTTAGCCACGCGTTTCAACTCCTGTTCACTCATCCGACAGGAGAAGTCGCGCCACACATCAGACAATTCAGGGGCATCACTATGCATCTCGAAGATGGTCGATTTCTCCACCTCGGCATAGATACCTTGTTCGATACCCGTCACTATCGAGGCACCCGGCAGAATGTCGGCATTCATCGTGCGATAGTGACCTGCCCAGTCAGTATGTTCTCCAAACAGGCACAGACGGCCTGGAACGAAAAGTTTTAGCATATTTTCTGTTTTTATGTGTAATATTTATGCACAAAGGTACGAAAAATTTGGCAAAATGACAATTTTTTAGCGAAATATTTGGCAGTTTTGATAAAAATATATACTTTTGCAAGCGATAAATTAATAAAAGATAATAACAAAACATCAAAATTTTACTGCCTATCGACAGAACTCTACTTCATAAAAATTGAAGAAAATATGAAGAATTATGCAAGCATGACCGACGAAAAGTTGGCCTTGCAGTATGCAGGAGGAGACAACAGGGCATTTGATGAGTTATTAGCTCGCAATCAAAAAAAGCTCTACGATTACATTCTGTTCGTGGTCCGCGACCCCGAGCAAGCTAACGACGTGTTCCAAGAGACGTTTGTCAAGGCCATCACCAGATTGCAGGAGGGTAAGTACACCGACTCCGGCAAGTTCGCATTCTGGCTGACACGTATTGCCCATAACGTCATCATGGACACCTATCGTCAACAAAAGAATGTTCATGTCATAGAACCGACCATCGACAACGACCTGAGCAAGCTGAGGAATAATGACGTGATGGACCTCAATCGCGAGAACGAGTTTGTCAATGCCCAGATTCTTCGCGACGTGCGCCATATCATGGACTCACTGCCCGCTCCGCAACGCGAAGTGGTGTATATGCGCTACTATCAGGAAATGTCGTTCAAGGAGATTGCCGAGACCACGGGTGTCAGCATCAATACATCCCTTGGCCGTATGCGCTATGCCATCATCAACATGCGCCGCATGGCCAAGCAACACGAAATCCAGCTAAGCATGGAACTCTAGCTATTGGCTGTTGGCTATTGGCTATTGGCTGTTGGCAAAAAGCTAAAAGCTAAAAGCTAAAAGCTAACTGCTAACTGCTAAAAGCTAACTGCTAAAAGCTAAAAGCTAAAAGCTAAAGGCAATGCAAGTCATGAATGACTTGCTCTGGCGTGGGGCTATGGAACACATAGCTGCCTGCCACCAGTACGTCCACACCGGCCTTAACCAGTCGTGGGGCCGTCTCGTGCTGTACGCCGCCGTCCACCTCTATCAGTGCCTTCGAACCGCTCTCGTCTATGAGTTTCCGCAGTCGCTGTGCCTTCTGGATGGTGTTTTCAATGAACTTCTGTCCGCCGAATCCAGGATTCACACTCATCAGCAACACCATATCGACGTCGCAGATGATATCTTCCAACAATGACACAGGCGACGCAGGATTCAGCGTCACACCGGCCTTCATGCCAGCCTGATGAATCTCCTGCACGGTACGGTGCAGATGGGTACACGCCTCCACGTGGACGTTCATCATCATCGCGCCCAACTTGGCAGTCTGTTGGATATACTGCTCTGGGTGGACAATCATGTAGTGAACGTCAAGGGGTTTCTTGCACTTCTTGGCCACAGCCTCAAGCACAGGGAATCCGAAAGAGATGTTGGGCACGAATACGCCATCCATCACATCCAGATGAAGCCAATCGGCCTCACTGCGGTTAATCATTTCCAGTTCGCTGTCCAGATGCAGGAAGTCAGCTGCAAGGAGCGACGGTGAAACCATTGTAGCCATGATTCACTTGTTTTTTTGAATTACACATACGCGCAAACTGCTTCAGAAACAGAATGGTGGCGGGGTTTGGCATAAATTCGTCTTGAGTAAAATGCTGCATAGGCAGAATCGTTTTTGGGGGTTATTTCTACTATTAAAACGCAACATTTTCTCATTTATTATATAAAACCGAAAAATTATTTTATCTTGTACGATTCCACGTCCTTCATGCCGTTCAGAAAGTCGCGAGCCAGCATGCGTTTTTTGCCTGCCAACTGCAACTCCACAATCTCCAACAATTCATCCTGTGCCGAGATACACAGCGCCTTACCCTCAATGCTGATCGTGCCGACGCCCCTACCCTGCTTACCGGTTTTGCGCGTCTTCCACACCTTCAGCACCGTCTCCTTGCCGTCGGCAGCGACCAGCGTCGTCCACGCTCCAGGCACTGGACTCAGTCCGCGCACGAAGTCGTACACCTGCTTGGCACTTTTCGTCCAGTCTATCTCGCAGGTTTCCTTGAAGATTTTGGGGGCAGATTTGATGGGCAAACCATCAAGCACATTGTCTTGCGCCACCGTTTCGGGATGGCCGTCTGCCGCGATGATGGCGTCCAGCGTTTCCAGACACAGCTCGGCACCCAGATGCATCAGCCCGTCATATACATACTCCACGTCGGCATCGTCAGGAATGGCAAACGGTTTCTTCATGATGATACGTCCCGTGTCGATGTCGTGATCCAGGAAGAATGTCGTCACACCCGTCTCCGTCTCGCCATTGATGACGGCCCAGTTGATAGGCGCTGCACCGCGATATTGGGGCAGCAGGGCCGCATGGACGTTAAACGTGCCGTACTCAGGCATGGCCCACACCACTTCCGGCAACATCCTGAACGCCACGACCACCTGCAGGTTAGCCCGGTACGACCGGAGCTGTTCCACAAACGCTGGGTCCTTCATCTTCTCTGGTTGCAACACGGGCAAGCCGTGCGCCACAGCATACTGCTTCACCTGTGACGGCTGCATCTCCGTCTGGTGACGGCCCACGGGTTTATCGGGCTGTGTCACCACTGCCACCACGTTATACTCGTTCTCCACCAGCGCCTGCAGCGTCTCCACCGCAAACTCCGGCGTACCCATAAACACAATTCTCAAATCCTCTTTCTTCATTGTCTTTCTCAATTAATGCTGCAAAGATACGAATAAGCGAGTAAAGAACCAAAGGAAAGTGGACTTTTCTTTGTTCTTTCGAGCGGAAGTAGGCGTCAGTGTCAATACTTTCGGAGTAATTGGAATTACTTTTGGAGTATTTGAAATTTCGTTCGGAGTATTGCAGATTTGAAAAAAGGTGGCTGATGTTTGGTCAGTTCACTTTTTTTCCTTACCTTTGCGGCATGATGAAAAAACTAAAACATATTACTATCCTTGCAGTATGTCTGCTGACAATGGGAATGGAGATGAGTGCGCAAGACGGAATGAACCGGTCGGCGCGGGAAGTGATTGAAGACATGAGTCCCGGGTGGAACCTCGGCAATACGCTGGAGGCCAAGAACGGGAACGGGGCTGACTTTCTGAACAACAAGGGCGGTCTGGCATCGGAGACGGCGTGGCAGGGTACGAAAACCACGCAGGAAGTGATAGACTACGTGAAGAGTCTGGGATTCAGGAGCATTCGCATTCCGTGTGCATGGGCGTGCGGACATATCAGCAATGCGACAACGTACGAGATTGACGCACAGTGGATGGCGCGCGTGAAGGAGGTGGTGGACTACTGCATACGCGACAGCCTGTATGTGATGTTGAACGACCACTGGGACGGCGGTTGGCTGGAGAATCACATCGCAGACTCGGACGCGGCGACCATCGCAAAGAACAAGGAGATACTGACGGCGCTGTGGACACAGATAGCAACAGTCTTCAAGGACTACGACGAGCGCCTGTTGTTTGCAGGACTGAACGAGCCGAACGCGGAGAATCAGGCTGCGACGGACAACCTGATACAGTATAACCAGACGTTTGTGGATGCCGTTCGCGCTACGGGCGGCAACAATGCAAAGCGCGTGCTGGTGGTGCAGGGTCCGGCGACGAACATCGAACATACGTGTAACTTCATGGCGGGCAAGATGCCGACGGACGTCGTCGAGGGCAAACTGGCCATTGAGGTGCACTACTACCACCCCTGGCAGTTCTGGGGCATGGAGAAGGACGAGTCGTGGGGCAATGTCGTTTACTACTGGGGCCAAGGCAACCACCTGAGCGGTTCGGCGCGCAATGCCACGATGGGTGAGGAGGACAACATGAGAGAACTGCTGATGCGGATGAAGACGACGTTCGTGGACAAAGGCTATCCCGTGGTGATCGGTGAGTTCGGCGCCAACTGGCGCGACCTGTCGTCACTGCCCAAAGAGAGTCAGGAGAAGCACAACGCCAGCATCAGGGCCCACTATCGCGAACTGCACCGGCTATGTAAGGAGCTGGGCGGCATGGTGCCGATGACGTGGGACACGAACTTTTGCGACAGGCAGGGCACGAAGGGTTGTATGACCATCGTTGACCGCCAGAACCTACAGGTCTTCGGCACGTATGCAATGGAAGGCATCAAAGCTTACCGTATTCGATAACCAATGCCGAGCATCAGATTGTTCGTGTAATTGTAGTTATAGAGGCAATAACCGATATTCAGAAAGAAATGGCGGGTGACGTCGACCTTCATGGCCAGCGTCTCGTAGAACGTGGAGAATCCGCCGACATAATGGCCAATGCCACAGCTGGCACGGAACACGGGCACGTTCAGTTCGGCACGGGCCTGCAGACCAACTGCCGCCTGTCGCGACCATCGCGGCTGTTCGTATTCGAACTGTCCGTCACCATTGACGTCGGTCGTCGTCAGGTTGACACTATGGTCGTAAACGGCATCAATGGAAGGACCTATGGCAAAGGCACGATTCAGAAGGTACATCGGACTGACCTGGAATCCGGCAACGCCAAAGGTGGCAGGCAGGGCGAGGCTTTTCTTCTTCCAGCCGCCATACAACACCACGTCCGTCACCCAGCGCTTGTCGGGACGGTCGGCCGTAAACAGCGAGGCGCGGCTGATGTTTTCGTCGCGACCGAAATAGCATGCTGCTGAGAGGCGGACACCCATAGCATGTAGGCTTTCATTAGGCATGCGCAGGTTGGCATTGGAATAATGGGTGTAACCGTAGCCCAGATTCAGGTCGAAATGACGTCCTAACATGAAGCGCAGGAAGACGTCGGCACCGATATAGACGTTGACGGGCGAGCCCAGCACGTGGTTGTCCTCGTTGGTCACAGCGTCGTAGGCTTTCCACCCGAAGGAAGCGCCGAGATTGAGTTCGTAGTTCAACGACACGTTGCGCGAGAGGTTGACGATGGGTGCACCCTGTACGATATAAGCCATCAGAGGTGTGCCCAGTTGGCGGTTGATGGCCAGCACACCGAGACCCACGCCATGATAGGCACCGATGCGTTCGGGATTGCCGGACTGCTGGACGGTATATTTCAGGCGCATGAGCATGGAGCTCTCAATTTTCTCTCCCTCGGGATTGGCACCCCGCAAATAGCTGTTGGACTGTATCACCATGCTGGGTACGACATCAGCCTCCACACGATGTACGAACGTCGTATCAGCCCATGCAGACAGGAAGCTCGTCAACACGAAACTGATGAATAGCAGCGTGCGCAGTCGGAGGGTAATTTTGTCGAAAAAATGTCGCCTTTGTTTCATTTTCGGCGCAAAGGTACAAAAATAAGTTCATAGTTCATAGTTCATAGTTCATAGTTTTTTGACTTTTATGGTTAAAAGTGTTTAAAATGAACTTAATTATGAACTGTGAACTATGAACTATGAACTATGAACCGATGTTTTTTTGTACCTTTGCAAATGATTACAAAAACAAGAAGGACAATGAAGAAACTACTAATGACATTGACCCTGATGGCGCTGACGGCTGCGACGAGCCACGCCGCACAGGTGGTTGTAGAGACAAAGAACACGTCACTGGTATTGGACGTAGAGAAGGGCCGACAGCCCCAGTATGTGTATTACGGACTGCGACTGGATGCGCAGGAATTGCAGCATCTGCAGACTCCCCGCGACGGACGGATGGACGCCTATCCCGTGTATGGCATGAACTGTCCCGCCGAGGCCGCACTGGCCATGAAGCACGGCGACGGCAACATGTCGACGGCAGTGGTCTGCGACAGTTGGGAACAGGCGAACGGCACGGTGAGCATCACGATGAAAGACCCCGTGTATGGCACGATGGTGAAACTGAACTACAAAGCCTACGCGGCCGAGGACATCATCGAGATGTGGTCGGAGGTGACCAACACCGAGAAGCAGCCGGTGACGCTGACGACATTTGCCTCGGCCATGGTTCCCATCCGCAGGGGCGACGTGTGGATGTCGAGCTTCTATGGTTCGTGGGCCAACGAGGCACGGCTGGTGGAGGAACCGCTGACGGCCGGACAGAAGCAGATAGTGAATAAAGACGGCACGCGCAACGCGCATACGAGCCACGCGGAGGTGATGTTCTCGCTGGACGGCAAGGCACAGGAGAACGCGGGACAGGTCATCGGCGCCGCATTGTGCTATGCGGGCAACTACCGTCTGAAGGTGGTCACCGACGACACAGAGTATCACTATTTCTTTGCGGGCATCAACGAGGACAATTCTGAATACCACCTGAAGAAAGGCGAGACATTCGTGACGCCGAAGCTGGCGCTGTCGTTCTCGGACAAAGGACTCTCGGGCGTGTCGCGCAATTTCCATAAGTGGGGCCGCAACTACATGCTCGCCAACGGCAACAAGGAACGCAAGATCCTGCTGAATTCGTGGGAGGGCGTCTATTTCGACATCAACCAAAAGGGCATGGACCAGATGATGCACGATATCGCATCGATGGGCGGCGAGCTGTTTGTGATGGACGACGGATGGTTTGGTGACAAGTATCCGCGCAAGGTGGACAACTCCAGCCTGGGTGACTGGGTGGTTGACAAGAACAAACTGCCCGAAGGCATCGAAGGCCTGTTGCGCGACGCCAAGAAGAACGGCGTGAAGTTCGGCATTTGGATAGAGCCCGAGATGGCCAATACAACCAGTGAACTGTACGAGGCTCACCCCGACTGGATTGTGAAGGCTCCGAAGCGCGAACCCGTGCTGGGTCGTGGCGGCACGCAGGTGGTGCTCGACCTGGCAAATCCCAAGGTGCAGGACTTCGTGTTTAACGTGGTGGACGAGCTCATGACGAAATATCCTGAGATAGACTATATCAAGTGGGATGCCAACATGCCGATTATGAATCATGGCTCGCAGTATCTGACCATGAACGACCAGAGCCACCTCTACATCGAATTCCATCGCGGTCTGGAGAAGGTGTGCCAGCGCGTGCGTGCGAAATATCCCGAACTGACTATCCAGGCGTGCGGCTCGGGTGGCGGACGAGCCAACTGGGGCATACTACCCTACTTCGACGAGTTCTGGGTTTCTGACAATACCGACGCCCTGCAGCGCATCTACATGCAGTGGGGAACAAGCTATTTCTTCCCTGCCATCGCCATGGCCTCGCACATCTCCGCAACGCCTAACCATACCGTGTTCCGTACGACATCGCTGAAATACCGCATCGACGTAGCCATGAGCGGACGTCTGGGTATGGAGATTCAACCCAAAAACATGACTGACGACGAGAAGGCACTCTGCCGCAAGGCCATCAGCGAGTACAAGGAGATTCGCCCCATCGTGCAGTTCGGTAATATCTACCGTCTGGTGTCGCCCTATGACCGCAAGGGTGTGGCGTCGCTGATGTACGTCACCGACCAGCAAGACAAGGCCGTGTTCTACTGGTGGAAGACGGAGTCGTTCCAGAACGAACACCTGCCACGTGTACGGATGGCTGGTCTCGACGCTAATAAATATTATAAGGTACGCGAACTGAACCGTATCGACTTGAAGCCGATGGATTGTGAGGGTAAGAGTTACAGTGGTGCTTACCTGATGAATCACGGACTGGAGATGCCGTATCGCAACGAAACGGAATGGGCGAAGAAAAACGACTGGTCAAGCAGGGTACTGCTTCTCGAGAGCTTCTAGCCTACATCCGCGAAGGTCGCGAGATGACACAAGGCGAGAAACTCAGGCTGATCATCAGCCTGAGTATTCCTTCTATCCTCGCACAGATCTCCGCGACAGTCATGTTCTTCATCGACGCATCGATGGTGGGTCATTTAGGTGCCAAAGCCTCGGCAGCCATCGGACTCGTCGAAACTACAGGATGGCTCTTGGGCGGACTGGCGTCAGCAGCTAACATGGGATTCTCAGTGCAGGTAGCGCACGCCATCGGAGCTAACGACATCAAGCGTGCCCAGCGTGTATTGCGCCAGTCGCTGGTGTGCTGTGCCATTTACGCCGTTGTCATGATGTGCATCGCCGAAGCCATCAGCATTCCCCTGCCCTACTGGTTGGGCGGTTCGGAGGAGATTGCCCACGACGCATCGCTTTATTTTGCTATCTTCTGTGCGGCAGGCATTTTCTTCCAGATGGAAGGTCTGGCGGGTTCAATGCTCAAGTGTTCGGGCAACATGAAAATTCCATCGATGCTCAACATCCTGATGTGTGTGATGGACGTCGTGTTCAACTACGCGTTCATCTATCTGTTAGGCATGGGCGTTGCGGGTGCAGCTATCGGCACCGGACTGGCCATGTTCATCACGGCCTTGCTGATGATGTACTTCCTGCTGTACCGCTCGGATATGCTGGGCATCCTGAAGAGAAGTGAACGGGAAGAGGTAAAAGGCAAGAGGTTGCCGCTATCGTGGGACAAGTTCAAACCGCAGGCCGACGTCGTGGGCAACGCATTTAAGATTGGTGCGCCCATGGGACTGCAACACTTGCTCATGGGCTCGGCACAGATTGTCAGCACACTGATTGTCGCGCCACTGGGCACTATCGCCATCGCTGCCCACTCGCTGGCCATCACCGTCGAGAGCCTTTGCTACATGCCGGGCTTTGGCATCGCCGAGGCCGCCACAACACTGGTAGGTCAGAGCTTTGGCGCGGGCAAGAAACTGCTCACGCGACAGTTTGCCCATATGTCGGTGGGACTGGGTATGGGGGTGATGACGCTGATGGGATTGTTTATGTATGTGTTTGCGGCTGAGCTGATGGCCATCATGACACCCGTCGACGAAATCATTGCGTTGGGGACACAGTGTCTGCGTATTGAGGCATTCGCAGAACCATTGTTTGCCGCATCCATCGTCTGCAATGGTGTGTTCGTCGGTGCTGGCGACACGTTGAAACCCGCCATCATGAGCCTTGGTTCCATGTGGGGTGTACGTCTGACGCTCGCAGCCCTGCTGGCAGTGACCTACGGTCTGCCAGGCGTGTGGACGGCAATGGCCATCGAACTGACTTTCCGAGGAATTATTTTCCTCGTCCGACTACGACTTTCTTTCCGTTGACAATGACGATTCCTTTATAACCATTGCCGACACGCTGTCCGCTGAGGTTATAAACGGAATGGGATTGCTGGTTTTGTGCTGCCGTACCGATAATTTCCTCGATACCAGAAGGGGTATCAGCAAAAAGTGTGGCTCCGGCATGCTCCTTCACTACCGTTGGCACGTCGCTGGCAGGAGCTACGGTATAATCATAGGGGACGGTGACTGTTGTACCGAACGAATTGAGATTCCCCAGCGAATTACTCTCTACGTGGTGATTGCTGGAAGCCCAAGTCACGGCAGTGGCATCATTGTTCCTATAGAATTTCTTCACACCCTTGTCGAAGTAGTTGCCTTCGATGAGGAATTCCGAGTTCTTACGCGGATTGATGCAGTTGCTGGCCGTTGTGCTGGTGAAGTAGTTGTTCAGCATGTGAATCTTTCCCACGCGGGCCATAGGCATACGCTGCTTACAGCCTGTGCCCCACCAGTTGAAAGCGAAGGTGGTGTTCAGATAGCCTGTCGCCTCGCTGTCACTGCTGCCAATGAGGTTGGTATTCTGGTGCATGTACGAACGATCGGTATAACTGAACGTACACCAGCTGACGGTGAAGAAGTCCGACTTCGTAGTG
The DNA here is from genome assembly GCA_045112595.1 of Prevotella sp. Lineage (GTDB taxonomy): Bacteria > Bacteroidota > Bacteroidia > Bacteroidales > Bacteroidaceae > Prevotella. Next base: position 15,583 of record JBGUIA010000031.1, on the reverse strand, counting down.
ATGTCGAAGTTACCGTCCATACCGTCCTGGAATGCACAGTGGTCCACCCAGCAGTTGCGGGCATTGTTGGTTACTGAAATCAGGTCCTTGCCACTGACATCGATAGAGCCGGGGCCGACGAAGGTGATATTGCGGACGATGATATTGCGACAACCATTCAGGCTGAGAATGCCCGAATTGCGATAACTCTCGCTATTGTCTCCTGTCAGTTCAATGAGAATCTTGCGGGTGTTATATTCAGCCTCTTCGCTTACCTTGTTGCCGTTGGGCAATGTTCCACCACCACCGCTGGTGCTCATACTGGGCACGCCGGCAGCATCGAGCGCGGCCTTCATCTCATCCGTCACATGCCACTTAGTGCAGAGACGGGCATTGTTGATACCCAACAGCGTCTTGTTATTTATCGACGAGGTGATGCCAATGTTGCTCGAGACGATAAAGTCACCGTCCGAACCGTCGAGGATAATCACATTGTTCTCCTTGTTCTTAATGGCATTTTCGATGGTGCTCTTCATGTCCTGACCATTGGACTTCAACACCACGACCTTACCCTCAAAGTTTTCGGGCACGGGATAAGTGTAGCAACCGCCACCAGTTACTTCGAACGTACTTCCGGCATCTGTACGCGATGAACGCGTACAGAAACCGAAAGGTGCATTTTGGTCATAGTCTGCAGCCACTGTTGTCAGGGCTGTCAACGCTGCGACCAGCGTTAGAAAACACTTTTTTAGTAGAATCATTAGTAGTTGTTTTGAATTCGTTGGCAAAGTTACGCATTATTCTCGGAATATCGAACGGAAATTGATAAAAATCAAGCGAAAACGTTTACGTCTTTCTTCTTACTTCTTTTTGACGTCAAGTGAGTAATCGGAATCCGTGTCGTAGCCGAGCATTTCCATTTCGAGCGAGGCCCAGATGAATGGTCCCACGCCCTTCGCGTCGTTGTCGCGGATAGGTTCAGAGAGGTAGTACGCGTAGCTGCCGTCGCGGCGACGGTTCTCCTTGACGCTACCCTTCGGATTGATTTTCTTCATAGCAGCAATGACCTCAGGCGTCTCGGCAGGACCGAGACCAGCAACACTGCAACACTCGGTAAGCGAAATGGTCTTGTCAGGATGTACTTTGATAAACTTATTGATGATGCCCTTATAGGCCTTGATACCTGCGTCACGGTATTTCTCCCCTACATATCCCTTGCGGTAGGCTTTCAGCAATGCATACGTGAACATAGCGGAGCATGTACTCTCGAGGTAATTTCCCTCGCGACTGGGGCTGTCCATCACCTGATACCACACACCACTGTCCTTGTCCTGCCATTTCAGGATGGCGTCGAAGTCACTCTTAAGCAAATCGATAACCTCTGAACGACGGACATAGTCCTCGGGCAGGGCGTCAAGCACTTCGATAAGTGCCATCGTATACCAACCCTGAGCACGGCCCCAGCAATGCTGCGACAGACCCGTCGCCTTATCAGCCCAGAAGGTCTTGCGCGTCTCGTCGTAGGCGTGGCGGTTCAGCCCCGTCTTGGGGTCAAAGGTGCGTTGGTAGGTAATTTTCAGCTGGTTGACCGCGTCGTCGTAGATACTGGTGACGGGGTTCACCTTAGCACGTTTGTTCTTAGGTGCTTTTTCCGTTATCGGAGCCGTGAGACAGCGGAACGGCAGACCCATGAAGATGCCGTCAAGCCATACCTGATAGGCGTAAACAGCCTTGTGCCAGAACACACGGTCGACGATGGTACGCGGCTGGTCTTGCAATTGTTTCATCATCAACTGCATGGCCTTCAGGTTTTTCGCCTCAGGCCAATTCTGATACATGCGTGTGACGAAATGGCCTGTGCGGATGTTGTCGAGATTGTAGTCGAGGATGTTAAACCCGCGGATGTTACCATCAGCGTAAATCATCGTGTCAGTATACTCCTGACAATACTTGCGGATAGCCTCACCACCATAGCACAGATAGGTATCGAGCATGCCTTCGAGCTCGATGCCCATGACGTAGCTCCACTTCGGACTCGTCGAGAAATCGAGCAGATAAGACTTCGGCACGCGCTGCATCTCACTGTAGGTGAGCCACTCGCTGTAGTGTTTGTATGGCTTGTCCTGAAGCACCATCGAACCGTTAATCATAAGGTTGTCGTAGGTGACGTCCTGCGCAAGACCAATCTGATGAATGGGCTTGCTGTAGACACCGTCGAACTGGCAGTTCTTGACAGTGATGTTATTGATGGTATAGGCCAGTTTGGGGTCGTCGTAACCTACTATCATCACACCATACTTCGACTTTTTGCAGGTAACGTTCTCCATCGTGACGTTGCGAACGGTAGGATAGAAACCACGGCAGCACACCTCGCGGGGCTCGTAGTCGGTATTGATCTTAAGCACGGCCTCGCCACACTGACCAACAGTGATGTTGCGCATGTTGATATTCTCGATGATGCCTCCACGGCAGGAGTTTGTCTTGATACGCAACACGCGGTCCAGCGACGGAGAGTCCATCTCGCAGTCGTGGGCATAGACATTCTGACAACCGCCGCTAATCTCAGAGCCAATGACCACGCCACCGTGACCATTATTAAATTTAGAGTTACGGATGATGATATTCTTCGACGCACGGCCGGCGAACGCACCTTGACCACCCTCACGACCGTCGTTGTTACGGCCGCTCTTGATGGCGATGCAGTCGTCGCCGGTATTAAAGTAACAGTTCTCGATGAGCACGCGGTCGCAACTTTCAGGATCGCAACCGTCGCCGTTGGGTCCATTATTATTAATATGTACGCCGCGCACGGTAATATCTGTTGACAATAGCGGATGGATCACCCAGAACGGCGAGCGCAACAGCGTGACATCCTCAATGAGGATGCCCTCGCACTGGTTGAAGTTAATCATCTGCGGGCGCAATCCGTCGGTGGGACCGAAACGACGCTCGTCCATAGGCACACCGTCCTCAGCCTGTTTCAACAGACGGGGACGACTGTTCTCGTTCCACTGGTGAACGGGCATGCCGTCCTTATAGCCAAACTTTTTACTGCCCACCCATGGCCACCACGTGTCGTTGGAGCCGCCACCGTCGATGGTGCCCTTGCCGGTAATGGCGATGTCACGTGCCTGGTAGGCATAGATGAGCGGCGAGAGGTTCCAGCAATCAAGACCTTCCCAGCGCGTAGGCACTATGGGGTAAAGCTCGGGCTCGAAGGCGAACTCCAATACAGCACCCTCCTCAACAACGAGGTTGACGCCACTCTTCAGCTGAATGGCAGCCGTAAGGAATCGCTGACCGGCAGGCACGATGACGCGTCCGCCACCCTTGGCAGAACATTTGTCGATAGCCTTCTGTATCGCCTTTTGGTTCTTTGCGGCAGTATTATCAGTCTTTGCGCCATACTTGGTTATCACATACGCCTTGTCGGCAAACTGCGGCAGACGGATGCTCTGCTCAATCTGCTTGTACTCTTGGTCGTTCCAGCCCTTAGCCTGAACGGCCATAGCGACAACGGTGAGAAGCATCACGATTTGTAGAAATCTCTTCATGTTTTTTATTTGTTCTAGTAGTTCTGCTTGCAAAGGTACGAAAAAACGGACAAAGTACCAAATATCTTGAGGCATTTCCTTGCGCAATCGTTTTAGTTGTTGCACGGAATGATGAAGGAAACGAGCAAGAAAAAGAAAAAAGGAGGGCGATGCCCTCCCCTTTCATATAACGTCAGTTTAAATCTCCCAACCAATGGCTGAAGCACCTAATACTGCAGCCGATGCGCCGTCAAGACCACTGACCAGGAATTGAGCCTTGCCCTTGAAGATCTTCATGACATGCTCATCATAGCTGCGCTTGATGGGTTCCATAATCAGGTCGCCGGCCTTCACCATACCACCGAAGAAAATGTAAGCCTCAGGACTGGAGAATGCCGTGAAATCGGCACAGGCCTCACCCAGCATCTTGCCAGTGAATTCGTAAATCTCCTTCGCTAACTCGTCACCCTTGCTTGCAGCGATAGACACGTCGAGCGAAGTGATGTCCTCCGGATTCATCTCACGGAGCAGCGAAGGACGATCGGTCTTTGCCAACAGTTCACGAGCCGTACGAGCCACACCCGTTGCCGAGCAGTAAGCCTCCAGACAACCGGTACGACCACAACCGCAACTGCGACCCTCTGCACCACGAACCATCGTTACGTGACCCAGTTCTCCGGCAAAGCCGTCGTGACCATAGAGCAGCTGACCATTCACCACAATACCAGAGCCGACTCCCGTTCCTAATGTGATGACAATGAAATTCTTCATGCCACGGGCAACGCCATAGACCATTTCACCCAGTGCAGCAGCATTGGCATCATTGGTCAGCGCCACGGGAATGCCGTCCAGTTGGTCGCTAAACAGTTTTGCCAAAGGGACAATACCGTCGTGTGCCCAAGGAAGATTGGGAGCGAATTCGATGGTGCCGTTGTAGTAATTGCCATTGGGCGCACCGATACCCATAGCCTTGATTTTTTCAATACCGCCTACCTGTTCAATGATAGGCTGCAATGCTTCAACAGAAGCTTTGACATAGTCTTCAACTTTGGTGTAACCACCAGTTTTGATAGCGGTAGTAGCTTTGATTTCACCACGAGCATCAACGATGCCGAATACTGAGTTCGTACCTCCTAAGTCTAAACCGATGACATAGGGCTTAATTCCTTGTTGTTCCATTGTTTTTATGTTTTTAAGTTATGTCTATTTTACGAATCTGCCTACAAAGGTACAAAAATATTCCGAAACTGCAAGGATTTAGCAAAATATTTCGTACCTTTGCAGTCGAAATGGCATTTCCGATACATATAAATATCGTAGATTTGGTGTTCAAGGGCATGCTAATAGGCATGATTGCATCAGCACCCATGGGACCGGTAGGCATCCTTTGCGTACAGCGCACGCTGAACAAAGGGCGCTGGTATGGACTTGCCACAGGCATTGGTGCTTCCATCAGCGACATCATCTATGCCGGCATCACGGGCTTCGGTATGGCATTTGTCATGGACTTCATCAACAATGACCAGAACAAGTTCTATCTGCAGATTATCGGTAGTGTGCTGTTGTTGGGCTTCGGTATCTATACGTGGCGCATGGACCCGACAAAGAACATGCACCAGTCCGGACAACAGAAAGGGTCACTGTGGTACAACATCTGGACGGCCTTTTTGGTCACATTCTCCAACCCACTGATTATCTTCCTCTTCATGGCGCTATTTGCACAATTTGCCTTTGTCATTCCCGACCATCCGTTCGAGATGATGGTGGGCTTTGCAAGCATCATTGGAGGAGCGCTGCTATGGTGGTACGGTCTGTCGTGGCTGGTGGACAAGGTTCGCACTATCTTCGACGACCATGGCATCCGCATCATCAATCAGGTCATAGGAGCTGTGGTGACGTTATTCTCTATTATTTCACTGTTCGGTACAGTGACCAACCTTTTCAGATTCTTTTAACACAACAACGTTATAACATCATAACGACCAAGGAAAATGTTTATCTCACAGGATTTACGAAAAAACAATATTGCCGAATATCTGCTGTATATGTGGCAGGTAGAGAATATCATCAGGGCTTTCGATTGTTCGCTGACGCGCATACGTAAAGAGTATATTGCACGATTCGACTATACTGACGAACAAAAAGAAGAACTGACCGACTGGTATGGTCATCTCATTCGTATGATGAACCAAGAGGGCTGTCGCGAACAGGGACACCTGCAAATCAACAAGGTGACCATGCAGACACTTGTCGAACTGCATACCCAGCTGTTGGCATCGACGAAGTTCCCGTTTTACAATGCAGAATATTACCGTGTGTTGCCCTACATCGTAGAACTTCGCAACCGCGGTGCCAATAAGGACGAGAACGAGATCGAGACGTGCTTCAATTCGCTCTATGGTGTCATGATGTTACGTCTGCAGAAGAAGGAAATCAGCACCAATACGGAACATGCCATCAAAGAGATTACTACATTTCTGGGCATGCTCTCAGACTATTACAAGAAAGATAAAGAAGAAGGATTGAAATTCGAATAATGAATATATTGATTACAGGCTGTAACGGCCAATTGGGTAACGAGATGCAACTGCTGGAGAAGGACAATCCCCAGCACACCTATTTTAATACGGATGTCGCTGAATTGGATATCACCAATCAGCAGGCTATTGAGACCTTTGTAGCGGAAAACGCCATTGACGGCATCGTCAATTGTGCCGCTTATACGGCTGTCGATAAAGCAGAGGACAACGAGGCACTGTGTCAGTTGTTGAATGCTGAGGCACCTGCCTATCTGGCTCATGCCATGGGGAAGCGTGGCGGTTGGATGATTCAGATTTCTACCGACTACGTGTTTGACGGTACAAATCACACGCCCTATACGGAGGATGAGGACACCTGTCCCAACAGCGTCTATGGTAAGACGAAACTGGTGGGTGAACTGAACGTTCAGAAACTATGTGAGCGTTCGATGATTATCCGTACGGCATGGCTGTACTCGACCTTTGGCAACAACTTCGTAAAGACGATGATTCGTCTGGGCAAGGAGAAAGCGGAACTGGGTGTCATCTTCGACCAGATAGGTACACCGACATACGCCCGTGACTTGGCCCGCGTCATCATGACAGCCATTAACAAAGGTATCGTGCCGGGTATCTACCATTTCTCTAACGAGGGTGTCATCTCGTGGTTCGACTTCACCAAGGCCATCCATCGCCTTGCGGGTATCACATCGTGTCACGTCCGTCCGTTACATACAGCCGAATATCCGACACCTGCCGCCCGTCCGCATTATTCCGTGCTCGACAAGACGAAAATCAAGCAGACCTACGGCATTGAGGTGCCTTATTGGGAGGAGTCATTGAAAGAATGTATTGAAAAGTTATGAATCAAGAAATAGAAAGAAGAAGAACATTTGCGATTATCTCGCACCCAGACGCTGGTAAGACCACGCTGACAGAGAAGTTTCTGCTATTTGGCGGTCAAATCCAGGTGGCTGGTGCAGTGAAGAACAACAAGATTAAGAAAACTGCTACTTCCGACTGGATGGACATCGAGAAGCAGCGTGGTATCTCCGTGTCGACGTCCGTGATGGAGTTCGACTATACGCCCGACGGTTCGGACGTTGAGTATAAAGTTAATATCCTCGACACCCCGGGTCACCAGGACTTTGCTGAGGATACGTACCGCACGCTGACGGCCGTCGATTCCGCCATTATCGTGGTGGACGGTGCGAAGGGTGTGGAGACGCAGACGCGTAAGTTGATGAACGTGTGCCGCATGAGGAATACGCCCGTCATCATCTTCATCAACAAGATGGACCGCGAGGGTCGTGACCCGTTCGACCTGTTGGATGAGTTGGAGCAGGAGTTAGAGATCAAGGTGCGCCCGCTGTCGTGGCCCATCAATCAGGGTGCGAAATTCAAGGGCGTGTATAATATCTACGAAAACAAGCTCGACCTGTTTACGCCCGACAAGCAGCGCGTGACAGAAAAAGTTAGTGTGGAGCTCGATTCCGTCGAGCTCGATAAAATGGTTGGTGAGCAAAATGCCGCCAAGCTCCGCGAAGACCTGGAATTGGTGGATGGCGTCTATCCCGAATTTGACGTCGAGACATACCGCTCGGCTGAGGTGGCTCCCGTGTTCTTCGGCTCTGCCTTGAACAACTTTGGTGTGCAGGAGTTGCTGAACTGTTTTGTGGAGATTGCTCCCAGTCCAAAGCCCACCAAGGCTGAGGAACGCGACGTACAACCCGAAGAGCAGAAGTTTACGGGCTTTATCTTTAAGATTACCGCCAATATCGACCCCAACCACCGTTCGTGTATTGCCTTCTGCAAGGTATGTAGTGGTAAGTTCCAGCGCAACCAGCCCTATCTGCATGTGCGTCAGGGTAAGACGCTGCGATTCTCGTCGCCTACACAGTTTATGGCTCAGCGTAAGAGTACCATCGACGAGGCGTGGCCCGGTGACATCGTGGGCCTGCCCGATACGGGAGGTATGTTCAAGATTGGCGATACCATCACCGAGGGCGAACAGCTCCATTTCCGTGGACTGCCTTCCTTCTCGCCCGAGCTCTTCAAGTATATTGAGAATGACGACCCGATGAAGTCGAAGCAGTTACAGAAAGGCATCGACCAGTTGATGGACGAGGGTGTCGCCCAGTTGTTTGTCAACCAGTTTAACAACCGCAAGATCATCGGTACCGTGGGCCAACTGCAATTCGAGGTCATCCAGTACCGTCTGGAGAACGAGTACAACGCCAAGTGTCGTTGGGAACCCGTACACCTGTATAAGGCGTGCTGGATAGAGAGTGACGATGAGAAAGAACTGGAGAATTTCAAGAAACGCAAGTATCAGTACATGGCGAAAGACAAGGAAGGTCGCGACGTGTTTCTTGCTGATTCGGGCTACGTGCTCTCGATGGCACAACAGGACTTCGAACACATTAAGTTCCACTTTACATCAGAATTCTAATGACGAGAGAAGAAGATATTAAAAATGCAGTGAAAGTGTTGCGCGAGGGCGGAGTCATCCTCTACCCTACTGATACTGTTTGGGGCATCGGTTGTGATGCCACGAATGCCGAAGCGGTGAAACGCGTGTATGCCATCAAGCAGCGTGACGACTCAAAAGCACTCATCTGCCTCGTGGATAGCGACGCCCGTATGCAGCGCTATTTCCGAAACATCCCCGATGTTGCCTGGCAACTTATCGACAGCCTAAAAAGTGTGTCCGACGATTCTGTCGTCGGAACGAAGCCCACCACCATCATCCTCGACGGTGCCATCAACCTCGCTCCGAACCTCATTGCCGAGGACGGCAGCTTGGGCATTCGCATCACGCAGGAACCCTTCTCGAAGGAACTCTGCTATCGTTTCCAGAAAGCGCTGGTTTCTACCTCTGCCAACATCAGTGGCGAACCTGCCGCACAGAACTACTGCGACATCGACCCACGTATCATCGAACAGGTGGACTACGTCTGTTGGAGTCGTCGTCAGGAACATAAACCCCATACGCCCAGCAGCATTATCCGTCTGCGCGAAAATGGTGAAGTGACAATTATCAGACAATAAAGAACGATGGAGCGACAGGGTGAACACGTGATAGGTCCCAAGTGGTTGCAACGACTGCATGAGTGGCGCGTACAGAATGTCAGCGACAAGATGTTCTTGCTCGTACTGGCATTCCTTGTGGGACTGTTATCTGCTGTGGCTGCATACGTCCTGCACGGACTCATCAACATCATCGTCGCCCTGCTGACAGGTAAGTTTGCCACCGATTCATACAACTGGCTCTATCTGGTTTATCCCGTAGTGGGTATCTGGCTGACGTCGCTCTTCGTACGCTATATCGTGAAAGACAACATCTCGCATGGTATCACACGCATCCTCTATGCCATCTCGTCAAACCGTTCCCGCATAAAGGCACACAACACATGGTCGTCGGTCATCGCATCAGCTATCACCATCGGTTTCGGTGGTTCTGTGGGAGCCGAGGCACCAATCGTACTGACGGGTTCAGCCATCGGTTCAAACCTCGGAAAACTGTTCCGCATGGACAACAAGACGCTGATGACGCTCGTGGGCTGTGGTGCTGCCGGTGCTATTGCGGGAATCTTCAAGGCACCTATTGCAGGATTGGTATTTACACTCGAAGTGTTGATGATCGACCTGACGATGGCGTCGCTATTGCCCATCCTCGTGTCGTGCGTGACGGCCACCTGTTTCACATATATCTTCAGCGGTAATGCCGTCATGTTCTCCTTCCAACTCGATAGTGACTGGACGGTGGAACGCATACCGGCGTCTATCCTGTTAGGCGTGACATGTGGACTGGTATCACTCTATTTCATCCGTACGATGAATGCCTGCGAGGATATGTTTGCACGCTTCAAAGACAAGCCATACGTCCGCTTGGCTATCGGTGGTGCAATTCTCAGCACACTCATCTTTATCTTCCCGTCACTCTACGGTGAAGGCTACCACTCTATCAACCTGCTGCTGAATGGTAAGACAGAAGCAGACTGGAACCAGATTCTGGAAGGTTCACTGTTCTATGGACATTCAGAATACATTATTATATATATAGGACTGGTACTGCTCACCAAAGTCTTTGCCACTTCTGCAACAAATGGTGGTGGTGGCTGTGGCGGTACATTCGCACCCTCGCTATTCATTGGATGCTTCACGGGATTCCTCTTTTCACGACTATGGAACATCCATCAGATAGGTGTCTATGTGCCAGAAAAGAATTTCTCGCTCTTGGGCATGGCGGGTGTGATGTCGGGAGTCATGCACGCACCACTGACAGGCATCTTCCTCATTGCTGAGATCACCAGCGGCTACAACCTCTTCATGCCACTGATGATTGTCGCCGTTTCCAGCTACCTCACCATCAGCATCTTCGAACCTCATGGCATCTATGGTCTGCGTTTGGCAAAACAGGGAAAACTGGTGACCCATCATACCGACCATGCCGTATTGACGCTGATGAGTCTTGATTCTGTCATCGAGCGCGACTTCCAAGCCGTTGACCCTGATATGGAGTTAGGACAGATGGTACATAAAATTAGCCGTTCACACAACAGCGTCTTGCCAGTGACCGATGCTGCCGGAACACTACTCGGAGAAATCAATATCATCAAAATACGCCACGTCGTCTTCCGCACCGAACTGTATAACCATTTCCGTGCGTCTCAACTGATGTCCGAACCAGACGCCACATTGAGCGACTCTACACCCATGACACAGGTGATGAAGACCTTCGAGCGCACACAAGCAGACTGGCTCCCCGTCATCGACGAAAGCAACCATCTGAAGGGTTATATCTCACGCAAACGCATGTATGATATGTACCGTAAGATGGTACACGACTTCAGTCAGGATTAAAACATATGAAGCCCTAGGTCATTGCTGACTCAGGGCTTCGCTTCAGAAAAAGTGGCGGCCTCCACTATCATTATGTGTAAGACTTTTTGCCACAATTAACAAAGATTAACCCACCACAAAAACAATTAAATAAAAATTCTTCCTATATTTGCAAAAATATGAATCCTTATGAAACAATTACTAGTAACCGCATTAACGACATTATTTTTGCTACTGTCAGGTAGTGAGGCAGTATGGGCAGACGATTTCACCGTGGAGCGAGCCGTCAACCTAGGTCAACTTGACTCATGGGCGGACATCAGCCAGTTCCAATGGCAGGAGATTGATCACGGCATACAGGACAACGGTGCCGAGATGGATGCTCTCAAGGCGGTCTTCCGCGACCCTGCTCCGAAGGACACCGTGGGCTTCTACAAGCAGATCTACGACGCCCGCGACAATCAGTATATCGTCTTGCGTCTGGACAAGGCTCAGGGCAACCGGCCTTTCCACATCCGCGTGACCTGTGTCAGGGACACGACAGACGCCTCGCAGAACACATCGAAGGTGTTTTCCGCCAACAACTACGCCTACATCATGCCGCCCATCACCGAGAACCAGATTGAGGTGAAGATCTGGCCGCAGGGTCAGGGTGAGGAGACTGCGAAGGCCTACACCTTCAACAGCCACAGCTACGGTTCGGCCTCCGTTCGTTCGGTGATGCTCGACAAGAGCCGTATCGTCGACGGCGACTACACCCTGCAGCTGATCCGCTACAACAGCGACACACAGTTGAGCGACACGGCCTACATTCAGAACATGGTGGTGGACAAGCTCTACACCTTCTACGACTACGACGGCGGCGACCTGGTGGAAGCCTATCTGATGGCTGACAATTTCAAGCGCATCAAGCTCGACCACGAATGGTGGGCCAGGGACGCCGTGACTCATGTGAGCGACAACACTGTGTCGGTGTCAACGGGTGCGAGTATGCCTTATAACAAGCACAAGCATCTGGAAGCGCCGAATCCTACCTATTTGGATTCGCGACTCTTCTCCTATCACGACACGTTGTGGGTGAACCTCTACCTCGACAACGAGCCTTCTATCGAAACAAACGGTCTGACGATGCACGCCGTGCGCGCCGATACCATCAACAAGCCGATTGGCGACCATCTGCTTAAGTGGGATCTGGATCCTATGTCCAACCGCCTGTACGTGCTGACCGACGGCGAGCCCGCCACCATAGAGTGCTACCGCGACGGCTACCTGCCGAAGCTCTGCATGTATCCCGGCTCTTACAACCACAATACAGGCATTATCGACAGCGACAGGGAGGAAGTGGACATCTTCCTGGAGAGCATCTCCGAACCCGTCACTTCGCCCAGGGTGACTTCGTCGATACTCTCGACGCTAACGCCTACGCTCGACCTTCGCGGCGACTTCTACGTGAGCAGCATACAGTCTGCGGACATTCTGCCCGTTCAGACTACCGAGACGGTTTACTACGACGAGTTCGCCTCCCACAAGGACACGATGAAGCTGGCCGACGACAAGATGTATATGAGCTACGCCCAGATGGAGGTGGCCATCGTCGCTCCCAAATCCTATGAAACCTCCGCTGCCATCACACTCATAAAGGCGAAGAACGACGCTGAGGAGAACGCCATTCTCGATGACGACAAAGCCGGCGACACGAGGCCTATCACCAGCCCACTCTTCGACTACAAATACTGGATCACGAGGTTTAATCTGAACGGATATCTCGACATCAACACCTCAGGTCGTCCCGCTGTGGCCTTTGCCGGCGACTCAGTGCGCGTTCTGCCCATCCTCTATAACAAGTATCTCGACCTGGAAAAGATGAAGGCTGACGCCCTCGCTATTGCTGAGGAGCACCTCCAGGGAGACGAAGCGCAAAAGGCGGCAGAAGACTGGACGAAAGAAATGGCGCCAGCCGCCTATCCTCAGTTGACCTTCAACGTTCCCATGAAGAAGCCGTTCTACGCCCGCATCGGTCTCGAACTCGATTTCTTCAAGACCAAGAAGCTGCAGACGTCGTTGACCCTCGGCGTCGGCACCGAAGAAAAGTACGACTTAATCGAAACAAGGAGCAGATGCTGGCCTAACGATATGGAATCGAGCAAGTTGCAGTTGAAAAAGGCCGATGAATACGATTTCGAGAATCAAGACTTATCGGCCAACCTGATGTATCTGCAGAGAGGGTCTGCTAGAGATGAGATATCGAGACCTGTGGGCGACCTGCAGTATAGTGCCTATGCGGAGTTGTATAGTAAGTTCTCCCTTCCGCTGTCGTTGGAGGGCAACGACTGGAAGCGGTGGTTCCGCGGCATGAAGTACGTTGATGAGGTCGGCTTGCGTGCAGAGGCTACGGCGAGTGCTAACTTCACCCTCGATTTCAGAGAATTGCTCCAAACCCTCAGCAAAATAAAGGGCATGCCCGATATTGTCAAGAAATTTAACTTTTGGGCGAATCTACCGAAGGTGAAAGATCTCGTCGACTTTTACGTTCCGAGGGTGCAAACCCACGCAGCCGTGAATGTCAGTGTTAACACGGGGCTCTATTCTTTCCAAAACACGCTGAATCTCCCCGACCCGCTGAAGAACCACGCCTTGGCCTTCAAGTTCTTCGGCCAGGCAAGCATCAATGGCTCCACTGGGACCGAAGTACCGTATGTCGTGTTGGTGCCGACTCCTTTACCTGTTCAGATTCCAGTATTTGGCGACGTTGGTTTCGAACTGAAGGCGGGTGCCGGCGCTGGCTTCAAGTATGCCCTAGGCTCCCGATTGGATTTCCAGAACGAATTCTCGGGCAGTGCTTGGAACTGGTTTGCTGACGCAAGTGCCAAATACTGGGTGAAGCTTTTCTTCTGGAAAGTAGCTGGCGATGATTATGAATGGAGTGGTGACAATGAGCATCTCCTCACGCCGACAGACTTCTCGAACCCCTTCCACAAGAATTTTGCCTACTACCTGAGCGATGATGTCGATCCCGACGATAAGAAGGCTCGCGCTGCCGCTCTTCCGGGTGAACTTGTCAGCAGCTATGCTATCATTGACAAGCCTGTGAAGTTCATCTCGGGCGGCGACAGCATCATCTATCAGGGCAACCAGGGCAATCCCGATGACCCAAACATGATGACGGTTGAGGTGGCCTCTCTGGACGACCCCACCATCATCTCCGACTGGCGTTCGGGCGGATGCAGCGACTACGATGCCGCCTCTGTGCCCGGTCTCGACCTGGCGGTGATGGAGCAGGCTACTGCGACGGTCTCCAAGGAGCAGCTCGAGGATTCACTGACGCTCGACGTGACGGTGAACCAGGTCAGCCGCATCTATGACCTCTACTACACCAAGAAGAACGCCGGTACCAAGTGGTACAAGCCCAAACCTATTTACAGTTCTCCCGAGACCGCTTCCTACAGGCCACGTCTGGCTATGGCCGATGGCGGTAAGGCAGTAGTTGTATGGCAGGAGGGCACCATCGAGAAAGGCAGCTGGGTGACTGACAAAGACACCGTACAGCTGGCCGACCTCTTGATGAACGGCCATCTGATGATGTCGCGCTTCGACGGCAATGAGACCTGGTCGGAGCCCGTGAAGCTGGCGGAGGTCAACGAGAACTTCTGCCTGAAGGACTACCGCGTCGCCTACGACGGAACTTCGGCCTTCATCGTGGCGCGCAGAAGTATCTCCTCCACTCAGTTTGAGAACGTCGGCATCATAGTGGACGGCAATAATACCGTTACGAGGCAGACTATGGACGACATCGTAGGGTCCGTGAGCATGCACCGTGTGGGCGACTACAACCTGGTGAGCTGGATGACGATAGCTGACAGCACCAAGAACGAGATGTGCGTACGCATCAAGAGCTTCGGCATGGACGGTAAGGAAAAGAAGGGCATCAACTCCTCACTCATCATGAGCGGGTCCAACATCGACGAGTTCGTCATAGTACCCGACATGGAGGCCAAGTCGCTCAACAATGTGGCGCTGCTTTGGCGTGAGCAGGTTCTCGAGAACGACACCGTGCGTATGTGTATCCGCGCTTCGCGCCTGGTGCCCAACCAGGACGGCAGCTTCCATCTGGGCATGCCCATCACCGCTGTGCAGACGGAGGCGGGCGGCATCATCTACAACTTCGACGGCTACATGACCAAGGAGAAGATTGACGTGTGCTTCGTGGGTGCCGACCAGCAGGGTATCACCCAGCTCAACCGCAAGGCGGCTTACTTCGGCAACGCCTTCGACTACACCGTGCAGTTCGACCCGGAAGAGAATCAGGGCTTCCAGAGCCACAAGGATTTGATCACGCTGCTCGTCACCGTCACCAACTACGGCACCTCGACCATCAAGAACTGTGTGCTGACAGTGGGCAATGACAAGACCTATCCGCTCAATATGACCGTCGCTGCCGGCCAATCCGTACCGGAGCGTATTAATATACCTTATACTATGGGATCCGGCATCGACACCAAAATGACGGTGGAGTACGACGATGTGCTCGGTCTCAACGACGAGGAGCAGATATCCAAGAGTTCATCCAGAGCATTGGCTAACACCAGCCAGCGTGGTGAGAACATCCGCGAGCAGAACACTGCCCTATTCTTCCCCTACCAGCCGAAGCTGAAGTGCTTCGTGGTGGCTCAGAGGGTGGACAAGAACGGCGACAACTACATCACCATC
>JBGUIA010000030.1:0-50157 GCA_045112595.1 Prevotella sp. | reverse complement strand
ATCGCAGAATGCAGCAGGCATCGGTAGTCTTAATCTGGAAGATACCATCCACATCGCTCGTTGCACCTTGTATATAAGTAGAGTCGGCTGTGAGCAGCGCAACACTTACGAATGGAAGGGGCTCACCTTGCGCGTCAATTACTCGTCCACCTACATCCTGGGTCTTAGCCTCAGCTGTTAAACACATCATCACTGCAGCTATCAAAGCCAGCATTTTCAAACTTAACTTTTTCATCTTTTCTAATTTTAAAATGTTTTGCCTGTTTGATGCTGATAACCCATAAAATAGTTGCAATCCACCCCATTTCTGGGATGAATTGCATAAAAATGTGATGAATAGCCCCTCCGGCGGAAGCCATCTCCCCGTTTTCGGGGAGCATTCCGTGTGACGAGTGACATGATTAAGCGAGAGCAAAGCCGAATTTATTCAAGTTTTGCCGAGCTTGTCGCGGGTAAAAATCCCCACAGTATTGAATTTAAATCTATTCATTGCTATTTCTTTTTTTCATTTTTACTCCCGGCCAGTAGCACCATGCAATAATGGCGGGAACGAGGGATGAGAAGAATTGCAGCCATCTGAAATCATAGATGCAGCTAATGCCTCCAGCCAGCGCACGAAGGCTATAGAGCACAACGATGGTGATGATAGCCGTGTGCGTCAGGGGCAAGCGACGGATGTCGCCTGTGGCAGAGAGGGCATAGAGGCCTGCCAAGCAGAATGCGAGGACAAGACCAATGGTCAGGGCATACAGCATCCAGACATGTCCAGACACCACCTGATACATGATTTCACGGATGCCGTAGGCCTCGAAGGCCTCATCCAAAGCAAACAGGCAGCCGATGTGGCCAATGGCTATAAGGAAGTGGAGAACTGCTCCGAGTCGTAAACTTTTCATTTATATCTTCTTGTTCGTATGAAATGTCCCTCTTCGACTGCGGCAAACGTGGCGACAGCAGCCACAATGGTGATGGGGACGATAGAGCATACTGTCATAGGGACTGCAATGTATAGCAGCAATCCCGTTATTTTGTTCGCTGTGGTGTGAGGGAAGCAGCAATGCCCGTACATCACACGTGCCGAAAGCTGATTCACGATTTTAATCGCGACAATTACTCCTGCCCACAGCCATAACCATTGTGGCAATTCAAATATCGGCAGGAGTTTCCAGACACAACACGCTACAAAGCAGATATCTGCCACGCTATCCAGCAAAGCTCCCTTCTTGGTGACGCACTTTAATTTCCGAGCCAGCCATCCGTCGACTATGTCGCTGATGCCACAGAGAGCGTAGATTATCCAATATGCCACACCCGTCACATCACAAAGGAGCAGGCCTAAAGAGCCTGCAATCCTAAGCAGCGTTATGATGTTTGGCAACTGAATCATCTTATTTCGATTTTATTGATATTATCGTTTTCTCTTCCCATGCTTTCAGGAAAGCAAGCTGGTCTGGCGTATGGAACCAATGTTCTCCATCAGGCATGATGGTGACCTGGCACTGATACTGGCTGATGAAGTCGCGACCTACTTCCTCACTGACAACCAAGTCTGTCTCTGGGCGAAGGATGTATGTGGGTGAATCCCAACTTGTAATAGGGTTATTGACAACCCACTCGTAATAGTCGTCCTCGCGCTGTGGCATCAGTTCTATAAACTTCTTCATATCGAGAATCGGAGAAACAAGCAATGTCTGCTCCACTTTCTTGCTCTGGAATGCCAACAACGAAAACCACGAGCCTATGCTGTTAGCACGAACGGAAACCGATTGCCAATTCTCGTATAGATAATCACGAACCTCATTCAGCAAAGGCAGCACCTCCCAAGGTTTACACTCAACTAGCAGGTCGATAGCCATAACCTGATAACCTTTTGGCAAGGCTACCTCTGCAAAGGCCAATGCCTCTTCCTTACGTCCATGCAACCCATGCACATAAAGGAATACCTTTTCGCTCTTTTCGCCAATGAGTAGCGCCGGCGTAGAACCAATATTTAATTCAATAACCTTCATGTCTTGTTATGCGGAATGTACAGCGGTCGCTCCCCCTAAGAATTGTATTCTCAATCCGAACCTCGAATTGGCTGCCAGGTTCAAGTTGCGACAGAATATACAGAATGCTCTGCCGTGAGCACTCACATTGCTGCGGATCGTTTCTCAGCCCACATTTAACTTTAGGGCACGTACATTCCAGATAACTCAGTTCATAAACCTTTCCTGGCTCAATCACTCTACCCGTATAGGACTTGTTGTTGTACCCTTCCGTATAGATTCGGTCAAAATCGCCATTATACTTTGCATATATTTGCTTATGTACCTGGAGGACATGATCTTTTACACATTCGATGGCTTCTTCTCTATAGCACATATAATTGCTTAATAATTTTTATTTTTTACGTGAAAGCGCAAAATGGAATGGCTTGTCAAAATGACGAAGTGAATAGTAGGTGACAGAGGGATGCGAAAGATCCATCACCATTGTCCAGAGCGTGCCGCCGACGATGGCGCCCTTCTCTGGCAACTGGGTTACCGATGCAATAGCCTCCGTCAGCAGGTCTGCGTTCATCACGCCGCCAGCCGCGTCGTACTGCTCCATCAATTTCTCGTGACGGTGGTCGCTCTCATGCAGCCCCACCAGGAACTTCTCCTCGCACAGGTAGTGGTTAGTCACGAAGGGCGACTCTGTCACCACCATCTGATTATCCACATACTCCACCGCTACACTTCTGCCCGTAGCATCAGCCATCGAGAAATGATAGGCCGAACCTGGATCGGAATTCATATCAGAGGCTTTCAGCAACGTCAGGGCCTCGTCGATGTTGGCCGCATTCTTCAGCAGATATTGTACGGCAGTCGTCGTAGTCAGGTCTGGTTTGCTGGTGTCCTGACGAGTCACCACTTTGTCGCCAGCATCAAGTACGGCTATCGCCAATCCCTTCTCATTCAGTCCGTCCAGGGCCATGAACAGTCCTGCCAGAGCCATGTACTGGTTTTTGAATCCCTCGGGTTTGTAGTTCTCGCCGAAGCCGAAGAAATCGGTAGAGAAGGTGGTGATGGACTCATAGCCCTCATCTGGAACTGTATGCATAATCAGCGCCGTGCCGTAAGGATAGTCAAAGTTGCGGGCCATCATCACGTCGTCCTCCGGTGTCTTGACCGTCAGCGTAGAACATCCGACGGGCTTGATAGGCACATTGATGCTGTCGGGCTTAAAGTGCCCCTTCGACAAGAACTCCATCACGTAACTGGCCAGCACGCTGATATCGTTACAGCCGCCGCGATCCATCAACTCCTTGAACCCGTCGTCTCCCTTGTACTCCATGTAGTACAGTCCGTCGTCAAGTTTCTCTGCCGACATTGCTCCCTTTACTAGTGGACCAAATTCCATCCACACCAACACACCTGCGACTATCACCAGTCCCAGTACGCTCAACAGCGCAATCTTTATTCCTTTTTTCATCGTCTATGAATTTTTATGTTTTATTTCCAATCGTAATACTCGGATGGGGCTGTTCGCGCCCTAATACTGGTTCGCATCTATGCAAGGTCAATTAATTCCATCTCAAAACCTTTCCATTCCTTCCCGTCAATCGAATAAGCATCTGCACCTATAATACGAAAGCCGACGGACTTGTAGCATTCGACGGCAGACTGATTATCGCAAAACACACCAAGGGTAATCTTCTGAGCATCGAGTTCCCGCTGCGCATAATCGATAGCGAGGCGCAGCATCTGCTTGCCATAGCCTTTACCTCGTTTCGAATCGTCCACGATAACAAAGCCAAAACGAATGACACTTTTATCCTCTGAGGGGAATCTCAATAGGATATGCCCAACGATTTTCTCTCCCACGATAGCCGTGAGCGGATACATATTATCCTCATATTGCTTCACCATCTCCTCAGGCTTGGCTGGGAAATCCTTATATCTGTCAGCACTCCAAAGCCGGAAGGCATGCTTATCCTTACACCAGCTCAGAATGGTCGAAGCATCGTTGATGTTGAATGGTCTAAGTGTCATGACATCTTTCATGTCTCCGATTATCCTTTATTAATCAGACAAAGGTATCATCACGCCACACTGGTAATCGGGGGATTCGATGTCGGTGCCGTTGTACCATTCCATCGTCATAGCATTCATGGGACAGCGAAACTCAGGGTGCTGGGGTAGCCACTCCTTATAGAACTTTTGGTACTGCTGCTGGAAGGCCTTCATACCTCCCTCGAAATGAACCTTTAACCACTTGCCGCCGCGAATGGGGAAGAGTCGCATACCCTCAGGCACGCTGCCACCCTTGTAAATACCACCAATCACGTAGGTGAAGGTCTTGCTGTTGCAAGCACCGAAGTTCTGTTCGGCACAAGTCATACAGTTGTGGTTAGGGATGTCGCAGGTGCATAGTCCGAACTCGCCGACGCCGTTATCGATGGCTGCCTGCTGAAAGGAATCCGGCGTCTTGTGCTCCATAAACACGGGCTTGATGATTCTTTCCACATACTCGCCCCAGAATTTAGGGCACTCTTCCTGACCCTTGCAGAATGCAATTTCCTTGGCCATACCGATAATTTGTACTCCGTCTAACGTAATAATCTCATGTTTCATTTTTACTTATGTTTATTTGTTTTTATACTCAAAGAAATAGAAGTCTGTCCAGCCTGTGTTCTCGGCGTAGAGGTGCTGCTTGCCGCGATACTCAAAACCAAGACGCTCGTAGAGCCTGTGGGCGGGTGTGTTCGAGGCGAGGGCATCGAGACGGACGGCCTGCATGCCTTTACTCTGTGCCAAGCGGATGGCCTCGCGAATCATTTCTGAGCCGATGCCTTTGCCCTGCGTATCGGGACTGACGGCGAGAATATGAATCACAGCCACCCGGTCGTCAGCCATTTGCTCAGTCCAGTCGATGGCGTGATAGTCCTCGCCCTGATACATCGTGATAGCCATCGCGCCGACAATCCTTTTGTCCTCTCTGTAGAGATACATACTCCCTTCGTCAATATAGGCTTTGATGCCCTCAACCGTCGGATGTTTCCCTTTGCTCCATCGGGCGTATGTAGCCATCTCTGGCGTACGCTCCGTCACATCATCATAAAAGGCGATGATGGCATTAAAGTCGTTTTGTGTTGCTAATTCCAATTTCATAATCTTATCTGTTTGACGCTGCGAAGGTATATATATTTGTCGAGACAGCCAAACATTTGGGATATTCTGCGTCGATTTGTGACGAACGACATTACTTTTTCATTGTCATTTGTTTCTCCTTTGCCATCTTCTCCGCAAAGGCATTCTCTCCGTTTTCGCGGATATAACGGATGCAAGCGGCTCTGTCGCTATTGAACAGGAAAGCAAATATCTTACCGACAAAGTTGTTGTGAATCTTGCAGTCCTTCACATCCTTGTCGCATTTGGCACAAGTATGGAAACCTTTCTCTTGACAGCACCTGCGAATTTTACACCACGATGCTTTCTCGTTCTCCTTGCACCCTGGGCATTTTCCATTGAGAAACTTCTTGCAGGCTCCGCAATATAAACCACATGCGGCAATCTGCAGGGGGTTAATTGTTATATCTTTCATTGTGTTACTCTATTTATCCTGACCGCCCCAAACTATATGGGACGATCAGGACGGATTATTACTCTATTGGTATTTGAATCACCGACAGCCATTTCTCTGGGTCTTCCTGGTTCCAGACCCCGTCGATGTAGCATGTGCGATGCTGGCCTGCTACCTTATAGCCGTGCTCCTCGATGTAGCGGAAGGCCTCTGTGAACGACTCGTAGAAACGTTCGTAGGGGCCTGTGTGCTTCATGCAGAGGGCGCGGGGCACGGCGGGCAGGCGTTTGAACTGGATGATGGCGCTGTCGTGGCCCATCTCCTCCACCTGTTCGCAATACTCGATGTCGATGTCCGTCGGCGTGTACTCCTTGTTATGCTCCACGGTGAAACAATAACCTGGTGGCGGACACTTACAACCCAAACGCTGCATTTCGGGACCGATCTTCTCTACACACATAGGGCCGATAGCGGCGTAGTTAGGGATAACTTCACGATGGCTTGCCACGATGATTTCGGGCAACGATTGAATGCTAAATTTTTCCATTGTCTTCATTTCTTTGCGAGCGTTCCTCCAGTCGAGCAGTTGGTTGCGACGGGCTATCAGTGCCTTCAGTTGTGCCTCCGTTTCCCTGATCTTCTCGGTCATCTGGCGGATGGTTGGCGTGTGCGAACCATCGTTGAACAGATCCTTGATCTCGTCCAGCGTGAAGCCGAGCCGTTGCAGGTCGCGAATGTCCTTCAACTGTTGCATCTGATCGATGCTGTAGTAGCGGTAGCCAGTCCACTCGTCCACCTCGTCAGGTTCGAGCAGTCCTTTCTGTTCGTAGTGACGCAGGGTCTTTACCGTCACCTGCATCAGCTGGGAGAACTCTCCGATTTTTAACCTTGTTTTCTTACTCATATCGCGCGATGTATTTGCTAATCAGCCGCAAAGTTAAGGCATGACCTTAGGGACGAGTCAAGAGAAATGAAAATTTTAACATGGATTTAACACATTATCTGGTTTCTTATGTTCTTTATATCGCCCGCTGAGAATCTTTTTGCGCAGACACTTTACGGCGGGCTTGTAATAGTCGATTTCCATCGCTTCGATGGTGCGCTTCAACTCGTCCATCAATTCTGGATAGAAACTACATATACGATAGGCAAGCTTCATGCAGAGCGTCTGGATGCCGGGGAACTCTTCGACGCTGACCGTATGTTCGAAACAGAAGTCAAGGAAGTCTGTCCGCAGATTGTCCTCTTCTAACGTCAGGCGTTCGATAATGTTCAACGTCAGCCGTCTGACGGATGAGTTCTCCGTCTGCATGGCCTGGTCTATCAGTTCATTGAGTATCGCCTGCAATTCTGACAGTTCCTTGTCGGTGGCTTTGGTCAGTCCCCACAAGGCACTCCTCGCCACACGGTAGTCAGAATCGAAAACATACTGTTGTGCAAAACCAAGGAAATCGCCTTCAGCCCTAACTTCCTGATATATCTCCTGCGCCCCGCCCTCAGAAAACGTCTGCCTCAGTCTTTCGCTCGTTATCGTCATATTATGTTTCTTACATTTGTTGTCCTAACTCGAATGCCTCGTTCAAGGCATTGGTATTCTTAATGTCGCCCTTATCCTTGACGCCACGAACCAACACACGACCGGCATCCTCCAACTTGAAGAAGTTCAGGCAGAGCTGGTATTGCGCGAGGATGCTGTCGAAGAGTTCAGGAAGTGTGGCGGCACCAACAAGCAGGATAGCCGTCTTCTTTATCTTGAATGTATCCCTGATGGGATTATGGCAGCGGTCGATGACGGCTTTCAGTTGTGCACTCAGTCCATAAAAATACACCGGCGAAGCTATCACGAGCATATCGGCCTGGCTCATCTTCTCATAGATAGTCTGCATATCGTCCTTCTGCACGCAAGTATTGTCTTTGTTCTTGAAGCAGGCATTACAACCCATGCAGGGATTAACCTTGTAATCGCGTATAGACACAACTTCCACATGGTGTTTCTGCGAGGCACCTTTGACGAAAGCCTCCACCAGCAAATCCGTATTGCCGCCCTTCCGAGGGCTTCCTGAGAGAATCAATATATTCATATTACAGTAATCCCAATCATTTATATTCTACAAGTTTCTTCACCTCACAGCCTTGAACTCCGTTCGAGCCTGCTCACGTTGATTTCATCGAGTTCCGTCACGACTCGGGATAGCCCAAGCAAGTTTGGCTCTCCGCTCGCTGCTCCGTCACTTCGGCAGAACTAATGCAAGCATCGCTCTGCTCTCGCTAAAACGCAGCCTTTGCTTTCGTAATAGGCGAACATCTCTGGGAGTTTCTTCAGGTCGTAGCTGGTGACGCAGTCTGAGAGGACATGCACCGTGAAGCCTGCCTTGGTCATATTGAAACACGTTGATTTCACGCAGGCGGTAGCATCGGCTCCTGCTATGTAGAACTCATTGATGCCGTTCGCTGCGATGAAAGCAGAAAACGCCTCGCTTGTTAGGGCGTTGCTTTTCGTCTTCACGAAGATATTGTCTGATACGACCTTCATCTCAGGCACCAGTTCCTCACCCTTTGTGCCAGGTTTGAACGTTCTCGTAGCAGCGGTGATGTTGTTGTGTTTGATATACACAACCTGCATCCCCTCTGCCACAGCCCATTCGATGGCGGCATTGATGTTGTCGATGATGTCACGATAGTGCTTGGTGATGTCGTTCTGGATGTCGATAACGACAAGTGCTTTATTGCTCATCATTTACTCAATTACAAAACTACGGGGATAGAAATCGCTGTAGAAACGACCATCGGTGGCGGTGAACTTCAGGACGCAGTAGTTCGGGTCAGTGACACCACCGGGGTAGTACTGCTCGTCGCCATTGTGCCATATCATCTCCTTAGAGGCAGGGTCGGTTAGTACCTCCATTGTACCACGCAGCATCATACCCTTGAAACCCTCGGCATCGCAGAAATAGATACTGGCCTTGGGGTTAGCCTTGTATTGAGCCACACGTATTGAGAATGTGTTGGTTGTAAAGTAGAAGGTTTTGATACCCTCGCGTTTACGTGGCTTCAGCATGGCCTTAGTCCAAGGAAAACCTTCTTGGTCTACTGACGAGATGTAAGCGATGGGCAGTTTGTCGGCCATCTGTGCAATGAGTTCTTTAACGCCGGCTAAAGCGGGATTGACCTCCATCGCATCATCGTTATTCACATCCAGCGTTTGGCGCCAACGCTTCAGCTGGGGGAAGTACGATTTCATCATGCCGATGTATTCCTCTTTGGTAATAGGTTTTTCTAACCCTTCATTTACAGCATTCACAAATTGAGCACAATGTTCAATCATCTCTTCCATCGTACAATCCTGCAGGAACTGTCCGTCCTTGTAGCAGTACATGCAGTAATCTTCATTCTTCGTGCCGTCGGCATTCGTACCTAGCACATCATCTGTGAGCGGCATTCCGCAGCTCTGACAAAATTTCTGTTCCATATTATTTTTTATACGTTTCGACGCTGCAAAATTACATAGAATGACCAACTAATCCAAATTTCTGGGATATTCTGCAAAAAAATGTGATGAATAGCCCCTCCGGCGGAAGCCATCGGTGGCATAAAAAGCCGTTTCTTACTCATATCAATACTGTTCTACAAAGTCACGCACCAGTCGGAAGACGGGTTCGTAACTGTCGAAGCGGACAGTCTTGTAGGTATCGAAGATGGTGTGGTAGTACTGGAAGGCATCACCCTTCTCATTCTCTAGGAAGATACAGGGCACATGGCGCGTGGCAAAGGGATAGTGGTCGCTGTTGGCAGCCAGGTCGCCACGATGGAGGTCCTTGAAGTGATGCTTCTCTGTATTAATCTTCTCAAAGAGATTGTAGCCGTGCATTCCCTCGTCGCTCACCTCGCAGTATTGTACGGGGTTGTTGTCGCCAATCATATCGATATTAAACAGGTACTTAATCTGACTCAGCGGCACGACGGGATGCTCAACATAGTAATTGGAACCACGCAGGTTGGCATCCTCGCCCGAGAAGGCGATGAAGTACATGTCGTATGGCGGACGGTGCTTGACATAATAGGCAGCGAGGGTGACGATGGCGGCAGTGCCCGAGGCATTGTCGTTGGCACCGGCATAAAAGACCTTTTTGCCCAGATTGCCCAGATGGTCGTAATGGGCGGTGAAGACGTAGCAACTGTCGTGGCGCTCGCCAGCCACCTTTGCTATGACGTTGAAGCATTCGTAGTCCTTCAGGAACTTATTGTCAACATCAGCTTTTACGCGTTGCACGCCTTCGATGGCCTCGGGTGTCACCCAGATGATGGGCTTATCCACCACCTTCTCGCCGTAGGCCTTGAAAAACTTTATCGGAGCCTCCCATGTGTAGATAAGGCCGGCATTCGGACATTCGCCAGCCTTTTGCAAACGCGAAAAGTCCTTGCGATGTTTGTAGGTAAACCAGAACTCGCAAGCCACGAGACAGTTGGCATATTCAGGCTTGACCAAATCGGCAAACATCCGCTCAGCGTCATAATTCAGCGTATCGACATGATAGACAGGGAACTCGCCGTGTACGCCAGGCGAATACTCTCGCATAGAGAAATCCACACCAGCGCGCAGCTTCTTACCATCGGCCCACATCTGCATCTTGCCACAGAACGTATTGATATCCAGTTTGAAGGGCTGCAGCGTAACTTCGTCCACCCCAACCTTCTCGAACTCTCGCTGAAGAAATTTTCCAGCCTTATTGGCACCATCCTTAGCATAACCGCGCCCCTGATACTTGGCACTGCTCAGCTCCTTTATCACTCGCTTATACTGCTTCAGGTCCTGCGCACCAGCCATTGTGGCCGCAAGCACCATCAGAATCATTGTAACAGTCTTTTTCATATCGTATTAATTGTCTTTTGCAGTTCTTCCAAGAATCGGGCGGCGTGCTTGCCGTCCATCTGGGCGTGATGGAATTGGAAGGAGATGGGCAGCGTCGTCTTCAGCCAGCCTTTGCGATAGCGGCCCCAGGCGAGGAAGGGATTGGTGAAGATGCCACTGTATTGATTAACGATGCTGTCGAGTTCCGTGCCTGTTACTGCCGACGTGCCGACGATGACGGCTTCATCGTCTAATATGTCCTGACACGTCTGGCTGATGGTCTCCGTCAGATGCAGGTAGTTGGCATTAAACGCCTCCAGATCGTCGGTGACGGCCATGTCGCAGAAGCTGAGTCCGCCCTTGACGTTATCCGCTATCACGTTGATGGCCATGCGATCGTATTTGTAAAGTTTCCAGTCCATTTCCGACTTACCTTCCCCTACCCGTACCATTTGGGGCAACATGTAAAACTCCTCTATTCCTGATGCAGCTTTGCCGATGCACCAGCAGAGCAGCATATTGAATTTCATACCGCGCTTCCGACTCACCTTATAGAGTCGCGTCACGTCGAAGGTCTTCGTGAGCGTCACCATCGGCATAGGCGACTTCGTCCACAACTCGAATGCGATGGCTCTATTAGTGTCCTTGGGATTGATTTCCTGTTTCATCATTTATTTGGTGTCAGTTCTAATCTCAACACTCTGATAGGTCTGTTCTCGCCTTGATACTGGTTTGCATCGATGCAGGTTTCACCCGTGGGTACGAAACCGCACTTCTCCATTACTCGGCCAGAAGCAGGATTATCTACGAAGTGACCGCTGATGAGCGATTTGATGTCTGTTGTTTCTCTGATGTGGTCTAACATCAGCCGCAGCGCCTCCGTGCAGATGCCATGATTCCAATAGGGCTTGGCCACCCAATAGCCAATGAGCGGTTCACCCTCGCGGGCTGGCAGATCGCACTCACACGAAGGACCGTAGCCCATAGCACCAATCGGCTGACCAGTTTCCTTCAACTCGATAGCCCATGTATGCAAGGCATCATTAAACACAGTGCGGATAATCTCCAGACTCTCCTCCACACTCTGATGCGGTGCCCATCCTGCACGAGGACCCACATCAGGATCAGAAGCCCACTTATACAGCACTTCCGCGTCACTCTCGCGCCAAGGGCGCAATATGATTCTATTTGTCTCCATCATTATTATTCAAAAACATGCTTCATTTTCTCCATCGTTTTAGCATCGGGAAGAAACCTCGCATCATCTGCTCGTATTCTTCCTTGGTCATAGGCTTGGGCATCTGCTTGTTGACTTCATCGACAAATTGAGCGCAATGCTCAATCATTTCGTCCATCGTACATTCCTGTAGGAACTGTCCATCCTTGTAGCAATACTGGCAGTAATCGAAGTTGGTGCTGCCGTCAACATTTGTGCCGCAGTCCTCAATACGGGTCAATGGCATTCCGCAACTCTGACAGAATTGAGGCAGCTGTCCCTCTTGGAATGATTTCTCCTTTTGGTGGAAGGTGGCTTCGTAGGCTTCGAATGCTTCAGGGTTCTCGTCAGCCACAAAATAGCCCTTGGGGGAGCAATAAGTTCCTTCACGATTGCCCCAATAGCCAGGTATCAATTCTTGGGCGAGGAAGTAAGGCACCTCGGCATCGCGAGGCTCTACATGATAGTGAATCTTCATCTTGCTGGAGAGGTCGAAACCTGCATGCTTGTAAAACTCGATATTTCCCTCCATCTGCAGAAGACCAATTCCCATCTCCTTGGCTTTCTCTATTGCATACTTCAGCAACTTCAAGCCATAGCCCTTACGCTTATAGTCGGGATGAATGCTGATGGGACCGAAAGTCCACGACGGGAACACCGTTCCATCGTCAAGCTTTATCTCTGCCTTAGAGAACATCACATGGCCGATAATCTTTTCAGGCGATTGGTGCTCACCATCGCCTTCCTCCATTACAAAATCGAGTTCAGGAATGAAATCGGGATTCGTTCTATACTGATTGAGCACATAATGCTCTGTGCATCCAGGACGATAGACGTTCCAGAATGCCTCACGCGTAAGGTTCTCTACCTCACGATAATCTTGTGGTTTTTCTAATCTTATAATCATTTTTCCTTGATTCTATTTGTTTGACGTTGCGAAACTACCAAGATACCTGCAATGGCCAGTACAATACTGCCGATGATGACTGGTGTATCAGTCAGGAAGATGACTGGTATTTTTGCCATCTGCATATCGCCAAGCCCCAGCCAGCAGTAGATTGCAAGGAGCGTAGCTGTCAAATTGTGGCCTGCATGGAGTGCGATGCCATACCAGATGTTCCGCGACCAGATGAACACCAGGCCGTATACCATAGCAGCAAGGAATGCACCAGGGAAGTTGCGTACATGAAGTATGCCGAACAATACAGCCATCACCACGCAAACAGCGACCTGTGCACCTCGCCGACGGAATGGCGAGATGGCCATTTGCCTGAAACACAACTCTTCGAGCACGGGAGCCAGCAACACGGCATGGATGCTGGCTGTCAGGTCTTCACGCACCTCTGATGCCGTGTAGGTCAACGTTTCCAGTTGCACAGTGTGGAAGAGCGACGTGAGACCATAGACGAGATATCCTTCTGCGACAAGCCATAAAGGAGCTATCATCAACAGCCCGATGATGATGGGCCATTTCGGCATTTTCAGCGAGAATTGTCTGGCTGAGGTGAACCATTTCGGCTCAACACGCTTCACAAGGAAAAACGTCAGTATGATGCAGGCCAATGTGATCAGACACGATAGCAAATCGCTGGCAAAAGTCTTGGTGTCACTATCCAACGGCAGCGCCGTCAGGTATATAAGTGCAAAACCGTATGCAGCCGCGAGTATCGGCATCAGGGGCTTCAGTATGTTGGCTATTTTCTTCATATCGACTGCGAAGGTACGAATAATTTCGGAATATTCCAAATTTACCGTTTACATTCTTGCCTTTTGCTTTTCGCCGGCACCGGAGCCGCGGTACTTCGAGCGGGCCTCGTTGAACTTCCAATTGAGGTTGACAAGGAACGTGCGGCGGGCGGGGTTGGCGGTCGACAGTTCGCGGATGCCATAGATGACGGCCTCGGTCTTGTTGGTGTTCAGAACATCGACGCAACGCACATCAAGCGTCAGTATGCCAAGGCGGCGGAGGTTGAAGTCGCGTTGTATGCCGAGCGTGAGGTCGAAGCGCTGGGCGGTGATGCTGAAGTTGTTGTAGTCACCCTTCGTGGCCCACTGAGCATTGGCAGTCAAGCGGAAACTGTGGGGCAGTTCGATGTCGTTGTTCCAGACGAGCGTGACGTATGGGTCGTTGAGGGTTTTGATGATGCCGTCAGCCGTCGGTGTCTTGTAGTTTTGGAAGACGGTAAAGGCATACCACATCGGATGCCACGAACAGTTGAAAGTGGAGATTTTAAAGTTGATAGTTGGGCGTGCGGAAAGACTCAGCGAGAGTTGGTTGTAGTCCTCCTCACTGTTGATGGGACGGACGAGGCTGATGAGCGGGTCCGTGCTGCCGGGGAAAGGCTCAGTGGACATAGTCTCGCTATTCTTTATGCGACCGTAGTTGACGGTCAGGTTCGCCCATTGATAGGCCGCATTCATCACGAGGCTATGGGTGTAGGTCGGCTTCAGATAGGGGTTGCCGCTCTGATAGGTGTAGCGGTTGGCGTACATTGTCGAACTGGTCAGGCTTGAGTAGGCCGGGCGCTGGATGTCGCGGCGATACGACAGGCTCAGTTGCATTTTTCCGATGGGAGCGGAGACGGTGGCGGTGGGGAACCAGTCACCGTAGTTGCGGCACACCTCGTCCTCGCGCTTACCGAAGTTGAAGTAGTCGTTCTTCAGGTGCTCGTAGCGCAGACCGGCCTGGGCAAACACTTTGCCGAACTGCCGTCCGTACTCGACGAAGGCTGCTGCCGACTTCTCGTTAATCTCCGTGTCGGTGGCCTTTACGGGCACGTAATCGGAAGCATGGAATGTGTAGGCGTCCGTGCGATGGTTGTAGCTGTATTCGCCGCCCACGGAGAGATTACCTTTCAGTATAGGATAGCTGAAGATAAGCTTCGAGGCCCAGAAATTATTGCCGCTGTTGGTATTGCTCTCAATGGTGCGGTGTGTTTGCTGCTGTGGCACAGCAACAGACTGAACAGCCGTTGTCTGTTCCGTCGTGCGGCCTGGCGTCTTGGTGTCATCGAAGAGTCCGTCGATATTCATGTCGATACCCAACTCTCCTACCTTACCATTATAATACGCATTGAAGATGTGCTTCTTGACGCTCTGGTCCTGCCAGATGTAGCTCGCGGAGCGCTCGGTCAGGATGCCTTTCTCGAACATATCCGTCAGGTAGTCGCCCTTCGTCTCACTGCTGGGCGTGCGGTCGTATTTGTAGTAGGCGCCAAAGGTATGGTTCTCGTTAACCATATAGTTCAATTGCAGCTGTGGCGACCATGCATGCCAAGGGTGTCTGATCTCCTGGGTGGAGTGACCCGTCACCTGATTCGGTCCCACATAGTAAAGCATATCGTTAACCTGTAAGCCCTTATAGTGATTATAGGTACCTACCCAGAACGAACCCGTTACGTCGAGTCCACCCGTGCGGTAGTTGGCAGTGAAGTTATTGTTCAGCGAACCGCCATACTGGTACATGAACTGCGTGCTGTTCTGGAAGCTCAGGCCTTCGCCCTGTGCCTTCTTCAACGTGATGCGCACAACGGCCTTCACCGAGGCAGCATAGCGGGCACCAGGGTTCTGCACCACATCGACATGCTGAATCTGATCGGAGCGCAGACGCGAGAGTTCCTTCATGTCCTGCACCCGTCGGCCGTTGATATACACTTCGGCATCGCCACGGCCCAGCACCTTCACACCGCCATCGCGCTCAGCCTCCAGCGAAGGAATCTTCGACAGGGCATCTGAGACGGTTCCCGCCTTTTCCAGTATCGTACCTGCGACCCTTGTTCTCATTGCATCGCCTTTTACACGCGTTTTGGGCAAACGTCCCTTTACCACCACGCCACTCAGTTCCTGCGTCTGGTTGAACCACATTGGACGGTCGGTACTCACCACCGTCTTGTCCGTCGAGATGCTGTCGTTTGATTGAGCGAACGTCATCATCGGCATCATCATTGCAGCCATTAGTGCTGCCAGTCTCATTGTTTTCATTTCATTTATATTTTTAACTTTCGTCTGTTGGACGTTGCAAAGGTACGATGAAGTTGCAGCACCCGCAAATATTTGGGATATTCAGCCCAGATTTGTGACAAATGGTGTGATAAACGGTAGATTTTGGGATAAATGGAATAATAAATGGCATGAAAAAAGGAGTCGCTTAGGACTCCTTAATCTGTGCTATTTGTAGTATTTTACCAAACTAATGCCCGCTTATTCAAAGGGATGAACATCTTGGCGTCAGACTTGATGCCGAAGGCTTCGTACCAGGTGTCAATCATCGGCAGGGCGGCCATCACACGCAGACGAGCGGGCGAGTGAACGTCGCTATTGACGAGCATGGCGGTGTACTCAGGTGTGCTGTTGCAGGCCCAGACACGGGCGTAGGCCAAATAGAAGCGCTGGGCAGGGGTAAAGCCCTCTACAATGCCGAGAGGCTCCTGCTTCATGCGGTTTTCAACGGCACGATAGGCAATTTTCAGTCCGCCATTGTCACTGACGTTCTCGCCAAGGGTCTTCTGGCCGTTCACTTTCAATCCTGGCACGGCCTCCTGCTCCGAGAACCAGTCGGCGATGACCTTGGTGCGCTCATCGTAGCGGGCCTTGTCGTCAGCCGTCCACCAGTTGGCCAGATTGCCGTCCTTATCGAACTGACAGCCCTGGTCGTCGAAGCCGTGGGTCATCTCGTGGCCAATGACAGCACCGATGGCACCATAGTTCGAGACATAATCAGCCTCTGGATCGAAGAACGGGGGTTGCAGGATGGCGGCGGGGAAATTGATGCTGTTGAAGAGCGG
The DNA here is from genome assembly GCA_045112595.1 of Prevotella sp. Lineage (GTDB taxonomy): Bacteria > Bacteroidota > Bacteroidia > Bacteroidales > Bacteroidaceae > Prevotella. Next base: position 33,761 of record JBGUIA010000030.1, on the reverse strand, counting down.
GTGATAGAAGGCATTGACCGTCTGCGGCGAGCAGGGCATCATGGTCTTGTCCACAGGCTGGTGCCAGTATTTACGGATAGTAGCCTGACGAGCCTCCTGACTGATGCGAATGAAGTTTTCGACGAGGTTCTCCGTCTCGCGGATATCGACAAACTTCTCCATGTCCTGCCACTTGTCGGGATAGCCCACGTTGATGTGCATGGCGTGGAGCTTCTCCAATGCTTTGGCCTTGGTAGAGTCACTCATCCAGGTGTTCTCCTTCAGACGGTCCTCAAAGGCCTGCTGCAAGTCCTTCACCAAACGGTAGACGCGCTGTTTGCTGGTCTCAGGGAAATATTCCTTGACATAGAGTTTGCCGATGGTCTCGCCCAGACTGCCACTGATGGTGGCGACGGCACGCTTCCAACGGGGCTGCTGCTCCTGCACACCGGTAATAGTCTTGTTGGCCTCGAAGGCACGGTCAGTGAAAGCGTCGCTGAGGAAGTCGGCATAAGCCTGAATGACGTGCAACTCCATATATGACTTCAAGTCCTCGACGCTCGTTTCGGCCAGCACTTTCTCCACCTCGTGCAGCGCGTCGAGCTGACCGACGTTCACCACGTCGATGTCCTTCGGCAACCCCATTGCATCACGATAGGACACATAGTCGATGCCCTTGAAGTCGTTGAGCAGCTGCTCCCACGGCATCGGGTGGTTCGTGGCCATCGGGTCGCGACGGGCCACCTGGTCGAGCGTCTTCATACCTATCCTATATTCTATGGCCCACTCGGCCTGCATCTTCTGCTCGGCGGCAGCATCGCTGTAACCCACCATCTTCAGATAGTCCTTGTTCAGGCTCTTGACGGCGGCAACGGTGGCCTGCTGTTGCTCGTTGGGCTGGTCGTAGTACTCCTTGGGCAACGAGGCACCGCCATGCCCTGCAAACATCATATACTCCGACGAGTTGAAGGGGTTCAGACTCAGACTGAGACCGAAAGGAGCAGTATTAAATCCCTTGGCATCGAGGGCGTACATCAACTTCAGCGCCTCGTCGCGGGTCTGCACCTCACGCACTTGCTTCAGGTAAGGCATAATCGGCTCGTAGCCCAACTTGTTACGGCTGACGCTATCCATATAGAGGCGGTACAGCGCACCAATTTTCTGTCCGTCCGAACCCTGCGGCAGATCCTTCTTCTCGGCGTATGCCATGATGAGCTTGTTGATGCGGTCGTTGTTCAGTTCGCTCAAGTCGGTGAACGCCCCATTCTCAGGGTGCTGCGCATCCAGCGGGTTCGCCTTCAGCCATCCGCCTACGGCGTACTGCCAGAAGTCATCACCAGGTTTCACACTCGGGTCCATGTTTTGTTTCAAACTCTGTGCCGTGCTAAACAGGCTATAAAGTAGCATTGCCACGGCGATAATCACTTTTTTCATCATTGCAAACATCTTAATCATAATTGTAATATGTTTTTTATTTATCATTTTGCTCTTTAGACGCAAGGTACAGCCTAAAAACTACACGACTTTCTAAAAAAATTAATTTTTGACGTCCACGCCGCCAAAGAAATTGCTGGCGACGATGTGGATGGTGGGTGCTTTCGGGTCGGCGGTATGTGTGGTATGATTGCCGACGCCGCCGATGAAACTACGGCTTTTCGTGACGACGTTGACGTGGATGGGTACGAAGAGCTCGATGCCGCCGCAGAAGGTATGGATGTCTATCTCCTCGTCCTCGGTGATGACGGCCTCGCGCAGGTCCATGCGGATGCCGCCGCAGAAGGCGTCGAGTCGGGCACCGTGGAAGGCCTCGCCACGATAGACGTACTCGTCGCCGCCGTAGTGCACACTACAGCAGATGCGCTTACCATCCTCGCCGAAGGGCAGCGGACGCTGGAGCCATTGGTCTGGGTCACGACGGTAGCTATCAACAATGATTGTCGCGCCCACCCACAATAGTAGAACTGGGGCAACATATGCCGTCCAAGGCTGGTGCCACAACCAGTCGTTCTCAATGATTCCCCATAGGTTGGCCAATTTCCATGCACCAGCCACAATCAACAGAATTCCGATAATCGTTTTTGTCTTCATCATTCTATTCATTTATTTAATTAAACGTTTCTGGGTGCAAAGTTATGGTGTACTGCTTATCCCTCCAAATTTCTGGGATAAACAGCATCGTTTTGTGATAAATGGAGGGATAAATTGCGGAAATGTGACGAATGGTTTGGTTGTTTTGGGAAAAAGTGCTACTTTTGTACCCCATATGAACAAAGGTCACAAAGAAACCATCAGTACACGTTTCATCAGCACCGTCTTCATGGTGCTGGCAATAGCCATCTTCAAGCCCTTCGGACTCGAAATGTGGCAATGGCAGGCTTCTGTCCATCTGCTGGCATTATTTGCATTGGGCCTGTTCAGTTGTTTCCTGACGGAGATCATTCTGCGATACATGATCCGCATGCCTCGCTCCTACGACCGTGGCGTCAGCTATATCATCAGCCGCAATCTCCGCTTCCAATGCATCAACACACCGTTGGTGTCGCTACTCATCTGTCTCTATCGCCACTTTGCGATGAGCGAACTGGTAGAGGGCAACAGACTATCGTTGAGCAACTATCTGGAAACGCTGGTGATTATCGCATTTCTCTCTTTCGCCATCGGACTCTACTGGCGCTTCAAGTTCCGCAGCAAGTATCTGGCGATGGAACTGGAAGAGACGCGACTACTGAATGAGCAATTGAAGGAGATACAATCGGAGAAAACGAGTGAGAAGCCTCTCCAGCAGACACCTGAATCTACCGTTTGTCAAAGTCAAGAACTTACGCTCACTGGCACGACCAACGAATCCGTGACGCTACAGATTTCCGACCTGCTATTTATTGAGGCTGTGGGCAACTACGTCAAGGTCAACCATCTACGCAACGATCAGGTGCATACCGACATGCTTCGTGCTACCATGAAGCAGATGGAGGAAACACTTCTGCCCTACCCGATGATTGTCCGCTGCCATCGCGCCTTCCTGGTCAACCTTGGTCAGGTAGAGCAGATCATCTCACATTCTGGCTCTACCCAGCTGCTCATCAAGCATTGCCACGAATCGCTCCCCGTCTCGCGCAGCAACATGGCGCAAGTTCGTGCTGCGATTACTTTGTAGCTTTGAGATAAATGTTTATAAGATGCAGAACATAGAGATACATAGTTGTCCAGAGCTGATGGACTACATCCAGGAGGTGGGGTTCCTGCCGCTGCTGGATAGTGGCATTCGCGGCTATTCGGCCGAGGATGTCGTCGATGAGGATAATCGATATGTCGTATTCGACGATGGTGGTTGGGACTGGCCGCTATGGAAATGGAAGGGTCCCATCGTGACGGAGGGGCGCTGTGTGTATGGTAAGTTCTTTGCCGGCAAGGCGGGGTTCGTGAGCAAGGATTGGTGGCCCGACCTGTGCAACTATCGCCGTGCTTCGAGACCTGCGCCCGTCGAGGGAAGTATCGAAGAGACTATCCTGTTGACGCTGGCTGAGCACGACAGTCTGATAACGCGCGAACTGCGGGCGGCTTGTGGCTTCGACGGTCCCAAGATGCGGAGTAAGTTCGATGGTTATGTGACGCGCCTGCAGATGGCCTGTCGCATCGTGACTGAGGATTTCGTGTATCCTACTGACAAGCATGGGCGCGAATACGGCTGGGGCTGGTCGCTGTTGACAACACCAGAGCGGCTGTTAGGGCGCGAGATGTGTCAGGCCTCACCCCCTAACCCCCTCTCCGAAGGGCGAGGGAGGACGCCGCAGGAGTCGTTCGAGCGGATGAAGGCGCATCTTAGCAAACTGTTGCCTGAGGCTACGGAGAAACAGATTGAGAAACTGATCAAGTAACATGAATATCAAAACTATCATACTAATCCTAACGACAACGATGATGATGAACGGATGTAAGGGACAGACGCAGGCTCCTGTGGTGAGGCCGGCGACACAAGCGAACCGATTCTATACGGGCGATGCCAGAGAACTGAGTGAAGAGGTGGACAGCCTGCTGGCGTTGCATCGTAACGACACGAAGTACAGTCATGTGGCGGCAGTGATCGTGCCTCATGCTGGGTATTATTTCTCAGGCAATGTAGCGGCGTCGGCGTATATGGCGATTGATGCGAAGAAGCAGTACAAGCGGATTTTCCTGTTAGGACCGAGTCATCACGAATGGCTCGACGGGGCATCGGTGAACACGGAGGCGGACTATTATGCCACGCCATTAGGCAATGTAAAAGTGGACCACGAAACGGCTGTGGCTTTAACGAACACGGATTGCACGGATTTAACGGATTCTGTGTTCCGCTATAGGCCGGAGGCACACGACAGGGAGCATTGTCTGGAAGTGCAGCTGCCGTTCTTGCAAAGAATGTTTAAGGAAGTGCCGCCCATTGTGCCGATCGTTATCTCGACGAATGACTATGATAAATTGAAGCGGCTCTCTCATGCGCTGAAGCCGTATTTTACGGACGAAAACCTCTTTGTAATTAGCAGCGACTTCTCGCACTATCCGTCGTATGAGGATGCCTACGAGGTGGATGCCAAGACGGGCAAGGCCGTAGAAAGCGGCGACGTGGAGGAGTTTATTGCGACCATCAATGCCAATGCACATTGTGGTAAGCGCAATCTGCATACAAGTGCCTGTGGCGAGTTTGCCATCATCACGCTGATGCTGATGCTCGACGGCCAATACGAGGTGAAGCACCTGATGTATCAGAACTCGGGCGACATCGACAATCACGACCATAATAGGGTTGTTGGGTATCATTCGTTCGCCATCCTGCGCAAGGACAGCACGGGCTTCACGCTTTCTGATGCTGACAAAAAGGCGCTGAAAGAGATTGCTTTAAATAGCATTCGCGATTCATTGGACGGCAAGCCTATTGCCCAGCCACCTCTCCTCGCAACGCCACACTCTCAAAGAGAGAACTCTCAACTTTCAACTCTCAACTCTCAACTTTCAACTCTCAACTCTAAATGCGGTGCCTTTGTCTCGCTGCATAAGCACGGCCATTTGCGTGGTTGCATCGGACATTTTGGCGAGGACTATCCGTTGCATGAGATCGTAGCAGAGATGGCGCGGGCGGCAGCGTTCGAGGACCCGCGGTTTATGCCTGTCACACGCGACGAACTGAACGACCTCGACATCGAGATTTCTGTGCTCACGCCCATGCGTCGCATCCAGAGTCTCGACGAGTTTGAACTGCATCGGCACGGCATTTATATCAAGAAGGGCTATCGTAGCGGCACGTTCCTGCCGCAGGTGGCCGACGAGGTGAACTGGACCAAAGAAGAGTTCGTGGGACATTGTTCGCAGGACAAGGCCGGACTGGGCTGGGACGGCTGGCGCGACGCAGAACTCTACGTTTACGAAGCGATTGTATTCTAAACCACGAATTGCACGAATTAAACGAATCTTTTCGAACACGGATTGCACGGATTACACGGATGATGGAGTGTCGGTATTATAAGCGATTGGACGACGGACGGGTGGAGTGTACGCTCTGTCCGCACCATTGTCGGATTGCTGAGGGCAAGACAGGGGTTTGTCGTAGCAGGAGGAATCAGGGCGGCGTGCTTGTCAGCGAGGTATATGGTAAGCCGTGTGCGCTGGCCATCGACCCCATCGAGAAGAAGCCGCTATACCATTTCCATCCTGGCACGACGTGTCTGTCGCTGGCCTGTACGGGTTGCAACTTCCGTTGTCTGAACTGTCAGAACCACGATATTTCGCAGGTCGCACCCGCTGATGTCAATCATTACGAGCTGTCACCTGAGGACGTCGTCGCGCTCTGCCTGAAACATCATTGTCCAGGCATCGCCTATACTTATACTGAGCCGCTGACCTATCTCGAATATATCATCGATTGTGCGCGACTGGCGCACGAGGCAGGCCTCTGGAATATCCTCGTGACGGCGGGTTATGTCTGTCAGGAACCGCTAAGCGACCTGCTGCCGTACCTCGATGCCGCCAATGTCGACCTCAAGTCGTTCAGCGACGACATATATAATAAGGTAAGCGGTGGCCATCTCCAGCCCGTGCTCGATACCATCCTTGCCATGAAGCAGGCTGGTGTGTGGGTGGAAATCACCAACCTCGTCATTCCAGAGATTAATGACGACCTCGATATGGTTCGTCGGATGTGCCGCTGGCTCGCTGACAATAACCTTGCTGAAGCTCCTTTGCATTTCAGCCGTTTCTTCCCACGTTACAAGATGCAGGACACGCCGCCCACGCCCATCGCAACGCTAAAAGCCGCCAAACAAATTGCCGAGGACGAGGGCATTAAACACGTTTATTTAGGTAATGTCTGAATAATAAAGAATGCTGACAGAACAGACAATGGAAAAGCTGCGGATACTCGCAGAGTCGGCGAAGTACGACGTTTCGTGCTCGTCGAGCGGTACTGTGCGCAAAGGTAAGCAGGGTATGGTGGGTTCTACAGTAGGTGGCGTGGGCATCTGTCACTCGTTTGCCGATGACGGGCGCTGTATCTCGCTGCTGAAGGTGATGCTGACTAACTACTGCATGTACGACTGCGCCTACTGCATCAATCGCCGCTCGAACGACATCAAGCGGGCGACGCTCTCCGTCAGCGAACTGGAGGAAATTACGATGGAATTCTATCGTCGCAACTACATCGAGGGACTCTTCCTCTCCAGCGGTGTGGTGCGCAATCCTGACTACACGATGGAGCGTCTCGCTGCCATTGCCCGCGACCTTAGGACCGTTCATTGCTTTAACGGCTACATCCACCTGAAGAGCATCCCTGGCTGTTCACAGGAACTGCTCAACGAGGCAGGCCGCTATGCCGACCGTATGAGCGTGAACATCGAGATTCCCAAAGAGGAGTCGCTGAAACTCCTGGCGCCCGAGAAGGACCACAAGAGCGTGTTCCAACCCATGAAGCTCATCCAACAGGGTGTGCTGGAAAACAAGGAAGACCGCAAGAAATATCGTTACGCACCACGCTTCGTGCCGGCAGGCCAGTCGACGCAGATGATTGTGGGGGCAACGAAGGAAACGGACAAGGATATCCTCACAATGTCGTCGATGCTTTACGGTCAGCCCACCATGCGACGCGTCTATTACTCTGGCTACATCAGCGTCAACACCTACGACCCACGCCTGCCCGTGCTCAAGCAACCGCCCTTGGTGCGCGAGAACCGCCTCTATCAGGCCGACTGGCTGTTGCGATTCTACCACTTTAAGGTTGATGAAATCGTCGATGACATGCACGCCAACCTCGACTTAGAGGTAGATCCGAAACTGGCGTGGGCGCTCAGGCATCCGGAGTTCTTTCCTGTGGATATCAATACTGCCGACTACGAACAGCTGTTACGCGTTCCAGGCCTCGGCACCAAGTCCGCCTGGCTCATCGTCAACTCGCGTCGCTTCAATCGCCTGACATCCTACGACCTGAAGAAGATGGGCGTCGTAATGAAGAAGGCGAAGTACTTTATCACCTGCAACGAACTCACCTCGCAGTTCTCGCAACCCATCATCGGCATCAACGAACTGCACCCTGAGCGCCTGCGTCCTCTGCTCATCAGCAAGGCCCAACAAAAGCGTGCCGCCGCCGAACAACAGCTCTCCTTCGATTTCAAGGACGATACAGAACAATAAGCCCAGACATTACTCCATATTACGACTTTTTTCGTAGTTTTCGAATAAAAAATACATTTTTTTGCTTTGTTTTTTAAAAAAATGCTTATCTTTGCAAGCAAATATTAATTATAATATTACTTTTATTAATTAAAACAAGACAATTATGAAAAAAATGATGATGATGGCAGTGTTGGCTATAGTAGCTATGACTGCAAGTGCACAGAACACATTACGTGACAATGGTACGTTTACCCTTCAGCCTAAGGTAGGTCTTGGCATTGGTTACCTTTCAGGAGACTGGACCATGCCTGCCGGCGTTGACAGGAAGTCACGCGTCGGTGTGGTAGCAGGTGTTGAAGGTGAGTATTACGTCAACGAATGGTTCAGCGCTGCTTTGGGAGTTAACTATGCACAGCAGGGCTGGAAGTTTGATGGTGGTGGTAGTAAAGTAACCACTAAGCTCGACTATCTGAATCTTCCCATCACTGGTAATTTCTATGTCGCTCAGGGACTGGCCCTGAAAACTGGTGTACAGTTCGGCTTCCTGTTGAGTGCCAAGGAAGAGAGTACCGACGTCAAGGACGCTTTTGAGAGCCTGAACGTCTCCATTCCTATCGGTATTTCTTATGAAATCAGCAACTTCATTCTTGACGCCCGTTATAACGTATCGTTAACAAAGGCTAACAAGAACAGCACTAGCGATAACAAATGGCGCAGTGATCTGATACAGATTACAGTGGGTTATAAATTTGAACTCTAATTACCCAAGTACAAGAATTAAAAATGAAAATCCCTGCTAAGCTATAGTGCTCAGCAGGGATTTTTCATTCAAGGACGATAGCTGTTAGAAACCTTCTATGTGCTTGAACTTTTTCCAGCCTTTGTCCTTTTTGTAAAGATCCTCACTTCCAGAAGGCACACGCAGGATGGTTGCTTTGGTGTTGGCGAGATTCTTTGTCTTCGGGGGAGTTGGCCAGAAGACGGTCACCGTCTTCAGGTTCTTGCAGCCGTAGAGCATCTTGTGGCCGATGGTCGTCACGGACTGCGGGAACTCAAACGTTTCGAGTGACTTGCAGTCCCTGAAGCACTCGTCGCCAAAGGTCGAGAGTGGTGATAACTTGACGATTTTCAGAGCCGTGCATTCATTGAAGGCTTCCTTTCCGATGTTCTGGACGGTCTGCGGAAATTCGACAGCCTCCAGGCTCTCACAATCCTTGAAGGCGGCATTGTCGATGCTCTTCAGGTTCTTCGGCAGTTCGATGGTGACCAGCGCCTTGCAGCCCTCAAACATGCACGTTGGGATTTTCTCAAGCATGGGGGGCAGCTTGATCTGACTCAGCTGTTCGCAATGGAAGAACACCGCTTCACCCAGTTCCTTGACGCTTGAGATATCAATGCTTCGCAGACCTGTCTCTTGGAAAGCAACCCTGCCAATGGACTGCAGCGTCGCAGGCAGTTCAATCTTGAGCAAATTCCCACAGTTGACAAAGGCACCTTCACCAATCTTGGTCAGGGTTTTGGGACACTGCACCTCGGTAATCTTGTCACAGGCTGAGAAGGCACAATCTCCGATGGCCGTGATGCCTTCGGGTATCTTGTACGTGCCTGCCGTTATGACTGGAACACGGACGAGGACAGTCTTCTGCTTATTGACCAAAACATCGCCTATTTTGCTGTAATATTTGTTTTGTGGGGACACGTTGATGTCCTTCAGATTCCTGCAGCCCTCGAAGGCCCGTGCGTCGACGTTCTGCATACCGTCGGGAATGTCGATGAACTCGATGGCTGTGCCGTTGAAGGCCTCCGGGCCGATGTGCTTCACATTCGCAGGGATATGGATTTTGTTGATACCTGTATTCTTGAAGGCTGTACTGCTGATATTCACCAGAGCGTCGGGCAGTAGGACACGTTGAAGCTTCTTGCAATCCTCAAAACAACTGGTGCCGATTGTGTTCAGCGACTTCGAGAAGTCCACATCCATCAGTGACCTGCAACCTTTGAAGGCATAGGAGCCCAGGTTATTCACACTCGAGGGCATCTGTACCTCCACGAGATTCTGACAGTCGCTGAATGCATGATCGCCGACACTTTGGGTATTTGACGGTAAAATAATGGTACGCAATAGCGAGCAGTTATTCAGGAAACGCTCGGGGATATAGGAACCGTCGCTTCTTCCCAGAAGACCACGAACAGGTATGGTGGCTTCCGACAGGTCAAGGTCGAAGAACGGATCGAGGCGATTCCCCGTTGTGTCTCTCACCGATGATCTGGCAGCGAGTGACCTCAGAAAGCCCAAGTCGTCGTTCGACAGTTCGCCCCTCACTTTCATCCGCCTGATGGCCTGCACCATCTTCTCAGGTATCTTTGACTTTAGTTCCCCAGGGTGGTTTACAACGACGAACACCCCGTCTGGCAGTCTGATTTCCAGACCATCCGTCTGGGCATTAACGTTGAGACACAACAGCATCAGTACTACTAATGCTAAGGTTTTTTTCGATTTGATTAATAAGTAATTCATATTTGTTAAATAATTAATGATTGATTTCAAGCCGCAAAGATAATAAAAAAGAAATAAAGAAAGAATGAAAGAAGAAGAAAATTTACGGCGTTAACTTTTCTTTATTCTTTTTCTTTGGTAGTTAACAAGAAATGTTATAATTTTGCAAATTGTTAGCAAGAAACTATATTTTATTTATAAACCCTATTAAAAATTTAATTCTAAAAAGTTATGAAGAAAAAAGATTATGAGAAGCCTGTCATGCAGGTATTCGAGTTGAAACAACAGCCGCAGCTGCTGGCTGGAAGCAGTGTAACAGCCACAATGAATGGAACGTTTGAGGAGGAGGACATCTGATGCTCCCGCAGCCATCCGAGTATTAACAACAAAAACAGAAGAAGAACAATGAAAACAAAGAATATCTTCAAGACATTGGCATTTGCCATGCTGATGCCCGCCATGCTGCTGACCACCGCTTGCAGCAACGAGGACGATAACCTCATCAATAACGAGAATAACGAGATTGTCAAGCAGGAAGGCTTTACGATTCCCATCACCATTAACGTGACCCGTCAGGGCGACGACGCCACTACGCGCGCCAACTATAACGAATCGAGCAAGAAGCTCGAATTCACGACGGGCGACCAACTGTGGATTCGGGGAGAGAATAATAGCAGCGGCGGAGCAGGCGTCTTTACAGCTTTGCTGACGTGGCAGTCTGGCGGAACATTCAGAGGCAACCTTTATACCCAAAATGAGTATAAAGGCACTGCCGATGCACTTCTGACTGTGGCCACTAACCTCCAAGCCTTTTTGCTGCCTGCCGGCTATAGCACCTATGGCTTCCTGTCATTTTATGAAGGTTTAGTAGAGTCTCATAACGCTATATTGGCTTTTAACGATTCCAAAGCTTTTGCTCTTACGAAGGCTGAAGCCGTGGAGCAGTTCGCTTTTGAGAGGGCGACTTCATATACTAGCGGCACCGGCTTTGCTCTGACTCCCACACATCCCATTTGTAGCTTCACTATCACCGGGTTGGCACCAAGTACTAACGTCGCTGTTAATTACGATTCACCATATGCAGGAATTAATGAGAATGTAATAACCGATGCTTCAGGTAAGGCCACATTTGCTCTTGCCGCAGCAGGTTGCACAGACATTAATCAATTCACCCTGACCGTGGCAGGCAAGGCTATCACCCTCGGCAATCATGAACTCGAAGCAGGCAAAATCTATAATATCACCAGGGAAGCACCGGCTCCGTCACTGGCCGACGCATTCGTGGCTGGCAATACGACCGTCATCAATTTCTCAGATCAGATAACCTTCACGGCAACTTACAACGGCGGTTCGTTTGGTACTACCACCGTTGGTGGCTCACAGGCCTCAATGGTTACAGCCCAAAGCATGGAGAAGGATGGAGACAACCTCGTGATTAACGTCCAAGTCTTTGGTGGTCAAAATGGCTCTATGACTATTAACACCGTCTACAATACCTACAAATGGAGTAATTCGTCGGTTGCCGGATACATACCGGCGCTCTCTGCCATCACCATCGGCGGTAACAGCATCACTCCTCTGCCCTATAGGTCGCTGAGTGCTGCCACCTTGGATGACTATGGCAAGGTGGTGTGCGCCGCAGGCCATCTGCACGACGCGAATAATCATGTGCCGAGCGGATGCACCGCCGTGGGCATCATAGGCAAGATGACAGGGATAGGCCACGGACTGATTCTCGCCATGAAGGATGCTAAGATGCAGACGTGGAACACCATCAACGGCTGGGAGTCCGTGACTGCCTACGCCGGCACCACGCTGAAGCTGCTGCCCGACGATACCGCCCGCCAATACCTCATAAGCTACACCGCGCTGGGCGAGACAGCCGTGTCGAACTGGTGTGTGGCTAATAAGGGCTCTTACGAGACCATATTCACAAACCTCGGCTCGGTGAATACCAATGAAACAGGCACGTCTTATGACGACAACGTTAATTCCTACTTAATACTCAGTGGCGGCAATGGATTAACAAGCACCTATTGGTCTGCTACGGAGGATGGTGACTTATCTTGGGTCTTCAATAGATCGGATTGTTGGGGTAAGTATAACAAGGCGGCAGATATGTATGTTAGGCCTGTCCTCGGCTTCTAACCTATTTATCCATTCACCCATTTATCTGGTTTAGCCGCGACGGCGGCGGATGGTGAATAGGGACACCAACAAGGAGGGCGGAACTTTCGCTACGGCGAAAACATCCGCCCTCCTTTTCTTAGCGACAACCGGCAGACTCGCAAGGGGCTTTAGTATGATACTAAAGGGTGTTTAGTGTGGTACTAAAGGAGCTTTAGTGTGGTACTAAAGGAGCTTTAGTGTGATACTGGAGGGCCGATAGGGAGATAAGAGTTAAGAGTTAAGAGTTAAGAAAACGGCCGTGTCAATTACAATTACAGTAATTACAATTAAAAAATGAAGGGTCATGCCTCTTTCTATATATTCTATAACTAATTGAAGTGCACAGCAGAACCGACCCTTCTGTGCACCCGGCTTAGGATACAACGTTTTACAAAATGCAAATATTTCTCCGCCAGGTGGTTTAACCATTTGATTTTCAGGGAGATGATGGCGGAGGAATTTGAGTGTGGCTGTGATAGAAGTTGTGTTATTTCTCAAGGAGACCATAGTAAGAACGGAAGAAGGGAGGTTAATGCTTGGCAAGCAGGGCCTAAGCAGTAGTTAGGCCGTACTTAACGAATCTGCCACTTAAGTCGCAAGAGGCTTGGACTTAAGTCGTAAGACTCTGCTACTAAAGTGGTAAGATACTAGGACATAAGTGGCAGATTAAAGAGAAGGGTCTTAAAAGGTGCTTAGGTTCTGGCTCACAAATGTTTAGGACGCTCCCCAAAATAATTGTGTTCGAGTGCGGCATAGCGCTGGTTACACGAGAAGAGGCAAAATGCTCCGCCACCATTTCGCTGTTAATCAGATAGTTAGGTGTGGTGGCGGAGAAATTTGACAGGAGGGACTGGCACCTGCCATCTTGTCCCGATTTGTATAAAAATCCGCATAGTCGCATAGATTATGCGGATTATTTCGTATCTTTGCAAGCGAAATGCTATAATGTATGGATGCAAAACGAATATTGAATTACCTGAAACAGCTGATGGCCAACAACAACCGCGAATGGTACTGGGCCAATAAGGCAGAGTATGATGCCATCAGGGCGGACTTTGAGGAGGGCGTGAAGTTGGCGATTGGAAGGATTGCGGGTTTTGACCCGTCGATTGCCCATCTGAGCGTGAAGGACTGCACCTACCGCTTCAATCGTGACACGCGATTCTCGAATGACAAGTCGCCCTATAAGAACCACTTGGGGGCTTACATCGCTGCTCACGGCAAGAAGGCGCTACACGGGGGCTATTACCTGCATCTGGAACCTGGCCATTGTATGGTGGCCTGTGGCAACTACTGGTTGCCCACAAATATCCTGACTTCATGCCGAAACGAAATCATGGCCAATGCCGACGATTGGCTGAAATGCGTAGAGAACAAGGCATTCCAGAAGTATTTCGGAAGTCCGCAAGCCAGTAGTTTCAAGACACCTACGGATGTCTCCTCGTGGGACCAGCCACAAGGTTTCGGACTGGAAAAACTGAAGACCTGCCCTTCGGGATTCCCCCGCGACTGGGCGCACATCGAGTATCTGCGAATGAAGGACTACTGCTGTTGGCATCAGGTACCTGACAACTTCTACCAAGGTGAAAAATGGCTTGACGAGATTGAACCCATGTTCAAAACCGCCAAGCCCATGATGGACTTCATCAACTCGGTCATCGACGATTACGAGTAACGTCAGCCGATGACAGAAGGGACTGGTACGTGTCATACGTTACGACTTTCGTCGTTACGATTATTTTCGTCGTTGCAAATAAATAAAACGGATTTTTGCTTTGTTTTTAAAAAAAATGCTTATCTTTGCAGGCAAATAACTACTAATATAAAATATGATGAAGAAAAATCTATTCGTTTTAGTCGCCATCCTGGCATGCTTGAGTGTCAGTGCGCAAGACAATGGACTAAACCCTGTTTACAAAGTACAGTTAGGAGACATCACATATCAGAAGGGTGAGGCTAGTAAAAAGGTGACTGTGGGCAAGGTGCTCGGTGTGATTGCCGATGTGGCAGAAGGCAGAGTGACCGACATTAATAACGAGGAGTACATACCGCTGGCTAAGAATTGCGTGACGACAGGACTGACGCACGTTCGAAGACTGCAGGTAGTTGAGGACGATGAGGGCGAAACAGCCAAATACTTGGTGACCGCTCAGATAACCGATATAACCGCCTCGCGCAAAGTAAAGACTTACGACCGTAAGGACAGCAAGGGGCGCGAATATACGGAGACAAAGACGTACTATGGTGCAATAACATCGGTAGCACTTACCTTCAAGAACCTGCAGACAGGTGAGCTGACCACCAGCACCATCTCCGGACGTTGCTCAGAATACTCGTTGGCCAAGTCGGCTGACGAGGCCATCCGCACCGCACTGGACGAATTGGCAGAGAATATCTATGAGTATTACAACGAGGTTTATCCTGTTCGTGCCAACATCATTGAGCGTGGCACGGAGAAGAAAGACAAGACCAAGGAGCTATACATCGACGTTGGCAGTAGCCTTGTTGGTGAGGATGTGCACTTTGAAGTTTATGTGGTGGGGCAGGTTGCCGGTCGTGAAACGCGCAAGCAGATTGGTAAAATCCGCATCCGCGAGACATTGGGCAGCGACATATCACTCTGCAAAGTGCAGAAAGGTGGCAAGGAAATCAAGGCCGCCTTCGACAGGGGCGATGCCATCGTAGCTATCAGTACCGACTGAGCCGATAACGATGATTTCTGCAAAATAGTAAGAAAACAATTATCAAATAGCAAATTCGTGTTTTATTTATATTATTTATTAACAATTTAAACAAAAAAAAATGAAATTATTTTCGAAAATGTTGCTCATGCTGCTGGTGGCAGTGATGGGTATGAGTCTGCAGTCCTGTTCAAAAGAGGAAACTAAGATCGTTAATCCTACAAGTGTAGGCTACGGAAGAGGTGAACTTTCGACCGTTTATTATGGACAGAAAAGTGTGATGAGCATTATCACCATGGCTGCTAGCGATCCTAAATCTGTCTCAGAGGAAGAGTATGCAGCCGCAATAATTTTAACTAATGCTGTCGCCACTGGTGACACTGAACTGCAAAGTTATGCTTCAATGACCGACAGCCAAGCCGTAAGTATTTACCAAAAGGCTTTGAAATCGTTGACTAGCGGTAAAGGTTATTCCGGCTATCTCCCCATCTACAGATTTGATGACAATAAAGAGTCAAACAAGAAGGAGATTGGCCGTATTAGTTTCTCGGAGTAATAAAATTCTACTTAATTACATCGAGCCGTAACCTCACCATCTGCGTAGTTACGGCTCGTTGCAAATTAATAAATTTTGATGAAACCATATTCTAAGCATTGTTTTGACATCAAGGCCAAACTTTGGCGCCCATTTGTTACTATGGCGCTTTTGGGGATCATCCTAACGGCTTGTTCAGATAGTGCTGACAATCCTAATGACCCTGGTCAGGAAACTGTTACTGGCGATGATGCATCGGACAAGGCGGCGTTTAAGGTGGTGCAGACCACGGTGAACGACAACGGAGCGTCCATGAAGACGGTGGCCCTGCGCTACTATGACGACATGCCGCACGTGGCTTACATCGCTGTCGCTGACTTCCAGAACCTGCTCGTGCCCAGCAAGAGCATCAAGGTGAGCAGGACTGCTGCCTCGCAATACCAGTTGGTGACGAGCAAGGGCGAGACGGCGACGGTGAATACGGCTGACGAATCCATGAAATTCGATGATTATATGAGTTTCGTCTCGTTGAGCGCCACGGATGAGGAGGATGATGACGAGCTTTTTTACGTCCGTGAAAAGCCCACCACGTATTCACCCGCTACAGCCTCCGTCTCCTTCGACATGAAGAAATACGGTATCGACCTGCGTGGCGACGGCAAGATGGTTTATGTGCCGTTGATCACGTTGTCCGATATGTATAGTGATCTCGGAGGCAAGCACGTGTTTTTCAACGGCGAGAAGATCATCCTGATGGACTTTGAGACAACGCCCATCACAATAGACGAGGCGTTCTTCATGAAGCCTTACCAAGCTACGGAGCGCCCTGCCGACCTGGCTGCCTACAGCTATGGCGAGTTGTGCTTTGCCATCGACCATTTCTACGGCAGACCCGGGCGCAATGCTATAGATAAAACCATCGAGGAGAAAGGTCTCGACCAGACACTTAGCGAGAATGCCCGCAAGTTGCTGAAATCCAGCAACATGAATGAATACTCCTTCGGCTTGGAGTATCTGGCCACGCTGCTCTATGACGGTAGCCATACCACCATATCACCCATCGGGATTACCCCTATTCTCGGTATCACTGATGGGAATCTGCTTGGGCAATTTATGAAGAAGTTTGTCATGCCCTTCATGGCAAGTTATCCGACAGAGGTGGAGGCAGTCGATGCGAACCTCAATCGAAACGATGGCAGTGAGATGGCTGCCAAGGCACGCAAGCAGCTGTTGAACACGGATACGTACACCAAGATAGGCAATACGATGTACTGTATCTTTGACAATTTCGGACCTATCGACAGCAAAGGGTGGAAGGCATACTATAAAGGTACAGGCTCCCTGCCTGTCTACAACCCGGACTTCAGGGGCGACATCTGCGGCATTGTGGAGGCGCTGGACAAGGCTGCCGCCGACCCTGAGGTGAAGAACTTCGTGCTCGACCTGACGTGCAATAACGGTGGCGACCTGAGTGTGCTGCAGGCCATTACCGCCCTGTTGGGAGGGAAAACTGCCGCTTCCTGGGATAATATACTGACCAAACAGCGCGTAGTATTCGATGCGCAGGTAGATGCCAATTTCGACCGCGTGTTCGACGACAACGACAAAGGTCCGCGCTATCCGCAGTTGAACGTAGCCATCATGACCAGCCACTATGCCTACTCTTGCGGCAACCTGCTGCCTTCGCAGATGAAGGACTACGGCTATCTGATTATCGGTGAGAAGTCGGGTGGCGGCACCTGCAGCATCCAGCGAATGTGTACCCCCGAGGGCTTCTGCTATCAGCTTTCCTCAGCCCGTGCGCGCCTCGTCAACAAGGCTGGTGAAAGCATCGACGCCGGCATAGTGCCTCACATTGCCCTTGAAGTAAAACAGGTCACGGGTAAGGATGATGACGGCGATGAAGTGAAGTACTCAGACTTCTCGGCCTTCTATGCCCCCAGCGTAGGAGAGCAGATAGTCAGTTGGTATGCTAACAAGTAAAAATCTATAGTGTATGGATGCAAAACGAATTAGTTTAACAACAAGAAAATGGATGCTGCTGATGATGATTGTCATCACCCAGAACATTTATGCAGAGAATGGTCATCGTGAAAAGTTGTCGCCATGGTTGCGCCAGCAATGTACAGTAGCGGAGCATGCTTCCAAACGTGCCGGTCTCTCGACTGGTACGGAGACTGCTGGAGAGACAATCAGTTGCATGATGGTGCTTGTGGAGAGTGCCGACGGCGAGGCATCCATCCGCCGTGCTGGTGGCGTACCCTTGGGCTATGCCGACCCCGCATGGATTGTGCTCGTGCCCGCCAACCGGCTCGAGGCTCTCTGCCAGGAGCCGGCCATCAGCCGTGTCGAGGCCAATCCTATGCCTAAGGCACTGCTTGACGAGTCGCTTCAGAAAATCAATGTCACTGATGTCTGGGCAGGTCAGAAGGAGGGCTACGCCAGCCTGCCGCAGGCCTTTACAGGTAAGGGCGTGGTGGCTGCGCTCATCGACCATGGTACGCTCTTCCAACACCCCATGTTTCGTGACAGCGAAGGCAACTCGCGCATCACGTGGTTCTGGGACATCAGTCGGGCATCTGCCGACGGCGAGCGGCTTGGCGTGATCTATGACTCGCCCGAGAAGGTGCTGGCGGCTACACCCGTGGACATCTCAGTTCCTCATGGTTCCCACGTGGCAGGCATCATGGCCGGCACCCGGTTCGGTGGCCGTCAGGGCATTGCTTATGAAGCCGATATCATGGGGACCGAATTGCCTAACGAGATGTACGACGGAGCGAAATACGAGGTCTCCCAATGGCTGACAAAGGTGTTCCCTGAGCTTCCAGCTCTCGGCCTACGTGCTAAAATGGAACAGACGGACATCATGATTGTGGCTGCACTGAAAGCCCTCTTCGAACAAGCCGATGCCAAGGGCAAGCCCTGCGTGGTGAACCTCAGCTATGGCTCGCGCAGATTGTGGGAACAGACACGCTCATTAGCTGAACAGGCCATTGAGAACATGCTGAAGGTGCCTGGCCACATCTTCGTGGTGGCAGCAGGCAACGAAGGCTGTCATGACGTCTATCGCGAGAAGAAGGCCGGCGAGACGATGGATATGGACTTGGGTACATACGCCTCAAGGTTGTTTGTCAGCTGGAAGAAGTCGGAAGGCAACCCCGTGCTGAATGTCAGTTTAGGCAGTGAGAAGGTCACCGTCGACATGAAGCACCTCACCGACCTGGTGAACGCATGGGATGCTGAGCAAGAGCCCGACAAAGAGTTGAAGTATGAAGATGAGAATTACTTCTACGCCCTCACCTACATGCCCTTTTATCCGCAAGCCAGCGACGACATCACGGTGCTTCTTGACATCAGGCTTGCTCCCAGCGAAGGAGCCACCTACAGGATGACGTCCGACTATGCCGGCGCCCTTAGCATCATGAATGAGGAATATGCATTCTCGCAGGTAAACCCAGCAGAGAGCATCGGACAATATCCCCGCACGGTTTCAGCACCCGCCTGTTTCGAATCTGTGATTGCCGTTGGAGCCATGCACTACCGCTCGTATGTGACGGGCCTTGACGGACAACCCGTGACGCAGGCAGAACTGGGTAGCAAGCCCGGCACCCTGGCATGTTTAAGCAGCTGTGGCCCCACACTCGACGGGCGCATCAAGCCCGACGTTGTGGCACCAGGCGTCAACATCGTATCGGCAGTTCCTGTCCTGACCAATCCCGAAATGGCTAGATTGATGGTCTATAAGGAGACCAAGTTCGGCAACGAGTACGCACTGGCCACCTTTTCGGGAACCTCGATGGCAACACCCCATGTGGCAGGTGTCGTGGCCCTGTGGTTACAAGCCAATCCGAAGCTGACGCAGAGCCAGGTGAAGGACATTATCAAGAATACATCACACCAGCGCGAGGACAAATACACGGAGAAGAACAACTTCTACGGCTGGGGCGAGATAGACGCATACGCCGGAATCCTCGAGGCACTCGGCCTGCCGACCGCCATTCCCACGTTGAGCAAGAACCAGCCCGAACGTGTCACCTTCCGCCTTGTCGGCGACGTGCTCTATGCCGACGGTGCTGACGACGGTACACCCGTCACTGTCTACAGCCTCTCGGGCACCGTGCTCCAGAACACCACAGTACAGCAGGGCCGCATCAGCCTTAGTGGCCGCAACAAAGGTGTCTATGCCATTCAGCTCGGCACGCTCGGCTCGACACTAATTCGACTATAACAGAAGGGACTGGTACGTGTCATACGCAAAGCGAGCCGCTGATAACAGCAGCTCGCTTTGATTGTTCAAGGAATGGACGTAGTATGTCATCCGAAATCCATAAGGCAGCCTTATTTGCGCTAAAGCTTGCTTTATTTTGCACCAGATGTTCCCTTACTGGGAACAATTTATTCCCACCGTGGGAACAAAACATTCCCAGCCTGGGAATAAAACTTTCCCTCCTGGGGAAATCCCCACGAAAGTTTAGGGATTCTGGAATCACAGAATAGGATTTTTCTTTTTCAAATCTCCCCCAAAGTTCCGATCTTTGCATCGTGAAAAGGACATAAGAGCCTCTCACGAAACGAAAGTTGAACAATTAAAAAATGAAGATTATGAAGAAGTTTAATAAGGTGATCGCAATCATGATGATGATGAGCATCACATTCGCAATGCCGGCAATGGCAGGTAATAAGTCCAACAACCACGGTAAGAATGACAAGGCCGTTGTAGTGAATAACCACAAGTCTGAGTCCCACTTTGATAAGGTGGACAAAGCACTCTCTCATAACGATGCGCACAAGACGCATGCCTATCGTCCTGACGTGAAGACCACCACCATCAAGGTGAGCCGTCACGACTCTCACAAGAAGGTTGTAGCCAAGGTTGAGCACATGAAGGGCGTGATGGATACCAGCTGGAATCCACGCACTCGTGAGTTGACAGTCCGCTACGATGCCAATAAGACTTCAGCCCGCAACATCAAGCACTTCGTGGCTTAGTTGCCATTCCATATATAATCCGAAAAGCCCCGGCTTGCATTTCTGCAGGTCGGGGTCTTGCTGTTAAATTGGTGCTATATAGATAATTTTTTCATATAAATCATATTTCTTTCAGAAAAAATCACTATCTTTGCATCGTGATTCTGAAAAGAGTCGCCCGTAAAGGTGCACTTAGCTGTGCTTAATTGGGAACTGGAGTGTGAATCTCCGACTGTCCCGCAGCAGTGAACTCCATTATGGCTCCTAAGCATAAACGCCATTAAGCTATTGCTTGAGAAGGCGCTTGGGAGTGGAGGAAAGTCTGAAGACCAGCCTTTTTCGGTAACATGCCAAACGACCCTCGATGTAAGGGCGAAGAGGCGAAACTTAATTTTTTGTGGGATTATGAAACATGAATCAATTGTCGTCGTGTACGACAGCTGTCAGGCTATTGCTGAAGAGATAGCTGACAAATTGGGTGCTGAGACCGTCAGCGTCCAGAGTATGAACGTTAGGCAGATCGAGAACAGCCAGAGTCTCGTCCTTGCCGTCGAGTTTCAGGATGGTGGCAATCTGTCACCGCATTGGCAGTATGCCATTCAGATGTTCCGTGGGGCCAGCCTGAGCGGTAAGAACCTCGCCGTTATGGTGGCTCTTGGCAACAGGCACGACAACAGCATCTATGCCGATGCCTTTTGCCGCGAACTCAAGGAGAACGGGGCGCACATCGTAGGTGACTATCTCTATGCAGATTCTCCCAAGTGCAATCTCAACAATTGGATCTGCGCCATTTCGCCTAACTTATAAACCCTTTACCATTATGCAGTACATCTTTATCGTAGCCCTCGAATTCGTCATAGCTTTCACAGGCGTAGCCCTGCTTATCAGGTACTACAACCACAAGGCATAGTCAAGTCATAGTGTTAAGGCTTCACGCCAATAATGGTTGCATTCGATGGCTTCATACGATGGATTTCCGTCTGGATGAAACCTGCTTCGTCGAGCAGAGTCTTCAGTTCCTCCGGCGAATAGGCCGTCATGCCCTCTACAACATTCGTCCACATGGAGTCGCCATCAACAACCTCCACCATGATGGCGAACTTACCGCCGGACTTTAGGACACGGTGCACCTCCTGCAGGCAATTAGGCAGGTTGGGCCAGAAATAGACGGTCTCTACAGCCGTTACGAGGTCGAACTTCCCGTCCTCGTAAGGAAGCTTCTCCGCTGATCCCTGAGTAACGAATACTTGTTTATCAAGCACTTTGGCATTTACCTTCTTGGCTTTCGCCACACTCTCCTCAGAGATGTCGATGCCATAGACCTGTGCTCCCCTACTCCGTTTCAACAGGCGTTGCAAGGTTGCTCCGCCACCACAGCCGATGTCGAGCATCGTCCAGCCGTCTTGAATATCGACGAGTTTCAATCCCCAGTTCGTTAGTGGTGCATGACAGAGGTTCATGAACTTCAACATAGCGCGTCCCATCCGTCCTTGCGGACAGGCACAGTTTGTGAAAAGTTTCTTTAACAGTCCCATAATCTTTACGTTTTTGGTGACAAGGACAGTGCAAACCGAATGCAGAGAGCTCGCTCTATGCTGAGGTGCAGCCTGTCCTCGCAGCGTGGTTTCTAATCACGCTGCAAAGGTACTGCAAATAAATAAGGTGCGCAATACCTAAAACGTGGTGTTTTAAACATTGCGCACCTTCAAAGTCCTGCAAAAGCAGGTTAATCAATAGTAAGTATTACTCTGAGAGCATCGTTACCTCAATACAACGCTTGGCAGCTAGGAGTTGCTGGGCCATACGCTGTACGTTGGCGGCAGTCATATCGTTGACCATGCGGCAGTAGTCGCGGTCGAAGTCGACGTCGTCATCCAGTTCGTGCCAGATGATGTAGCTCCAATAGTCGTTGGTGATGGCTGCCTGGGCGTATTGCTTCGTGAGATACTCCTTCACCTTCTGCATTGACGTGGCGGCGGGTCCGTGGTCGGCAATGTTCTTCAGTTGCTGGTAGATGATCGGATTAAGCTCATCATAACGACTGGGGTCGGCATTATAGGATATCTTCATTGTGGCATTGGGACGGTCATCCTTATCGAGGTCGAAGTCGACGCTGACGCCGTAGGTGCCACCCTTCTCCTCACGTACGGAGTCAGTATAGGCGATGGAGAGGCAGCGCTTTAGGAAGTCGAGTTCGAGGTCGCTCTGCGGTGTGAAGGGAACGTCGGCAGTCAGGTAGATGCTGACATTGGCCAACGGAGTGGCCTGCGGCTTGCTGAACTTCACCACCTTCTCGCCACCAACGATCTGAGGAACACGGCTGTAATTGGTCTGTTCATGCTTATTGGTAGCAGGGAGTGTTGCCAGATACTGGCACAACATCTGGCGCAGTTGTTGTTCGTCGTAATTGCCGATGATAACGGTCTTGAAGTTGGCAGCATCGCTGAAACGCTCCTTGTATATCTCGAGGATGCGGTCGTAGCTGACCTTATCCAACGTCGACTGCAGCACGGGTTCCATACGCGGATGGTGGCCATAGAGGATGGCGCGGATGGAGTCGTTGTAATCCACCTTCGGCGAGGCGTTTCGGTTGGCCAAGAAAGCATACTGACGGTTCATCAGGCTGGCAAAGGCGGCGGTATCCTTACGGGGCTGTGTGAAGTAGAGATAGGCCAATTGGAACATGGTCTCCATATCCTTCAGCGAAGCACTACCGCTGATGCTCTGGCCACGACTGCCGACGGACGGACTGACGCGAACACTCTTGCCTGTCAGCATCTTGCGTAGGGTAACAGCATCAAATTGCCCCACTCCGCCCTCAGTAGCGCCACTGGAAATCATTGAGAAGTTAGGAATATCCTCATCGCCATAGAGTGAGGTTCCCCCTTCGCTATACATACGCATTGAAATGGCATCAGCCTCGTAGTCAGTCTTTTTGGTATATACCTTCATGCCGTTGCTGAGGGTGATTTCCGTAAAGCCGTGACGATAGGGCTTCTCGCTAACGATGGTGCCGACCTTGGGTAGCTCGCTGATGAGCGAACTTGCCAATTGGGCCTCCTGATAAGGTGCATAGGCCTGCTGCTGGGTGGCCAGGACAATCTGCTCAAGTTGCTGCTCTGAGGGAATCTCAAAACCATCTTTATCGGGCGCATACATGATGACCACCTGATTTTTGTCAGTAATCAGTTCCTTGACGGCAGCGTTTACCTCATCGAGCGTCACCTCGCGGTCGAGTTTCTGCGTGTTCTCCAGTTTGAAGTCGACGCTGAGCAGCGGCTCGCCTTCGAGGAAATGGTCAACACATACGTTCACATAATGTGAGTTACGATAGTCGCCCTGCATCTTCTGTCGACGCTCGGCAGCATTCAGTTGCAGTTTCTTGGCGCGGTCCAGTTCAGATTGTGTAAAACCGTGCTGACGGGCCCGTTCGGCCACACCTACAGCGCTGATAATACCACCCAGGATATTGTCCTGCTTACAGCTGATGCTCAACGAGAAGGCGTCCTTGGTGCGGCTGAGGAAGAACTGGGAGGCACGTGCCGTTGCGCTCTGATAAGGAGGCACCGGCAACTGGCGTAACTCCACCAGACGGTCGTTCAACATGGTACGAATCAGACCGTCGATGTAATTGTCGCGCAGATACTTTTCGCTGTCTTTCTCGCTGTCGGGAGTCGCCTCGCGCTTCTGGTAGATATGGCAGAGAACGATGGGCTGCTCCTTGTCTTTCTCGATGTCGATGATCATCTTGTCATTGTCGTCCACGGGATAGTAGATGCGCTCGGCAGCATTCTTAGGCATGGGGATGGATGAGAAAATCTTCTTGATCTTCTTCTCCATCTTGTCAACGTCTATGTCACCCACCACGATGATGGCCTGTAGGTCAGGGCGATACCACTTCTGATAGTAGTCGCGCAGGTCCTGATAGGGGAAATTGTCGACGATGTCCATCGAACCGATGGGGAGACAGTCTTCATACTTGGTTCCCTTATACACCTTCGGCATAGCCTGTTCCTGCAGTCGCTGCACCGCCATTCCTGCACGACGCGTACGCCATTCTTCGTGGATAACGCCACGTTCCTTATCGATTTCAGCATCTTCGAGCAACAGATAGTGGCTCCAGTCGTGCAGCACCAGCAGACACGAGTCGATGATTCCCTCACGCTTCAAAGGTGCTGAGCCGATGTGATATACTGTCTGGTCGATGGAGGTATAGGCGTTCAGGTTGGCACCAAACTTCACGCCGATGGTCTCGCACCAGGGTACAATACCCAGACGTTTGCCTTTGCCGGGGAAGTTCTTGGTGCCGTTGAAGGCCATATGTTCGAGGAAGTGTGCCAGTCCACGCTGACGGGGTTCCTCCAATATACTACCTACGCGCTGGGCAATGTAAAAGTCGGCTAATCCCGCCTCCTTGGCATTGTGGCGGATGTAGTAGGTCATTCCATTCTTCAACTTACCCTTACGGATGGTGGGGTCTTGTAGTAACTGGGCCTTCGCGGCAAGCGCCACAGTCGTAACAAACAATAATACAAACAGTTTTTTCATCATAAACAATATTTTTGTGCAAAGGTAAGGAAAAATCTGAGAATCGCCATCATATCGATGTCAAAATACCTACTATTGAGTATTGTCCATCTTGCTACAAATCAGTAATTTTGCATTTCGAAATGAAGATGGTTAGAATACTGCTTTTCACGATGCTCGCCCTTGGCTTTTCAATGACTGTCAAGGCGCAGGATTACGTACTCTCGGGAAAGGTTGTCGACGCCGACAACGGACAGCCCGTAGAGTATGCAAGCATCCTGATAGCGGAAAGCGGACTGTGGGCAATCACCGACGACAAAGGCGTTTTCACCATCAAGCACATCAAACAAGGCAAGACGACACTGACGGTGCAATGTCTGGGTTACCGCAAACAAACGTGGCCCATGACTATCCGTCGGAACGTACCTGACCTGATTCTTCGCATTCAGCAAGAGACCCTGAAACTGGAGGGCGTGACCATCACGGCGAAGCGCGTGCAAGACGAGGCGACAACGAGTTATACCATCGACCGCACCACCCTCGACAACCAACAAATACTCAATATTAGTGATTTGTCGACGCTCTTGCCAGGCGGTAAGACGGTGAATGCGTCGCTGATGAACGACACCCGACTGAGTCTGCGCAGCGGTACACAGGAGAAGGGCAACGCTTCGTTCGGTACGGCCATCGAGGTGGACGGAATTCGTCTGGACAATAATGCCTCGACGGACGAGACCCTGGCAGCCTCTACGCGTACGGTTGGTGCATCGAACATTGAAAGCGTGGAGGTAGTGACGGGTATTCCCTCGGTGGAATACGGCGACCTGTCGAATGGTGTGGTGAAGGTAAATACCCGCAAAGGAAAGTCGCCTTTCATCGTTGAAGGGAAGTTGAACCAGCATACGCGCCAGATAGCGTTGAACAAAGGTTTTGACCTGGGTGGCAATCATGGTATGCTGAACGCATCGCTGGAACATGCCCGTTCGTTCTCTGATGCCGCTTCGCCCTATACGGCCTATCAGCGTAATATCCTGACGTTGCATTACATGAACACCTTCCTTAAGAGCACCACGCCACTGACGCTCGATGTAGGTCTGACGGGGAATATCGGCGGTTACAACTCGGAGGCAGATCCTGACGAGGAACTGGACGACTACACGAAAGCACGCGACAACGTGCTTCGAGGCAATGTCAGCATGCAATGGCTGCTCAACAAACCGTGGCTGACGAATCTGAGCCTGAGTGGTGTCTTCTCGCTGACGGATAGGAAGAGCGAGAGTTATACCAGCACGGGCAGTGCCTCCACACAACCGTATATCCATACGCTCGAGGAAGGCTATTTTGTTGCTGAGGACTATGTGGCAGGGACTACCGTTCCAAACATTGTGTTAGGTCCTACTGGCTATTGGCATGTGCTCCGCTATAACGACTCGAAACCTACCAACTGGTCGGTGAAGTTGAAGGCGACACAAAACATGCGCTTCATGGTGGCAGGAAAACAGTGGCTGAGCCACCTGATGGCAGGCGTGGAATATACCGGTAGCAAAAACCGCGGCCGAGGCACGTATTACGATGATATGCGCTATGCTCCTACCTGGCGTGAATACCGCTATGACTGTCTGCCCGCCATGCATAATGTGGCCATCTATGCTGAGGAGAAACTGAGCATTCCCACCGCGCGCCTTTCGACTTTTGAACTGACAGCAGGTCTGCGCGACGATATCACGCTCATTAGCGGGTCAGACTATGGCACCGTCAGCAGTCTGTCACCACGTGTGAACAGCCGTTACGTATTTTGGCGCCGACAACGCAAGCGCAGGGTTAGCGACCTGATACTGCATGCCGGATGGGGAAAGAGCGTGAAGCTGCCGTCGTTTCAAGTGCTCTATCCGACGCCATCCTATGCCGACCGTCTCGCATTCGCCTCAACGAGTACTGCCGACAACAAGTCGTACTATGCATACCATACGCTACCGTCGCAGGCCGAATATAACCCAGACTTGAAGTGGCAATATACCCATCAGACCGATGTCGGCATCGAGATGGAAATCAAGGGAACGCGCATCAGTCTCTCGGCTTTCCACCATAAGACGTATAACCCGTATATGATGACAGATCATTACCGGCCGATGAGCTACCTGTATACGCCACCGTCGGCACTCGACGGCATTGGCATCGGAGTGGAGAACCGCCGTTTCAGCATCGATCGCCAGACGGGCATTGTCACCGTCAGCGACGCTACGGGAGCTGTTGCCGACCGCCAGTTGACAGGCATCACGCGCCGCACCTATGCCGTCACCGACCAGTATGTCAACGCCACGCCCGTCAGTCGCAGCGGCCTGGAGTGGATTGTGGACTTTACCCCCATCAAGGCCCTGCGCACATCATTACGCATCGACGGCAACTACTATTATTATAAAGGTATAGACGACGTACTCTTTGCTGATATCCCCTTGGGCGTCAATTCTACCATGACGGGCAATCAGCTCTATCAGTATGTGGGTTACTACCGTGGTTCCAATGTGACCAGTACCAGCTACAGCGCCTCGGCAGCAATCAGCAATGGTTCACTATCGAAGCAGCTGAACGTGAATGCCACGTTGACCACCCATATTCCGAAGATACGTTTAATCGTTTCACTCCGTATCGAATCGTCGCTTTACAATTACCGCCGACAGTTGAGCGAATTCTCTGACGGCACGCGCGGCATCGTGCTGGACAGCAATTCCGACTATTTCGGCGAGCCCTACGACGGCACTACCGAAGACAGGTTCATAGCGCTCTATCCCGATTATTATTCCACCTGGGACCGTCCTGACCAGCTGATTCCCTTTGCCGAAAAGTTCCTTTGGGCGAAGGACAACGACCGGGCGCTCTACAACGACTTGGCAAAACTGGTCATACGCTCGAACTATGCCTACGTGATGAATCCCAATAGGCTGAGCAGCTATTACTCAGCCAACCTCAGTGTGACGAAGGAAATTGGCGATCACGTCAGCGTGTCGTTCTATGCCAATAATTTCTTTAACACGATGCGGAAGGTACATTCCTCGCAGACCGACCTTGAGACTTCACTCTTCGGCAGCGGTTACGTACCTAGTTATTATTACGGACTCTCATTAAGACTGAAGATATGAAACGACTTACATATTACATCATCCTTCTTACATCCTGCCTCTTTATAGCATGTAGCTACGACGAGACAATGGACACCTGCCAGGTGACCGTGCAACTGGTCTATCCAGAAGGCAGCATTGAACCCTATGCCGGAGCCCTGGTGGAACTGAAGGATGCCAATGCCAGTATTTTCGTCAGTCCTACCGACGACAATGGCCGTGCCGTATTCCAGGTACCCGCAGGCATTTACGAAACCAGTAGCAGTACGCAATTCCTCGACACGATAAGCGACACATGGTGGCGCTACAACTTCAATGGGGTACGGAGCATGATCATCGTCTCGCCTGACAGCAGCAATGTTGTTCCGCTGACGCTGACAATGTCAAAGAAAAGAATAGTACATTGATTTAGTTTATAGATTACAGTTTATAGTTTAAAGTTAAAGAACATGAAGAAAAAATTAGTAAGTCTATTGGCACTCGTTGCATTGTTGTTGCCCTTAACGGCAATGGCAGAAAATGTGCAGTGCCTGGTACTGACAGAGAGCAGTGGCGCTGTCAGTAAGTTTGCACTCACCGATGCGCCCGTAGTAACGTACAGTGGCAGTGATATGGTGGTAACGTGTGGCGACCAGACGTTGACGGTAGGACTGGAAGGTCTGACGCTGACGTATGACGAGATGGAAGTCACTGGTATCGACGTGGTAAAGGACAGCACGGCAGATTCCGACCGCTTGCAGTTCGCGTTTGGCGAGGCCAATTTCGAAGGACTACAGTCTGGAGCCCTCGTAAGTGTCTATTCCATTGACGGCAAGATGATTACCCGTGTGAAGGCCGACAACGAAGGACGTGCCAACATCAGTCTCAGCAGTCTGCCATCGGGTGTTTATATTTTGCGTACACCCAGCAAATCGTTTAAAATTAAAAAATGAAGAATTAAAAAATTAAAGAATTATGAAAAAACTGATACTTTCGTTTGTTGCTCTCGTGGCAGCAGTAACCAGTGCAAATGCACAAAGTGAGTGGAAAATGGTGATTACCCATGCGGACGGTTCCAAGACCGAGATTCAGACCTCCGACGTGAAGAACATCCAGTATGTACAGCAGCTGCCATACGAGGCCGATGCCAACGTAGACCAGATTGTCATCAAAGAACTCTACAATGGCGGTTGCCCCAAAGACGAGGGCACTGGCGCATTCTCAAACGACAAGTGCATAGTGCTCTACAACAACTGTCCACAGAAAGCCGTAGTGAACAACCTCTGTATTGCTTTTGCCTCACCCTATAATGGCCATGCCAGCAACAAGAATTATACCGAGGACGGCAAACTGACCTACGAGGCCGAAGGGTTCACGCCTGCTTTCGGAGGCATGTGGTGGTATCCCTATAGCCTGATCATTGAACCTTACTCACAGGTGGTCATCAACGTCAGTGGTGCCATCGACAATACGCAAACCTACAGCCAGTCGGTCAACTATGCCCATGGTGAGTATTACTGTATGTACGATCCGGAAAGTGGTTTTGCCAACACCGGTTGGTATCCTACTCCCGCCAGCGTGATTCCCACCTCTCACTACCTGAAAGCCAAGCGACTGGGAACGTCTAACGCATGGGCGTTAAGCAACAGCTCCCCCGCCGTATTCATCTTCCAGACTAAGGGTGTCGCTCCGGCTGAGTTTGCAGAAAATACCGACAACCTATGGTATGATGGTGGCGAGGCAAAAGACATCAATGCTTGTCTGAAGGTGACCAACGACTGGATTATAGATGGTTTGGAGGTATACCAGAAAGCCAAGGTCAGCAACAGTAATAAGCGTCTGACTGCTGCCATCGATGCCGGCTTCGTGGGATTGACCAACCAACTCGGCCATACCCTTTACCGTAATGTTGACAAAGAAGCCACTGAGGCCCTGTCCGAGAATGCCGGCAAACTGGTGTATAACTATGCACTTGGTGTCGACGACTCTACTGACCCCAGCGGTATCGATGCTGAGGCCAGCATAAAGAATGGTGCCCACATCGTCTATATGGACACCAACAATTCTACCAACGATTTCCACGAGCGTCAGAAGTGTTCTCTCCGCGATTGATATTGATTGCTGGAATCTTGGCCGTAGCGTCATCGTGCTACGGCCAGGACTCTTTGCTGCTTCGCAACTACCAGTTTGTGAAGCGCACCGACGCGTGGCTCACCAGCCACAATGCTGCGGGACTGACCCGCCTGAACCATCCCTCCATATCGGAGGCAGAAGTATCGTTGACCAAGAGCAAGGGTGGATTTGTCGACTGGTATCAGTCACCTGACGTGCTGCAAGTCACGGCCAACGTCGAGTCATTCACACGTATCAGCCAGCGCACGGTGGTATTCGGAGCCATGACCTACGACAATTTCTCTGGACACGATATGGTCGGTTCAGCTTTCATCAACCCCGACCGCAAGCCTTTCGATATTGTGGAAGATTCACTGGTCAATACGGGTACCAAACACCGCGACACCTATCGACTTACGGGAGCCGTAGGCATCGATGTCTGGCGCAGAACCGCTGTCGGACTCCGACTGGACTATACCGCGGCCAACTATGCCAAATACAAGGACCTGCGTCACAAGAACAAACTCATGGACTTGACCTTTACGGCGGGTCTTAATCATCAATTGTCAGTTGCCAATTGTCAATTCACCATGGGTGCCAACTACCTCTACCGACGCACTACGGAAAGCGTCACCTTCAGCCTCTACGGAAACGAAGACAAGGTCTATAAATCACTCATCGACTACGGCACCTTTATGGGACGTGTCGAACAGTTTGGCAGCAGCGGTTATACCGATCAGGGGCGTGAGATGCCGCTCGTAGACAACTACAACGGAGCTAGTATTCAGTTCTCTCTACAGCCGACAGATAACCTCACATTCTATAATGCCCTGACCTACTCCCATCGTGTGGGCTACTACGGACGCAAGTCGCCCTATACCATCACCTACACCAACCACCATGCCGACTTGCTCACCTACGAAGCACATCTCTCATGGGCTGTCCGTCGTTCCATGTTCTCTGCTGATTTCACCATGAGCAGCGAGAATCTCGAAAACCAGGCCAATACCTATCGCGAACTGAAAAACGAGTCGGGAGCCAACTATTACGAATACTACGATCCCGTGAAAACCGCCAACAAACTGTGGAAGAACGGACGGCTGGCCGTGACCGCCGATTTGGACGTCGATGGCGAATTGCCCACCTGGACGTTGTCTGCCGCACTCAATTGGCATAACCGCCAACAGACATCCTATCTCTATCCCTATTACCGCCGACAACATTTACGCACTACCGAGGCCACATTGTCAGCCACCCGACATCTCCTGACATCGAAAGGCGTCTGGACACTCTCGCTGACGGCCTCCTACCAAAAAGGCAGCGGCGACCCATATACCGACCTCACCTTTGCCGATCCCTCTGACAAGCAAACTGCCCCCGCTACGATGCCCGCATGGCTCTGGCGCGAGTACCAATACATCGTAGCCCCACAATACACTATCGGTGGTAGCGCCGCCTATGCCTTCATCTTCCCACATACTCGACTGAAGACCCACGTACGGTTCTCTGCCACTCACCGCAAAGCCAACCAAATCTACGAATACAGCAATGGCAACGACTGCACGTCGCTCGCCCTTGCCGTTGGTTGCACATTCTGAGGTTAAAAAATGGCTGACCATCACAGCCAGCCACTTCGTTACTAAACAAATACCTTTATGAATTTTATACCTGTGATTACATTTCAGGAGTGATGGCGGCTATCCAAGCCTCGATACGAGTGTCGGTCTTGTCATCTTCGTTGATGTCGTCAAGGGGCAGACCGATAAACTTGCCGTCAATGACGGCCTCAGAGTCGTCGAAGGTGTAGCCGTCGGTCTCAACAGAACCAATGAACTTGGCGCCGCTATCCTTGATACCGTTATAGAGTTCACCTATGCCGCCTACGAAGGTGTCGCTATACGATGAGCAGTCACCACAGCCGAAGAGGGCGATGGTCTTGCCACTGAGATCGGCGTCTTGCAAGGTCTTCAGAGCGTCGTACCAGTCATCCTGCAATTCGCCTGCGCCCCATGTCGAGGTGCCGAGAATCAGGTTCTGGTTGGCGGCCAC
The DNA here is from genome assembly GCA_045112595.1 of Prevotella sp. GTDB lineage: Bacteria > Bacteroidota > Bacteroidia > Bacteroidales > Bacteroidaceae > Prevotella. Next base: position 1,514 of record JBGUIA010000030.1, on the reverse strand, counting down.
GATGTCGGCTGTCAAGTCCTGTACGTTCAGGGCCTCGCAGCCCAGTTTCGAGGCAATCTTCTCTGCGATGGCCACGCAGGTTCCTGTTGAGGAACCATAGATTACAATTGTTGTGTTCATTTTATGATTTATTCAAAAGAAGTTATTAATTCCTATTGATGCACTCTTCGCACTTTCCCTGGCATTTGTTCTTGCGCTTGCAGTAGCGTTCGCACTGTGCGCAGATGTCGTAGCCGAGCATAGCTCCGAGGATAAAGTCTTCTTCGGGCGTGAGTTCGTTCAATGGACGGGTGACGATAAGGCGGATGGCCTCCAGACATTCACGTCGTCCGAAATAAATATTCTGATTCTGTCGTCCTGCAGGCTGAAGCAGGTATGGGATGCCTTGACTCTCTAGTCGCTGAATGGTTTGCTCACAGTACTTTTTGTTACAGGTGAACAGCACCATGTGGCGCACACCTTTATGCAGTTCGTAGATGTGGTTCATCAGAACCTTAAGCGCTGCTTGAGCCTGCTCACGCTTGGCAGAGCTCAAGCGAGCTTGGCTCTGCTCTCGCTTACTCGCAGCCTTAAGCTCCACAGGAGTTGTTGTTGTCGTTCTCATCGTTTATATTGTCTTCAAATTGCACTGCGTTTTCTAATCACGGTGCAAAGGTACGGCAAATAAATAAGGTGCGCAATACCTAAAACGCGGTGTTTTAAGCATTGCGCACCTGCAAAGTCCTGCATAAGTAGGTTAATCAGAAATAGGTATTTACTTCACCCAATCCTCCAAATCTTTCTTCGATACACGGTTCAAGAGCTTGCCTTCTTTCCAGTTGACATCAGGATAAGTGGCTTTCAGGTCTTCGCAGGCTTTCTTGATGCTGCTGCCGCCAGAAGTGGCGAAGGGGATCACGGTCTTTCCCTTGAAGTCGTATGTCTCCATGAAGGTGTTGATGATTGTCGGACAGGTGTACCACCAAATGGGGAAGCCAATGTAGATGACATCATAGTCCTGCATGTTCGTGAGTTTGTCCGTGATGGCTGGACGCGATGACTTGTCCTGCATCTCAACGCTACTGCGACTCTGCTTATTACGCCAGTCGAGGTCAGCATCCGTATAGGGCTGCGCTGGCTTGATTTCGTGCAGCGTTCCGCCTGTCACTTCTGCCAACTGCTGGGCCACGCCCTTAGTTACGCCCGATGCCGAGAAATAGGCCACTAATACTTTCTTCATTTCCTTACTCTCCTTTGTTTTGTTTCCTTGTGAGCATGCACTCAGGCTCATGGTCAAGAGTGCAGCCATCATCATTACTATTTTCTTCATATCTTATGGTAATTTATTATAAATTTCATCCGTCACAGGCTCCAGCCACTCGTTGCTAGCACCTTCTTGCACATCCTTGTGATACGTCAGATGCTGGAACCACGAGTCCTTGGCGGCTCCGTGCCAGTGCTTTACCTCGGCGGGAATGGCAATGACGGTGCCAGGCGTCATCTCCTGCGGCTCCTTGCCCCATTCTTGATACCAG
>JBGUIA010000029.1:0-30657 GCA_045112595.1 Prevotella sp. | reverse complement strand
CTTTCTTCCAGGAAAGGGTACGGCCGTTCAACCTTTATTCCGATACGCTTTACCGTATCGAGCTCTATAAGACTCCAAAGTATGTCTACCTGTTCTTTGACAAGCATCATGTCATCTTTGACGGAATGTCCGGCGGTGTCTTCATCCGCGATGTGCTCAGAGCCTATCAGGGCGAGACGATCCAGCCGGAGACTTTCTCGGCTTTCGACTTTGCATTGTATGAACAGGAGCTCGTGGGTAGCACCAGATTCTTGGAGGCTGAGCAGCGATGGGATGACCTTTTCGGTGGTGCTACGGCACTGACCTACCCGACGTCACAGCATCCGAGCGGTGAGGAGACGGCAAGTGTCAAGGTGAGGATTCCCGCCGACGATATCAACCGTTTCTGCACCATACATGGCGTGACGGCCAACAGTTTCCTCGAGGCAGCTTTCGCGGAAGCTATGCAGCGGCTCACCCATGAGGATACGCCGCTATACCTGACCGTCAGTAACGGTCGTGATGCTGGTGTTGAGCTCATGAACTGCGTGGGTATGTTTGTCAAGACACTGCCTGTGGTGTATCCGTCGTTCTCTCAAAGAGAGTGTGGCGTTGCAATCCAGAAAGTTGACGTTGAGACAGCAGAACTGGTGGAGGCGATGCACAGCCAGTTGCAGGCAACGTACGAACAGGACTTCTATCCTTACACCCGACTCGTCGAGCGTCACGGCCTACGTCCAGGTATGATGTTTGTTTACCAGGGCGGATTGGAAGAGGGCCAGCAGCAGATAGATGGTGCCGACCAGATTGCCCTTACGCTGGACACGACCAAGTTCCCGCTGACAGTCTTTGCCTATCCGGTGGATGAGGCCTATGAGTTGACGGTGGAATACGACGGTCAGATGTATAGTGAGACTGACATGACGACTGTCGCTCAGACCATAGCCAACATAGCGCGACAGATGGCCGTGAAGCATCTGATCAGCGAAATAAAGATGCTGGACGACGATGAGGAGGCTCGCATTATTTCCATATCCACCGGCAAGCATTTGCCAGTAGATGTAGGGATGACATTTGCCAAAGCCTTCGAGACGCGAGCCGCCGCCTGTCCTGATGCAGTGGCAGTGGTGGACAAGAACAGCCAGCTGACCTATCAGCAGTTGAGCCACGGGTCTGACGTCCTCGCCCATCGCCTGTTGGATGAAGGTGTCGGTGCTGACGACTTCGTGTGTGTCATGCTCGACCGCATGAAGGAGTTCCCCTTGGCAGTATTGGCCATCCATAAGGTGGGAGCCGCCTATACGCCTCTGGATTATGAGTATCCGAACGACCGTTTGAACTACATGATCAGCAACAGCGAGTCGAAGGTCCTTGTCACCACCCATGCGGTGCTGGAGGAAAAAGCCTCACAAGGAGGTTTCGAGACCGGCATGGCAAAACCGCTGTTCATCGACGACATGGACTTTGCGGTGGTTTGTGAGCCGGTGCTGATGACCACTCCGCAGAATCTCGCCTACATGATATACACCTCTGGTTCGACAGGTAGGCCTAAGGGTGCCATGCTGCATCAGGCAGGTCTGTGGAATTTCATCAATATTGTCATCAATATGGAACATCTCACTGCTGCCGACCGTATAGAAGGCCACCGCTCGTTCTCGTTCGACGCGCATATTGAGGACATGTATGCCATACTGACGCTTGGCGGCTCGTTCCACATCATGCCGACGGAGATTCGAAAAGATCCTGAGTTGATATATCGCTTCTTGGAAGACCATCAGATAACTGGTGGCGGTTACAGCACGGCGGTGGCTGCCCTGATGTTGAACAATTATCCGCAGATGAAGGTGCGGTTCATCACTGCCGGTGGTGAAAAGCTCGACGGAGTCTATAGCGACCATATTGAAATCATCAACGTCTATGGTCCCACGGAGTGTACCGACGATACGTCGTACTACAGCATTGCTCCCGGACGGCGTGTGGAGAATATTCCGATAGGCAAGTCGGTGGGCAACTGTTACAACTTCATTGTCGACAAGTACAACAATCTGGTGCCCCAGGGTGTTCCGGGAGAACTGTGCTTTGCTGGCATTCAGGTTGGTAGGGGTTACTGGAAACTGCCTGATCGCACGGCCAAGGTATTTGAGGACTGCCCATTCGTCAGAGAGGATGCCTGGGGCCGCAGGGTGCGCATGTATCATACGGGCGACCTGGCACGCTATAATGCTGATGGCGACCTGGAGTTCATGGGACGTATCGACACGCAGGTGAAGCTGCGCGGCTTCCGCATCGAGTTGGGCGAGATTGAGAACCGCGCCCTGCAGTTCCCCGGAATTACCGCTGCTGCTGCCGAGGTGAAGAAGATAGCACAGACAGAGCATCTCTGCCTGTACTTTACCGTCCGACCAGGAGAGCGGGAAATGACTCAGACGAAGATTGACGAAAAGGCACTCCGCGCCTTCCTGGCTGAGAAATTGACTGACTATATGGTCCCCACGCTTTATGTACAGTTGGAAAAGATGCCACTGACACCTAATGGCAAGATTAACCGCAAGATGTTGGAGACCCCAGACCTCTCGAAACATCTGGAGAACGTGCCCCCGGCCAACGACACTGAGGCTCAGATGCTGGAGATGGCCCGTGAGTTGCTGCCAGGTATAGAGTTTGGTGTTACCGACAACCTGTTCGATCTGGGCATGACGTCATTGTTGGCTATGCGCTTTGCCGTACAGTTGAAGGAACTGCATCTGCAGGTGACTGTGGCTTCGGTTATGCGTTACCGCAACATCCGGGCTATTCTGAACGGCAACATCCGCATAGCATGGCTGTTCGACCGTTACGACCGTCAGAAGCCTTTGCTCGTCTTTGCACAGGGTATTGTTTCCACTGCCGTCACGATGCCGAAGTTCGACCTGTGGAGCCAGCAGTTCAATATCCTGGTCATTGAGCCGATAGATACACATTTCAAGTATCTGTTCGAGGGCGAGGATTTCGAGACGGCTCTGTGGCTCTATGCTACGCAGCTTGACCTGCTACTGCCCCAAGATGCAGAGGTGGCAGCCTTCATGGGCTTCTCGTGGGGTGGCAAGGTGGCTTACAACATGGCGAGGATGTTGCATGAATATACGGGTAAGACCCCGGCGGTCATCTTGGGCGACACGGCCTTCAACAACGAGCTGACTGACCGGGAAATGACCGTTGACGACGTCACGCCGGATCAGTTGCAGGCCTACGGAAACCAGCTGACAGCTGAGGATATAGTGCTGAAGTTCAACAGTGTTTACTACATGGAGTTGCATGATGTGCCGGTAGAACCGTACGAGGGTCACGTGGTATTCCTGAACGCGATGAAGGATGGTCTCACGGAGAAAAAGAAGGACAATCTGCGCATCGTTCACGAAATAGCTGCCGACCTGGAGGTCGTCGACTTCCCCGACAGCGACCACGACGATATGTTCATGGATCAGTCATTGACACAGACGTACACTGACATACTGACAAAACTGATAAAACATGATGAAGACTGAGACTAGGATGGGAGAGCGTAATTCGTTTGTCATCAACCACGCACTGCGGGTGTTCTTCATTGCCTCAGTGCTGTCGTCGGTGGTCACACAGCTGAACACGTTGGTCGACGGTATCATCGTGAGCCACGTGGTGACGGCTGATGCCATTTCGGCAGTCAGTCTGGCCACGCCGGTATTTTCGCTGGTCATGCTATTGGGCTCCGTCATCTATACGGGTGCGGGTTTGCTGATAGCTGAGGCATTGGGCAACCAGAAGTACAAGCAGGTGAACCGGCTGTTTACGATAAGCGTGACGAGTATTGTTATCATCAACGTGCTGTTGGCTATCGTCCTGATAGCATGCAATGACGCAATCTGCCGGTTGCTGACGGACGAAGAGCGCTTGTTGCCGCTGCTGAAGTCGTATATGCCTATTTCGTTTGTAGGTAACCTGTTTTTCCTGTTGCAGATGACGCTGGCGCAATATGTGAAGATCAGCGGACGGCCTGCATTGGCCACCAAGTGTGTGATGGTGGAATCAGTGGGTAACATCGTGCTCGACCTGTTGTTTGTCGTTCTCTTCGGCTGGGGTATGCAGGGTGCGGCCCTGGCTTCGGCCACAGCCACGGTGCTGTCGATGTTGGTATTCATGCCTTACCTGAGACGTGAGCCGCGACCCTTCAGGTTCATTAAGGTGAAGAGCCGTTGCGGTGCCGACCTGTTAGGCAAAAGCATGCTCCGCGGCTTGCCTACCGCTATTGGCTCGGTGATGATAGCCGCGCTGTTCATTGGATTGAACGAACTGTTTCTGAAGACTCATGGTGCCGACGGTATGTTTGTGCTGAGTGTGTGTGTGCAGACGCTGATGTTGAGCATGCTGGTGCTGAGTGGTGCCGGGAGTGCCATCACAGGCATTGGCGGTGTGCTGAGCGGCGAACAGGATATGGACGGCATCAACCGTCTGTTGAACAGCATCTTCAAGGTCATTATGGTGGGTATGGCTGTGGTAAGTGTGGTGGTGTTCCTTTTCCCGGGAATGATTGCCAACCTGTTTGGCGCAACCGGTCATCTGTTGGAATTCTCGGAAAAGCCCCTGCGCATTTTCAGCCTGATATTTATTCCCATTGGTTTGGTTATTCCATTGTCGAACCTCTTTGTGCTGCTTGAACGTAACATGCTGGCGTCGCTGGTGAATGTGGGACTGCTGGTGTGTCTGTTGCCTGCCGTGTGGCTGATGGCTACCGTCGACCCCGACGACATCTGGTATGCCATGCCGTGTGGCATGTGGGTTCTGATGGGACTGTGCATAGCTGCCACGTTCGTCATCTCGTCACGACATAAGGGTCTTCATTGGCTTTTTCTGACCAATACCATTCCCGGAGACAGCAATAGGGCATACTCTGTGGAATACGACACTGACAGCATTGTCCGGTGTATTGACGGCATGAAGGACGTGGTAAGCCGACTGGAAGTGGATGAAGAGACGAAGCGGAATATCGGTCAGTGTCTGGAGGAAGTGATGCTGAACGAGAAGGAAATGGCTGCCAAGTGCGAAAAGCAGGGAACGTTTGACGTCAGCATCGCCAACTTCGCCGACCGCGTGACCATTACCGTGAAGGATGTGGGCAAGGCGTATAACCCGATTATGAAATACAGCGTTGGCGGCGAAGAGGACTTCGACGAGACGAAGCTGAGCATCATTATCGTCACAAAACTGTGTGAGGATATCAACTATCAGTATATGAACGGTCTGAACTGTCTGTATCTGAACTTCAAGAAGAATCATCAATTGCAAAACAGTTAATTGTAAGAAATAGGAAATGAGAGACTTAGCAGCGGAAATAGCAGCCTCAATGCTCAGTAATAAGCTGAGGATAGCACTGACGGGATTCTCCATAGGGTGGGGGCTCTTCATACTCATTGTGCTGTTAGGTTCGGGCAACGGGCTGATGAACGGCATTGCCGAGAGCTTCGGCTCCGATACTATCTGTATGGTACGATTATCCCCTGGCACGGCGCAGTTGGCGTGGCAGGGAATGAACCGCGGAAGGAAAATCCGACTGACGGCTAACGAGGCGGCACTGCTGAAGAAACGCATGGGGGAAAGCATAGGTCAGGTGACCATCACCAACAGTACGCCGCCGCTGCAGGTTGATGGCGGTGGCATGCACCTCAGAACCCCTGTGCAGGGTGTGTATCCCAACTATCTTCCCATTGACAGCAAAAAGATTGTTGCCGGACGTGACCTGACCGATATCGACATACGCCAGGGGGATAAGGTGTGCCTCATAGGCCAGCAAACGGCACGCCTGCTGTTTGGTAAGGATGGTGACGCAGTGGGTCGGATGATTAACATCAATCAGTTGCCCTACCTCGTCGTGGGTGTCTATGACGCGATAACGGGAACCAATAGTGGGCACGTCATCTATGCCCCCTTCACCACCGTTGAGAAGAGTTATTTCCCCGCTGGTGACCTCTCGCAGATCGTCGTCGTGGCCAACGACATCAACGACCAGGAGGCCTACGACGATTTTGTCGGTCAGCTATATGCCGTGCTTGGCGAACAGCTGAACTTCAGTCCCGCTGACCATGCTGCTGTGGTGTGCGAAAGTTCATACATCAGCTACCTGCAGTTGAAGAATGTCATCACTATGCTTCAGCTATTCATCTGGGTTATCGGTTTGGCAACGCTTATTGCCGGCGTGGTGGGCATCAGCAATATCATGCTCATCTCCGTAAGGGAGCGCACCCGTGAATTGGCTGTGCGCAGGGCTATGGGGGCTTCAGCCTCCAGCATCATCACGCTGGTGCTGATAGAGTCGGTGGTGGTGTCACTCATCTTCGGCTATATAGGCATGATGCTGGGCATTGGGCTCACCCAGTTGCTCAGTTGGGGTATCAGTGCTGCTGGCGGCGTGGGACTTTTTGACCATCCCACCGTTAGTTTCGCCACAGTGATGGCGGCCAACCTGATCATGGTGCTGGCAGGTCTCATAGCGGGTTACTTCCCTGCCCGCAATGCTGTCCACATTAAACTGGTGGATGCGCTGCAGGGAGTTTGAAGTTTATATTTCATAGTTTATAGTTCATAGTTCAATGATTGACAGCGATTTCATACACGAAATAACAGAGACCATCACCCGGCAGAAGTGGCGTAGCGTGATGACGGCTTTTGGCGTGTTCTGGGGTATGCTCATACTGGTCATACTGATAGGTGCAGGTATGGGACTGAAAAACGGTATCATTGGAGCGTTCACCAATATGCCTTCAAACTCGCTCCTCTGCATGACAAAGCCCACCGTGCTGCCCTATAAGGGTTTTGATGCCGGACGCACCTGGAACCTGACAATGACAGACGTGCAGACGCTGCGGCGCCAGATGCCAGATGTTATTCGGCAGGTGGCTATCCATAATCTGCTAAATGGCGACAGCTTGGTGGGCGTCTCATATGGTAACGCCTCGACGACATGCCAGCTGGCATCCGTCAGTCCGACCTACCTGAAGGCTATACCCCATGAGGTGATGTTGGGACGGTATATCAACGATATTGACATGAAAGAGCGGCGCCCTGTGTGTGTGGTCGGCAGACAAACCGCCGATATACTCTTTCACGGCGAGTCCCCGTTGGGTCAGGAACTGACGGCCGATGGGCGGTTGTTCACCGTCGTCGGCATTTGCCAGAGCACTAACGAACAGATCGAGACGGGTGTGAACCTCTCGTCTGCCGTCATCATACCGCTCACACTGATGCAGCAGCTGTATGCACAAGGTGATAAGGTGGATTTTGTCAGTCTCATTCTGACGGAAGACTGCGATGCCCTGCAGGTGAAAAGTAGTGTCAGCAAGGTCATCAAGGAGTGGCATAGCATTCACCCTGATGACGATGAGGCGCTGACACTTGTCAGCACAAGAGTTGTGTTCAGCAGGGTGCAGAACTTGTTTACCGGCATCGAACTGCTCATCTGGATAGTGGGCCTCGGAACGCTTTTTGCCGGTTTGATAGGCATCTCGAACATTATGATGATTACCGTCAAGGAACGGACACAGGAGATTGGCGTGCGAAGGGCATTGGGCGCTGAGCCGTCGGCCATCATCACACAGATCATGTGCGAGAGTCTTTCACTGACGGCGGTCAGCGGGTTCGTCGGGCTCTGTCTCGGATTATGGCTGCTCTCCCTGCTTCGTACGGCACTGGGTGACGAGGGCGGTTCGTTTGTCAATCCCTATATGCCCTTCTGGACGGCTATTGCTTCACTGCTTATCCTGACCGCCGGAGGCTTGTTTGCCGGATGGCTGCCCGCCCGCAGAGCGTTGGCCATCAAGGCCATTGAAGCATTAAGAGAAGAATGAAAATAATTAATATATATCAAGATGATAGACTTAAAAGGCATACACAAGACATATCCCGGTGCTCAGCCGCTGCACGTGCTGAAAGGCGTCGACCTGCATATTGACGAGGGCGAGCTGGTCAGCATCATGGGACCGTCAGGCTCTGGCAAGAGTACCATGCTCAACATTATGGGCATTCTCGACGACTACGATGAGGGTGAATATCGGCTGACGGGCAGATTGGTTAAGAATCTGAACGAGAAGCAGGAGGCACGCTTCCGCAACGAGTTGATAGGATTCATCTTCCAGTCGTTCAACCTCATCAACTTCAAGAACGCTATGGAGAACGTGGCGCTGCCACTATACTATCGGGGCGTGAAGCGCAAAGAGCGCAACGAACTGGCCATGCAGTATTTGGAGAAAGTGGGACTTGCCGAACACTGGGACCACCGGCCCATGCAGCTTTCTGGCGGTCAGCGCCAACGTGTAGCCATCGCCCGCGCACTGATATCACATCCTAAGATTATCCTTGCCGACGAGCCTACGGGAGCTCTTGACTCGAAGACTACGCAGGAGGTTATGGATATGCTGCGTGCCGTCAACCGCGAGGAAGGACAGACCATCATCATAGTAACCCACGAACAGGAAATAGCCGACCAGACCGACCGACGCATCTTGTTCAGAGACGGTGTCATCTTCAAAGACGAGAGAGGGAGTTTGAAATGAAATAACAATTAAAAAGAAAATAATAATGAAAAAGGCATTAAAAATTATCGGAGCAGTTGTTGTTGTCCTGTTTGTGGGCTACACGTTCTATTTCCTTTGGAAACAGTCACAACCCCAACCCGTCGTCTTCGAACTGGTGACACCTGAGCAACGTACTGTACAGAAAAAGACTATTGCCACAGGAACCGTTGAGGCTCGACAGCAAGTCGAACTGAAACCGCAGGTGACTGGCATCATCAGTGAGCTAAGAGTGAAGGCTGGCGACCGTGTCAACACGGGTGACGTCATTGCCGTGTTGAGAGTCATTCCCGACATGAGTCAGCTTAACGACGCGCAAAGTAAGGTAGAGAGTGCTCGCATCTCACTTGAGGAAACCGAGCGCGAAGCACAACGCAGTCAGGCACTCTTCGATAAGGGTGTGGTGAGCCGCGAGGAAAACGAGCAAAAGCAGAGTGAATTGGCCAAAGCAAAAGAGACGCTCACAGCAGCCAAATATGCTGTAGATGTCATTACTAAAGGCTCTAGCAAACGTTCGGCCACCGTTAATACCACCGAGGTCCGCTCGACTATGAACGGCATCGTACTCAGCGTACCTGTAAAGGTAGGAACATCGGTCAGCGGATCGTCGCAATTCTCAGAAGGTACCACCATCGCCAAGGTAGGCGACATGCGAGATGTCATCTTTAGGGGAAACATCGACGAGACTTCTGTCGACCAGTTGCAAACCGGTATGATGGCCAGCATTACCATTGGCGCAAAACCTGACGATAGGTTGACAGCTAATCTGGAGTACATCTCACCAGAGGGCGTATTGCAAAACGGAGCAAAGGTGTTTGAAATCAAGGCGGGCGTCGCTATTCCGGAAGGTGTAAAGATTCGTTCCGGATATAGTGCCAATGCTGAAATCATCCTTGCTGAGGCAAAGGATGCACTGACTGTTGACGAGAGTGCCATTGTTTTCGAGGAAGACAAACCTTACGTCTATCGTCTCACGAGCAAAGAGTCTGATGAGGAGAACCAGAAGTTTGAACGCATCCCCGTTGAACTGGGCATCAGCGACGGTCTCTGTGTCGTTATTAAGAGCGGTGTTGACAAGAGCATGAAATTGCGCGGACGCAAAAAGTAATAATCGATAATATGATATACGAAATGAATAGATGTAACGGAAACAGGTTGAGAAAATGGCTGCTTTTGGCTGTTTGCCTGCCATCCTCCATTTGTATGGCACAGCAGAAATGGAGCTTACAGGAATGCATCGACTACGCCATCAGCCACAATGTCAATGTGCAGAAGCGGGCAGTCCAGATTAACAAGCAGGAGATTACCCTCGACATAGCCAAGAATGCCTGGTTGCCACAACTCAACCTACAGATGTACCAGTTGTTTGGCTTCGAAAATCCGGTAGGAGCTACTACCACGACTGATTATTCAATGGCTATCAACGAGGGCGGCTCGGCAACGACTGCTACCGCCACGCTCTCAATGCATCTGTTTGACGGCTTCAAAGTCAAGAACCAAATTCAAGCCGATAAATTCTCCCTCAGCTCGGCTACAGCCAATTTGGAAGCAGCCAAGAAAGACATCTCCATTCAGGTGGCTACCCACTATCTGGAGTGCCTGTACTACAAAGGTATGGCTGATGTGGCCCGTCGGCAGATAGAAACCAGTCGCGAACTGGTGAATCGTGCCGCTTCATTGGTAGAGGAAGGCAAGCGCCCGCGCAGCGAGCAGGCAGATGCCGAAGCACAACTGGCCAGTGACGAGCACGCGTTTGTCAACGACGAAGGAAAATATACCTTGTCGCTGGTGAAACTGGCGCACATCTTGAACATACCGGACGTAGAAAATTTCCGCATTGCAGACGACGAGCAGGACCTGCAACTGGCTGGCGACACCACGCTACAGACACCCCAACTCATCTATGAGAATACGGTGGCTACCTGGCCGACTCTCGTAGCTGCTCAGGCAAACATCCGCGAAAGTGAACATCTGCTGAAGGTGAAAAAAGCCGACTACTATCCCCAAATCGATCTCGTAGGAAGCATCGGAACGACATACTACAATCTCTTCCACAGTTCCTATTTCGACAGCTTTGGTCGTCAGTTAGACAAGAACCGAGGCGAAATCATCGGATTGTCGCTTTCTTATCCCATCTTCAACCGCTTTCAGACGCGCAATAGCGTCAAACGGGCATCCGCCGATATCCTTGAAAAGAAACTCGACTATGAAGATGCTAGACTGAAGTTGCGTGAACACATCCAGACGGCCTATTACAATGCCTCAGTAGCCCAAAAGAAACAGCTGTCGGCAGCCAAAGCTTGCGAGGCCAGTCGCATCAGCACTGATTATGAGCAAATCCGCTACGAGGAAGGTCGTTCCAATATCTTTGACCTGATACAGGCCCAGCAGAAATACGTCAAGGCCCAGCAGGATATGGTGCAGGCGAAATACGAATATCTCATCCGTCAACGGATACTCAATTTCTATCGGCAATAACGATTGTCAACAAACTAATAAGGAGCACCCCGCTTGGGATGCTCCTTTTTTCATGCATGTTTGCCGAAAATCACTCAATGCAATGCATCAAGAAGTCCACAGCACCGTTTACACCGAACTTCCTTACGTCCAGCGAGATGTCGTAGTTCGTGGCATCCTTCCAGTCGCGTCCCGTAAACGTCTTCGTGTACAGTTCGCGGCTGTAGTCGTTGTCCACAATCATTGCTGCAGCGTCCGATTCGCTGATGTCGTACTTCTCGGCAATGCGGCGCTTCCTCACGTCCATCGTCGAGTGGATAAAGATTTTCAGCGCATTGGGATGATCCGCAAAGATGTCGAAACCGCAACGGCCAATGATGATGCACGACTCCTCGTCGGCAATCCTGCGGATAGCGTCAGCCTGAGCCTTAAACAGCTTACGGCTCGTCTGTTCCTGCTCCTGTCCGTTATACTCCGCATTGGCCATATATGTCCGGTAGAAGTTGGTGAAGTCGTCGCGCCACAGTGGGTTGCGCGCCTCAATCTTCTCCACAGCGTCCTCAACGGATTTCATCCTTGAGGCCACCTCGTTCAGTATCTGCTTGTCCAGCAGTTTCACTCCGAGCCGGCGAGCCAGCTCCGCACCAATCTCATGACCGCCCGTTCCAAACTGGCGGCTGATGGTAATGACGAACTTGTCCTCCTTGTTCATAGCTTCAGGGTTTTTATTAAACAATCTGTTATTTCTTACTTTTGGCGACCGTCAGCGTTCTTGGTCTTCTTACATGCAAAAGTACGAAAAAAAAATGACATTACCAAATATTTCGGGAGTTTTTTACCTAAAAGGTAAATAATAGCGCAAAATTCTTACAGATGACAGATGACAGTTTTGTTGGGAGTCACTAAGGCGTTACAGATAACAGATAACAGTTTTGTTTTGAGCCACCCTAGTGTCACAGAGCACAGAGCACAGTTTTCTGAGCGAGCTAAATCAGTAAATCAGAAATCAGTTTTGTTGGGGCTCAAAAACCTTGAAATGGTAAGATTTGTTGAAAATATATATATTACTATATATATAATATATATATTATATATATAGTAATAAATTTATTACACACAAAAATACCCCCTCATAGAATAAACTGATTTTTGATTTATTTATTTTGGAGGAGGGCTCCCAATAAAACTGTTATCTGTTATCTGTAACGCTCCTGAGAAAACTGTGCTCTGTGCTCTGTGACACGAGGAGAGGGTTATTTCTCGATGAAATGGGCGATTTTTGCAGGTTAAAGGTGGTTTGGCGACCCGCTTCCCAACGATCGACGACCCGCTTCCCAACGACCGGCGACCCAAAGGAACTAAGCCGCCGACCGGTTTTTTCGCATCAAAATCAGGCCGATAATGAGTGGAATGAGGGCTACAAGCGTGATGCCAAAGGCGATAACAGCACCGAAAAGTGTGGCAAAACCACCCTGTCGGATGTAGGGTCTGGGGTATTTTTCGGCGATAATTGAGTCGGGAATGCCTGCTTTTTCGAGCGAATCAATGACCGGAATGTTGGCATTATACTCCTCCCAAGCCTGTTTGTTCTTCATGCCGGCATCCTCGTCGGCCACGTAGCTGGCCACCAAAAACACGGCAGCTGCAGCCACCATCGCCGCAGCTATCCCCACCAGCACACACCCGCAACCTCTTCTATTAAATATCACACCGTAAAAGTACGAATTATAGTTTGGGTTCGGGAACCTCCTGACCGCGACAGAAGCGGTGAGCAATCTGGCGGTCGTCGCCTACATAGATAAAGCGCTCCAGACGGTGCTGCAGCGAGTATTCCGACGGATAGAGCACCGCGTCGTCGATGACCAGCGCGTCGAACTCGTAGCCCGGTTCGAAGCTGCCCACACGGCCGAAGAATGAGCCTGCCGACTTGGTGGCAATCCAGAAGATTTCCGGCAGCGTGAGGAACGCCTTACTCTTGTCCTGCTGGTAGTGCATCTTGCTGACCTGAATGGCGTAAACCAACATGCGGAACATGTTGAGGTCGTGGCCGCCGCTGATGTCGCTGCCCAAGCCGATAGGCAGGCCCTCGTCGAGGAATGTGCGGACGGGAGCCAGACCTGACGACAGGTTGAAGTTCGATGTCGGACAGTGGGCTACCATCACGCGGTTGTGCTTCATCAGTTCCAGCTCGCTGCCGCTGGTCCATACGCAGTGCGCCATGATGGTAGGCGTCTGGCCGAAGAGTCCGTAGCGGTTGTAGGCGTCGCCATAGCTGGTGCTCTCCTTCTCCAGTTCGGCCACCCAGGCAATCTCGGAGGTGTTCTCCGACAGGTGCGACTGTACGGGCAGCTGGTATTTGTTGGCCAGTTCACCGCAGGCCTTGAGCAGGTCTGGTGTGCACGAAGGCACGAAGCGCGGGGTGATGATGGGCCTTACTAGAGGTGAGAGGTGAGAGGTGAGAGATGAGAGATTAGAGAACTCCTTAATCAGGCGTTCTTGGCCTTCGACGTAGGCGTCGACGTCCTCGCAGAGGGCTTCGGGACAATTGCGGTTCATAGCCACCTTGCCCACCATAGCGCCCATGCCGGCCTCCTGATAGAGCTTCATGAGGATGCGCGTGCTCTCGGTATGTACGGTGCCGAAGACGACGCTGCGCATGGTGCCGAAGAGCCACTGGGTATGCAGAAAACGGCGATACATCCGCTCGGCATACTGCGTGTCGGCATATTTCGACTCCTCGGGGAAGGTGTAGTTTTGCAGCCAGGGCAGCAGTTCGAGGTCCATTGCGACGCCCTGATTGTGCACTTGCGGGGCGTGGACGTGCATATCGTTCATAGCGGGAATGAGCAGTTTGTCGCCGAAATCGACCACCTCAGCACCTTCGCAACCCAAGTCCTTCAGGTTGCTTGCGACGCCCAGGACAATGCCGTCTTCAACGGCGATATAGCCATTCTCAAACACCTCGAAATGGTCCTTCTCTTTCGTGAAGAGGATATGTGCCTTATATACCTTTTTCATCGCTCGTTGTCTTCAAATTAATAGTTATTTGGTGCAAATGTACGAAAAAAATTAGAAAAACGTTACAATTATCAGTTTTTTTTCGTAATTTTGCCGCAATAATGCATTAGAAACTAAAAACTTTTTACTATGGAGCATCAACTTTTATTCGACATTTTCGGAATTGTTGCCAGTTTAGGCCTCATCTTCGGCTATCTGCCTCAGGCCATTCAGACCATTCGTACGCGCAATACCGACGGTATCTCGCTGCCCGGCTTCATCATGATGGCTGTCGGTAGCTTCTGTTTCATGTGTCAGGGTATCATGCTTGGCCGTGAGGGTATCTTTATGCTCATCACTAACGCCATTACGTGTCTCTGCTCGGTGATTATTTTCTTCATTAAGATCAAGAACGACAAGATGAAGAGGTAAGATGTAAGATGTAAGATGGAAGATGTAAGACGTAAGATTATGGAAAGTGTAAAAGGACATATAGTTGACGTGGTGCGCCGCGAGATATACGACGGCGAACTGGTTATCAAGGATGGGATAATAGCAGAGGTAAAACGCTGTGAATTGCCCGAGAGCGAGACTCCGTGGCCCTATATCATGCCTGGTTTCATTGATGCCCACGTGCATATTGAGAGCAGTATGATAGTGCCGCATAAGTTTGCACGCATTGCCGTCAGTCACGGTACGATAGGTGTCATTGCCGACCCTCACGAGATTGGCAACGTGCTGGGTATTGCGGGTATCGACTACATGATACGTTCGGGCAAGGAGGCGCGCTTCAACTTCCTGTTCGGGGCGCCTAGCTGTGTGCCGGCAGTAGGTGGCGACATAGAAACTTGTGGGGCGGTGATTGACGCCAAGGATACGGAGGCGTTGATGGCCCGCGAGGATATCGGTTTCTTGGGCGAGATGATGAACTATGTAGGTGTGCTGAATGGCGACAAAGAGGTGATGGCGAAGATACGGGCGGCCTTGAGCAATGGCAAACCCGTGGACGGTCACGCCCCGGGAGTGACAGGACAGAATCGCGACCGCTATGCTGCTGCCGGCATCACCACCGACCACGAGTGTTCGACGTTGGACGAGGGTCGTGCGTGCATCAGAGCCGGTATGTATGTCATTATCCGCGAGGGTAGTGCCGCCAAGGACTATAAGCTGCTGAGTCCGCTGATCAACGAGAGTCCGAATATGGTGATGTTGTGTACCGACGACTGTCACCCCGACGACTTCGTGCGCGGACATATCAATCTCATTGTGAAGCGTGCGCTGGCTGACGGCTACGAACTATGGGATGTGCTGAAGGCTGCCAGCATCAATGCACAGAAGCACTATAAGCAGAATTGGGGAATGTTGCAGGAGGGTGACCCCGCAACGTTTATCACCGTTGACAATGTCACCCCGTACTTCCGTGTGGAGAGCACGTGGATACGAGGAGAGGAGGTCTTCAACTATAATTCCTGTCTGCCTTCGCATCACGACGTTGAGGAGCACATTCTGGATGAAGACTTCCCCAACAACTTCGTGGCAGCACCCATTACCACTGCCGATATTAACCTCGACCTCAAGCCCGGTGATACGGTACATGTCATTCATGCCTCGGACGGCAGTCTACTGACCGATCACGACGAGGTGGTGCTGACGGGTAACCCGCTGTTCGACTCGCAGTATCCTTGGACAGAGGTGCAGAAGATAGTGGTTTACAACCGCTATAAGCCCGGTGCGAAACCCATCGTGGGACTGGTACGTGGCTTCGGTATCAAGGAGGGTGCTATGGCCAGTTCGGTAGCCCACGACTGTCACAATATCGTGGCTGTCGGTTCCAGCGACGAGCTGATTGTCAAGGCTATCAACCGTATTGTCCAGATGCAAGGTGGACAAGTGGTTGTCACTCATGAGGAGATGTTGGACATTCCTCTGCCCATTGGCGGACTGATGTCGCCCGTAAATGGTCATGAAATTGCCTTCCGTACGCTATGCATACAGGAGAAGGTGAGGGATATCGGCTGCAAGATGAAGTCGCCGTTCATCACGATGGCGTTTATGTGCCTGCCGGTCATTCCGGACATCAAGATTACCGATCGCCACCTGATGGACACGAAGACGTTTACGCCGATTTATTGAGAATTTAGATATTAACGGAGTTCTTTTAGTACTTCCTCCACGACGTGGGGGAAGTATTTCATTTCCAGCTGGTGTTCCTTTTCGGCAATGTCGTCGACGGTGTCGTCGGGCGATAGTGTGCAATGGTATTGTGCAATGATCTCTCCGCTGTCGCAGACGGGCGTGACGTAGTGGACGGTCATTCCCGTTTCCGTTTCTCCGGCAGCCTTTACGGCCTCGTGTACGTGGTGGCCCCACATGCCCTTGCCGCCATATTTGGGCAACAGTGCCGGGTGGATGTTGATGATGCGACGGGGGAAGGCGTCGATGAGGAACGTGGGTACCAACGGCAGGAACCCTGCCAGTACGATGAAGTCGATGTGGTGTTCGTTGAGCAATGGCATCATGAAGTCGGCATCGTTGAGCTGTGGCTTGGGTGCTACGGCTGTCGCTACGCCCAGACGTTCGGCGCGCACCAGTGCGTAGGCGTCGGGTTTGTTGCTGACGACGAGTGCGCAGTTGACGCTGTCGGAGCCACTGAAATACTTGATGAGATTTTCGCAGTTGGTACCACTGCCTGAAACGAAAATAGCTAAATTGATCATATATCTTATCTTTTTTATCTTCTTCAAACTTCTTCGAACATTTTCTCTATCAGACGCGGGACGGCGTAGCGGTCGCGGTCGGACTCAGGGAGCCAGAAATAGCCTTCCGGGAGCGTTGGGCGCTCGGCAGGCGTCCAGAGCCAGAAGTCGGCATAGAGCACACGGTGGGTGAGGACGTGTTTGACCCCTTGGCGCAACAAAATTGCGCCACACCCGACCGGTGTGCCGGTAGCGTTGTCGGACGGCAGGGCACCGGTAGCGCAGTCAGACGGCAGGGCGTCTGTCAGCAGGGGTTCGTAGAGTCCTTGCCAGATGTCGCCGGCAGGACGTCGGCGGAGGGCTGTCTCACCCTTATACCTTATATATATATAAATAAGGTGTCGCTCTTTGATTTTCAGCGTCTTTTGCTTGACGGGCAGTTCGGCTGTGCGCCCCTCGCGAAAGGCAACGCACGACTCCTGCAGTGGACACTGCAGGCACAGTGGTTTTGCGGGGGTGCAATGAATGGCGCCAAAGTCCATCAGGGCTTGATTGTAATTGGCTATTAGCTTTTGGCTATTTGCAGTTGGCAGTAATGCTTGGGCCAGTGCCTGAAATTCCTTTTTGCCCTCGGTGGTGTTGATGGGTGTTGAGATGCCGTAATGGCGGGCGAGGACGCGATAGACGTTGCCGTCGACAACGGCAGCGGGAAGTCCGAAGGCAAAGCTGCCGATAGCAGCAGCGGTGTAGTCGCCAATGCCTTTGAGGGAACGAAGACCGGCTATCGTGGTGGGAAAACCGTCGAGCGCAGCCACTTGTTTGGCAGCTGCGTGGAGGTTGCGGGCGCGGCTGTAGTAGCCTAAGCCCTGCCATTCGCGTAGCACTTCGTCCTCAGAGGCGGCAGCGAGTGCGTCGACCGTCGGCCAGCGTTGCATAAATCGCTCCCAATAGGGCAACCCTTGGTCGATACGTGTCTGTTGGAGGATGATTTCCGACAACCAAATGGCGTAGGGGTCACGAGTCTCGCGCCAAGGCAAGGCTCGTCCGTTTTCCCGGAACCACTGCAGTAAGGTTGTCGCAAACGTCATTATCTCTTTTTCTTTTTGGATTTTTTGGCGGGCTTGGCTTTTTGCGGCTTCTTAGCCGTATTGGATTTCTTGGCCGAATTTGCCTTCTTCGCAACCTTAGCTACTCTGACTTCTTTAGCCCCTGCCACTTCCGTATCGCCACAGAGTACCTTGCAGACGCGGTCTTGGAAGGCACGGCCCGGGCCGTTGCTCAAGATGCCTTGATTGATGATTGCGAAACAAAGCTGATGGCCGTTGGGAGCCGTGCAGTAGCCTGCCAGCGACGTGATACCCGTCACTGTGCCTGTCTTGGCGCGCACATTACCTTCGGCAGCAGTATTGACCATTCGTTTCTTCAGCGTTCCGTCGACACCTGCAATAGGCAGCGACTCGTTCAGTGCCTTGTAAACTGACGGCGTATTCCAAGCGTGACGCAACAGCTTAGTCAGCAGTTCGGCACTGACGTAGTCGTAAAGCGACAGTCCCGAACCGTCGGCAATGCGGTAGTTGTCGGCATTGAGACCAAGTCGGTTGATAAGTTTCTTGGTCACCGTGCGGGCGTCAATGGCTCTTGCCGGACGGCGTCCCGTAGAAGCTGCCGTCTGGTAGAACATCGACTCTGCGTAGAAATTGTCGCTATCCTTCATCATACGCTGCAACACCTGCTTGATGCTGTGACAGCAGACGTCAATCATCTTTGCCTGAGCGGGTTTGCGACCCTGCATCAGTTCGACCTTTTCGAGGTTGACACCCAGACGGGCAATCTCCTCTGCCAGTGTGGAGGTGAAGTTGTCCTTACGACCTATCGTCAGCGGCGTGAGCATCGGATTCTCGTCGTCCCAACACCAGCCTTCACCGTAGTCCAGCGACTCTTTCATCGAACGGTCGGCAACGATGAGGCCGCGAATGCTGTCAACACCCAGTTGGCGGATGCTGGAAGCCAGCGTGACGACATCTGCCTGGCTAATCATGGGGTCGAAACCGCCGACGCAGTAGATGTTTCCCACGAGGGTGCGGCCCTGAATCTCACCTGTATAGTACAGCGCCGTCTGGTATTGGTAGTTGGGTCCCAGGGCGTCGAGCGCCGTAATGCTGGTGACGAGTTTCATACATGATGCCGGACGGAGCATCTGTCGGTGGTTGTACGTGTAGAGCGCTGAGTCGGCCGTGAGGTCGTAAACCATCAGACCTACCTGCGAGGTTTCAAACAAAGGGTCTTCGAGCAGTGAATCAAGTCGAAAACGAAGGCTGTCCTGTGCCATTGCGACAGCAGAAAGCCCAAATATCACGAGTGAAAACAAATATTTTTTCATAATTGCGTGCAAAGGTACGATTTTTTTCGTATCTTTGCAACGTTAATTCGTAAAAATATGGTTTACAAGTACGATTTCCTCGTTATCGGTGCCGGTGTAGCAGGCATGAGTTACGCCCTGAAAGTGGCCCGTGAGAAGAAGGGCACAGTGTGTATCATCTGTAAGGCCGGGCTGGACGAAGCCAACACGTCGTTTGCCCAAGGCGGTGTGGCCAGTGTGACTAATCTTGAATTGGACAATTTCGACAAACACATCGAAGACACGATGATAGCCGGTGACTTTATCAGTGACCGCGCTGCTGTCGAACAAGTGGTACGCAATGCTCCCGCGCAGATTCAGGAACTGGTGGAGTGGGGTGTTAACTTCGACCGTAAGGACGACGGTAAGTTCGATCTTCATCGTGAGGGTGGCCATTCGGAGTTCCGCATTCTGCACCACGCCGACGATACAGGTGCTGAAATCCAGCGCGGGCTGATGGAGGCCATTCGCAACAATCCCGATATCGAGGTGAAAGAGAACCATTTCGCCGTAGAGATTATCACGCAGCACCATTTGGGTGTCCGTGTGACGCGCCGTTCGCCGAACATCCAGTGTTATGGAGCCTACGTGCTCAATCCGATAACCGAGAAAGTCGATACCTATCTGTCGAAAGTCACCGTCATGTGTACGGGCGGTTGTGGTGCCGTCTATATGACGACGTCGAATCCCGTCATTGCTACGGGCGACGGTATTGCTATGGTCTATCGCGCTAAAGGCACCGTGGCCGATATGGAGTTTGTACAGTTCCATCCGACGGTGCTGCATAATCCCAAGGAGACCCATCCTGCCTACCTCATCACTGAGGCTATGCGCGGCTACGGCGGTATCCTGAAGTTGCCCAATGGCGATACCTTTATGGAGAAATACGACGAGCGTTTGTCGCTGGCTCCGCGTGATATTGTGGCCCGTGCGATAGACAAGGAGATGAAGATTCACGGTTTGGATCATGTCTGTCTGGATGTCACCCATAAGGACCCTGCAGAAACGAAGCACCACTTCCCCAATATCTATCAGAAGTGTCTCAGCATTGGTATCGATATTACCACTGACTATATCCCCGTGCGCCCTGCTGCTCACTACATGTGCGGCGGTATCAAGGTCGACCTCAACGGACAGACGTCCATAGAACGCCTGTATGCGTTGGGTGAATGCTCGTGTACGGGATTGCACGGTGGTAACCGTCTGGCGTCGAACTCACTCATCGAGGCCGTCGTCTATGCCGACGCTGCCGCCAAGGATTCGCTGCAGCATGTGGATTTGTACGACTGGAACGACAAGGTGCCTGAGTGGAACGACGAGGGCACAATGACCAACGAGGAAAAAGTGCTCATCACGCAGAGTGTTCGCGAGGTGAACCAGATAATGTCCAACTACGTGGGTATCGTGCGCAGCGACCTGCGTCTGCACCGTGCGTGGGACCGTTTGGATATGCTCTACGAAGAGACAGAGCGCCTGTTCAAACGTGTGAAAGCCTCTCGCGACATTTGCGAATTGCGTAATATGATCAATGTCGGTTACCTCATCACCCGTTGGGCGTTAGAGCGCAAAGAGTGCCGAGGGTTGCACTTCACTACCGATTATCCGTTGCACGCGTACGACAAATAGGACTGACTTCAACTCTCGTGAGTTCTGTTTGCCTGTTTGCGAAGCATGAACAACGCTATCACGCCTGCCAATACGTTGGCGACGAAGGTGGCAGCAATCAGCAACAAGACGACAACAAGTCCGCTCAGGGCCGAAACCCCTCCTAACAACATGCCGGCATACAGCATCGGCATAACCATTACCAGGGGTTGAGCCATCAGTCTTACTTGAGGTAATAAACTCTCATGCGTCGTTTGTTTTTGAGCCATTGGGTTGTGCATGTTGCGCAGGTAGTTCACTATAGTCTGGATCATCGCAGCCGTCAGACAGGCCATCAACACCGAATATACAGACAGAAAGGCACTCAGAGGCAGACATAGCATTGCACTGCCTCCAACCACTATGCTGCCTACGAGCATCGCTGCACTGACGGGCCACAGCAGCTTTTTCCACATAGATTGTGTTGGGTACAGACACCAGCAGATGGACAAAAACAATACCAGCAGAATCCAAAGCAGATAGGGCCACCAGGTATGATTCTGATAAACCAGCCACACGACAGCAACTACGGCAGCCATCTGTGCCACTGTCGCTCCGAAAATGACCAATATACGTCGCAGCATCTTCCCGTCGAAGAAGGCAAGTGCAATTGCTGCTATAATCACTAATGCTGCTACTAGGGCTGCTCCCCATAAAGAAATTTCAGATACAAACATTTTTTCAATATTATCGTGTGAGTGAGAACTTCATAGAAAGACCGAAGTCGCGCGTCGTCGTAGGATACGAGCTGCTGGAAAGCAACGGAGTGTTTGTCTGACGCTCGTAGTAGAACGACATGGTGAGGAGTTTCGAGAGCGTGTAGTCAGCCATGAAGGAAATCTTCAGTGCGGAGTTACCGCTGGAGGCTGACGAGGTGCGCGAGGCAATGTCGCGAGTGATGGCCGCCTGGTCGCGGAAAGTAAAGTCGAGGCGCATGTTGAGGTCGTGGTTGACGCCAGACTTCTTTCCAGTAGTCGAACTGCTGGATGCATTATTGTTTTTCTTCTTGTTGCCGCCTTGTGCCTTCTTGATTTTACGCGAGGTACCACTGCCGAAGAGTTGGAAATCGCTGATCTTATAACCCAAGCCGATAACCCAGTCGTTCGAGCGGCCTTCGTTGATTTGGACGCTGGTCGTCGAGAGCGACAGCGTGCGCGTCTTGCGGTATTCAGCCTTCAGTGTCAGTCCCGAATTCAGCGTAGCGTCGAAACCAAAGAGTGGTGCAAACGACTCGTTGATGCTCACTGTCGGCACACTCCAGCCAAGTAGCGAGGGCGTCTTTGTGTCGCTGGTGTAGGAACCGACGGAATATACCGACTTATAAGAGTGGTTGAGATTGAACGACTTGAAATGTTCGCTGAACCAATGGAGTTTGGCGAGACCGGCATAGCGGAACGTCCAGTTTGGCAACAGACGGGTGAGGGCAGGGAAGAAGTCGAGCTTGCCGCCTCCGCTCCATGTGTAGCTGTCGAGGAAGGCAGGAATCATCACAGCCGCACTATACTGGCTGACCTCCTGCCCATATTGTGCAGCAGCACGTGCCTGGAATTCGGGCAGTGCGTCGCAGAAACGTTCGAAGACCTTCGACGGGTAGCCGTTGTTGGCGTCACCCATACTCTCGAATGCTGACGACAACGAGACGGTCGTCATGGTGAACGTACCGCTCTGGGTCGTCGGATGGCTCTGATACTGATACTGTATGCTGCGGGCACGTGACTCGGTGCGCGAGGCGTTGAGGTCAATCTTCAGGTCGCGCACAGGCTCCAGTGTGGCACGCAGCTGCAGGTCGGTGGTCAGATTGGTGGCAGCAGGCGACGAGATGCTGTCGTTGAGCCATCCGTTCTCGTGTGCCTTGTCGATGAACGAATCGTCAACCATACCGAAAGCAAAGCCCAGACCGGGAGCCAGGACACCGCCTACGCGCTGCTGTCCGAAGGCGTCGCCCACCTTGGGCATATAGCCTGACATTGACATTGCGTATTGGTTGCGATAGGAGATACCGATGCTGCGAACCATCATCAGGAAGCGCGCTACCGACTGCGTGGGCTTGTACCACCACTGATTCTCCGTAGGCGGTTTGGGGGTCACAGAGACGCTGATGGTAACGGAGTCGAGGTTCTTGATAAGAATCTTGTTCTGGTCAACAACCTTATATTTAATGGGATACGAACGTCCTTCTTTCGTCTTAGCCGTCACGATGAGGCGTTTCGACTTCTTGTTGTGGGCAATGGTGAACGTCGTGTCTGGACGCAGCGTCAGCTCCTTTTGGAAGGTGTTCTTGTTTTTGGGAAGAGCCTTTTCGTCCTTTGTAGGCCCGTTAGGTTTGTTGGGGTCGTTAGGCTTGTTGGGGTCGTTGGATTTCTTGGCGTCGGCAGCCTTTTTGTCCTTTTTGTCCTTGCTCGACTTCTTGTCCTTCGTCTCCTTGGTTATCGCCTTCTTGAAACGATCGTTGGCTTTCTTCAGGAAGGGGAAATGGTTGTAGAGCGTTTCCATATTCAGCGTACCGTTGATGTTCAGCTGACGGTTGTTGGCAATGGTGTTACCCAAGTCGACACCCTTCTCTGTGACGGTACCGCGCTGCCAGTTGTAAGTGGCATTATAGCTGACGTCGGCGTTGATCCAGTCGAAGATGGGCAGCTTGTTCAGCGGCACCTGATAGGAGGCCGTAAACGTCTGACGGTAGTTCAATGGTGAGCCGAAATGCTTGATGCTGTGCCACACGGAATCCTTCCACGCAGAGTAGCGGTCGGGATAGAGGTCCTTGTTGATAGGCAGGTCGCTGTCGGGTTCCTCGATTTCGGCCTGTGTACCCGACTGGAAATTCATGTGCAGGTTCTTCGTCAGGTCCCAACGCAGCGTGAAGTCGCGGTTCCATAGGAATGACGAGGCCCACGTCACAGGCAGCTGCGACCCTGAAAGGTTGTCCATATCGCGCTCCTGCATTTCATAATAGGTGCGTCGTATATCGGTATTGAATCCGATGTTCTGAGGCAGGTAGTTCAGTCCCAAGGCCTTGGGGAATGCCATCCATTTCGACTTCGACTTGGAATTCTTGAACGGTTCCCACGTCTTATAAACAGGTGAGTAAGTGTAGCTGAACGATCCGTGCCATTCGTCGTCACGTTCGTAGACCGTCGTCTCACCGGAGTTCTGCATGTGGCGGTGACTGTAGGAGAACGAGAAGTTTGCTGGGTCGTAGGGCATGGGGTGACGTTTGGTTTTGACGCCAATACGGACGTTCGACAGCGAGAAATTGGTGGTCTTCGACTTTCTGACGGCTATCGACTCTATACTGTCACGCTCGTGAGTATCCATTGCGTCCAGTGCTTCGTCCAATTCCAGGTCGGTGTCCAGCGGGTTGTATTTTGGACGGCTCTCCTCTTGGGTAATGCTATAGTAGATGGGTGCCGTGACGTTCATCTTGTCGGGGAAGAATTTTCCCAGTTCGAAGTTGGTGGTCAGCGAGTAGGTTTTGTAATCGTCCGTACGGCGCTGGGCGATACCTTCCTCGAGCCCGCCGAAGCCCTCGGTGATGATCTTACCCGTCAGATTGACGTTGCCGACGTCCGACAGTTGGACATTCAGGTTACCCGATGCGGCCCAACCGCCATTGTTGTTGACTTCCTGCAGGCGCAGTTCGTTGACCCATACCTCACCCGACTTGAGACCTCCGGCAATATTACGTACACCAATCATCATCGTCTTCACTTCGCCCAACGACGGGTTGCCGAGAATGGTGATGCGGTTGTTGGCATTGTCGGGGTCGTAGTCGCTGAATTCGGTCGTGTAACTGGCAGTACCGCTCGCACGAGCCCTGTTACGGGCCTTCTTCAGATTGGTCAGTTTCGAGAGGTCGATATCGAGCATATTCTCCTGAGGCCATACGGTGCGACAGTCGTCAAGGTTGTATTTGTTATAGTCGTTGCGGTCGGGCGTCAGCTTCAGCGGGATAAGGTATTCGTAGTAGTTGTTGCGGTAGTCGCTGCCGAAACGGACGAATACTGCCAACTGGTCATCCTGCAGCGAGGTCTCGTCGTTGATGAGGTGGTTGGCGTGGACGTACATCTGGATATGCTTATAGCGGCGCAGGTCGAGCGTCGTGTTACGGTAGATGGCTTTCGACTCGTCCTTCGACAGGTTCTTGACCATCAGACACAGCGCCTGCTCGTTGGCTTCGGTCAACTGGGGCTGCGAGGGGTCTGTGACACGCGAGATGCCCGGAGGCAATACGTAGTTGACGGGCTCACGGTCGTTGTTCTCCTCGATATTGACAGGGCTGACCTCTAACTGACCGCTGTTGCTGGTTCCAGTCAGCTGCTGGTTGTACAGACGCCACTCGCCACGCACGAGGTCCAGTGAACCGAAGCGCAGCACGATGGGCTTCTGGAACTGCGTGAGGAACATACGCATGAAGCGGATACTGGTGAAGTCGCTGATGCCTCCCACGCGGTCGTCGTAGCGGTTCAGGGGAATGCGGAACTTATACCACCTGACCTGCTCCTTCTTGCCATTACGCAAGGAGGCGGTGTAGTCGTGCACTTCGGTAATGTAGTTACGGCCTACCTGCATGTCCTCAGGACGGATGCTGACCTTATACTGATAGTAGCGCTCGTACTCGTTCAGCGTGTAGTCCTGATTGATATCTTCAACGTCGGGGTATGTCTTGTACGACGTGTCGTAGCTCTCTGTCTGCTGTTCGTTGTCAGGCGAGTTGCCCTGTGGCATATTGATGCGCTTGTAGCGGTCGAGGATGCTGGTCTGGCGCTGGTCAAAGTCAGAGCCTCGGAAGTAGTGGTAGTTGTCGTTGGCAGGGTCGTTGTTCCAGGCCGCCCGCACGCTGTCGTTGACGGTGACTTTGCTCAGGAAGTCTGAATAGGCGGGATACGAGCGCTCCTGTTCGTCGTTCAGACCGTTCAGTCCGACGTCCTGCAGTGCACGTGAACCGCTGGTCGTCGCAAAGGCGTAGGTCTGTGTGGCCTGTACGGGTATGCGTCCCCATTGTGTTGTGACGAACGAATTGCTGCCGTCAACGGGCATACCGCTCTCGTAGAACTTCTTACCGTCGTGCAACACATCCTCGCTGACCTCACCCAGATTGATGTATAGGTCGCCACCATAGTCGGCAGCATCCTGCTGTTGCGAACTGTAGATGAAGGGATCGAGGAGCCAGAACTCAATATATTCGATGTTGGCTTGTTCGAAATCGTTGGTATCCAGCTTACGCATCATGCCGCCCCAGTTCGTCAGTGGCAGATTCAGTGTACCGTCCATATTGACGTTGGTATTGAGGTTATACGGACCACGTTCCTGCGGATAATAGGCGACATTGAGGATAGGCAGTGTCGATGTGGCACCGCTGTAGGTCGATTGGTCGCGGTTGGGGTATAGCTCGCTGACGTAAACGGCACGCACATAGTGGTTCGACAGCTGGTCGAGGTCGCTCTTGATGTGGCTGGGAGTCAGCGACGACGAGCGGTAGGTGAACAGCGGGTCGATGTTGTACCACGAGAGCAGCGAACGGTGGTAGCCGCTCGAGACGGACTCCTTGTCGGCATGTTCCGGGAACAGCGAGGGTACGCTGGAGATGGTCCACGCCTTGGGCTCGCTGATGTCAATGAGACTCGTGGAACTCTCGAAGTCGTCAATATACGAAGCGTTGTCCTGTGTGCCGCTGGCCGTTCCTGCAATCAGCTGTGCAAATTCGCCCGTGAACGTAATCTGCGAGGGTTGCGTGCAGTGGAGTAGGGGAATCTTGTCGAGCATGCGGGTAAGCCACTGACTCTCGGTCTTCCAGTTGATGTTGGCGCCCCAGAGGGTGTTCTTCAGCGGTTCCGAACCCATGACGACTTTCGACGTCAGCGCCTGCTCGCTCAGGTGTTGCAGCGTACCGCCAATCTGGAAGTCCTTCGAGAAGTCGTATTCCCAGTTGAAGCCGATCATCGTCTTACGTTGCATACCATATTCCGTGTTCGATTCCAGCGAGACGTTGACGCTGGTGCCTGCGTCGATGATGCTCTGATTGAGGATGGTCACCTCACCGGCAGAGTAATCGACGCTATAGTCGGAACCTTCCGTCAGCGTGACACCGCCTGCGGTGACGACCACCGAACCCTGAGGCACATTATAGGCACCCAGCGAGATGACGTTGGCTGCAGAGCCCTTAAACTGGCCCACCAGCAGGAATTTGTCCTTGTTAGTCATCTGGCGCGCAGCAGTTCGCGTGGTGTCGTATAGCTCTTGGAAGGCGTATTTGTCGGCAACTTCTTCCGACACGCCGTTGAGTATCAGGAAGTCTTTCAACGTCTTGCCGAAGGGTTCTGCCGATGGGAAGAACACACGGCCGTTGGCAATGGTGTAGCCCTCAACGTAGTCGAAATAGCCGTTGGGGTGAACCTTGTTGTTATTGTCGAGACGGTCGCAGCCCAGTCCGCGCAACAGGGTGATGTCCTTCACCTCAGGTATATAAGAAAGGTACACGCCCGTGGTGTCGCTCTGGTATTTGATGTCGAGACGGAACTTGGTCTTCTCAATGTTCGACGCCAGATAATAGACGTTTTTCATCATCAGCGGCCAGTTAGCCTGCTGGGGATTGTTCGACGTGTTTTTCAGCGACTTCACGTAGAGTGCCTCACCGGCATTGTTGTGCTCTTCGGCAAACTCACCCACCTGGTATTCCATTCCGCCGTAGGTGTAGCGGAAGGCGACGGCCAGCACCTGATCGGTTTGCAGCGAGGTCTTCAGCGAGAGATATCCCAGCGCCGTGTTCAGGGTGTATTCCGATGAGTTCAGCAGTCGTGCTGATGACATTTTCTCGTAGTCGGTACCTCCCTCCAGCATTCCTTCGAGGGCCGTAGATGCCTGGTCGATGTCACGTGCTGCGGCAGGCATGTTGCCATACAATGGTGTCACGTTGTTGTCGGGTAGTGCCGAGGGGTTAGTCCCGCCTTTCGGCTGACTTTCGCCAAGTTCGGAGAGTGCTATGAGGTTACGCGAGTTCGAGGTCGTTCCTGTCTTGTTCGTGACCCATACCTCGATACGCGTGATGTTGATACCCGTCAGGATGTTGGGCAGTTGCGACATAGCGGCATCGTAGTGCTCGCGGAAATATTTTGCCAGGAAGAAGTGGCGGTTTTCTTCGTAGTTGGCCACGTCGAGCTCGAAGGGCGTCATTTGTGTGCCGCCTTTCGACGATACGCTCTTCGTCGTCGAGTTCTTACGCGAAATGGCGGTTTGCAGTTTCAGCTTGCCGAACTGCATGTCGGTGCGTACACCAAACAGGCTGGAGGCGCCCTTTACCAATGAGTTGTTGCTGGGGAAGGTGATGTTACCGGCCTCGACGAGCTTGATGATTTCGTCCTCCTTGCCGTCGTAGTGCAATTTCAGGTTCTTCGTGTCGAAGTCGAAGGTGGCGTCGGTGTTGTAGTTCAGCGACATGTTTACCTTGTCGCCTACCTTACCCGTCACGTTCAAGTTGATTTTCTCGTCGAAATCGACGGCGGTCGTCTTGCGGTTACGCTCTGGCAACGAGGGGTTGTCGATGTCCTTCAGCGTGGCACCCAGTTTCAACTCGGCTGTTCCCTGTGTCTTGATGCGAACACCGCCAGGACCGAATATTTTTTCCGCAGGACCCAGGTCGAAGTGCATATCGGCAAACGAGAACTTCTCCTTGCCCTGCGTGGCAACATTCTCTGACTCCTTCTTGCGGAAGAAAGCCTCGCGCTCGCGACGCTCACTCCACTTGTTATATTCCTCGGGAGTCATCAGGATGGGGGTGTTCAGATACGAGTCGCCAATCTTCGAACCAATGCGGTAGTAGCCCAACGAGTCGTCGTATTCCACCTGCTGCTTGATGTTTTCGGGCAGACGAAGGTCAAGGGCCGAGGAGTCGAGGTCAGCCACTTCGATAGGTGCCGTCTTCTGGATCTTCCATCGTGCGTGCAACAGCGAATCGGGGATGGTGTCGTCCGCTATTTGTAGCGTAGGCTGAGCCTTAGCCGCAGGATTTTTCTTCTGCGTCTTGTCATCCTGCGGAGGCATGGCCATTGCCGTAATGCACAGCAGGACTGCTACGAAATAGAGAACTCGCTTCATCTCTTACCTCTTACTTCTTACCTCTAACCTCTCACTTAATCTGTTTCAATGCCAGTTTCACTACTTGTTCTACGGGCAGGTCGGGCTCGGACTGCAGGATGCTGACAACGACTTTCTGCGTCGGAGCAGGTGCGAAGCCCAGCATGGTCAGAGCCGATACCGCCTCGTCGCGCACCTCGTTGTTCACTGGTGCCGAAACCGAACCACCGGCAGGAATCTCGTCGGCTATTCCCAGGGCCACAATCTTGTCTCTCAAATCGACGATGATGCGCTGGGCCGTCATCTTGCCGATACCCTTGATGCCCTTGATGAGGCGCTCGTCGCCACGCGAAATGGCGTTGCACAGCTCGCTGACACTCATCGACGACAGCATCATGCGCGCCGTATTCGGACCCACACCACTGACGGTAATGAGCAGTTCAAACATCTCACGTTCCTTCTTCGACACAAAGCCGTACAGCACGTGGGCGTCCTCACGAATCGACTCAAAGACGTAGAGTTTGGCTATTGGCTTTTGGCCATTGGCTGTTGGCTTCAAGCCTTGTAACGCTGAGTACGATGTCAGCGAAATGTTCAGACCGTAACCTACGCCAGCGGCTTCTACCGTAGCCAATGCGGGTGTCAGCTCCGTCAGCTCACCCTTGATGTATTCTATCATACGCGTTCTAATGTTTGTATATATACATGATTATTAACGTAACTTTTGCGCGTTTTATTGTATGAAAGGCAAGAAAGATTTCATCTTTTACCGTTAAACGGGAAAGCGGCGTAAGTCAAAAGGGTATAAAAAATAATAAAATGTAGTCTATTTGCAAAATTTTCTGTCTTTTTGTTATTTATTTCAAGAAAAAAGTGTAATTTTGCACGCTGAATGATTGAAACAACCAACATAAAAAGGTAAAAGGGTAAAAAAGTAAAAAGGTAAAAAACGAAGAATATGAAGAAAATCAGAGCCGCCGTAGTCGGTTACGGCAACATTGGAAAGTACACTATTCAGGCTCTTGAGGCCGCTCCCGACTTCGAGATAGCAGGTGTCGTACGCAGAAACGGAGCCGCTGACAAACCCGCAGAACTCGCTCCTTATGCTGTTGTCAAGGACATCAAGGAACTGCAGAATGTCGACGTCGCCATTCTCGCAACCCCAACCCGTTCGTGCGAGGAATATGCCAAGCAGATTCTCCCGCTGGGCATCAACACCGTCGATTCCTTCGACATCCACACAAACATTCGCGGCTATCGCGAGCGTCTGATGGCCATCAACAAGGAGACCAACACCGTCAGCGTCATTGCTGCCGGTTGGGACCCGGGTTCCGACTCCATCGTCCGCACGCTCATGCAGAGCCTCGCACCGAAGGGACTGTCCTACACCAACTTCGGTCCCGGTATGTCAATGGGCCACAGCGTCTGTGTGCGTTCAAAGGCTGGCGTCAAGAACGCCCTCTCGATGACCATCCCCTTGGGCGAAGGCATCCATCGTCGCATGGTTTATGTCGAGCTGGAGGACGGCTTCACACTCGAACAGGTCACGAAGGATATCAAGGCTGACCCCTATTTCGCCAGCGACGAGACACACGTCTTCCAGGTAGAGAGCGTCGATGATGTTCGCGACATGGGTCATGGTGTCAACCTCGTCCGCAAGGGCGTCAGCGGTCAGACCCAGAACCAGCGTCTGGAGTTCAACATGCAGATCAACAATCCCGCCCTCACCGGTCAGGTACTGGTCAATGTCGCTCGCGCCTCTATGCGCCTCCAGCCCGCCTGCTACACGATGATTGAGATTCCCGTCATCGACATGCTCCCAGGCGACCGCGCCGACCTC
>JBGUIA010000028.1:0-11502 GCA_045112595.1 Prevotella sp. | reverse complement strand
GTATCAGCGCCACGATAAAGTCCCTGACGGATAATCTCACCTGCACGTGGAGGACCCATCGTGAGGATTCCTACTGTTGAGCCTGGGGTCTGCTCCTTCAGGCGAAGGGCCTGCTCCAGGGCATTTAAATCTTCTGGATTGAAGATGGCGGGCAGGGCAGCACGATTCACAGTACCTTCTGCGGTCATTGCGTCCTTACCCACATTTCTGGTGTCTGGCACTTGCTTGGCCAGCACAACGATTTTTAAAGCCATAAATTATATATATAAATAATGTGTATCCTAAAAAGATTGCAAGGACAGTGCAAGCCTGTTCTCGCGGGTGATTTTCCAAAATCGCCCGCAAAGGTACAACTTTTTGCGCACACAGCCAAACAAAATGCACAAAAATAGCCCTTTTGTGCACAAAGCTTGATTTTTGTGCAAATATTATTTGGCTTTCTCCGTGTTTTTTTATACTTTTGTCCCCATGATTGACAGAGCGACCGTCGATAAGATTATGGATGCCGTCAACATCGTGGATGTGGTCGGCGAGTTCGTTAACCTACGCAAGGCGGGGGTTAACTACAAGGGATTGTGTCCGTTTCACGACGACAAGACCCCTTCGTTTATGGTGTCTCCAGCCCGTCAGATATGCAAGTGTTTCGCTTGTGGCGAGGGCGGTAATGCCGTCAATTTCCTCATGAAGCACGAGCAGATCACCTACCCTGAGGCACTGCGCTGGTTGGCGAAAAAATACAATATCGAAATTCAGGAGCGTGAACTGAGCGACGACGAGAAACGCGAACAAAGCGAGCGAGAGTCGATGTTTGTGGTCAACGAGTGGGCGTGTCAGTATTTTCACGAAATCCTAAAGAACGATGTCGACGGACAGGCCATCGGCAAACAATATTTCCGCAGCAGAGGCATTCGCGACGACATCATCGAGAAGTTCCAGCTGGGCTTTGCACTCAACAAACGCGACGCTTTGGCCAACGAAGCCAAGCGCAAGGGCTATAAGCCTGAGTTTCTGGTGAAGACAGGTCTGTGTTATGAAAAGAATGCAGAAAATGCTAACAGCCAACAGCCAAATGCTAACAGCCAACAGCCAACAGCCAACAGCCAGTTAATCGACCGTTTTGCCGGTCGTGCCATCTTCCCTTGGTTCAACGTCAGCGGCAAGGTGGTAGCCTTCGGAGGTCGCAAACTCGATGCTGCCACCAAGGGCGTCCAGCAGAAATACGTCAACTCACCCGACTCGGAGATCTATCATAAGGAACGCGAGCTCTACGGCATCTATCAGGCCAAGAAGGCCATCGTCAAAGAGGATTGCGTGTATATGGTCGAAGGCTATACCGACGTCATTGCCATGCACCAGTGCGGACTGGAGAACGTCGTGGCCAATTCGGGAACGGCACTCTCCAACTATCAGATCAAACTGCTGCGACGCTTCACGTCCAATATCGTGCTGCTTTACGACGGCGACGAAGCCGGTATCCACGCCGCTATGCGAGGAACGGACATGCTGCTGGCAGAGGGTATGAACATCAAGGTGCTGCTCCTACCCGATGGCGACGACCCCGACTCGTTTGCACGCAAACATACCGCCCAGCAGTTCAAAGAATATATCGAGGCCCACCAAACGGACTTCATACAGTTTAAGACCGAACTGATGCTGAAGAACGTGAAGGACCCCATCAAACGCGCAGAGGCCATCAACAATATCGTCCGCTCCGTCAGCGTCATCCCCGACCCTATCGTACGAGCCACCTACATCACCGAGTGTGCCCGACGCCTAGAGGTTGACGAACGGACGCTGATAAGCCAGACTAACAAATATATTGCCGGCGACCGCGAGGAACAGATGAAGACTGCCGAACGCGAAGAACAGCGCCAGCAGGGTACAGAGTCGACAAAGGCGCCCGAGGACACGTCGTTCTACCGCCTGTCGTTCGAGAGTACCGTCGAACGGCTCATCATCCAGAACATCATCCGACACGGCGACGAGATTATCTTCAGCGACCTCGAAGCCGAAGACGGTTCCACCGTGAGCCTCAACGTCGCCCAGTATGTTGACTTCGACTTGAGCCAGGACCAGCTGTCGTTCTCTACGCCGTTATACAATAAGATACTGCAGGAGGCGGTGGAGCACTCTGAGGATCCAGACTTCAAGGCCGACCGCTATTTCATGCAGCATCCCGATCCCGAAATCAGCCGACTGGCGGCAACGCTGGGCATCGACAGCCACCAGCTCAGTCGCAGCTTCGAACGCGAGGAAAGCGAGAACGACCTGCGCCAGCGCATTCAGCATCTCATCCTGGATTTCCGTATGGACATCGTCAACCAACACATGAAGGAGGTGCAGCGACAGCTGAAGGACGCAGGAACGGATATGAACCGCGTGCGGGAACTGATGGAAGAATACAAACAGACACAAGAACTGCGCAACGCACTGGCCCGACAACGAGGCTCCGACGTGATTATTTAGTTCATAGTTCATAATTCATAGTTCATAGTTAATGGAAGGGTGGTTGTATATATTGAGCATGACGCTGCTATGGTGCATCATCGCCATAGCCGTTATTCATGTCGTCATGGACAACCGACAGCCCGCCAAGACCATGGCGTGGGCACTGGTCATCTTCTTCCTGCCGCTGGTGGGCATCGTGCTCTACCTGTTCTTCGGCGTCAACCACCGACGTGAACGCCTCATCTCACAACGTTCGCTCGACCAACTGTCAAAACGCTCGATGCTGGGATTCGTCGAACAGCAGGACCTGCACGTGCCCGAGAGCCACAAACAGCTCGTCGACCTGTTCATCAACCAGAATCTCTCGCTGCCCTTCAAGGTGTCTGGCGTCGACATCATGACCGACGGCTACGCCTTCTTCCCCGAACTGTTGGCCGACATTGGCAAGGCACAGCAACATATCCACATCGACATATACATCTTCGAGGAAGACCCGCTGGGCAACCTCATTGCCGACGCACTCATCGACAAAGCCCATCAGGGTGTCGAGGTGCGCATCATCTACGACGACGTGGGCTGCTGGCGCGTCCGCAGGAGGTTCTTCGAACGGATGCGCGAGGAGGGTATCGACGTGCAACCCTACCTGCCCGTACATTTCCCCACATTCACCAGTAAGGTCAACTACCGCAACCACCGTAAAATCATCATCATCGACGGAACGGTGGGATATATCGGAGGCATGAACATCGCCCAACGCTACGTGTCAGACAAGTGGCGCGACACCATGCTGCGCCTGCAGGGACCCATCGTCTATTCCCTGCAACGGGCCTTCCTCATTGACTGGTATTTCGTCGACCGTACGCTCATCACCAACCGCATCTATTATCCGCCCTTCACCCTTCAGCACAAATCTCTCACCTCTCACCTCTCACCCCTTACCTCTAATAACTGCCTCGCACAGGTGGTCACCAGCAGCCCGACGACGCTCTATCCGGAAATCATGCAGGGATTCGTACGCGCCATCACCTCCGCACGCCGCTATATCTATCTCGAGACACCTTACTTCCTGCCCAACGAACCCGTGCTCTTTGCGCTGAAGACGGCAACAATGGCAGGCGTCGACGTGCGCATCATCTGTCCACACCATTCCGACGCAAAGTTTACGGAATGGGCGTCACGCTCCTATCTGCGCGAACTCCACGAGGCTGGAGCACAGATTTTCCTCTATGAACCGGGCTTCATGCACTCCAAACTGATGATCATCGACGACTCATTGGTGACCTGTGGTTCTACGAATGCCGACTTCCGTTCGTTCGAGAACAACTTCGAGGCCAACGTGTTTATCTACAGCCAGGGGACGGCCCTGCGCCTGAAGAAGATCTTCCACGACGACCAGTCACTCAGCACTCCCCTCGAGAAGGTCACCTCATGGATGCGTCCGAAGTTCCTCCCCCGCCTCTGGGAGAGCCTCACGCGTATGATTTCCCCGCTATTATAGAATCGAACGAGTCAAAGTCTTTCGAAGTATTGCATTGTAGTGCCGGGGTAAAGGGGAAAAGTGCCGTGCAAACAGGGAGAAAGTGCCTAGGAAAAGGGGAGCGAGTGCCTAGGTAAGCGGTTGTTGGCGGTCGTGCTTATTAATGTGCACGGCCGTGCTTATTATGGCGGGCGGGCGTGCATATTATTGCGACCGCCCGCCCGTAACCGAGTTTTATACCTTGTATCCTTTTAGATATGTCCGGTGTTATACTACTCGATAGTAATATTGACGTTCTCCTTCGTGACGTTCTCGTAGTTGGTGAACTCGGCATCCTTCTTCGCCTTGATGATGATGTTCTTCAGGTTGATATTCCTGATGGGCATCTCGGGCAGGCCGTTGAACTCCATAGCGCGTCCGGCACCATTGCACACGATATCCTGAATGTCGATGTTGCGGAAGATGGGGGTCTCCTCAGTAACGGGCATCTTGGTGGTGTTGTCGGGATTGTCACCGTCGGCCAGCATCTCGGCAACGGACTTGCCGCCATAATACATGTTGAAGGTGATGGCGTCGGTCTTGATATCGGTCATAGAGATGTCGCGAATGAAGATGTTTTCAACGATACCGCCACGACCGCGTGTGGACTTGAAGCGCAGGCCCACGTCGGTGCCCAGGAACTGACAGCTCTTGACGAGGATGTTTCTGACGCCGCCACTCATCTCGGAACCGACGACAAAGCCACCGTGACCAGCGAAGACGGTGCAACCGTCGACGACGACATTCTCGCAGGGCTTGCCACGCAGACGACCGTCCTTGTCCTTACCGCTCTTGATGCAGATACCGTCGTCGCCAGCATCGAACTTTGAATTGACGATGAGGGCATTCTTGCACGACTCCAGATCGAGCGCGTCACCATTCTGGGCGTAGGAGGGATTGCGGGCGAGGACATTGTCGATGATGACATTCTCGCACATCAGCGGATGGATGTTCCACGCGGGAGAATTCTGGAAGATGACACCCTGCAGCAGCACGTTCTTACAGTTGACCAGCGAGATCATCACAGGACGCAAGAAACGCTTGTAGTTATTCCATTCGGCCTCGCTGTTGGCCTTGACAACATTCATGTCGGCATTCTTCTCGGCATCAGCATAGCCTTGAGAGGGCACCCAGTAGTCGTCGCGAACCTTCACACCACCTGGGCGGTCGCAGACTTCCTTCCACTGAGCGGCAGTGACCTTCGCCTTCTTGACGGGACGCCAATACTGACCATTACCATCAATGACGCCACGTCCTGTAATGGCGATATTCTCACAGCCATTGGCCGTCAGCGGCGACTGACAGCGACGGGTGTCCAAGCCCTCAAACGAGGTGTTGATAATCTTGTAGAGCTTCTCGTCACCAGAGAACAGAATGACAGCCCCTACCTCCAAATGGAGATTGATGTTGGACTTCAGCTCAATGGGGCCCGTAAACCACACACCGGCAGGAACCAGCAGACGGCCCCCACCCTGACGGCTCAGTTGGTCGATAGCCTTTGCAAAAGCATCGGTATTGAGCGTAATACCATCGCCGACGGCTCCGAAGTTCTTCAGGTTTACCTGACGGTCGGGAAACGTTGGTGCACTGACCTCAGGCATCTGGAAAGGCAGTTGCTGGGTGTAGTGCTTGTAGGGATTTTCGCAGTTGCCACAAGCCTTGGCCTTGTCGCAGTTGTGCTTTTGTGCCGAGGCGCTCAACGTAACGCCTAACAGCAACAGAGAGATTAGTTTTTTCATACGTAGTTTTGTTTTGTTTATATTACTTATTACATCTTACATCAGCCATCTTACATCTGACCTCTTCCAACGGAATCATCACGAAGTCGCGCTCGTGCATCAACGGATGGGGAATCTTCAAGTCTGGCTCATCGACTGTCAAATCGTCGTACAGCAGGATGTCGATATCGATAGGACGATCTTTATAGGCTGTTAGCTTTTGGCTATTAGCTATTGGCTTTTTCTTACGTCCTAGCTCGCGCTCAATCTGTTGGGTGAGCAAGAGCACCTCGCGTGGTGTCCGCTCAGTCTCACAAAGCACGACGGCATTCAGAAACTTGTTCTCCGACTGAAATCCCCAGGGTTCCGTCTCGATGAACGACGACTGGCGAACGACTGTCCCCACGCGTTCTCCTATCAGACGGATGGCTCGTTTCAGGTTCCTGCTGCAGTCACCCAGATTCGAGCCCAACCCCAGAAATACCTGATGCTTAGTCATCCAGAATCAGCATACAGTCGCCATAGCAGCCAAACTGATAGCCGTTATCCACAGCTTTCTGATAGGCTTCCATAATGAGGTCGTAACCTCCGAAGGCAGCTGTCGCCATCAGCATGGTCGACTCCGAGTGATAGAAATTGACCACCATGCGGTCGGCCAGTCCAAAGTCATACGGCGGGAAGATGAATCTGTTGGTCCAGCCGTTAAACTCCTTCAGCATGCCGTCAGTACCCACAGCGGTCTCAGTGGCACGCAACGTCGTCACACCGACGGCACAGATATGATGTCCGGCAGCCTTCGACTCGTTGACAGGCACGCAGGCCTCGGGCGTGATAATCATCTGCTCGGAACCCATCTTATGCTTCGTCAGGTCCTCTACCTCGATACTGTCGAAACAGCCCAGTCCGCAATGGACGGTGATGAACGAGAAGTTGACGCCGCGAATCTCCAGGCGTTTCATCAGTTCACGACTGAAGTGCAAGCCTGACGCAGGTGCCGTAACAGCTCCCTCGTGCTGGGCATAGATGGTCTGGAAGTTCTCCATATCATCAGCGGTCACCTCACGACGGTCGACAATATAACGAGGAACGGGTGCCGAACCCAGCGCAAAGAGTTCCTGCTTGAACTCGTCGTGTGGGCAGTCGTAGAGGAAACGCAGCGTACGTCCGCGACTGGTCGTATTGTCGATGACTTCTGCCACCATCGGACCGTCTTCCTCGAAGAACAGCTTGTTGCCGATACGAATCTTACGGGCAGGCTCCACCAATACGTCCCACAGACGCAAGTCGGGATTCAACTCACGCAGCAGGAAGACCTCAATCTTGGCATCAGTCTTCTCCTTCGTACCATACAGACGGGCTGGGAACACCTTCGTATCGTTGAAGATGATGACGTCGCCCTCGTCGAAATAGTCGATGATGCTACGGAACTTGATAAACTCTTGGGTGTCGTTACCTTCTTCGTCTTTCTCGAACATGTCGATGGTCTGACTCTTACGGTGAACGACCATCATACGGCACTCGTCGCGGCGATAGACCTTTTCGGTAGTGCCGTCGGGATTCTCAAACACCTTGTGAGGGGGTTCCAGCGCCAACAGTTCATCGGGCAGCTTAAATCTGAATTGTGACAGTTTCATATATTGTTATTATTTCATTATTTCGATTTCTCGTCATTTCGACATTCCGTTTTTTCAATTTCCTGTTGTTCCAACCACTGGGGGAAATCGTCGATGGTGATGCAGTCCTCAATGCGCACACCACCCAGACGGGTACGGCACAAGGCCGTCAGGTAGGCACCACTCTCCAGCGCACGGCCGATGTCACGGGCCAACGAACGGATGTAGGTGCCTTTGCCGCAACTGACACGAATGCTCAGCTGCATGGTCGTGGGGTTGAAATCTATCACATCGATAGAATCGATATGCACCGTTTTGGCCTTCAGCTCCACTTCCTTGCCTTTACGCATCAGGTCGTAAGCACGGTCGCCGCCAATCTTACAGGCGGAATACTGAGGGGGCACCTGTTGGATCTCGCCGACGAAATCGGCGAGCACGCGCTCTATCAATTCGCGTGT
Source organism: Prevotella sp. (assembly GCA_045112595.1). Lineage (GTDB taxonomy): Bacteria > Bacteroidota > Bacteroidia > Bacteroidales > Bacteroidaceae > Prevotella. The sequence continues at coordinate 3,749 of JBGUIA010000028.1, read as the reverse complement.
GATATGTGCCGTCGGATAGGTCGCATCGACCTCATGTTCCATATCGTAGCTGGGTGTCGTAGCGCCCAACTGCAGGGTGGCCGTATACTCTTTGTTGTCCAGCTGCAAACGTTCTATCTCCTTCGTCTTCTTGCCTGTACACAGTATCAGCACCCCTGTGGCCAGCGGGTCGAGGGTCCCCGCATGTCCTATCTTCACCCGTCGGACACCCACACGTCTCGACACACGGGTCCTCACAAAGGCCAGCGCACCGAAGGATGTCATCCTATAGGGCTTGTTGATGTATATGTATTCTCCCTCTATGAAGTTCATTTAATCGACCATTGCTAAAGAGTGACCAGTGAGCAACAGGGCAAGGATGATGCCACCCACAATAATGCGATAATAGCCAAATGCCTTGAAGCCGTATTTCGTCAGGAAGGCCACAAACCACTTCATGGCCAGCAGGGCAACGATGAACGCCACCACGCAGCCCAGAATGAGCATCGTGATATTATGCGACGTGGCCCACGCCGTATCTTCCTTCAGCAGGTCGAGCAGGTCGAGCAGCGTAGCACCAGCCATCGTGGGAACCGCTAGGAAGAACGAGAACTCAGCAGCACGCTGGCGCGTCAGTCCCTGGGTCATACCTCCCACAATCGTAGCCATCGAACGCGACACACCGGGAATGACCGAAATACACTGGTACAGGCCAATTCGGAAGGCTCTACCCTCGTTTACCTTGTTGGCGTCGCTGCCCTTATTGAACAGTTTGTCGCAGAACAGCATGAACACGCCACCGACGACCAGCATGATGGCTACCACCAACACGGAGTCGAGCAGCCAGTCGAGCAGTCCCGACTTCTTGGCCAACAGTCCGATAACCACCGCAGGCAACACACCTACGATGAGCAACCAGTAGAAATAGTACTTATGCTTCAGTTTCTGCCACATGCTGCTACCTGCAGGCGCCGGGCTGTTGTCAAACTGGAAGAAACGCTTCCAATAGAGACATACCACCGACAGGATGGCACCAAACTGAATAATAAACGTGAAAGCGTGGACAAATGGGTCACCCTGTTCGATACCCAACAGGTTTTGCGTGATAATCATGTGTCCTGTCGACGATACAGGCAGGAACTCTGTCAGTCCCTCGACAATGGCAATGATAACAGTCTCCAACCAAGTCATTCGGCTACCTCCTCCTCTTCTGTTGCGTCAGTCTTCGGACGACGCACGACAGCATAAATCATCGATACAAAACCCAGCAGACATACTACCGGAGCCACCTTGATACGACGGGCACTGAAAATGTCAGGATCATAAGTCGTCTCATTGCTACCGGAACCGCTCATCAGCAGAAAACCGATAACCACCACTGCCATACCAACGGCCAGCAGAATATAATTCATGCGGTCAAAAGCAAAATCTCTCTTATTCATAATTATCAATTATCTAATCGTTTCTTTAGTACGCTTTGTACCTTTAGGTCAAAGAATTCTCAATTATCAATTTATATCTTATACAACTCTCCTGCCGTCATTCTCAGGAACTTATTCACTGCCAGCCAAGCACACAGCGCTGTAATCACAATACCGAACAGCAACACGGCGACACCAGTAATCACCAGTACCTCCCACGTCACGATTTCCTCGAAACCAGGCTGTTTCAGGTAGAGACCGTAGATGCCAAGTCCCAGCACACAGATAGCCAATATGGCGGCAATGACACCAATCCATATGGCCTGCTTCAGGAATGGCCTGCGGATGAATCCCCACGAGGCACCAACCAGCTTCATGGTGTGGATAAGGAATCGACGGGCATAGACGCTCAGACGTACCGTATTGCTAATCAGCGAGAACGACACGAACGTCAGCAGCACGGCCAATATCAACAATATCACACTGACGCGGCTCAGGTTGACGTTCACACGGTCCATCAGGTCTTCCATATACGCCAAGTCACTGACGCGGGAGTCCTTTCTCAGTTCCTTTGCTATCCATTTCAGCGAGTCGCGGTTGGCATAGTCGGCTGCCAACTGGATCTCCAGCGTTGCCGGGAACGGGTTGAAACCCAGAAACTCCGTCGGGTCGCTGCCCAACTCCTTCACCTGCTCACGCTGAGCCTGTTCCTTACTGATATAATCAATGTTATGTGAATAGGGACGGTGATACAGGTCACGACAGAACAGTTTGGCGTCGTTCACCGTCACCGAATCCTTCAGCATTACCGTCACCGTCAAGTGCTCCTTCATATGTGCCGACAGGTTACGTGCCGACAACACGAAGAACACCACCATACCCAGCAGGATAAGCACCATCGTAGTACTTATACATAAGGTAACAACCTGCATACCACGATGGTTGCGGGTCTTTTTTCGCTTCTTACTCATAGTCTCATTTAGACGTAATACACCTAATTTCGTGCAAAGGTAATAAATAAAGTGAAAAAAGAAAAGTGAAATTTGAAAAATTTTTGTTTTTTCACATAAAAAGTGTAACTTTGCCTGCATTATGAGTACTGTTATTTATCCTTCGCCCATTTTCGGGCCTATTCATAGCCGTCGCTTAGGCATTTCGCTGGGCATCAATCTCCTGCCCGCTGACGGCAAGGTTTGCAGCTTCGACTGCATCTACTGCGAATGTGGTTTCAACCGCGACCACCGTCCTACCCTACCCCTGCCGACTCCCAACCAGGTTTCCCAAAAACTCGAAGAGAAACTGCAGGAGATGACGGCCAGCGGTCAGTTGCCCGACGTGCTGACCTTTGCGGGGAATGGTGAGCCCACGTGTCATCCGCAGTTTGCCGACATCATTGATGACACCATCCGTCTGCGCGACAAATATTGTCCCAAGGCGAAGGTCAGCGTACTCTCCAACTCTACCATGATCCTTCGTCAGTCGGTACACGACGCCCTGATGCGTGTCGACAACAACATCCTCAAACTGGACACCGTCAACCCTATATATATAAATAAGGTGGACCGTCCAAATACCGCCTATGACGTCCAACAGATCATCGAACGCATGAAGGCCTTCAACGGTCACATCATCATCCAGACGATGTTCATGCGCGGTACTGGTGTCGATAACACCGGTGAGGAATTCGTCGCCCCTTGGCTCGACGCCATCTGTGAGATTCGCCCCCAGCAGGTCATGGTCTATACCATCGACCGCGAGACGCCCACCAAGGGTTTAGAAAAAGCCAGTCGCGAACAGCTTGACGCCATCCGCGACCGGGTTATTGCTTTGGGTTTCCCCTGTTCAGCGAGTTATTAGCACTGAGCGAGCTTACCGTCAGAACCGAGCACATTCACAATCTTGTGGATGTACATCTTCTTCATGTTCTCGCGAGCGGGCTTCAGATACTGACGAGGATCGAAATCTCCAGGATGCTCAGCCAGGTGCTTGCGGATAGCAGCAGTCATAGCCAGACGAGAGTCTGAGTCGATGTTGATCTTGCAGACAGCGCTCTTTGAAGCCTCACGCAGCTGCTCCTCAGGAATACCGATAGCGGCCTCGAGGTGACCACCGTACTTGTTGATTGTAGCAACCTCGTCCTGTGGAACAGAAGAAGAACCGTGGAGTACGATTGGGAATCCTGGGAGCTTCTTCTCGATCTCAGCGAGTACGTCGAATGCCAATGGTGGTGGAACGAGTACGCCGTTCACCAGTGTGCACTGCTCAGGAGTGAACTTGTGGGCACCGTGAGAAGTACCAATAGAGATAGCCAGAGAGTCGCAACCAGTGCGGGTAGAGAAGTCGATAACC
>JBGUIA010000027.1:0-6125 GCA_045112595.1 Prevotella sp. | reverse complement strand
AGGGAAGTAGCGACGCAGCTGTCCGCTGGTCAGCATACCCTTATAGATAATATTCTTGTTTGACAAAGAGCAGAGATAAAAGTCTTCATTGTCAATGCGGTTCTCGATGCGCTTACGAACCTTATATAATATACGCTCGAACACGGGCACGTTCTCTTCCGACACACCCGTTACGAAAATCTGCTTGATGTCAGGCTCCACCTCGCGCGCAGCCACACCCAGCACCTCAGGGTTGGTGGGCACCGTGCGCAGGTGCATCAGTTGCAAGCCCTCGCGCTCAATCTCCTCAATCATCACACTCAGTATCTGCTGCTGGGCCTTCTCGTCCTTAGGCAGAAAAACCAGACCTGTACCGTACTTACCCTTTTCGGGCACGGGGATACCCTGTAACAAAATAAACTCGTGGGGTATCTGTACCATGATACCCGCACCATCACCGGTCTTGTCGCGTGTCTCGGCGCCACGGTGTTCCATGTTCTCAAGCACCTTCAGTGCATTGTCCACTAGCTCATGGTTTTTTCCACCGTGGATGTTCACTACCATACCTACACCACAAGCATCGTGTTCATATTCGCTTTGGTATAGTCCTTGGTTGTTAAGTTTGCATTGTGTCATATTATCCTTACTTTTTGTGTCAATCTGTACGAATTCGGGTGCAAAGGTATATCATTTTGTAATTTTGGCAAAGATTTTGCTTGCGTTTCTTGCGTTAAAAATGGGACTCTCTGACATTTTGCTCGATTTCTGCTTGTTTTCCTTACATTTTGAAAGCTTTCAGTCCTTCTTCCGGCACCAATCCTTACACATTGTCATTTTGCATAAAAATCAAGGCACTTAGACATAAGCCCTTTTACACTATATAATAATGATATAGTTGCGTAAATGACTTATGTCAACAGACTAACACTTTGTAAGAAAAGTGTGAGATAAATTGGCAAGGTGTAAACAAAATGGCGCTATTTGGCGTTGGATACTTTACAAAATGATACTTATTTTGATTTTTTCGGAAACAAAATGGAGGGATTTCTTTGTGATTTCTAACTTTTTGCCTACCTTTGCACCCGAAAAGATTGCAAAAAGACAGCAAACTCCAAGTAAAAGTAGCATTATGACACAAAAAATAGGTTTTACGAAGATGCATGGTTGCGGCAACGACTACATTTATGTCAATACGATGGAGTTCACAGTGCCGCAGCCCTCAGAGGCAGCACGGATATGGAGCGACCGTCACAAGGGCATCGGCTCCGATGGGTTGGTGCTGATTGGTGCATCTTCCATACCTGAGGCTGATTTTGCAATGCACATCTATAATGCAGACGGCAGTGAGGCCATGATGTGCGGCAATGCGAGCCGTTGCATCGGTAAGTACCTGTATGAACGCGGACTGACGACGAAAACGGAAATCCGTCTGCTGACGCTGTCGGGCGTAAAGACGTTGAAGTTACACATTATTAATAATATAGTGGAAAGCGTGACAGTGAACATGGGTGAGCCGGTATTGGAGAACGAGTCGCAATTCATGGGCTATCGTGTGCTGGACAAGGGTACATTTGTATCGATGGGTAATCCGCATTACGTCATCTTTACCGACGATGTGGACCAGGTAGGTGAGATGGGACGGATGTTGGAGAAGCATCCTGCATTTCCGCAGCGGTGTAACATAGAGTTCGCGAAGATTGTCAGCGGCAAAACCGCTGACCACACGACCATCCGTACCCGTGTTTGGGAGCGAGGTAGCGGCATCACTCAGGCTTGCGGCACTGGTGCATGCGCCACAGCTGTAGCAGCAGCACTCACTGGCCGTGCTGGTCGCATCTCACAGATTGTGATGGATGGTGGTACGTTGAACATCGAATGGCGCGAGTCGGACAATCACGTCTATATGACTGGTCCTGCCGAGTTCGTGTTCGACGGAGAAATAGAATATAGCAAACTTCAAATAAAATAAAAGATTATGGCATTAGTAAACATTCATTTCCTAAACCTGCAGCAGAACTACCTGTTTGCCGACATTGCCAAGAAGGTGAACGCCTTCAAGGTGATGCACCCCAAGGCCGACGTCATCTCGCTGGGGATTGGCGACGTGACGCAGCCGTTGGCGCCTGCCGTCGTAGAGGCCATGCACAAGGCTGCTCACGAGATGGGTACCATCAAGGGCTTCCACGGATATGGTCCTGAACAGGGCTACGACTTCCTGCGTGAAGCTATTCTAAAGAATGACTTCCTGCCGCGTGGTGTCCACCTCAGTATCGACGAAATTTTTATCAATGACGGCGCAAAGAGCGACACTGGCAACTTCCAGGAACTGTTGCACTGGGACAACTTCATCGGTGTTACCGATCCCATCTATCCTGTCTATATCGACTCGAACGTGATGATTGGCCGTTGCGGCAACTATCGCGACGGACGTTGGACGAACGTACGCTACCTGCCTACGACAGCCGAGAACGGTTTTATCCCAGAATTGCCGAAGGGGCGTCCTGTGGATGTCATCTACCTCTGTTACCCCAACAACCCGACAGGTACGGTAATCACCAAACAGGAACTGCGCAAGTGGGTGAACTACGCACTGAAGAATGATGCGCTGATTCTATATGATGCTGCCTATCAGGCTTACATCCGTGACCCGGAGATACCACGTTCTATTTATGAGATCCGTGGTGCCCGCAAGTGCGCCGTCGAATTCCACTCGTTCTCGAAGACCGCAGGATTTACGGGCGTGCGTTGCGGCTACACTGTCGTTCCGAAGGAGGTGAGTGTATCGACTTTCGAGGGCGAACGCATCTCTCTCAATCAACTATGGTTGCGCAGGCAGTGCACTAAGTTCAATGGCACGAGTTACATCTCACAGCGAGCTGCCGAGGCTATCTACACACCAGAGGGTAAGCAGCAGATCCAACAGACTATCGACTACTACATGGACAATGCCCACCGGATGCTCACCAAACTGCGTGAACTGGGCTACGAAGTCTACGGTGGCGAGAATGCACCTTACATCTGGATGCGCACCTCAGAAGGCATGGGCTCGTGGCAGTTCTTCGAGGCCCTGCTCTACGGCGCGAACGTGGTCTGCACGCCGGGTGTCGGCTTCGGTCCTTCGGGTGAGGGCTATGTCCGCTTCACAGCTTTTGGTAGTCACGAGAAAACAGAAGAAGCATTAACGAGAATAGAAAACTGGACAAAACATTTAGAGCCCCTTGATAAGGGGCGGCTATAATGCAGGGATTAATTAAAAAATAGAAATTATGGAAGCATTAAGATTTCAGGTTGTCGGCGAGGCATTCAAGAAGAAGCCGCTCGACGTAAAAACACCAAGTGAAAGACCCGCAAAGTATTTTGGCAAGAAGGTCTTCAACCGTGAGAAGATGTACAAGTACCTGCCGAAGGACGTGTACGAGAAGATGATTGACGTGATGGACAATGGCGCACGTTTGGATCGTCAGATTGCAGATGCTGTGGCAGAAGGCATGAAACAGTGGGCTACTGAGAATGGTGTGACACACTACACACACTGGTTCCAGCCTTTGACGGAAGGTACTGCCGAGAAGCACGACTCGTTTATCGAGCACGACGGCAAGGGCGGTATGGTAGAGGAGTTTACTGGTAAACTGCTCGTTCAGCAGGAGCCTGATGCAAGTTCATTCCCCTCTGGTGGTATCCGCTCTACCTTCGAGGCCCGTGGCTATTCCGCTTGGGATCCCACATCACCTGTCTTCATCATCGATGATACGCTTTGTATCCCCACCGTATTTATCTCTTATAGCGGTGAGGCACTCGACTACAAGGCTCCGTTGCTGCGTGCGCTCCATGCTGTGAATGTCGCTGCTGTGGACGTCTGCCACTATTTCGACCCAGAGGTGAAGAAGGTGACGTCAAACCTCGGTTGGGAACAGGAGTATTTCCTCGTTGACGAGGGACTCTATGCCGCACGTCCTGACCTGCTGTTGACGGGTCGTACGCTGATGGGCCACGACTCGGCCAAAAACCAGCAGATGGATGACCACTACTTTGGTGCCATTCCTGAGCGCGTACAGGCCTTTATGAAGGATTTGGAGTTCGAGGCTTTGGCTCTCGGTATCCCCTGTAAGACACGCCACAACGAGGTGGCTCCCAACCAGTTTGAGTTGGCACCCATCTTCGAGGAAACCAACCTCGCTGTCGATCATAACATGCTGCTGATGTCGGTCATGAAGAAGGTGGCCCGCAAGCACGGTTTCCGCGTGCTGCTCCACGAAAAGCCCTTCGCAGGCATCAACGGTAGCGGTAAGCACAACAACTGGTCGCTGAGCACCGACACTGGTGTGCTGTTGCACGCCCCTGGCAAGACTGCCGAGCAGAACCTGCGCTTTGCCACGTTCATCGTTGAGACGCTGATGGGTGTCTATAAGCACAACGGACTGTTGAAGGCCTCTATCATGAGTGCCACCAACGCTCACCGTCTGGGTGCCAACGAGGCTCCTCCCGCCATCGTATCGTCGTTCCTCGGCAAGCAGGTCAGCGAGCTGCTCGATCACATTGAGAAGGCCGATGTGGATGACATTCTCGCCATGGCTGGCAAACAGGGCATGAAAATGGATATCCCTGAGATTCCCGAGTTGTTCATCGACAACACAGACCGTAACCGTACTTCTCCCTTCGCCTTCACTGGAAACCGTTTCGAGTTCCGTGCCGTAGGTTCTGAGGCCAACTGTGCCAGCGCGATGATCGCTCTCAACAGCGCCGTTGCTGAGGCTCTCGTGAGCTTTAAGAAACGTGTTGACGCCAAGATTCCTGAGTTCGAGAAGAAACTCGCAGGTACCGGTCACAGCGCTACCTTCCATGCTATCATCGACGTGCTGCGCGACGATATCAAGACCTGTAAGCCCATCCGCTTCGACGGCAATGGTTATTCCGACGAGTGGGTCGCTGAGGCTGAGAAGCGCGGTCTGGACGTTGAGAAGAGCTGCCCGAAGATTTTCGAGCGTTACCTCGACAAGGAGAGCATCGACATGTTCGAGAGTCTGGGTGTGATGACGAAGAAGGAACTTGAGGCCCGCAACGAGGTGAAGTGGGAGACCTATACGAAGAAGATTCAGATTGAGGCTCGCGTGTTGGGTGATCTGTCAATGAACCACATCATCCCCGTTGCTACTCACTATCAGAGCCAGTTGCTGAAGAACGTGGAAAATATGGCTGCAATCTTCCCTGTCGACAAGGCTGAGAAACTCTCTGCCCGTAATATCAAGATCATCGAGGAGATTGCCGAGCGCACCTCTGCCATCGAGAAAGGAGTTGAGGAGTTGGTTAACGCTCGTAAGCTGGCCAACAAGATTGAGGACGAGCACGAGAAGGCCATCGCCTACCACGACAAGGTAGAGCCAAAACTCGACACCATCCGCTATGAAATCGACAAGCTGGAGCTCATCGTCGATGACTCACTTTGGCCGCTGCCGAAGTATCGTGAACTGTTATTCATAAGATAATTTGGGAAATCTTTTGGTCGTAGCCCATTGGCTTACGCCGAAGCCCCGATTAACGGGGTATCTCAAATGTTTGAAGTTTGCAAGGGACTCGACGCTGTGATAGCTTCGAGTCCCATATTTTGGATATTTATGTTACTTTGTCATCTGCAGTTTGCATTTTGACGGTCCGTTGGAGTCGGAGTGCTGGAAAAGTTTTAAAAACCGTGAAAAGTTCAGAATCTGTGGCTTTTGCGTTTGGACGTTTGGAAAGAAATTACTAACTTTGCAGTCGAAAATTTCTAATTCATCTAACATATTATTAAGAATTATGGTTAATTACAAGGATTTAGGTCTCGTGAATACTCGCGAGATGTTTAAGAGAGCAGTTGCTGGCGGCTATGCTATTCCCGCTTTCAACTTCAACACAATGGAGCAGATGCAGGCTATCGTGATGGCTGCTGTTGAGACCAAGTCTCCTGTTATTATGCAGGTGTCAAAGGGTGCTCGTAACTATGCTAACGCTACTATTCTGCGTTACATGGCCGAGGGTGCTGTGGCTTATGCTAAGGAACTGGGTTGTGAGCATCCTGAGATCGTGCTGCACCTCGACCACGGTGACAGCTTCGAGCTCTGCAAGGACTGTATCGACATGGGCTTCTCTTCAGTGATGATCGACGGTTCTTC
>JBGUIA010000026.1:0-2198 GCA_045112595.1 Prevotella sp. | reverse complement strand
CCGTATGCATTCCTGCGCACGACGATATCCATCGTGCCGAGATAGCCTTTGGAGAGGAGGATCATGCCGGCGCATGTGCCAAAGACGGGCAGACCGCCAAGAATGGCTTCACGGATGGGATCATGCAACCCCAGTTGTGAGAGTAGGCGCATCTGCACCGTACTCTCGCCACCAGGCAGAATCAGTCCGTCTTTGGGTTGCTGCCAGTCTTTCAGCTGTCGGATCTGGAAAGTCTCGACACCAAGCCGCTGCAGCATTTGCTCATGCTCGATGAATGCCCCTTGCAGGGCAAGAACCGCTATTCTCATTTTCCCCTCTCCGCCATTAAAAGTTCGATTTCCTGTTCGTTGATGCCCACCATTGCCTCGCCGAGGTCTTCGCTGAGTTCGGCCAGAAGTTTGGCATCCTGATAATTGGTGACGGCCTGCACGATGGCTGCGGCTCGCTTGGCGGGATTGCCGCTCTTGAAAATACCACTGCCCACGAACACACCCTCAGCACCGAGTTGCATCATCAGAGCGGCATCGGCTGGCGTAGCCACACCTCCGGCGGCGAAGTTCACTACGGGCAGCTTGCCGTTGTCATGCACGAAGCGCACCAATTCGTAAGGCGCCTGCAACTGCTTGGCAGCCTCATAGAGCTCGTCTTCACTCATAGAAACCAGTCGTCGGATTTCGCTCTGCATCAGCCGCATGTGGCTGACGGCCTGCACCACGTCGCCCGTACCAGGCTCACCCTTGGTGCGGATCATCGTTGCCCCCTCGGCGATACGGCGCAAGGCTTCACCCAGATTCTTTGCGCCACAAACGAACGGCACGTCGAATTTCGTCTTGTCGATGTGGTAGATATTGTCAGCAGGACTGAGCACCTCGCTCTCGTCGATATAGTCGATCTCGATGGCCTGCAGTATCTGTGCCTCGGCAATGTGTCCGATGCGACATTTCGCCATCACGGGAATGGTGACGGCATCTTGAATGCCACGAATCATTTTCGGGTCGCTCATGCGGCTCACGCCACCCGCAGCACGAATGTCGGCAGGAATCCTTTCCAAAGCCATTACGGCACAAGCGCCTGCTTCCTCAGCGATGCGAGCCTGTTCTGGGGTTGTCACGTCCATAATCACGCCGCCTTTCAGCATCTGAGCCAACTGGCGGTTAAGTTCTTGTCTTGAGTTTGCTTCCATATTCTTTTTCGTCTATGCGTTGATGAATGTGGCTGCAAAGTAACGGCAATTCTGCGAGAACACCGCACGATGTTCCCATTCTGATAAGTGAAAAGTCAATTTGTGCAAACTATCTCTTCCTGACTTCACTGGGAGCCTTGCCCGTCTGCTTCTTGTAATAACGCGAGAGATGAGCCTGTGAAGAGAATCCCAACAGGCCTGCAATCTCCTTTAGCGGTTTGTTGGTGCCGAGCATCGTGGAAATCTCTTCCATGATGCGTTCGTCGATGATAGACTTTGGTGAACGGTTGGCGACATGCCGCGTTACCTGTCCCAGATAACGGGCACTGACACCCAACTGCTCGGCATAGAAAGCAACGTCGCTGTAAAGGTGATGAAAACGATCGACAGCATCGAGAAACAGATTATAGAGCTCGCCGCTGCGGCTGCTGTCCTCAGTATAGCCCTTTGGGAACTGGCTCAGATAAGTGCGCGCATGGAGCATGGCTTCGTTGGTGTTTTCGCCACAACTGAGATAATAAGCCAGTGCTACCGACAACTGGTTGGCTTGGCCGTGCAGACGAATGGCCGACGGCAGGTCGGAAGGCTCCAGCACAATGGTGCACAGCGGTATGATCTGCTCTTTGATGGCACTGAACACCTGAGGTTCCACTAGTTGGTCGCCATGGGTGGATGTCTGTACGGGCGCATAAATAATGTACCGTGGGTGATACTTCTGCATCATCTCTGCTATCGTTGCTACCACATCAATCCGCCTGATGAGACCAATCTTCACTATCTGTGGCTGCAGATCGTTGAAGATGGCTTCTATCTGTTTGCGGACGATGGCAGCAGGCAGGTCGTAGAACTCCTGGATACCCAGCGTATTCTGTACGGTTATCGATGTGACAACTGAGGTAACCGTGCCCCCCAATTCACAGATACAGCGGATGTCTGCCTGTATGCCCGAACCGCCCGTGCCGTCAGAACCTGTAATCGCCAATATGGTCTGTTTATTGTTCATCTGGAATGATTA
>JBGUIA010000025.1:0-7311 GCA_045112595.1 Prevotella sp. | reverse complement strand
GCCGATACCGTGGGTGTAACCAGAAATGTCCTTAATCTCCTTTGCCTGAATCCATTTGCCCTCCTCGGGAATGGGTGCAGGTCCATGGTAAGCGCCTTTGCAAACGCTACACATGTTTTCAACTTCTTTTGAATAAATCATTGCTTATAAATTTATAAAGTAACGTTAGTTGTGTATTGTTTTGCAAAATTACCGCGTTATTCCGAGAAATCCAAACGCGCCTTATAACATTTAAGAACAATTAACAAGAAAAATCGCCACTTATTTGCCGTTCATCGGAAAAGTTCGTAACTTTGCAACATGAAGATTACAAATAAGAAGTAAAGGAGTTAAGACGTATGAATATAACAGAGCAAGAGTTAGAAGAACGGGTCGAGCGGGCTGTGGACAACTTCATGGCTGGCTATGGATGTTGTCAGAGTGTCGTGGCAGCTTTTGCCGACCTCTATGGTGTTGACGAAAAGACCGCCCTGCGCTTCGGAGCGGGTTTTGGCGGTGGTGTAGGCCGTCTGCGGATGATGTGTGGAGCCGTATCGGGCATCGTCATGCTCGTCGGCCTCGATTGCGGCCAGACGGAAGGCAGCGACCGCGAAGGCAAGTCGGCCTGCTATAAGGTCGTGCAAGAACTGTTGGCGCGTTCCGAACAACAGAACGGCAGCCTCATCTGCGCCGAAATTCTCGGACTGAAGGGGCACGACAAGGCTCACTGCACTTATGAGGCTTCCCCGCGCACCGCAGAATACTACAAGACGCGTCCCTGCGCTGCCAAGGTCGAAAGTGCCGCCCGCATCTTCGCCGACTACCTCAAAGCGAAATACTGCGCCTAATCACTTAACCACAACCTTGGTGCCGTTGTGGATATAGATGCCCTTGGCGGGCTTGGCAGTGAGGCGGCGACCTTGGAGGTCGTAGAGGATGTCTGAGGCGGGGTTGGGTTGCAAATTGGTGTTAGCAATGCCGCTGATAACGTTCGCACTGACACCGCCTGCGTATTGGCCAATAAAGAAGATAATGCCTGTTGACTGCTCGCTAATAACATAGAGGAACGGGCGTGTGGCGTAGAACCTGGCAAACGGATGTATGCCGGTGGTTTCCATTTCTATGACGGTAACGGCAGCCGCCTCGGAACCTTCCTCGTCGAGCTTGATTTTAGCCACTTGGAACATATTGCCGATAAAAACATCCTTATTACAGAAATAGGGGAACTCGGCAACATCAGGGTCAAAGGCGGAAGGCATTCCTAAATCCGACATGATCTTGACCAGATTGATGTTGTTTTCCGTCTCGAAACGCGGCAGTTTCAGGTCTATCTTTGTACTATACCCATTGACCTGCCAGTTGCTGCCGTCCAGTGTCTCAAGCACGTCACCGATGGTCTTCCCCTCACGGGGCAGATAAACGGTCATGCGGTAGGCTCCGTTGCCGTAAGGCAGATTGATGGCCTGATAGAGTTCGTTCGCGCTATACTCATACTCCACATCCTCTTGGTGCATCATGGGCACTGCCGGTCCACCACCGAAAGGCTCGTCCTTCGTCTCTGCAGCGTCGAAGGGGCTGGTCCAGGCACCTTTGAAGTAGAGTGCGTTCAGCAGATAGCTCACCGCAGCGGGGTTGAACGTGTCTTCATCAAGTACTTTTGGAATCATTCCTTCCGTATGGTCGCTGGCCCACTGATTAATGACGTCCATCGTCTTTCCGTCGCCAAAGTTGCGGTTTTGCGGCTGGGCATCGTAATAGTCGTTGGCCTTCTTGACGAAACCGTCCTGCAGTCGGAAGCCCAAACCCTCGTTCACGAAGATGGTGTTGGCAATGAGCGCCTTGGTTTTCCAGTCAAGCGTATTCGACTCCGTGAGCATCTTCAGGCAGAAATCGTTGATGGCCTCGGCACCAGCGTCGCCAAAACCCAGCGTCTGGTTAATCTCCTGCAGCGTCAGTCCTGCGGCACCGTTGTTCAACATACCAAGGGCGTAGGTGATGCTCAGCGGCGACAGTATGCAGCTCTTCTCGTCACGAGCTTTGCGGAACAGATTGAAGGCGAAATCGTTGTTGCCGGCAACCAAATTACGTTCGTCCTCCGTCAGTTCAATCTCCTTAGGAGCCGCGAAGTCAGAGGCTGAAAACCAGAAACCGCTACCATAGACATAAGAAAATTCCTCGTAATCGCAGATACAGTCGGGCACTGCCTCAAAAAGATAGTGTACAAGACCTTTCCCCTCGAATCCGACACCTTCAACTCCAGATTCCGTATCGTATGTAGTACCTCCAATTGTTTGCTGATAACGGTACCGGTGGAACAACTGACCGTTCACCTTGATGGTTTCAGAAAGTATTGCTGGCTGCGACGCTTCCACTTCTTCGTAATCAAAGCTAAAGTCAATCAACTTAAACTCATCATTACTATTTTTGTAATACACATACACCCGTCCTTCTTCGTCTTCGCGGAAGGCAGCATAGTATTTCTTATCGTTCCAGTTCCGCTCGTCATGCCTGTACATCTTCATATATTGGCGATTGTCGATAACGGTATCGCCCTCCAGCACATAGTTCATCAGCCACATCGTGTGATCGTAATCTGTGTGGTCTTCGCGCTCTTCAAAGTGGTGATAAACGTAAACCCACGTCTTGCTCTGCTCTAGCATTTTCCGCTGGGGAGCCTCGGCACTTGCCGCCATACAGCAGACGGCAGCCATCAACAAAAGAATAGTCTTTTTCATAAGCTCAATCCATTTTCGTTCGCAAAGTTACAAAATTATCTGATATGTTGTATCGTTTTCATCTAAAAAGTTATCCGCAAAAGACTGCACGATCTTTAAAAAAATCCTCCGCCAGCACATCTAACTGCTTGAAAATCAGTGGAATGATGGCGGAGGATTTTCAATACCTCTCGTAAAACTTACAAAACTTGTTATCGTATACACGACGAACCTTATTCTCTTTTACTCCGTCCTCGCCTGTTGCAAACTGGGGGCTAAGTCCTTTTTAAATCCCTTCTCTTTACTCTGCCACTTAAGTCCTAGTATCTTACCACTTTAGTGGCAGCGTCTTACGACTTAAGTCCTAGCGTCTTACGACTTAAGTGGCAGATTCGTTAAGTACGTCTTCTTCATAGCTTAATTCCCGCCTCCAAGACGTTAACATCCTTTCTAGATTTCTTCTAGCCTTGCTTTTGAAAAGCAACCAATCATAAATATCACTATACAAAAATTCCTCCGCCATCATCTTTCTGTAAATCAACAGATTATATCAAATGGCGGAGAATTAATTCGCTTTAATCAGCAGAACCGACTTATATACCAGATTGTTATTTCATCAGCCAGCGGTCGGAGTGATGAACCATTGGGACGACGATTTCCTCCTGGGTGGAATCACCGTAGCAAAGAAGGAGAAAAGCGTAGGTGAGGTGAAGAGTGGTGTCCTGACGGGCGACATTGTCGGATATCTGGACATCGACGAGCCCCTTATGTTTGTCGACCATCGTAGCACGATAGAGATTGATGGCAGCAAGCATCTGGGCACGGTAGTCAGCAGGGAGGCTGTCGGCACCAATCTTGCCGCCGAGGAAGTCTTCGGCGCGGTCATCTACGAGATACTGATAGTAGGTGCGCGCGGCACGAGCGGCCTGTTCCTCAGGGCTTCCGCCGGAGCAAGCCCAAAGGAGTGAACAGAGAAAAATGAAAAGTGAAAAACGAAGCCTACTCATTCGTGTAATTCGTGAAATTCGTGGTCAAAAAAGAACTTCGTGGTTTACTTCTGTCGGATGAACACGTTGATCGGTGTGCCGGTGAGCGTCCAGTTTTCGCGGAGCTTGTTTTCGAGGAAACGACGGTAGGGCTCCTTGATGTACTGGGGCAGATTGGCGTAGAACACGAAGGTAGGAATCTGCGTATCGGGAACCTGCGAGACGTACTTGATCTTGATGTACTTACCCTTGATAGAGGGGGGCGGTGTCTGTTCGACGATAGGCAGCATGACTTCGTTGAGCTTGGTGGTACCAATGCGACACTTGCGGTTGAGATAGACCTCCTTGGCGGTCTCGAGGACCTTGAAGATGCGCTGTTTGGTGACGGCCGAAGCGAAGATAATGGGGAAGTCGACGAACGGTGCCATGCGCTGACGGATGGCAGTCTCGAAGGTGGTGATAGCGGCCTGCGACTTGTCCTCGACAATGTCCCATTTATTGACAACGACGACGAGCGACTTGTTATTCTTCTGAATGAGTTGGAAGATGTTCATGTCCTGTGCCTCAATGCCGCGCGTAGCGTCAATCATAAGGATGCAGACGTCGGAATTCTCAATGGCACGGATAGAGCGCATAACACTATAGAACTCGAGATCTTCCGTCACCTTGTTCTTACGACGGATGCCGGCAGTATCGACGAGATAGAAGTCGAAACCGAACTTGTCGTACTTAGTATAAATGGAATCGCGCGTGGTACCGGCAATCTCAGTGACGATGTTGCGGTCTTCACCGATGAAGGCATTGATGATGCTGGACTTACCGGCATTGGGACGACCGACGACAGCGAAACGAGGAGTGTTGTCGTCGACATCGGAAATGTCGACCGCAGGAAGTTTCGACAATACGTGGTCGAGCAGGTCACCAGTACCGGAACCGGTGGCAGCACTGACACAGAACGGGTCGCCAAGGCCGAGCTTATAGAACTCGTACTGGCCGTAGAGGTCCTTGCCGTCGTCGGCTTTGTTTGCTACGAGCACAACGGGCAACTTGGAGCGGCGCAGGATGAGTGCAACATCCTGATCGAGGTCGGTAAGACCGTTCTTGATATCAACCAAAAACAGCACGAGGTCGGCCTCCTCAGTAGCAACGATGACCTGCTTGCGAATCTCCTCCTCGAAGATGTCGTCGCTGTTGACAACCCAGCCGCCGGTATCGACCACTGAGAACTCACGACCATTCCACTCGCACTTGCCATATTGGCGGTCGCGGGTGGTGCCAGCCTCGTCGCTCACAATGGCGCGACGGGAGTTGGTTAAACGATTGAACAGGGTGGACTTGCCGACATTGGGGCGTCCTACGATTGCTACTAAGTTACTCATATTTCTTTTTGCTTTTAGCTTTTAGCCCTTGGCTATTAGCTTTGTTTTCAATACGATGAGGCTAATGGCAAACTGCCAAAAGCCAACTGCTTACTCTGGATTATAGCCGAAGGCGTCGAGCTCACGCTGCGACGAACGCCAGTCTTTATCGACCTTGACGAAGGTCTCGAGATAGATGGGCTTGGCGAAGAATTTCTCCAGTGCCTTGCGGGCTTCGGTGGATACCTTCTTCAGCGCGACGCCCTGATGTCCGATGATGATGCCTTTCTGCGAGTCGCGCTCCACATAGATGATGGCATTGATATGTATGCTCTTGTCCGTCTCCTTGAAACGTTCCACGACGACTTCGACGCTGTAGGGAATCTCCTTGTCGTAATAGAGCAGAATTTTCTCGCGGATGATTTCCGAAACGAAGAAACGCGCAGGTTTGTCGGTGAGCTGGTCCTTGTCGAAAAAGGCCGGGCTCTCAGGCAACAGTTCCTGAATACGCTTCAGAAGCATGTCGGTGCCGAACTTGTTCTTGGCAGAGATGGGCAGGATTTCGGCATTGGGCAACAAGCTGTGCCATTTTTCAACAATGGCCGCGAGTCTAGACTGACTAGATTCTCTAGAGTCACTAGATAGCTCGTCAATCTTATTGATGAGCAGGATGACGGGAATGGTCATCTTCTGTACCTTCTCCAAGAAGTCCATGTTCTTCTCGGGATTCTCCACCACGTCAGTCACATAGAGCAACACATCGGCATCCTGCAATGCTGACTCGGAGAATGCCAACATCGACTCCTGCAACTTGTAGTTGGGTTTCAACACACCTGGGGTGTCGGAAAACACAATCTGCATATCAGGGGTATTGACGATGCCCATGATGCGATGGCGCGTCGTCTGTGCCTTGAACGTCGCAATCGAAATACGCTCACCAACCAACTGGTTCATGAGCGTACTTTTACCTACGTTGGGATTACCAACAATATTCACGAATCCTGCTTTATGCATATTCTTTGCTTTTAGCTTTTGGCATTTGGCTAATAGCTAACTGCTAACTGCCAATAGCCTTAAACACCATCGTACGCCCAGCGGTAGTAGCTGGCTCCATGAACAAAGCCTGCTCCGAAGGCTGTCATGATGACGTTGTCACCTTTTCGCAACTTGTGTTCATTTTCCCAAAGTGCCAGAGGGATGGTGGCTGCTGAGGTGTTTCCAAAATGCTCGATATTGACCATTACCTGTTCCATCGGCAGTTCCAGACGCTTGGCAACGGCCTCGATGATACGCATATTGGCCTGATGAGGAACCACCCACTGGATGTTGTCCTTGTTCAGTCCGTTGCGCTCGGCAATGAGGGCACAGTCGTCACTCATATTCGTTACTGCATAGCGGAACACCGTGCGACCCTCCTGATAGAGGTAATGGAGGCGGTGGTCAACGGTGAAGTGGCTGGGAGGACAGACAGAACCGCCGGCCTTGACATGCAGGAAGGGAAGTCCCTTGCCGTCGGCACGGAAGTAAGAGTCCATCACGCCGATATTCTGCTCTTCGGTTCCTTCTACCAACACGGCTCCTGCTCCGTCGCCAAACAGCGGACAGGTAGCACGGTCTTTGTAGTCGGTCACGGACGACATCTTGTCGGCACCAACCACGATAATCTTCTTGTAGCGCCCGCACTGAATCATGGAGGCGGCTACGTCGAGCGTATAGATGAAACCACAGCAAGCAGCCCAGAAATCGAACGCAAAGGCATTCTTCAGTCCGAGCTTTCCAAGCACGATGCTGGCTGTAGATGGGAACTTATAATCAGCCGTCGAAGTGGTGACAATGAGCGCATCAATGGTATCAGGGTCAACGCCAGTCTTCTGTATCAGCAACTTGGCAGCCTTGCGGGCCATGTAGCTGGTACCGAGGCCCTCCTCAGTAAGGATGCGGCGCTCCTTGATACCAACACGCGTCATAATCCACTCATCGTTGGTGTCAACCATGCGAGACAGTTCCGCGTTATTGAGGACATAGTCAGGCACGTAACCAGCAACGCCGGTGATTATAGCATTGATTTTACTCATTATTCAGCGGTTTCGTCCATAACAATGGCAATCTTGCCACGATAGTAGCCACAAGTGGGGCATACGGTGTGGTAGATGTGGTAAGCACCACAGTTGGGGCATACTGCCAATGTGGGAGCTACTGCCTTGTCATGAGTACGACGCTTAGCGGTACGAGTGTTCGATTGTCTTCTTTTAGGATGTGCCATAATTCTATAAA
>JBGUIA010000024.1:0-24165 GCA_045112595.1 Prevotella sp. | reverse complement strand
GCCGCAGGTGTTGTTCAACCTGAAGTACGGTTGCCAGTATTTGCTGGAGCCCGCACGCCGCGAGGTAGGAGCCATCATCATCAACTCTGGCTTCCGCAACCCTCGTGTGAATGCTCTCGTTGGTGGCGTCCGCAACTCGCAGCACCTGCTCGGCCAGGCTGCCGACATCCGTCCCAAGGACCCGCAGCAATTCCAGCGCCTGGTGGATTTCCTCCGCACCTGTGACTATACCGACCAACTGCTGACCGGTTCCGGCTGGCTCCACATCTCCTGGACGCCCTTCGCCGCCCCCCGCCACTTCATCCGCATAGGGTACTACAAATAACAAAAGTGCACAACGGGGTCGGTTCCGCTGTGCATTTGCAACTGTCATTTGTCAATTGTCAATCGCTGTTCAAAATATACAGAATGTACTATGAAATATGGAGATTATTTCTTTACGTATTTTTTACCGTTTTGAATATACACCCCACTATCGGGCTCGTTTTCTAATAATTGGCCTTTGAGGTTATATTTATCACTATACGATGTAGTATTATCGTCTGTTATGGAATTTACAGAAGAACTACCTTTTTTGTACAAAACGGTTTCAAAGTATTCGGGAACATCATTATGTAATCGTTTAAAAGATATTATCATTTTCTCTGAAGTAAATGATATTATTTTGCAAATGTATACCCGAGGTCCATCGGGGGCTTGGCAAAATAAATGTAAACGCTTTGATGATGAAAAAAAATAATCATAAATTCTCAAAGAGCCAAAATACCCATATACTTCTCCCTTACCCGCTTTCGAGTCTGGACAATCAGATATTGATATCTCTGAAATAGGATAGGGATTCACAGATTCGTTTTCATTTACGACCCACACTCCTAATAAATCATCCTCGTCATATACATCTTGTGCACTTGCCACCAACGGCATAAGCATTATTGCGAGCATCAGAATGCTCCAAATCTTAATTTTTTTCATAATCTTATCGTTTTAGTTAGTTATTATTTGTTGTATGCACACAAAAAACGTGGACAAGTACTTCGTCTACGTCATCTGAGGTATCGCCAAACACCTTACTACCTTAAACGAGTAATGCCCACGCCGTCCGGCGTGAACTCCTACTTCAGTTCTTGGTAGTCTCTGTCAATTGGCGATTTTCAGATGACAAGAATCTAAAAGCGGATATTCATCCTATATGTTCCGTGTTATATTTCTCTCAGCCCATAGGCATCAGCGGTTTTAAAGGGTTCAACAATTATCATTTTACTATTTCTTACATTTTGGGGAAGAGCTGTTCCATAAAGAAGTCAATGGCTTTCTTTAGTGGGTCAGTAGACTCTAACTCCATATTTCAGTATTTGCTGTTTAAACAATTGATTCATATTCTCCCTTAGGCGGACAACATCTACAGGACAACCTAATAGCTCTTCAAGATAAACCTTCACACCAGCCCGGTTAAAAAGATTGGGCTTCATCTCTACACACACATCAACATCGCTGTCTTCCTTTTGTTCGTTTCTGGCAACTGAACCAAAAAGAAGCATCGAACTCACCCCGTAGTGCTCGCTGAGGTACTGACGGGATGACTGTAGTTTTTCTATTGTCTGTGCTCTGTCTAACATAAGCGTATAATCTTCTGTGGGCAAAGATAAGCAATATTTTCGAAAGTTCCAAACTTTCTTCTACATTTTTGCGAAAGTACGTGAAACTTTCCTTGAAAATGGACAGGAGAAAAACGAGTAACGCTATATTGAGATATTTTTCTGCCAATTTTCAGCGAGGGCTCGCACTTGCCGTTCATTTGGCAACCGCCCAGAATCATTTTTCGGTCGAAAATGAAAATGATTCGTGATTTATTTTGTATTTCGCTCGATTTGCACTATCTTTTCGCTTCGCGAGAAGGTACTCTCGCTCGAAAGAACAAAGATTTAGAGCCCCTTGATAAGGGGCGGCTATAATGCAGGGATAAAAAAAAGAAATAAATCCTTTGGTTCTTTGCTCGCTTATTCGTACCTTTTTCCTAAGGAAAAAATAGGCGGCATCTCGGAAAAACTCAAATAAATTTGGTTTTTCGCTCGATTTAATCAACTTTCTCACGCTCAGGAATGAAAATTTATTCTCATTCCCTTCGCTAAATCGAAATTTTGCACTATCTTTGCAGGCAAAATAGAGTAAGCGCGCGAAGAAGTATGATTAAGAATACAAACGAGACACTGACGGAATGGCTGGTCAGGACACTGGCAGCAGCCAGCCAACAGACGGAAACATCCCTGACGGAACAGCAGATAAAAAAGATGCTGGACAAGATGTTGGGTGCATTGACACCCAAAGAAAGCAAACAGTTGACAGCGGTTGCCGATGTGGCAGTGAAAGAACTGATGCACAACCAGCGTCCTGACGTGACGGAAGTTCGACCGAAGGTGCTGGAGTGCGACGTGGTGCGTTTCCAAAACAACAAGGATAAATGGGTGGCGCTGGTAGGCTTGCTCGATGGATATCCTTACGAAATATTCACTGGTCTTCAGGACGATGATGACGGCATCTTGTTGCCAAAGTCGGTGACGAAGGGCAAGATTATCAAGCAGGTGAATGAGGACGGAACGAAGCGCTACGACTTCCAGTTCGAAAACACGCGTGGCTACAAGATTACCGTCGAAGGACTGTCTGAGAAGTTCAATCCTGAATATTGGAACTATGCCAAGCTGATATCAGGTGTGCTTCGCTATCGGATGCCGTTGGAACACGTCATCAAGCTGGTGAGCTCGTTGCAGTTGCAGTCGGAGAATATCAACACGTGGAAAGTCGGCGTAGAGCGCGCACTGAAAAAATATATAGATGGTTCGGATGACGGTGAGCAGTAATATCTTTCTGGACGAAGTACGCATTCACGCCTACCACGGGGTGATGCCTCAGGAGAATGAGGTAGGGCAGGACTTTCTGGTGTCTGCTCGCTGTGGTGTGGATATGACATCGGCCATGCAGTCCGACCAGTTGGAGTCGACGCTGGACTATAGTCTCTTGTACCGTCTGATAGAAGAAGAAATGCACAAGACGTCGCAGTTACTGGAGCATGTCGTAGGACGTATAGCAGACCGAGTGTTTGCCGAATTTCCGAAAGTGACGTCGCTGGACCTGAGAATTACAAAATTAAATCCTCCCCTCGGAAGCGACTGCAAAGGGGCAGGAGTGGAATTGCATATTACAAAAGATTGATGAGGATACGATTACTGATATGGATGCTGATGCTGACAGTGACGATGGTTGCTGCCAATAAGAAATTTACGCTGGTGATTGATGCCGGACACGGAGGCAACGATGCAGGCGCCATAGGAAAAATCACGAAGGAGAAACATATCAACCTGAATGTCGCACTGGCTTTCGGACGGCTGGTAGAGCGCAATTGCAGCGACGTGAAGGTTATCTATACGCGCAAGACGGACGTTTTCATTCCTTTACACACGCGCGCGGACATTGCTAATAAAAATAAGGCCGATCTCTTTATCTCCATCCATACGAATGCATTGCCCAAGGGACATATTTCGCGAGGCATCGAGACTTACACGCTGGGTATGCACCGTGCGGCAGACAATCTGGAGGTGGCTAAGCGTGAGAACGAGGTTATTCTCTACGAGAAGGACTACAAACAGCGTTATCAGGGCTTCGATCCAAACTCGTCGGAGAGCTACATCATGTTTGAGTTTATCCAGGATCACAACATGGCGCAGAGTGTCGACCTGGCGAAATTCGTTCAGAAGCGCATTTGTGCGTCAGCAGGCCGTCAGAACAAGGGCGTGAAGCAGGCCGGATTCCTTGTGTTGCGCGAGACATCGATGCCGAGTTGCCTCATAGAACTTGGATTTATCTCTACTTCCGACGAGGAGCAGTTCCTGCACTCTTCAGATGGTGTAAACCGTCTGGCACAAGGCATCTATCAGGCTTTTCTGGACTATAAGAAAAAGAACTACGGGGGTATTACGGTACCGCTGAAGGCCGAGCCGAAGCAGGAAGTCGAGATCCCGACTGTTGTGCCGAAGAAAGAAGAACCGAAGAGAGAAGAACCGAAGAAGCAGGAACCAATGGTCGTTGTGCCTGTGGAACAACCTGTTGCCGACGCCAAAACCGACGAACAGCCTGCCGAGACTCCTGATACCGTTGCTGCAACACCTTCGAAGCCCGTTGCAGCACCGTCTGCACCTGCGACACCCGCCCCACCTGCTGCGTCGTCAGCCCCTGTTTTCAAGGTCCAGATTTTAGGCTCGAGTGCAAAACTGAAGGCTAACGACCCCCGTCTAAAGGGACAGCCAGCCGACTGTTACCAGGAAGGTGGAATGTATAAATATACTGTTGGTGCATCCGAAAACTACAATGAGATTTACCAGCTTCGCAAAACGTTGGCAGCGACGTTCCCACAGTGTTTCATCATTGCTTTCAAGGATGGTGTAAGGACGGACGTCCAGAAGGCCATACAGGAATATAGAAATAGAAACAAAAAGAAATAACGCGTTATGAAGTTCTTTACAAAAGAGGTGAAAATAGCTTTGGTGGCCATCTTGGGCATCGTGGTGTTGTACTACGGACTGACATTCCTGAAAGGGCTTACCGTGTTTGCCAACGACGACTCCTATTACGTAACGTTTACGGATGTCAGTGGCGTCTCAGCTTCTACGCCAGTCTATGCCAATGGCTATAGGGTGGGTGTCATCAAGGACATTGAGTACAACTACGATCCGCAGGGTAAGATTGTGGCTGTGATGGGACTCGACAAGGAAATGCGATTGCCACAGGGGTCGCATGCCGAGATTTCCAGCGACTTGTTGGGCAATATCAAAATCAACCTCATATTGGGCGAAGACCCCATTCACATGGTTGCCAAGGGTGACACCATCAGCGGTAGTGCTGAACAGGGCATTATGGGTAAACTGGGTGGGATGGTGCCTGCCATCGAGGCCATGATGCCGAAACTCGACAGCATTATGACCAGTCTGAACATCCTGCTGGCCGACCCAGCTCTGCGGCAGATGCTGCATAACGTCGAGGGCATGACCGACAATCTTAATGCCACGAGCCGCGAGTTGCGTACACTGTCTGCATCGCTCAACCGCGAGATGCCTACCATGATGCAGAAAGCCAACGGGGTGCTCGATAATACTCAGCAGTTGACAGGTAATCTGGCAGCTATAGATGTGGCATCTATGATGGCCGGCGTCAACCAAACACTGGCCAACGTCAACGAGATGACGCGTAAGTTGAATAGTAATGAGGGTACGCTTGGTCTGCTCATGCGCGATCCTACGCTCTATAACAATATGGCGGCAACGATGGCTTCAGCCGACTCGCTGATGATTGACCTGAAAGCCCATCCGAAACGCTACGTTCACTTCTCGATTTTCGGAAAGAAAGATAAATAAAAATTCTTTGTAATTTTAAATTTGTCTAAATAGTAAGATTGTCTCAATACTTTCCATGCAGAATGATGCAAGTGCTTGATATAGCTCACTTTCGGATAGCTAAAAATGTTTTTGCTGCATAGGGTGCCGTTTGTGTGCATGAATCGCGCAATTAATTGAATTACAAGTGTTTGGAATTTTGCAAGAGGGGTGTGGATATAATAACATTGTAAAAACGTCATAAAGTACGATAAACAAGCAAGTTACACGACTTTTCCCTTTTTTTGATTAAAAATACGGATTTGCATAATTCAAAAAAAATACCGACCTTTGCAATCGAAATCATTATTAACCGCATTAAAGTAATTTATTAAAAGAACAACGATCGCCGTATGGAAATGAATCCAAAGGCGCTTTGGGACAACTGCCTTCAACTCATCAAGGACAACGTCACGGAGCAGCAATTCAGAACATGGTTCGCGCCAATCGTCTTCGAGCAATACAACGAAGACAGCCGGACTCTCCTCGTACAGGTACCGAGCAGGTATGTGTATGAGTATCTGGAGCAGCACTACGTCAACCTGTTGAGCAAGGTGTTGTGTCGTTGTTTTGGCAATAGCGTACAGCTCAACTACCGTATTGTGGTCGACCAGCAGCATAAGCTGACCGTCGACGAAGAGGGTAGTGAGCCTGTTGCTATTGATATCCCCGTGGCTCGTCAGGGCGTCAATAAGTCGCCTACCATTCTCGATGCCGTTACGCCTCAGGATCTCGATCCACAGCTCGACCTCCATAAGACGTTCCAAAGTTTCATCGAGGGTGATTCCAACAAACTGCCGCGTACTGTCGGTATGACTATAGCTGAGCATCCAGGTAAGTCTACCTTCAATCCTTTC
Organism: Prevotella sp.; assembly: GCA_045112595.1. Lineage (GTDB taxonomy): Bacteria > Bacteroidota > Bacteroidia > Bacteroidales > Bacteroidaceae > Prevotella. The sequence continues at coordinate 17,888 of JBGUIA010000024.1, read as the reverse complement.
TTCGTCTACGGACCATCGGGTTGTGGCAAGACGCACCTCATCAATGCTATTGGCGTGCGTTGTAAAGAGATGTACCCACGCAGGCGCGTACTATATGTTTCTGCACGTCTGTTCCAAGTGCAGTTTACCGATGCTACCCGCCAGAATACCGTCAACGACTTCATCCGTTTCTACCAGAGCATCGATGTGCTCATTGTCGATGACATTCAGGAGTGGGCCACCGCTACGAAGACCCTCGACACGTTCTTCCACATCTTCGACCACCTGTTCCGTCTGGGTAAGCAGATCATCCTTGCCTCCGACCGTCCTCCTGTCGATCTGCAGGGTGTGAAGGACCGTCTGCTCACGCGTTTCGCCTGCGGACTCATTGCTGAGCTCGAACAGCCCAATGTACAGTTGTGCAAGGACATTCTCAATGCCAAGTGCCGTCGCGATGGACTGAAGATTGCCGACGAAGTCATAGAGTATATCGCCGAGACTGCCAACGGTTCCGTGCGCGACCTCGAGGGGGTTATCAATTCCCTGCTGGCCTATTCCGTTGTTTACAACACCAATATTGATCTCCGTCTGGCCCAACGTGTTATCCAGCGTGCCGTCAAGGTCGACAACAAGCCACTCACCGTCGACGACATCCTCGAGAAGGTCTGTGGCCATTATGGTGTCGAACAGAAGAGCATCTTCAGTCGTTCACGCAAACGCGACTATGTCATCGTCCGTCAGGTGTCCATGTATCTTGCGCAGAAATACACCAAGATGCCTGCTGGCCGCATCGGACAACTTATTGGAGGGCGCGACCACAGCACTGTCATCCACAGCTGCTCCACCATCGAACAGCGCCTGAAGGTTGACAAGGCTTTCAAGGACGAGCTTACCAGCATTGAGAACTCATTCCGTCTCAAAAAGTAGCTTTTTTGCGAAAAACTTATCCAAATGTTTGGTAGTTTCACGGAAAAACCGTACTTTTGCAACGAAGTACGGACATCTGTCGTGCAGAAGAAAACAAATAAATTACTAATTAATAACAAAAACAAATTGATTATGAAGAAAATTTTTACGCTTGTTTGCATGGCTTTTATTGCCATGAGTGTTAATGCGCAGGAGCCTGGTATCTATCCGTTGAAGAGTGTTACTTGGAAGCCCATCACTTGGAAGAACGGTAACAATAAGAAAGACAAGGATAACAATGACATGTTTTTCCTGATGGGTACAGGTAATGGTTATGCAACCCTTATGGCTGAATATTTTTACAGCGAAAATCAGGGTGACTATTTTACTCGTCCTGCATATACTTACATTAAATATGAGGAAGGTGAGAAAGGTATTCCTGCTTATGGTCTATATTATAAGTTCACTCCGAAGACCTCAGGTCAGTTGAAATTCAATACCTGGGTCAACAAGGGAAACCGTAAGACTTTTGTCGTCAAGGCTTCTACTGGTGTGCCTTTGGAACCCTATGTGGATTATACGTTCGATGGCTATGTTAATGGTCAGAATACCAATACCGACCAGCCTAAGATTGATGAAACTACAGGTGAGCAGGCTAAAGACAATGATGGTAATCCCGTTTGGATTCAGGTTCCCACTTATTTTACTGCTGAAGAGATTAAGGCTCGTGTAGATGAAGAGAATGCAGCTCGTGCTGAAAAGGGTCAGGATCCTATCAACAAATATGTCATTGAAAAGGGTAATCAGGCTGTTTGGGGTTGGATTACGCTGAACGTAGAAGCTGGTGAAAGCTATGTGATCTATCAGCAGAGTTCACAGCTGGGCTTTGGTGGCTTTGAGTTCGGTAATGGTATTTATATAGCATCTCCTGATAAGGCTTTGGCTCCTGAGTTCGCTGCTGTTGTTGACGCAGACGGTAATGCTACCAACGTCGACGATCGTGGCTCTGTCGTTTCGTTTGAAGCATGTGGCGTAGCTGTTGAGGCAGTCGGTGGTGCTGAGCCTGAGTCTGTTGAAGCTGACTTTGGCGGCGAATCTGGCATTGCTAACATGAAGGCTGATGCTAATGTTGACGCTCCTTGCTACAATCTCGCTGGTCAGAAGGTGAACGATAACTACAAGGGCGTTGTTCTCCAGAATGGTCGCAAATACATTGTGAAATAATATCAATCGACAAATAAGCAAAAAGCGGGCTCATCGTTTGGTGGGCTCGTTTTTAATTTGTACCATAGGTGTCATAGTTACAATTTTTTATAAACATTCCAAATTATCGGTTCAAATATACGAAAAAACGAGAAAAAAGTGTTACCTTTGCCCATAAATTTACGAGAATTGCTTTCCGATGAATAAAATGACTAAACGGACTATGAATATAATGAGCACAAAATCGATAGGATTTTTGGCAGTAGTCATCGTGGGACTGCTGGTCGTGGCTTGCGGCAAAGAAAAAAAGAAAGCCCACGACGAGGTGGCGTATAAGACGATGGTGGTGAGCCGGAAGAATGTGACGCTGGAAAGGCAATATAGCGGCAGAATGACAGGTCGGCAGATTGTTGAGGTACGTCCACAGGTGTCTGGCACCATCACGCGTATATGTATCAACGAGGGCGAGACCGTGAAGAAAGGTCAGACGCTGTTCGTCATCGACCAGGTGCCGTTTCAGGCTGCATTGGACGTGGCGACGGCTGCCCGTAAGAGCGCTGAGGCACGTTTGGCGACGGCCCGCATGAACTACAACAACGAGCGTCTGTTGCTGGAAGGTCGTGTAGTGGGTGAGGTGAGTGTGGAGACTACTCACAATGCCTTGCTGGAGGCTGAGGCGGCGTTGTCGCAGGCGAAGGCGCAAGAGACGAATGCCCGTAACAACCTAAGTTATACGGTGGTAAAGAGTCCTGTGAGCGGTGTGGCGTCGATGATTCCCTGGCATGTGGGTTCGCTGGTCAGCAGTGCCATCAGCGATCCGCTGGTGACTGTTGCCGACGACTCTGAGATGTATGTCTATTTCAGTATCAGCGAAAGTCAGACGCTGAATCTCATTGCGCAGTATGGCGGTATGGAGGCCTTTATAAGCAAGGCTCCGGCGGTGGGACTTCGGCTGAACAACGGTAAGATCTACGAACAGCCGGGCCGTATCAGTGCGGTGAGCGGTACGGTCGACGCCAGTACGGGTGCCGTCACGTTGCGTGCCACGTTCCCCAATGCTCAGGGCTTGCTGCATAACGGCGGAAGTGCTACGGTGATAGTTCCCACGAGTCACGAGCAGTGTGTCGTCATCCCTCAGGAGGCGACATACGAGTTGCAGAATCGCACATTTGTTTATCGTGTCGTCGATGGAAAGACGAAGGCTACGGCAGTCACGTTGTTTCCTCAGAACAATGGTAAGGAGTATATTGTTGAGGATGGCTTGTCGGTGGGCGATACCATCATTGCCGAGGGTGCTGGTCTGCTGAAAGACGGGATTGAAATCAAGAAAGGAACATCGAAATGAACGTAAAGACTTTCATTGATCGCCCGATATTATCCTGCGTGATTAGCGTGCTGATGGTGCTGGTGGGTATCATCGGACTCGCTAGTTTGCCGCTGGAGCAATTTCCTGAGATAGCTCCGCCAACGGTTCGCATTATGGCATCATATACAGGCGCGAATGCTGAGACGGTGCAGAAGAGTGTTGTCGTGCCCCTGGAGGAGGCCATCAACGGTGTCGAGGGCATGATGTATATGACGTCGACGGCATCGAACAACGGTACGGCCTCGATAGGTGTTTTTTTCCGACAGGGCACCGACCCCAACATGGCGATGGTGAACGTTCAGAACCGTGCTGCAACGGTGCAGGGTCGTCTGCCGAGTGACGTGGTAAAGGGAGGTATCACGGTACGTAAGCGCCAGACGTCGAACATCAAGCAGTTAGCGGTGTACAGTCCGGATTCCACGTTTGACCGTTCGTTTCTGGCGAACTATACGAAGATTAACATCGAGCCGCGCCTGAGTCGTATTGCCGGTGTGGGCGAGGTGAACGTGATGGGTGCCGACTATTCGATGCGTATTTGGCTGGACCCGCTGAAGATGGCGCAGTACGGACTGACTCCTGCAGACGTGACGAAAGTTCTGGACGAACAGAACGTAGAGGTGGCGACGGGTACGCTGGGTGCCGAGAGCCAGAACACGTTCCAGTATGTGTTGAAATATCGCGGCCGTTACGAGGAGGAACAGGAATACGAGAACCTGGTGGTGCGCTCGCTACCCAGTGGCGACGTGTTACGCATCGGTGATATTGCCCGTGTGGAACTTGGCTCGCAGAACTATAACATCATTGGCGAGACCAACGACAGTCCTTCTGTAAACATCTCCATCAACCAGGTGGCAGGGTCGAATGCCAACGAGATTATCAAGCAAATTGACCGCGAGGTGGAGGAGATTCGCAAGTCGCTGCCACCAGGTATTGTTATCGAGGACCTGGAATCGAAGAAGGACTTTCTGGACGCTTCCATCGTGAGTGTCGTCGAGACGCTGTTGGAAGCCCTTGTGCTGGTCGTCCTCGTGGTGTTCGTCTTCTTGCGTAGCTGGCGTGCTACCATCATTCCTGCCATCGCCATCTTGGTGTCGCTCATAGCCACGCTGGCCGTCATCTATGCCATCGGATTCTCGCTGAATATGCTGACGCTGTTTGCATTGGTGCTGGTCATCGGTACGGTGGTGGACGATGCCATCGTGGTGGTAGAAGCCGTGCAGGCCAAGCTCGATGAAGCAACCCATGTGGTCGATGGTTCTCCCGTCGCAATATCCACCTACGAATGCACTGTCAGTGCTATGCACGGCATTACGTCTGCACTGGTCACTACGACACTGGTCTTCATGGCGGTATTCGTTCCCGTCTGCTTCATCAGTGGTGTTACAGGCACGTTCTATACCCAGTTCGGATTGACGATGGCCATTGCCGTTGCCATCTCGCTGTTCAATGCACTGACGTTGTCACCAGCTCTCTGCGCACTTATTATGAAGAAACAGGATAAGACGTTGAAACTCAAACGTTTGCCATCGTTCGATACATTTGTAAATGAATACAAACAAGGCCTCTCTAAGGTGTTGCGCAAACCATGGCTGGCCTTTGCATTGGTTGTCGTTGCCATTGGTGGACTCTATTGGATGATGCGTACGACGAAGACCGGACTGGTGCCCAACGAGGATATGGGAACGGTATTCATCAACGTGCAGGCATCGCCAGGTAGCAGTCTGCAACAGACCTACCATATTCTAAAAGAGGTGGAGGAACGTATTAACGACCTGCCTCAGCTGCGTATCTACTCGCTCATTGCGGGCAACTCGAACAGCTTCGAACAGTCATCGTCGAACGGTAACTTTACGCTGAAGTTGAAGAAGTGGGATGAGCGCAAGGGCAAAGGTGACGACGACCAAAGCATCGTGCAGGAAATCTATCGTCGCACTGCCGATATTGCCAACGCGAAGATTCAGGTGAATACGCAGAACATGCTACCAGGCTTCGGACGCATCAACGGTTTCGAACTGCACGTGCAGGACAGGCATGGCGGCACCATTCAGGACTTGCTGGGCTATACGAACAAGTTGATTGCGGCTCTTGGTGAGCGACCCGAGATAGGCCGTGCCTACACCAACTTCTCGCTGAAATATCCGCAATACCGCGTGGAGGTCGATGCTGCCCTCTGCAAGCGTCGCGGCGTGTCGCCCAGCGATGTGCTCGCAGCCCTCAGCGGTTATGTTGGTGGCACTTATGCCTCGAACTTCGTGCGTTTCACCAAGCTCTACCGCGTCATGGTGCAGGCTTCGCCAGAATATCGCCTTGACACGGAGTCGCTGAACAATATCTTCGTTAAGAACAATCAGGGTGAGATGTCGCCCATCGGACAATACCTGACGCTGACGCGTATCTATGGCTCTGAGACGTTGTCGCGCTTCAACCTCTTCCCGTCGATACAGGTGGGTGGTACGGCAGCCGAGGGCTACAGCTCTGGACAGGCCATCGACGCCATCCGCGAGGTGGCTGCCGAGGTATTGCCCGAAGGCTATGGCTATGAGTTTGGCGGTATGACGCGTGAGGAGGCTTCGTCGCAGAACACCACGGCATTGGTTTTTGTGCTCTGCATCGTGTTCATCTACTTGATTCTCTGCGCGCTTTATGAGAGTGTCTTCATTCCAATGGCTGTTATTCTGAGTGTGCCGTTCGGACTCCTGGGATCATTCATTTTCGCCTGGATGTGGGGGTTGGAGAACAATATCTACATGCAGACGGGACTCATCATGCTAATTGGCCTGTTGTCGAAGACAGCCATCTTGCTGACGGAGTACGCTTCAGAACGCCGACGCCAAGGCATGAGTATCATCGCTGCAGCACTCGACGCCGCCGCTGTGCGTTTGCGACCCATCCTAATGACGTCGCTCACGATGATTTTCGGACTGCTGCCCTTGGCTGTTGCGACAGGTATTGGTGCCAATGGTAACCGCTCGTTGGGTGTTGGAACCATTGGCGGCATGCTCATTGGCACCATTGCGCTGTTGTTTATCGTTCCTATACTCTTTGTCGTATTCCAAACTGTCGAGGAACGCTTCAAACGGCGAAGATAATGGCTAAATAACGCGAATTACGCCAGGCGTTTCAGTAGTTCAACGAGTACGCGCCAGATGTCGTCAACGGTCGATAGCTCGACGCGTTCGCTGGTGGAGTGGGGCTCGACGATGCGTGGTCCGATGCTGGCCATCTGGATGCCAGGATAGTGACGGACGAAGAATCCCGCCTCCAGTACGAAGTGCATGGCTACCATGCGCGGACGCCAACCCAGAACGTCCTGGAAGGTGTTGGAGGTGAGTTGCAAGAATGGCGACTGCTGATCCTCCTGCCACGCGGGTGCCGACATGATGGTCTCGCTGTGTCCGCCATTTTCTGCAAATACGCTGGCAATATCGTTGCTCAAGGCCTCCATCTCGCTGTCGATGAAACTGCGCGTGTGGGTAGAGACGAAGATGTTGTCCTGTTCAGTGACGACGCGTCCTACGTTGTTGGACGTCTCCACCGTTCCCGGCATCGTGTCGCTCATCTTGACAACACCCTGCGGAATCTGTTCCAGACAGCGCATGAGCGCCTCGAAGGCCTCGCGACTGATGACCGTCTCCTGCCGTTCGCACTTGCTGATAACGCAACGGATGTTGGGGTCGGCGTCACCATATTCCTCGCGCAACCATTGGTTCATCATCTCTTCCTGTTGTTTTACAAACTCAGAACCCTCGCCCGAAGGAATGGTCAGCACAATTTCGGCTGAAGAAGCTATGGACGCGTTGGCCTCACCAATAGTGATAGAAGCTACGTCGAAGTCGTATTCGTTATAGATGGCCGCAAGCACAGCCCACGCAGGCACGACAGCACTACAGCGACCCTTGTTGATGTCGACACCCGAATGTCCGCCCAGTCCGCCCTCGAACCGGATGTTGTACCAGCGGCGCTTGCCTCCAGGTGCTTCCGTGCGTCCAGCAGGTATGCGATGGAATTGCAGACAGGCTCCTGCAGCTCCGGTAGTGATGGTGTCGTAGTCCTCGGAGTCGAGGTTGATGACCTTACGGCCCCGTAGGAAGTCACTGCTCAGTTGCGAGGCGCCCGACATGCCATCCTCTTCGTTGGTGGTGGTGATGACCTCCATCGGTCCGTGGATGATATCGTTGCTCTCCAGCACGGCGAGAGCCATCGACAGTCCGATGCCGTTGTCGGCGCCTAGCGACGTGCCGCGGGCCTTCATCCAGCCATCTTCGACGTAGGCTTGTATAGGGTCGTTCAGCGGGTCGCTCATACCTACGCAGACCATGTCCATGTGGTTGAGCAGCACGATGGGTTCGGCTCCCTCGTGACCTGGTGTAGCGGGTTTGCTGATGACGACGCAGTTCTCTTTGTCGCGCTTGTACGTCAGGCCGAGATGTTCGGCAAACTGGCAAAGATAGTCGGCCACGCGCTCTTCGTGGTGTGACGGGCGTGGAATCTGGTTCAGTTCCTTGAATATCTGGAACACGCGTTTTGTTGTAGGTGTCATATCTGCAATTAACGTAATACCTATGAGGAACTTCTTCGTCCTCTTTTTCCTTTGATGTATTGCTGCAAAATTACAAAAATAACAGCAAATGAGCAAATGTTTCGTGAAATTTCTTTGCGTATTTCGTTTTTTTACCCTATCTTTGCAGCAACGAACAATTTGGATAAGATGAGAGCATTTAGAATAGACGGCCAGCGTGCCGTGATTACCGGAGGTGGCAGCGGACTTGGTTTCGGCATTGCCAAAGTATTTATTGAGGCAGGTGCCGAAGTGGTTATTATAGGACGCAATGAGGAGAAGTTGCGTGTGGCTCAGCAACAATTGGGTGAGCAGTGCTCTTATCGTGCCTTCGACGTCACACAGTTAGATAAGATTCCTGCCCTCGTTCAGGAAATCGGAAGCATAGACATTCTTGTGAACTGTGCCGGAACGCACCTTAAGAAATGGGCGCTGGATGTCAGCGATGTCGAATTTCTGGATGTGATGAACGTCCACGTAACGAGTGTCTTTGCACTGAGCCGTGAGTTTGCACGTCTGATGGTTGAGCGTGGTAAGGGCTCTATTATCCTCATCAGTTCGATGGCAGCTCTCATGGGTTTGGAGCAGATAGTGGCTTATACCACCGCCAAGACAGCTATACTGGGTTTGCAGCGCAGTCTCGTTGCAGAACTTTCGTCTAAGGGCATTCGTATAAACACCATAGCACCTGGATGGATTGATACCCCCATGTTCCATAAGGCTACTGATACCGACCCACAGCGTAAGGCTAATATCCTGCGCCGTATACCAATGAAGACCTTCGGACAACCAGAGGATATCGGCTATGCTGCCCTTTATCTGTCTTCCCCTGCCGGCAGTTATGTGAATGGTGCCTTCCTCCCAGTCGACGCTGGGGCATCAGAAGCATTCTAACTATCTGTTTTGATGTGACATCAGGGGGGAGTGACCCCGTTGGGATTCAAACCCAAGACCTTCAGAACCGGAATCTGACGCTCTATTCAGCTAAGCTACGGGGCCTGATACTAAATAGTATCTTTACAAAAACGACTGCAAAGGTACGATTTTTAATTGATAATTGATAATTGGCAATTGATAATTATGATTTGTTAACAAGAACGGTTCTTAGTGCAAATCGTTAGTAAAAATCAAGAATAACTATCATTTTGCAAAAATATTTGGAGATTTTGCTTGCAATTTAATATTTATTGTGTATCTTTGCACGCAAATTTGAAAATTACAAGGAAATGAGTCAACTGATTACCCCCATTGATTACAAATCCCTGCTCGACATGAAACAGACTGAGCAGGGTATTAAACTGATTAAGGAATTCTTTCAGCAGAACATATCTACCGAGTTGCGTCTTCGCCGTGTGACAGCCCCGTTGTTTGTGCTTCAGGGACTAGGAATCAACGACGACCTGAACGGTGTTGAGCGTGCCGTGACGTTCCCCATCAAGGACTTGGGTGATGCTAGAGCCGAGGTGGTGCATTCACTGGCCAAGTGGAAGCGCCTGTCGCTGGCCGAGTACAAGATAGAACCGGGCTATGGCATCTATACTGATATGAACGCCATCCGTGCTGACGAGGAGTTGGACAACCTGCATTCGCTGTATGTGGACCAGTGGGACTGGGAGGCTGTGATTACGAAGGAGCAGCGCACGATCAGCTATCTGAAGAATGTGGTAGAGCGCATCTATGCTGCCATCCGCAGGACGGAGTATCTGACCTGTGAGACCTATCCGCAGATTAAGCCTTTCCTGCCTGAAAAGATTCACTTTATCCATGCTGAGGAGCTGTTGCAGATGTATCCTGACAAGACGCCGAAGGAGCGTGAGGATGCCATCTGCGAGAAGTATGGTGCCGTATTTATTATAGGTATTGGCGGCAAGCTGTCGAATGGTGAAAAGCACGACGGTCGTGCACCAGACTATGACGACTGGAGTACCGTTGGTGAGAATGGCCTTGAGGGCTTGAACGGCGACATCCTGATATGGTATCCCGTGTTGGGCCGTTCGTTCGAACTGTCCTCAATGGGTATCCGTGTGGATAAGGAGAGCCTGTTGCGCCAGTTGAAGATTGAGGGCAAGGAAGAGCGCAAGAGCCTGTATTTCCACCAGAAACTGTTGAACGACGAGTTGCCTCTGTCAATAGGTGGTGGTATCGGTCAGAGCCGTCTGTGTATGGTGATGTTGCACAAAGGTCACATCGGTGAAATCCAAGCAAGCATTTGGCCCGACGAGATGCGTGCCGAAAGCAAAAAACTTGGAATGCCGCTGATTTGATGTAAGATGTAAGATGGCGTTAGGCCAGATTCAAATCGAATATTTCCCTCAGTTTAGCTACTGAGGGATTTTCTTTCTCCATCAGTTCGTATTGTTCGCGACGCGTGAGGATGCGTTCGCCTTTTTTGTGCTCTGCCACACGCATGGTGAGTGTGATGCCCTGATTGTGGAGGTCACGCTTCAGCGTATTGACAATACTGCCCTTTATCTGCTCCATTTGTTCCATTGCCAGCTGGTTTTCCACTACGACCTCCAGGGCAGGGAATTCCGTAATGACAGGATTCATGTTCTTCATGCGTGTAGCCACACCACTCAGGTGCTGGGGCATGCGGTTACACATGGACAACCACTCAATCTGAAGCTCCTCAGGGGTAAAGGGCTGGTTGTTCTCGGCATCACCATTTTCCTGCGGGGCGTCGGTAGGAAGAATGGTTTTGCCACCATTCATCTTTTGGCGCATATTTCCCCAAGAAAGGCTGATGCTGCTCTTGAGCTTGGGGGCGCGTGCAGTAGGGGTTGTAGGTTTGGTAGGTTGGCTTGCTCTTGTCGGGGTTGATGCAGCAGGTTCAGCCACAGCTACCTGCGGGGCTGTGGTCTTGGGCTGAGTCTGCTGTATCAGTTGCTTAAACAGGGATTTTAATCTTCTGGGCTTACGCCCACTGCCAGGCGCATCCTCAGGTTGGGTGATTTGCGCTATCTCGATAAGCGTCAGTTCCACCAGCAGGCGTTTGTTCGACGACTGTCGGTAGTTGATGTCACACTGGTTCATCAGTTGCAACGCCTTATAGAGGAACGGGGTGGGGCACTTCTTGGCCTGTTCCTGATAACGCTCGCGCTGTTGGTCGCTGACCTCCAACAGAGGCAATGTCTGTGGGTCCTTCGCCATCAACACATTGCGCACATGCTTGGCCAGTCCCTGAACGAGCAGTCCACCATCGAAACCCTTGTTGATAATCTGGTTGAGCAGCACCATAATGTCTGCCACCTTATTAATAATAGAGAGGTCGATAATCTGAAAGTAGTTCTCCGAGTCGAGCACGTTCAGGTCCTCAATTACTTTCTGGTAGGTGATGTTGCCCTGACAGAATGAGGCTGCTTGGTCGAAGATGGAGAGCGCGTCACGCATACCGCCATCTGCCTTCTCAGCTATCACGGCCAGAGCTTCTTCTTCATAGGTGATGCCCTCTTTTTCAGCCACCGACTTCAGATGGTCGATAGTGTTTCGGACGGTCATGCGCTCGAAGTCATAAATCTGACAACGACTTAGGATGGTTGGCAGAATCTTATGTTTCTCCGTCGTAGCCAGGATGAAGATGACATGTGCGGGCGGCTCCTCCAACGTCTTCAGGAAGGCATTGAAAGCTGCTGTCGACAGCATGTGAACCTCGTCAATGATAAACACCTTGTACTTGCCAACCTGCGGCGGGATGCGCGTCTGTTCCATCAGCGTCTTGATGTGCTCCACGCTATTGTTGGATGCAGCATCGAGCTCAAAGATGTTAAACGAGCGTTGTTCGTTGAATGCCTGACAGCTTTCACACTGTCCACACGCCTCACCGTCCTCCGTGGGCGACATACAGTTGATGGCCTTGGCAAAGATACGTGCACAGGTGGTCTTACCCACGCCACGTGGTCCGCAGAAGAGGTAAGCATGAGCCAACTTTCCGCTCTTCACGGCATTCTTCAGCGTGGTGGTCAGCGCCTGTTGTCCTACCACTGTGTCGAAGGTGACAGGGCGATATTTACGGGCCGAAACAATATATTCTTCCATATTTTTACATGATTGTGACTGCAAAGGTACAAAAATTAGTGAAAAGTGAAAAGTGAAAAGTGAAAAATTTGCTTCCGCGATGATATATTTTGCTAAATATTTTGTAATTTTGCAAGCGAAAAGTGAAATTGGTATGAAGAAGATGAAATCTTTGCTACTGCGTATCTGGCATGTCCCAGGATTGAAGTACGTCTTGGTAACCGTTTTGGCGGTGGTGCTGATAGGATTTGTTGACGAGAATAGCGTATGGCATCACATGCGTAACACGCAACGTATCAGCGAGCTGGAGGGTGAGATAGAGAAGTACGACAACCTGAACAAGAAGAATCAGGCACGGATACGTGAACTGGACGGCAATCCGAAGGCTATTGAGAAGATTGCCCGTGAGCGTTATTTCATGAAGGCTGACGACGAGGACATCTTCGTGCTCAGCGACGATCTGGAGGAGGAACAGAATGCGACAGCTGAGTAATGTGGAGACAGCCCTTCTGTTGTTGGGTGGACTGCTGATGGTCGTAGGTTCTGGTGCGAGTCTGTTTCTGCAGTCGTGGGCGCCCTATGTGTTTGCCCCAGGTGCCGTGTTGTTTGTGGCCATGCAGTTGCGTCAGCGTTATGAGGGTCGCAATTTTGTAATTCGTCGTCTTCGTCGTATCCTGATCATTAGTGATGTGTTGTTCCTAGTGGCAGCCCTACTGATGTTTGCCAACGAGGGAAATTTTCTGGGCATCCAGTATCTTTCCTATATAAAATATGTACACAACAACTGGATTGTAGTGTTGTTGGTGGCAGCCATATTGCAACTCTATGCTAGCCACAGAATAGCCAACGAACTGGAGAAAGACGCAAAAAATGCTAAATAATTGCTCAAATTTTTTAAAATGAGCAAATATTTTTCCTTATTTCGCGAGAACATTGTACATTTGCAATCGATTTCAATATAAAAGAACGTTATCGATTGTTTATGAACAAGATTCTATACGCGTCCCTCATGGTAGCTTTGCTTACCTCATGTGCCAGTTCATATAATGTCACTGGCTCATCATCATTGTCTGCCCTTGATGGGAGCAAACTCTATCTGAAAGCCCTGAAGTCGGGCGAAGTCCGTAATATTGACTCCTGTGACGTCGTACATGGTGAGTTCCATTTTGCCGGATTGTTGGATACTGTTCGTGTGGCTGACCTCTTTATGGACGACGAGGTTTTGTTGCCTGTCGTTTTGGAAGAGGGTGACATTCAGGTGAAGATAGGTCCTGCTGGCCCCAGCGTGGGTGGAACACCTTTGAACGACAGCCTCTATAAGTTTCTGGATAAGCACAACCAGCTGATCAATCAGATGAACGAGTTGGGCCATAAGCAGAACCAAATGATTCTGGAGGGCATTGACGAGGACACTATTGCAGTACAGTTGAATGCTGAAGCTGCACGGATTACTGCCGAGGAAGACGACCTTGTGACGAAATTCATTGAGGACAACTTCGATAATGTACTTGGTCCTGGCGTATTCAGAATGATTGTCAGCCAGTATCGTTTCCCCATACTTACCCCTCAGATTGAGTATATCATGTCGAAGGCTACGGATACGTTCAAGAAAGACCGTTTCGTGAGGGAATACTATGCAACTGCCCAGGAAAACGAAGAGCGTATGAATGGTCTGAAAGAACCAGCGGGAGCAGCACCAGTACAAGCTCCAGCGCAGTTGTCCACAGACTCTTTGATCCCTCAGACTCCTGCTCCGTTGACCAACGTTCCTAAGCCATGAGACTGCTGATAAAGGGAGGACATATCGTCAACGAAGGACGAACCTCAGACGGTTTTATCGTCATTGAGGACGGCAACATTATTGAGATTACCAAACAGCAGCCCGAGGCATCGTTTGATGAAACGATTGATGCCTCGGGTTGTTACGTGTTGCCAGGTGTGATTGACGACCACGTACATTTCCGTGAGCCAGGACTGACAGCAAAGGCAGATATTGACACAGAGAGCCGTGCTGCTGCAGCAGGTGGTGTGACGAGTTATTTCGATATGCCCAACTGCGTGCCACAGACAACCACGATGGAGGCATTAGAGGAGAAATTCACGCTGGCCCGTGAGAAAAGCCACGTCAACTATTCGTTCTTCTTTGGTGCTACCAACGACAATTGCGACAGCTTTGCCCAATTGCCTGCTGAGCGCATTCCTGGAGTGAAACTGTTTATGGGTTCCTCGACGGGCAATATGCTGGTTGACAGGCAGGAGGCATTGGAGCGTATCTTCAAGACTTGCAAGCTCCCTTTGATGGCGCATTGTGAGGATACGGATATCATCAATCGTAATATGGAGGAGGCCAAGAAGGCTTGGGGCGATGACCCTCAGGTTGACTTGCACGCCTTGATTCGTAGTGAGGAGGCCTGTCTGGCATCTTCGCGCAAGGCCGTAGAACTGGCCAAGAAATACAGCACCCGTCTGCATGTTGCCCATGTCTCTACTGCCGAAGAGCTGGAGCTCTTTGCTAATAGCGAACAGCCAATAGCCAACAGCCGGATTACCGCTGAGGCTTGCGTTGGCCATCTTTATTTCACCCAGCTCGACCATGAGCGCCTTGGAGCACAAATCAAGGTGAACCCCTCTATCAAGACTCCCGTCGACCAGTTTATGTTGCGTGAAGCCTTGAACGACGGACGTATTGCCGTAGTAGCTACCGACCATGCTCCCCATCTGTTGGAACAGAAGCAGGGCGGTTGCGTAAAGGCTGCCTCAGGAATGCCAATGATTCAGTTCTCGCTGGTCACCATGTTGGAACTAGTGGATGCCGGCGTGCTGACGATAGAACGGCTGGTAGAGCTGATGTGTCACAATCCTGCCCGGTTGTTTGGTGTCCGTCAGCGTGGCTTCCTTCGTAAGGGTTATCGCGCTGATATCACCATCGTTCGTCCTAAGTCGCCCTGGACAGTTACGAAAGACCTTATAGAAAGCAAGTGTAAGTGGAGTCCGATGGAGGACCATACCTTCAATTGGAAGGTAGAGCGTACCTTGTGTAATGGTCACTCTGTCTATGCCAACGGACAAGTGAATACTCATATTGTTGGAGAAGAAATCCGTTTTAATCATTCCGAGTTATGATAGCCCGTTATGCCATTCCTTTTTTCTTTCTGATGGGACTCATTGTAGTTCCTCTGGTCCTTTCACTCTTATGCCGTTGGCTCATGCCACGCAGGCATTGGAAGAAAGGTGCCTTCGCGTGTACATTAATTATATGGGCCCTGGTGCTCTATGGCCATTTCGTGACCTTTCAGTCGTTTGAGGTACATCGTTACACCTTCGCCTCTGCCGACCTGCCCAAGGCTTTCGACGGTTATCGCATAGTGCAGTTCAGCGATGCCCATGTGGGTTCGCAGTCAAATAGTCCTGAGGGCATGTTGCAGCGTGCCATTGACAGCATCAACGCGCTCAAGCCTGACGTGATAGTCTTTACAGGCGATTTGGAGAATCTGCATCCCGACGAATTGCAGGAGCATACGGCATTGCTCAAGCAACTGCATGCCAAGGATGGCGTCTATAGCATTATGGGTAATCACGACTATCCCACCTATCTTGACTGCGACGAAGCCACCAAAGCCCGTCTTGTCAGCCAGACAGAACAGACAGAACGGCAGTTTGGATGGCGCCTGTTGCTCAACGAACGTACCATTATTCGTCGTGACTCTGACTCCATTGTCATTGCCGGTATGGAGAACTGGGGCAAGGTGAAGCGCATGCCTCGCAAGGGTGATGTCAAGAAGACGTTGGCAGGCATCCGTGACAATGCCTTTGTCGTAATGCTTCAGCACGACCCGACTTGTTGGCGGGAGAAAATCCTGCCTGAGTGTATGGCTCAGCTGACACTTAGCGGACATACCCACGGCGGACAGTTTGAAGTCTTTGGCTGGTCACCGGCTGCACTCTCGTACGATGAATGGGGAGGCTGGACCTATGAGGGCGATCGTGGTATTTTTGTGTCTACAGGATTGGGCGCACTCATTCCTTTCCGCTTAGGCCTCCCTGGCGAGATAGCGGTCATCACACTTAGAAGTAAGAAATGATATGAAGATTCTATATTGTATTTATCAGGTTTTTGTTGCTATTCCCGTCACCATTGTGATGACCATCTGGACTGCATTCTTGGTAGGCGTAGGATGTACGTTGGGCGATGGTCACTATTGGGGCTATTACCCTGGTCGCTGGTGGGCGCGAACCATCACGCGTGTGTTCCTGTTGCCTGTCAAGGTCGAGGGTCGTGAACACCTGGAGCCCAACCAGTCGTATGTCTTCGTGTCCAACCATCAGGGCGCGTTCGACATCTTCCTGATTTACGGCTTCCTGGGTCGTAACTTCAAGTGGATGATGAAGTATCAGATCAACAAGATTCCTTTCGTTGGCTATGCCTGCCAGAAGTCTCACCAGATTATGGTCGACAAGCGTGGGGTGGGGAAGGTGCGTCATACCTACGAGGCTGCACGTCATATTCTGGAGACTGGCAATTGTAGTGTGGTGGTGTTTCCTGAAGGTGCCCGCTCGTTTACAGGCCACATGGGCGCGTTCAAGAAAGGTGCCTTCGCTTTGGCTGACGAACTGCAACTGCCCGTTGTGCCACTGACCATCAATGGCTCGTTCGACGTGATGCCTCGCATGAAGGACTGGCATTTTGCCACGTGGCATCCCCTGTCGCTGACCATCCATCAGCCCGTCTATCCCATTGGGCAGGGCGCACAGAACGTCCAGGCTACAATGAACCAGGCCTACGACTCGGTGATGTCGGCCTTAGCACCTGAATACCAAGGGTTTGTGGATAATCCGGATCAGTAAGGGCTATTGGCTATTGGCTGTTGGCTATTGGCTAATAGCTAACTGCTAACTGCTAATAGCTAACAGCTAATCTCAGGATACTTCCGCGTCCAGCCATCCCAGCGCAGACGCATGACACCAAAGAATGCCTCGCCAAAGATGCCACCTGACATCTTCGAGACACCCTCGCGACGATTGACAAAGATGACGGGAACCTCCTTAATCTTAAAGCCAATCTTATAGGCGGTGAACTTCATCTCAATCTGGAAACCATATCCCTTGAAGCGAATCTTGTCCAGCTCGATGGTCTTCAGCACGCGACGCTTATAGCACTTGAAGCCCGCGGTGGTGTCGTGAACCTTAAAGCCAGTAACCACTCGCACATACTTCGAGGCAAAATAAGACATCAGCACGCGACCAATAGGCCAGTTCACCACGTTCACACCACTGACATAGCGACTGCCAATGGCCACGTCGTAACCCTCATCAGCACAAGCGGAATACAATCGGGGCAGGTCGTTGGGATCGTGGCTGAAGTCAGCATCCATCTCGAAGATATAGCCATAGTCGCGCTCCAATGCCCACTTGAATCCAGTAATGTAAGCCGTACCCAAGCCCAGCTTGCCACTACGCTCAAGGATAAACAAACGGTCGCTGAACTCCTCCTGCGCCATCATTCCCTTCACGATAGCAGCTGTGCCGTCAGGAGAACCGTCGTCAATCACCAGAATATGGAAACATTTCTCCAGTCCGAACACGGCCCGGATTATCTTCTCGATGTTCTCCTTCTCGTTATACGTAGGTATGATAACGATGCTGTCGCTTGCGTGCATTTGTCCTTATTTTATTATTTCCGTTGCAAAATTACAAAATTTCTCCTAACTCCAAGCCATAACTCCGTTTTTTTTAGTATTTATTTGAACTTTCGATAATTATGCTTATAAATTCGGTTACGGGCGGGCGGTCGCAATAATGCGGCCTCCCGCCCGCAATAATAAGCACGGCCGCCCACATTAATTCGGGCGGCCGCCCGAATCC
>JBGUIA010000023.1:0-32602 GCA_045112595.1 Prevotella sp. | reverse complement strand
ACTTGACCAAATTTTATTAGTTATATTTTGTTAATGTAACTCATTGATTTTCAGACGATTAAATGTATAATTAACTAAGTATTGATATAATTAAAGGAGCATTTTAGTGCTAGGCTCCGTACTGTTGAAAATAATAGGATAACGAACAGTAGAACAGTTGAACAGTTTTATTTTGGCAGGTGTGATTTAGTCCGTTTCAAAATTACTATTAATAATAGTATAATATTATTATACATGATTATCACATTTATCCACCCCAAATAAAAAATGTTATCTGTTCAACTGTTTGCTGTTCGGTTTGCTTTCCCTCAGGGGCTAGATGTCTTTTTGCGATATTGTTTGGCGGTCATGCCGGTGGTGCGCTTGAAATAGCGGTAGAAGGAGGTGGGTTCGGAGAATCCGAGCATATATGCCGTTTCTTGAAGGGTCTGTGTAGCGTGGGTTTCAATGAGTCGCTTGGCTTGTGTCGTCACATATTGCTCTATCCACTGGGCTGGTGAGAGGCCGCCGGTGGCTGCGCGGATGACTCTGCTGAGATGTTTAGAGGTGAGGTTCATCAGACTGGCGTAGTATTTGACTTCGCGTGATTCGCGGTAGTGTTTTACTACGAGGTCGCAGAAGCGGTTGAAGAGTTCCGTATGTCGGTTTTCTGTCCATCGTTTGTCTTGTTCGCGGCGGTAGAAGTTGATGAATTCAAAGCCTACGGCGAGTTGTGCCAGGAGGGCCTGATAGCGGTGTGGCAGTTCCTTGTCGGTGTAGTTTGCGATGACGATGAGTTGGTCGACGATGGTCAACAGGTGTGCGGCCTGTTCGTCTGTGAGCGAACATACGGGTGTGTAGTTGAATTTCTCGTAGTCGTGGCTGAAAGTGTGGAAGCGCAGGTCGTCGAACATTTTCGGTGAGATGAAGAACATGACGTAGGTGAAATCTTCGGTGCAGTCTATGGGGTGCATGACATGGCCTGGCATGATGAATGCGAGGTCGTTTTTGTGGTGTGTGATAACGCGCATGTCGTACATGGCTCGTGCGCTACCGCTCAGACAGAGTGTCAGGATGGTGTGTGGAAATACGAAATCTTCGTTTTGATTGAAGAAACGGTGCATTTCGCGCACAATCACGATGCCGGATTGTTCGACGGACTGTATCAGCTGTTCTTTAGAGGGTATCAGTGTCATAGAATAGTTTTTCTTTACATACACAGGAGCACTTTTGTCTGCAAATATACTGCTTTTTTCGGATTATCCAAGTGGAATGCGACATTTTGCCATAAAAAAATCCTAAATTGTTAGTGTCGGAATATGGGGAATACAGTACTTTTGTAGGCAATTCTTAGTTAACACAAAGACATTATATATATGAAGAAACTATTACTCTTTACCGCGCTGCTTCTGTTCACGGGAGTAAGCATACAGGCTCAGTCTATCGCTAACGAGCAGATGGACGAGCGGTTCAACGACGGCACCAAAATGCCGTACGGCTGGTTCGGCGAAGGCTGGAAGGTTGACGACGGCAAGGCTAAGTCGAAGGCTACCGAAGACTCCGGTAACGGTATGCCCGGCATGGGTGGTGGCAGCCCTGGTGAAAATCCTGGCTCGACCGGCACGCCCGGCATGGGCAGTATGTTTGGCGGCAACCGCATCAGGACTTACCTGCTCACCCCACCTGTAGAAGTGAAGGACGGCGAGAATCTGGTGTTCTCTGCCAGAAAGCCCAAGGCAGGAGGTTTCAGTTTTGACCTGAAGGCCATCATGGGTATGGTGGATACGCTCTTCGTGGTAGAGCGCTCGGTGTATGGCAAGAACCAATGGTTGCGCGTGGGTGACTATACGACGACGCTGACTGACGAATTCCAGACGTTCACCATTTCAGACACTCCGAAGGGTGAATACCGTTTCCGCATCATATCGTATGTCGATGCCGAGGTGGACAGCGTGGTTGGTTTCCACATTGACAGCGAGGCTCCCGACCTGCTGGTAACTGTTGACAGCCTGCACACGCGCTTTGTGGACTACAGCGTATGCGCCGAGGACAGCACTAAGGAGTTTATCGTGATCAATACCGGTACGGGTACATTGAATGTTGTCGTGTCATCGAGCGATCCGGAACTGTTCAGTTTTGACAAGAGCGAGCTCAGCATTGCTGGCGGCGACTCTGCCACGGTGAACATCACGTTCCACTATGACAAAGGCAAGATTGGCAAGAACGAAGAGATTATCTCGTTCAGCTATGCTGACAACCGGTTCAATCCCGCACAAATCAGTGTCGCAGCCATCATTACCGAACCTGATGTTTGGTTTGTTGACTTCAACGACAACAAGCTGCCTATAGGTTGTTATGGCGAGGGCTTTGTGGTAAAGGATAGCGTAGCCACACACTATAATCCCGATGGTGGCGGTATGGCGGCTATGGCGGCCATCTTTGGTGGCGGTGGTGCCAGCGACTGGTTTATGACGCCCCCGTTGACCATCCAGAATGAAAGCAATGCCGTGATATTCTCGCTGAAGAACGGCGATGGCAGTTATAAGGGTCCCATCATCGATCCACAGGCTGCTGTGACCATCGAGAAGTCGGTCTATGGCAGCAACCAGTGGGAGAAGGTGGATGCCTACGAACTGAAGGACACACTGTATCACACGAAATGGATTGCCGGGCTTCCGGCAGGTGACTACCGCTTCCGTTTCCTCTCGGGCGACAGCCTTTGCATTGACAGCATTGCCGGTGGTTTCATCAGAATGGACGCCCCCGACTTGCTGGTGCGTCAAAACGGACGCAGTGTGCAGACGGTAAACTATGGTGTTTGTCGTGGTAATGTGACTAAGACCTTCCAACTCATCAATACGGGTACGTCGACATTACAATTGTATGCTATGTCGAGCGATCCTACGTCCTACAGCCTGAGCCAGCAGATGTTCACCATTGCTGCGGGCGAGTCGGCAACCGTTGATGTGACATTCAAGTATAATGCTGAGGCACTGGGCGCACATCAGGCAGCCCTCGTCCTGACGCCGACGAATTGCCAGATAGCCACGCAGATGATTTATCTGTCGGCCTACGTTACCTATGAGAATGCTTGGTCGGAGGACTTTGAGCCTGAGTTCGAAGTTGAGGAAGGCGACGTCGTAGAACTGCCCGTAGGATGGAGCACCACCGGTTGGCAGATTACCAAGGGCGGTGGTATGGATATGATGGCCATGATGGGCATGGGCGGTGGCGAGAAATCATGGGCGCCTCATGCCGACAGCGATGCCTACGAGCTCATTACCCCGCGTCTGCAGGCCAAACAAGGTGACGTGCTACGCTTCTATGCCGACATCAGCAGCGGTTGGCTCAACGTGTTCTACAAGTGCGACGGCGATGCCGACTGGACCTATCAGAATACCTATATCACTGCCGACTCCATTTACTTCATTGCACCGCTCTCAGGCGTCTATCAGCTGAAGTTCACAGGCAGTTCGGTATCGGTTGATGACTTTATCGGATTCTTGACTCCTATGGAGGAGGCTGCGCTGTGGGACGACCGCGACGACATCAATGCTGAGGTCATCGAGCACTACCAGGGCAAGCGAGTGAACGTTGTTTACGACCGCGTAATCTCAGCCGTAAACAATGGCTATGGTCAATGGACTCCCAAGGCCTATACCCTCTGTCTGCCCTACGAATTCCGCTTCAACGAACTCGTGGAGCCGGGTAAGGTGAAGTTCTACCAGCTCTCGTTCGTCGACAAATACTACAAGCAGTTTGTATTCACCGCCGTGGCCGATGTTGCCGAGGCGGGCAAAGCATACTTGGCTGTGGTTGACAAGGGCGACGTCAGTCTGAATGCATTCAATGTGACACTGACTGCAGAACCCGTTACTGATACTGACTTTACTGCCGTTAACGACTACGAGGAATGGTTCTTCAACGGCGAATACTGGAATGTGGGCCAGTGGGTTGGAAACCTTAAGAGCATCACCGCTCAAGAGGCCGACGGCATGTATATGTACTGTCTGCTGGAAGACGGTTCGTGGGCACGTCTCACGTCTGAAGACAATCCCAATGCCCGTCTCAATGCCTTCCGTGGCTACTACATGGCCTATGACTTTACTGAGGAGGCAGGGCGACTCGACAACCGCGCCCAAGCCAACCGGGATTCTAAGGTCTATCGCACACTGTTCAGTAATGCTGGTGTGGCTAACGTAAACGATGGCAGTGTGCCAGACGCACTTAACATCCTGTACGAGCCCGACATTCCCACGCCGGTGGCTACTCCCACTGACATCCAGCCCACCATAAAGACCATCGAAGCCGACGGCACCAGCCGCTACTTCGACCTCAATGGCCGTATGCTCAATGGCAAGCCCTCAGCAAAGGGAGTGTACATCAATAATGGTAAGAAGGTAGCGAAATAGTAGCAATTTGCACTAGCTTTTTGCTTCGCGAGAAGTTACTCTCGCTCGGAAGAACCAAAGAAAAATGAGTTTTCCTTTGGTTCTTTGCTTGCTTATTCGTAACTTTGCAGGCGATATGGAAGAAACGAGTAATATGCAGGAGCAGGAGCACATGGTGCTGCGTACGGAGGGGCTGGTGAAGATTTACGGCAAGCGTACGGTGGTGAATGACGTGTCGTTCGACGTGAAGCAGGGTGAGATTGTCGGTCTGCTGGGTCCTAACGGTGCCGGTAAGACGACGTCGTTCTATATGACGACGGGACTGATAGTGCCCAACAAAGGTCATATCTTTCTGGGCGACGAGGACGTGACGACATACCCCGTGTATAAGCGTGCCCGTGCCGGTATCGGCTATCTGGCACAGGAGGCGTCGGTGTTTCGTAAGATGACGGTCGAGGACAATATCCTGTCGGTATTGGAGATGACGGGCAAGCCCCGCGACTACCAGTTGGAGAAGTTGGAGAGCCTGATCAAGGAGTTCCGTCTGCAGAAGGTTCGCAAGAATACCGGTGACCGCCTGTCGGGTGGTGAGCGCCGTAGGACGGAGATAGCGCGCTGTCTGGCCATTGAGCCGAAATTCATCATGCTCGACGAGCCGTTTGCCGGTGTGGACCCCATTGCCGTTGAGGACATCCAGTTTATTGTGTGGAAGCTGAAGGACAAGAATATCGGTATCCTGATTACCGACCATAACGTGGAAGATACGCTGTGTATCACCGACCGCGCCTATCTGTTGTTCGAGGGTCGCATTCTGTTCCACGGGTCGCCGGAAGAGTTGGCAGCCAACCCGATAGTGAGGAAAAACTACCTGACGGAGTCGTTCGTGTTGAGGCAGAAAGACTTCTCGGCGCTGGAGCAACAACGCAAGGAAGAAGAGAGTGACGATTGACCATTGACCATTGACGATTGACCATTGGCCAGTGAGTAATGGGGTTTTTGGTTAAAAAATAATAATGTTCAATGTTCAATGTTCAATGAATATTTTGTAATTTTGCACGCTCAAAACGCATGTATATTATTAAATAAGGTATAAAAAAGAGATGAATATTACATTTGAAGCTCCTGACAAGATCAATGGTTTGATGACCATTACATTGGAGTCGGCTGACTATCAGCCTGAGGTCGAGAAGACCCTGAAAGACTATCGTAAGCGCGCCAACATTCCCGGATTCCGTCCTGGTCAGGCCCCGATGGGTATGATCAAGCGTCAGTTCGGTACCAGTGTGAAGGTGGACGCCGTGAACAAGCTGTTAGGCGAGAAGCTGTACGAATATGTTCGTGAGAACAAGATTCAGATGTTGGGTGAGCCTCTCCCCAGCGAGCAGCAGGAAGCCCTCGACTTCGAGAGCGACCAGCCCCTGACATTTAAGTTCGACATTGCCGTAGCCCCTGAGTTTGAGGCTAAGTTGAGTGGTAAGGACAAGGTTCCTTTCTATAACATCACCGTTGACGACAAGCTCATCGACCAGCAGGTGGAGATGTATCAGAGCCGTGCCGGTCAGTATGAGAAGGTAGAGCAGTTTGATGCCGAGCAGCGTGACATGCTGAAGGGTGACCTGCGCGAGGTGAACGGCACCATTGAGGTTGCCGACGCCGTGCTGATGCCCCAGTATATGAAGGTGGACGACCAGAAGAAGCTGTTTGACGGCTGTAAGCTGGGTGACGTCATCACGTGGAATCCCCGCAAGGCCTATCCTGAGAGCGACGTCGAGGTATCGAGCCTGCTGAAGATTCAGAAGGAAGAGGTGAAAGACCACGAGGGTGATTTCACTTTCCAGATTACCGAGATCAGCCGTTTCGTGAAGGCTGAGGTGAACCAGGCACTGTTCGACCAGACCTTCGGTGAGGGTACTGTGAAGAGCGAGAAGGAGTTCCGTCAGAAGATTGCCGACCAGATCAGTCAGCAGTTCAAGGCCGACAGCGACTATAAGTTCCTGCTCGACATCCGTGAGCACATGGAGAAGAAGGTTGGCAAGCTGGAATTCCCCGAGGCTATCCTGAAGCGTGTGATGATTCAGAACAACAAGGACCGCAAGGATGCTCAGGAGTATGTAGAGAAGAACTTCGAGCTGAGTATCAAGGAGTTAGGCTGGCACCTCATCAAGGAGCAGCTCGTTGCCGCTCAGGGTATCAAGGTTGAGGAAGACGACCTGAAGCAGGTTGCCAAGGAGGCCGCCCGTGCACAGTTTGCCCAGTATGGTATGAGCAATGTTCCCGACGAGTATCTGGACAACTACGCTCAGGAGATGTTGAAGAAGCGTGAGAATGTTGACGGCCTCGTTGACCGTGCCGTTGACGTGAAGTTGACTGCCGCTCTGAAGGGTGTAGTGAAACTCGACGAAAAAGACATCACTTTGGAGGACTTCCAGAAGATGCTTCAGGAGAAGTAAGCAGTTGGCAATTGGCAGTTGGCAATTGGCAGTTGGTTAAGGCCAAAAGCTAACAGCTAACAGCCAATTATAATTATTTAACCAAAAAAATAGGTCGGAATGCTTTGCGTTCCGACTTTTTTTTGTAATTTTGTATCTACTTTTCGCGAAAAAGGCAGGCAGACCCCTGCTTTTTGTCATAAAATAAGGAAAAAAAAGAAAGAATATATGAACAACGATTTTAGAAAATATGCTACCAAGCATCTTGGAATTAACGGTCTCGTACTCGACGAAGTGATGAGTGCACAGGCACAGTATCTGAACCCCTATATCCTGGAGGAGCGTCAGTTGAATGTCACCCAGATGGATGTTTTTTCGCGACTGATGATGGACCGCATTATCTTCCTCGGCACACAGATTGACGACTATACCGCCAATACCCTGCAGGCTCAGCTGTTGTATCTGGACTCTGTGGATTCGGGCAAGGATATCAGCATCTATCTGAATTCCCCTGGCGGCAGCGTAACGGCTGGTCTCGGCATATATGACACCATGCAGTTTATTTCCAGCGACGTGGCTACTATCTGTACCGGTATGGCTGCTTCGATGGCCGCTGTGCTGCTGGTGGCAGGTACGGAAGGCAAGCGTTCGGCACTGCCCCACAGCCGTGTGATGATTCATCAGCCGTTAGGTGGCGTGCAGGGTCAGGCATCAGATATCGAGATTGAGGCCAAGGAGATTATGAAGTTCAAGAAAGAGCTCTATACCATCATCTCCGAACATTCGCACACCCCATACGACAAGGTGTGGAACGACTCTGACCGCAACTACTGGATGACGGCAGAGGAGGCCAAGGAATATGGTATGATTGACCAAGTGTTGAAGAAGAAGTAATGGCAAAGAAATGTAATTTCTGTGGACGTAGCGACCGTGATGTAAAACTTCTGATTACGGGTATCGATGGTGCTATCTGTGAGGATTGTGCCGTCCAGGCCTATCACGTGGCTACTGCCAACGGCTATGGACCAGATGCCAAGAAGAAGGCCAATAGCGGCAAGAAGCTGAACGTGCCCAAGCCCAAGGAAATCAAGGCCTATCTGGATCAGTATATCATCGGTCAGGATGAAGCCAAGAGATACCTGTCTGTTGCCGTCTACAACCACTATAAGCGCTTGCAGCAGCCCGACAACGACCAAGGTGTGGAAATCGAGAAATCGAACGTCATCATGGTTGGCTCGACGGGTACTGGCAAGACGCTGTTGGCGAGAACCATTGCCAAACTGCTGGATGTGCCGTTTACCATTGTCGATGCCACCGTGTTTACGGAAGCCGGTTATGTCGGCGAGGATGTAGAGAGCATCCTGACCCGTCTGTTGCAGGTTGCCGACTATAATGTGGAGGCTACGCAGCGCGGTATTGTCTTCATCGACGAGATTGACAAGATAGCACGTAAGACGGACAATCCCTCTATCACCCGTGACGTCAGTGGCGAGGGTGTGCAGCAGGGACTGTTGAAACTGTTGGAAGGAACTACCGTCAATGTGCCGCCCAAGGGTGGCCGCAAGCATCCCGATCAGGAGTATATCGGTGTGGATACCCGTAATATCCTGTTTATCTGCGGTGGTGCCTTCGATGGCATTGAGCGTAAGATAGCCCAGCGCATGAATACCCATACGGTAGGCTATAACTCAGTGCAGAACGTGAGAAAGATAGATAAGGAAAACCTGATGCAGTATATCGTCCCTCAGGATTTGAAGTCGTTCGGACTGATTCCTGAGATTATCGGTCGACTGCCAGTGCTGACCTATCTGAATCCTCTGGACCGCGACGCTTTGACGAAGATATTGACAGAGCCCAAGAACTCCATAGTGAAGCAATATGAGAAGCTGTTTGAGATGGATGGTATCAAGCTTACCTTCACCCCTGAGGCTCTGAAACTCATCGTCGATAAAGCTGTGGAGTATAAGCTCGGTGCTCGCGGACTACGCTCCATTGTGGAGAATATCATGATGGAGGCTATGTTTGAGATACCCTCCAAACGAGTGAAATCCTTTGACGTGACGAAAGAGTATGCCCAGGAGCAGCTCGACAAGTCGCATCTACAATAACACCTAGAAAGTCTATGGCAAAAAAGAAACAAAATCTGACAGAAGCGCTGAAGAAGTATTTCGGCTTCGACAAATTCAAGGGCGATCAGGAAGCTATCGTACAAAATGTGTTGGACGGCAAGGACACCTTCGTGTTGATGCCGACGGGCGGCGGTAAGTCGCTCTGCTACCAGTTACCCTCCCTGTTGATGGATGGTACGGCCATTGTCATCTCCCCACTGATAGCCCTGATGAAGAATCAGGTGGACGTCATCAGTTCAATGAGTGACGAAGGCACAGCCCATTACCTGAACTCGTCGCTGAACAAGTCGGCTATCGATCAGGTAAAGGCCGATATCCTGGATGGTAAGACCAAGCTGCTCTATGTGGCTCCCGAGTCGCTGACCAAGGACGAGAATGTGGAATTCCTAAAGCAGGCGAAGATATCGTTCTACGCCATTGACGAGGCCCATTGTATCTCTGAGTGGGGTCATGACTTCCGTCCGGAGTATCGTCGCATCCGTCCGATCATCAATGAAATCGGTGAGGCACCCATCATTGCCCTGACGGCGACGGCAACGGATAAGGTCCGTACGGATATCAAGAAGAATCTGGGTATCATGGATGCCAAGGAGTTCAAGAGTTCGTTCAACCGTCCGAACCTGTATTACGAGGTACGTCCGAAGACGCAGAATGTTGATAAGGATATCATCAAGTTCATCAAGCAGCATCCCGGCAAGAGCGGTATCATCTACTGCCTGTCGCGTAAGAAGGTGGAGGAGTTGGCAGAGATTCTGAAGGCCAACGACATCAAGGCCGCTCCCTATCATGCCGGTTTGGAGTCGGTGCTCCGTTCGCAGACGCAAGACGACTTCCTGATGGAGGAGATTGACGTCATTGTGGCCACCATCGCCTTTGGCATGGGTATCGACAAGCCCGATGTGCGTTTTGTCATCCATTATGATATCCCCAAGTCGCTGGAAGGCTACTATCAGGAGACTGGCCGTGCCGGTCGTGACGGCGGTGAGGGCATGTGTATCACGTTCTATGCCCAGAAGGACCTGCAGAAACTCGATAAGTTCATGGAGGGCAAACCCGTTGCCGAGCAGGATATCGGTCGTCAGTTGTTGGCCGAGACCGCAGCTTATGCCGAGACGAGTGTCTGTCGCAGAAAGATGTTGCTGCATTATTTCGGTGAGGAATATACTCAGGAAAACTGTCATAATTGCGACAACTGTCTGCATCCCAAGACCAAGCAGGAGGCCAAGGATATGTTGGTGCTGGTGTTGAATACCATCCATGCATTGAAGGAGAATTTCCGTTCCGACTATATCGTCGACTTTGTCATTGGCAAAGAGACCGAAGAAATCCTTGCCCATAAGCATCAGAACCACGACCTTTTCGGTGCCGGTGAGGATATGGAACACAAGTTGGTGAATCCCGTCATCCGTCAGGCATTGATTGCAGGTTATCTGAAGAAGGACGTTGAAAACTACGGTCTTCTGAAGTTGACTTCCGCTGGTAAGAAATTCCTGAAGAATCCCGTATCGTTTATGATTGTCGAGGATAACGAGTTCAATGAGGACTATGACCCCTCGTCCGATCACGAGGCAGGCATCAGTGCCCTTGACGAGACGCTCAGTGCCATGCTGAAGGACCTGCGTAAGAAGGTCAGTCGTAAGTTGGAGCGTCCTCCCTATGTTATCTTCCAGGATGTCTCGATAGAACAGATGGCTACCGACTATCCTGTGACGTTGGAGGAATTGAAGAATATCCAGGGTGTCGGTGAAGGCAAAGTCCGTCAGCCCTACGCCAAAGAGTTTGTCGACCTCATCAAGCGCTATTGCGAGGAGAATGATATCGAGCGTCAGGCCGATATGCGTGTCCGCACGGTGGCTAAGAAGTCTATCCTGAAGGTGAAGATTATTCAGGCCATTGACCGTCAGATAGCCCTTGACGATATTGCCACCGCACAGGGTTTGGAGTTTGAGGAACTGTTGGACGAGGTGGAAGCCATCGTCTATAGCGGTACGAAGCTCAATATCGACTATTTCCTTGAAGAGGTGATGGACGAAGACCATGTGGATGACATCTATGATTATTTTGCCGACAGTGAGAGCGACTCTTTGGAGGATGCCATCAACGAGCTGGGTGGCGAATGTACGGAAGAGGAAATCCGACTGGTGCGCATCAAGTTTATTAGTGATATGGCGAACTAGGAGAGGTGAAAGTTGAAAGTTGAGAGTTGAAAGTTAAAAAGTTATATAGATATGGCATCTTTTATTGACGACAAGATTGTGATGGACGGTTTGACATTCGACGACGTCCTGTTGATTCCGGCTTATTCGGAAGTGCTGCCCAAGATGGTAGAGTTGCGAACCCATTTCTCGCGTAACATCGAGCTGAACGTGCCTTTTGTGACGGCAGCGATGGATACGGTTACCGAGAGTCAGATGGCTATTGCCATTGCCCGTGAGGGAGGTATCGGTGTGATACATAAGAATATGTCGATAGAGAACCAGGCCCGTGAGGTTGCTATCGTGAAGCGTGCAGAGAACGGTATGATCTATGATCCTATCACCATTCCTCTGGGCAGCACAGTGGCTCAGGCGCTTGACATTATGGCTGAGTATCATATCGGCGGTATTCCCGTTGTGGATGCCGAGAAACATCTGGTGGGTATTGTCACCAACCGTGACCTGCGTTTTGAGCGTCGCCTGGATCGTCCCGTCGAGGAGATTATGTCGAAGGAGAATCTTGTGACCACTCATCAGCAGACCGACCTGACAGCTGCCGCCCAGATTCTGCAGGAGAACAAGATTGAGAAGCTCCCCGTAGTAGATAAGGACAACCGCCTGATTGGTCTGATTACCTATAAGGACATCACGAAGGCCAAGGACAAGCCGATGGCCTGCAAGGACGAGAAGGGTCGTCTGCGTGTTGCCGCCGGTGTCGGTGTGACAACGGATACTTTGGAGCGTATGCAGGCTTTGGTCAATGCCGGTGTTGACGCAATCGTCATTGATACGGCCCACGGTCATTCCAAAGGCGTTATCGACAAGCTCCGCGAGGCCAAGATGTCGTTCCCGAATATTGATATCGTGGTAGGAAATATTGCCACGGGTGCTGCTGCCAAGATGTTGGTGGATAACGGTGCTGATGCCGTGAAGGTTGGTATCGGTCCGGGTAGTATCTGTACCACGCGCGTCGTGGCCGGTGTGGGCGTTCCCCAGTTGAGTGCGGTTTATGATGTCTATAGTGCCTTGAAGGGTACCGATGTTCCTCTGATTGCTGATGGTGGTCTGCGCTACAGTGGTGATATCGTTAAGGCTATTGCTGCCGGTGGTTCGTGTGTGATGATTGGTTCACTGGTTGCCGGTACCGAGGAGAGTCCTGGCGACACCATTATCTACAATGGTCGTAAGTTTAAGAGCTATCGCGGCATGGGTTCGCTGGAGGCTATGGAACACGGCTCGAAGGACCGCTATTTCCAGGCAGACACGAAGGATGTCAAGAAACTCGTTCCAGAGGGTATTGCCGGTCGTGTGCCTTACAAGGGAACCGTGCAGGAAGTCATCTATCAGATGGTCGGCGGATTGCGTTCAGGCATGGGCTATTGTGGTGCCGCTACCATCGAGAAATTGCATGAGGCGAAGTTCACCCGTATCACCAATGCCGGTGTCAACGAGAGTCATCCGCACGACATCACTATCACCAGTGAGGCTCCAAACTATTCAAGACCCAACGATTGATTGTAACTACGAATTTAACGAATTACACGAATAAGACAGATGAAACTGAAATTGATAGCGATAGGTTGCCTCATGAGTGCAGCCGTCCAGGCACAGAAGAGCGACCCTATCATCATGACGGTGGCAGGTGTCGATGTGCCCCGTTCTGAGTTCGAGTATTCCTACAACAAGAACAATACCGACGGCGTCATTGACAAGAAAACCGTCGATGAGTATGTCGAGCTCTTTGTCAACTACAAGTTAAAGGTCAAGGCTGCCCTTGACGCTCGTCTGGATACCACGACATCTTTCCGTCAGGAGTTTGCCCAGTATCGTGACCAGCAGATCCGTCCTGTTTTGGTGACCGACGATGATATGTTGGCTGAGGCACATCGTATCTATGACCAGACGAACGAGAATATCGGTCCTGACGGTTTGGTGAATGCCAGCCATATCCTGTTACGTATTGCTCAGAAGGCTTCCGATGCGGAGCAGCAGGAGGCCAAGCGTCGTATCGACTCTGTCTATACCGCTTTGCAGGCAGGTGCCGACTTTGAGGCTTTAGCCAAGCAGGTGTCGCAAGATCCCGGTTCTGCCCGTCGTGGTGGCGTTTTGGGATGGTTTGCCCGTAACCAGATGGTGAAGGAGTTCGAGGATGCTGCTTTTGCCTTGCAGCCCGGAGAGATGAGCAAGCCGTTCCTGTCACCTTACGGTTGGCATATTGTCCTTGTAAAAGAGCGCAAGCAGTTTGAGCCTTTTGAATTCCATAAGGACAATATCTTCCGTTTTATGGAACAGCAGAATATGCGTAACGGCATTGCAGAGCGTAAGTTGGATGCGCAGGTAGCAGCTTCCGGCAATACGGTCACTAAGGAGCAGTTGTTGGACAAGTGTGCTGACTCGCTCTCTGCTGCAGATCCCGAGATGCGTTACCTGATTCAGGAATACCATGACGGCTTGTTGCTCTATGATATCAGTAACCAGCTGGTTTGGGATAAGGCCGCCAAGGATGAACAGGCTTTGGCCAGCTATTTCAAGAAGCATAAGAAGAAGTATGCTTGGGACGAGCCCCGTTATAAGGGCATGGCCTATCATGTGAAGGATCCTGCAGATGTCAAGGCTGTTGCCAAATGTGTGAAGAAGCTGAAGTTTGATGATTGGAACGAAGCCCTTCGCAGCACCTTCAACAATGACTCTATTCTCCGTATCCGTGTGGAGAAAGGTCTTTTCAAGAAGGGTGACAACAAGCTTATCGACCGTGAAGTCTTCAAGGTCAAGGATGTCCAGGTGGATAGTGTCAAGGGCTTCCCCATTGATGCCGTCTATGGTAAGCTGTTGAAGAAGCCTCAGGATTATACCGATGTCCGTGCCCTCGTCGTTACTGACTTGCAGGACGAGATGGAGCGTGCCTGGGTGGCCGACTTGCGTAAGAAGTATGCCGTCACCGTCAACGAAGAAGTATTAAAGACAGTCAATAAGCATGAATAAAAGATTTCTAGTCATACTCCTTTCATTCGTCTCACTAGCCTCATTTGGTAAAGCGCAGATCGACTCCCTTGCCACCGATTCCATTGGCACTATTGTTGACGAGGTCATCTGGGTGGTTGGTGATGAAGCCATTCTGAAGTCTGATGTTGAGACCATGCGTATTCAGGGTCAGCAAGAGGGGATGCGCTGGAAGGGCGACCCCGACTGTGCCATCCCTGAGCAGATTGCCGTTCAGAAGCTTTACCTCAACCAGGCCATTATCGATAGTGTCGAGGTGACGGATGCTGAGATTACGCAAGGTGTAGAGCAGTATATTGAGAACATGATTTCTGTCATCGGTTCGCGTGAGAAGCTGGAGGAATATCAGAAGAAGACGTTGAGTCAGATCCGTGCCGAGTTGCGTGACTCCTACCGTGAACGTCTGATGGTTCAGGGTATGCAGCAGAAGCTGGTGAAGGACATTACGGTGACCCCTGCTGAGGTGCGCCGTTATTTCAAGGATATGTCGCTCGACAGTATTCCTTTTGTCCCTACTGAGGTGGAGGTACAGATTATTTCCTTGCAGCCACGTGTGGAACAGGAAGAAATCAATCGTGTGAAAGAAGAGCTCCGCGAATATACCGACCGTATCAATCGTGGTGAGACGTCGTTTCAGACACTAGCGCGCCTCTATTCTGAAGATGGTTCTGCCCGTAATGGTGGTGAGTTAGGCTATAGCAGTCGTGCCCAGTGGGTGCCGGAATTTGCCAATGTCGCTTTTGGTCTCACCGACCCGAAGAAGGTGTCGAAGATTGTGGAGACGGAGTTTGGTTTCCATATCATTCAGCTCATTGACAAACGTGGTGACAAGATCAATGTACGTCATATCCTCCGTAAGCCGGTTCTTAGCGACAAAGCCGTTCAGGATGCTCTCTCCCGTCTTGACACGGTGGCTACGGCCATTCGTGACAATGTGCCTCCCGAGGCCATCAGAAAGGTCTTCAAGACCAAGGACGGTCAGGATATCGAAGGTTTCACCTTTGAGGATGGTGTGGCATTCTATTCCGACGATAAGGACACGCGAAATAACAATGGTCTGATGGTCAATGTCCTTGAAGACGGTCGTCAGCGCACCTCCCGTTTCAAGATGTCCGAACTGCCTTCTGAGATTGCTAGGATTGTAGATGGTATGCAGGTTGGTGAACTCTCTGCCCCCTTCCAGATGGTCAACAGCAAGAATGGCAAGACCGTTTGTGCCATTGTGAAGTTGAAGAGTCGTACGGAAGGTCACAAGGCTACCATCACTGAAGATTTCCAGATCTTGAAGAATCTGGTGTTGGAGAAGCGCCGTCAGGAGCGTCTCCATCAGTGGGTTGTCAATCGTATCAAGTCCACCTATGTGCGTATCAACGAACGCTATCGCGACTGTCAGTTCGAGTATGAAGGCTGGGTGAGATAGAGGTAAGAAGTTAGATGTAAGAGGTAAGAAGTTAGCGTGAAGAGGTTTCTGTTTGTAGTCATCGGATTGGTGGTGTTAGGTATGGTGTTTGCGATGACGCCAGCTAAGAAGCGTGCTCCCCGCAAGAAAACTGCCAAGGTGGAGGACAAACGAGTGTATCTTGTTCATGCCGATAATCTGCATTACGATCAGTATAAGGACAATGCTGCCCAGGTGTTACATGGCAACGTGCATTTCCGTCATATGGGTGCCAACCTATATTGCGACAGTGCCCATTTCTACGAGCAGACAAATTCGTTTGAGGCTTGGGGTCATGTGAAGATGCTACAGGGTGACACGTTGAAGCTGTTCAGCGACTATGCCTATTATGATGGTAACGACCAATTGGCTCAGGCCCGTCGTAATGTCATTCTCAAACATCGTAAATCGACGTTGTATACCGACTCGCTGGACTATGACCGCTTGTATAATTTCGGTAATTTTTTCGAAGGCGGTAAACTGGTCGATGGCAAGTCGACGCTTACCAGCGACTGGGGTGAGTACCATACCGATACCAAGATGGCGATGTTCTACTATGATGTGCGTCTAAAGGATCAGAAGATGTTTCTGACCACTGATTCTTTGTATTACGATACCCGTACGTCGACGGCCCATATCGTGGGTCCCTCCCGTATCTTGTCGGGCAGTAGCGAGATTTATAGTGAGGACGGCTATTACAATACCCGTACGGAACATTCTGAACTCTTCGGCCGTTCGGTGGTGAAGGACCAGGGTAAGACGTTGATTGGCGACAGTGTCTATCACAATGCCCATGATGGTACGAACTATGCCTATCGTAATGTGATATTGACGGATTCTGTCAATAAGAATATGTTGACTGGAGACTATTGTGAGTATAACGACTCCACGGGTTATGCGATGGCCACGAAACGTGCTGTTGTCGTCGATTTCTCGCAGAAGGACTCGTTGTATATCCATGCCGACACCTTTAAGATTTTTACGTTCAACAACAAAACTGATTCGGTCTATCGCAAGATCCATGCATATAATAAGGTTCGCGCGTATCGTGTGGATGTTCAGGCCGTTTGCGACTCGATGGTCTATAGCTCGTTGGACTCCTGCATGACGATGTACAAAGACCCTATTGTCTGGAATATGAACCAGCAACTCTTCGGTGAGGAGATCAAGGTCTATATGAACGACTCCACTATCGACTGGGCACACGTCATCGGACAGGCTTTTTCTGTTGAGCAGATGCCTGACACCGTACATTTTAACCAGGTGTCGTCCAAGGAGATGAAGGCCTTCTTCGAGAAGGGTCAGATCCGTGAGTCGCAGGCTATTGACAATGTGTTGATAGTCTATTATCCTGTTGACGATTCGGACAGCACGCTGATAGGTCTGAACTATACCGAGACCCCTTTGCTGAAGATGTTCCTCGAGAACCGCAAACTGAAACGTATATGGATGTCAAAACCCAAGGGAACGCTCTATCCGATGACGCAGATTCCCCCCGAAAAATATTTCCTGCCAGGCTATGCATGGTTCGACTATGTCCGTCCTCTGGACAAAGACGATATCTTCAATTGGCGCCCCAAGAATGCCGGTTCGGAACTGAAGGAGGTTAAACGCCGTGAGGCTCCTAAGAATAGTGTGAGACAATGACAGACGTAATCCAACTGCTTCCTGATAGTGTGGCTAATCAGATAGCTGCTGGTGAGGTGATACAACGCCCCGCCTCAGTCATCAAGGAGTTGGTGGAGAATGCCGTTGATGCCGGAGCACATACTGTCAACGTACTGGTGGTTGATGCCGGAAGGACGTCCATGCAGGTCATTGACGACGGTTGTGGTATGTCGGAGACCGATGCCCGTTTGGCTTTCGAGCGCCATGCTACCAGTAAGATCCGCAGGGCCGATGACCTCTTCGCCCTCCATACGATGGGTTTTCGCGGTGAGGCGTTGCCGTCAATCGTCGCTGTGTCGCAAGTCGAGCTCCGCACCCGTCGTCAGGAAGACGAGATTGGTACCTGTCTGGTGCTTTCCGGTTCACGTGTCGAGAGTCAGGAACCATGTTCCTGTGCTGTGGGCAGCAGTTTCCTTGTCAGCAATCTGTTTTTCAATGTCCCTGCCCGTCGTAAGTTCCTCAAGACCAATGCCACCGAGTTGAACAATATCCTGACGGCTTTCGAGCGTATCGTACTCGTCTATCCCGACATCAATTTCACGCTGCATAGCAATGGTCAGGAACTCATGAATCTCCGTGCCGGTTCGTTACGCCAGCGTATCTCCGATGTTTATGGTCGTCGCTATGGTCAGGAACTCTTGCCCGTCAGTGTCGAGACGGCGATGTGTAAGATTTCGGGATTTGTAGCCAAACCTGAGGCCGCACGTAAGAAGGGAGTGGCAGAATATTTCTTCGTCAACGGTCGTTTCATGAAGCATCCTTATTTCCATAAGGCCGTCCAACAGGCTTACGACCGCTTGATTCCAACGGGGATGCACGTTCCTTATTTCATTTATTTCGAGGTCAGCCCTGCCGATATCGACGTCAATATCCATCCCACGAAGACGGAGATTAAGTTTGAGAACGAGCAGGCTATCTGGCAGATTCTGACAGCGGCGGTGAAGGATGCCATCGGACAGTTCTGCGAGATTCCGCAGATAGATTTCGACATAGAGGGAAAACCCGATATTCCGGTGTATAATCCCACTTCTTCTGATGTCCATGGGCCCTCGATGATGCCCACTGCCCCGCGAACCGTCAGCAATCCCGCCTATAATCCCTTCTCTGACCGACGGTCAGGGAGTGGCGTTGCAATCTCTTCTTCCTCCAAGAAGGCCCCCAGCGGCTGGGAACAGCTCTACGATGGTGTCGGTCGTGAGGATACGTTGTTTGCCCCCGAGATGAATGCGGAACCTGTTTCCGTTCCCCATACCTCATTGCCCGAAGACAAGTCTCCCGTGCATTATCAATATAAAGGCTGTTACATCATGACTGCCGTCAAGTCCGGGCTGATGGTTATCGAC
Source organism: Prevotella sp. (assembly GCA_045112595.1). Classification (GTDB taxonomy): domain Bacteria; phylum Bacteroidota; class Bacteroidia; order Bacteroidales; family Bacteroidaceae; genus Prevotella. Next base: position 14,030 of record JBGUIA010000023.1, on the reverse strand, counting down.
CAGTACCGCGCTGATGTCCGCATCCGTTACGAGCAGTGTCTGGCACAGTTGCAGGCCCGTTCGTCAGAGACCCAGCAGGTGCTCTTCCCTGAGGTGGTACAGTTCAGAGCCTCCGAACAACCCCTATTGGAGCGTATCCTGCCGCGATTGTCGGCTATTGGGTTCGAACTGACCGATTTAGGTCAGGGCAGCTTTGCCGTCAATGGCATTCCTACTGGTCTCGACGGTCTTAACTATGTCCAATTGATTCACGATATGGTAGATGATGCCGTCAATAGTGCCGGTGACACGATGGATGACCTCAACCGTACTTTGGCATTAAGTATGGCGCGTCATGTAGCTATTCCGCAGGGACAGGTGCTTAGCAACGACGAGATGGAGAATCTCGTCAACGGGCTTTTTGCTTGTACGAATGTCAATTATACGCCCGACGGAAAGGCCATTTTGGCCATTTTGCCCCAACAGGATATCGAGAAACTGCTCGGATAAAAAATTAAATATTAATATATGAAGAAGGTTTTATTATTTTTATTGTTAATCGGTCTTTCGACAGGTTTGATGGCTCAGGCGGAGGTGTCTGGTGAGAAGCACAGCGTGGCCACCAACTCGTTTTGGGCTAACTGGTTTGTTCAGGCTAATGTGGTGGGTTCCTCTTTCTGGGGAAGTCAGGAGCAGCAGTCTTTCAAATTCAGCAAGATGACGAAAGACTATCGTACTAACCTCGGATTCTCCATAGCCCTGGGTAAGTGGTTTACCCCTGGTCTTGGTCTTCGAACCAAGTTCAATGGTGTCTGGGGTCGTAGTGTCATCTCCGAGGACAAGAGCCTCAATGCCAGCAAATATTGGACCCTACAGGAACAGGCCTTGTTCAATCTCAGCAACATGCTGATGGGTTATAACGAACAGCGTGTATGGAATTTCATTCCCTATGCTGGTGGCGGTGTCGGTCGTAACATGTCATACGGCTGCTATGCCTTGGGTTTCTCAGTCGGTCTGCTCAACACGTTCCGCATCAGTCCGAAGGTTGCTTTCAACTTCGACATCAACTATGGTTCTTACGAGCCTTCGTTCGATGGGTTCAGTGCCGGCGGCGACTCCAAGCTCAGTCTGAAAGGCCGCGACCGTGTTATCAATGTAGAGCTGGGTCTGACCTATCGTTTGGGTAAGGCTACATGGAAATCCACACCCGATATCGATGCCATGCAGGCATTGTCACAGAGCGAGATTGATGCACTCAACGCCCAATTGGCCGATCTCATGGCAGAGAACGAACGCTTGGGTGAGGAACTGGCAAATGCCGAACAGCAGGCCGCTCCTGCTCCTCAGGAACCTGTCACCATTACCAAGGTTGTCACCGCTCCTGTTTCTGTGTTCTTCAACCTCAACAAGGCCGTCATCTCTTCCCAGCGCGACCTGCAGAATGTCGCTGGTCTCGTGGCTGTTGCCAAAGAGCAGGGTGCCAAACTCGTAGTTACGGGTTATGCTGACAGTCAGACGGGCAGTGCCGAACGTAACCGTCAGCTCTCCGAACAGCGTGCTGAGGCTGTCGTTGCCGAACTGTTGAAGATGGGTGTCTCGCGCGACCAGATAGAAACCGTTGCCGTTGGAGGTGTTGATACCCTCACGCCGACGCCCTACAACCGCCGTGCAACAGTCGAAATAAAGTAATTTTCGTCTAAAATAGAAAAAAGTGGTGCAAAAGTTTGGCAGTTTCAAAAAAACTCCGTACCTTTGCACCGCTTTTCAAAAGAAAGGGCGTTTAGCTCAGCTGGTTTAGAGCATCTGCCTTACAAGCAGAGGGTCGGCGGTTCGAATCCGTCAACGCCCACAAAATAATCCCGCAATGCATAGGCACTGCGGGATTTCTTATTATCTTTGTTTTCGTTTAGAAGTCAAGTTGACAACCGACGCCGAGTACGCGATTAGTGCGTGTGAAGGTGTCGCTGACGCCCGCCGTAGGATAGTCGTTGCGGTTGTAATTCTCGTAGTTCGTCTGGAAATAGGCTGCCGAGACGGTGACGTTATCGCTGACCTTGTAGTTGAAACCGAGACCGATGCTATAGCTATTGACGACGAACGACATGTCGTTCATGTATTCGTCGGAGAGTCCGTAACGTGTGAGCTGTCCACCGCACGAGACGTTCAGTCGGTCGTTGACATCCCATTCCACACCGGCGAGGAACTCGTTGGTGTTGTGTTTCAGCAGGTCCTGTGTGTTATTATACCACGAGGCATCCTTATCGAAATAGTGGTGCCATCCGAGGTTTAGGCTGACGATGTCGATGGGTTTCCACTGAGCACCGATAGTAAGCAGTGCAGGTGCGTCCTCGTTGACCTTCTCACCGTCGCGGTATTTGTTGACGGCAGCAATCTCGCTAGCCTCGTTGACAGTCGATTCGTTTTTCATGCGAATCTGTGTCTTGAATTCGTATTTGGCAGCGAAGTTGAAGTTGCTGACCTTATAGTCGACACCAATGACAGGTGCGAAGCCTACACCATCCTGGTTACACAGCAGGTTAACACCCTGGGCATATTTCTGCAACTGCAGCAGACTGCCGTGTGTTGCCTCGAGCTGTGCTTGCTGTGCGAGGAGTTCGGCAGGAACATCGATGCCGGCAGACTGATACTGTGCGATGGCGGTATTGACCAGTGTGAGGTTGTTGTTGACAGTCGTTGAAGTGCTCTGCAGATAGTCGGCGAAATCGACGTAGCCCCCTTCGGTCTTCACCTGTATGTTGTTCAGCTTGGCCTTATAGGTAGCGTCGCCGTAGAGCATGCGCAGACCACCATAAACCGACAGGTTAGGGTAGATCTTATACGCTGCACCGATCTGTACACCATAGTAGTACTGACGGCCCTTCATGTAGCTGTCCATGTCATAACCCTGGGCACCCAAAGGTTGGAGCATATGAGCGATAGAACCCACGACGCTCTCGAAAGAGCCCAGACCGTCGGCAAACTCACACGAGCCACCGCCGCCGGGTACGGAGAGATTGAACTGGATGCTCCAGTTACCTTTATTATATGCACCCTGCAGTGATGGAATGACTGGTGCGTCGGCCACACCCTCGAATTCTTTGACGCTCTGTCCGCCATTCTTCTTGCCCAGTGCAAAGACGGGATTGGTGGAAGTGATCGTGCGTGTCTGGTGAGCGTACTGCCAGTTGAGGGCTACGTGGAAACCTTCTGGCATAAATACCACGCCGGCAGGGTTTGAATAGACGCCGTCGAGTCCGATAGCTGCGTCACGCGCGGGATTCTTTAAAAATAAAATACTTTGGTTGGTGTTTGTGAGGATACCGCCAGCAAAAGCGGTTAACGTTGTCATCGTGAAAACAATCAACGAAAATACAATCTTTTTCATTTCTTTTAAACTATTTTTCCTAAAAACAGCCGCAAAGGTAGCATTATTGCACAAAATAGGTACAAAAGTGCAATATTTATTAACGCTTATTAACTAAAAAGCGCACACTTTCTGCACAAATGTGCCAAAATGTGCATAAAATTGTGTGCGATAACACAACTTTTTCGCTCTTACGTCTTCCCTCTTACGTCTTACTTTTTATTCTCCGTCGGGTAACTGACGCGGGTATGATAGATGGTCTTCAGTTTCTCGATGAGTACGGTCTTGGCATACTGGATGTCGCGGAAGGTGATAGGACACTCGCGGAAATATCCATCAGCCACCTGTGAGTCGACGATACGCTCCACCAGTTCGCGGATGGTCTGTTCAGTATAATCGGATAACGACCGTGACGCTGCTTCGACACTGTCGGCCATCATCAGACAAGCCTGTTCGCGTGTAAACGGATTCGGTCCGGGATACGTAAACAGCAGGTCATCCACCGGCTGGTCCGGGTGTTCGTTCTTATAGCGGATATAGAAGAACTTCGCCTTGCCCTGACCGTGGTGCGTGGCGATGAAGTCGCGGATGACTTTCGGCAGATCGTATTTGTCGGCCATCTTCAAGCCTTCGGTGACATGACTGATAATATACTGTGCCGACTCAATATCGGTAAGCATCTCGTGGGGGTCGATGCCCGACTGGTTTTCGGTGAAATAGATGGGGTTGGCGAGTTTACCGATGTCGTGATACAGGGCACCCGTACGGACCAGTTGTGAATCGGCATCAATCTTGTTTGCTATCTCGCCGGCAAGGTTTGCCACCTGTATAGAGTGATTGAACGTGCCGGGCGCTACCTCACTCATCCGTCGCAACAGGGTACTGTTGGTATTCGAGAGTTCGATGAGCGTGATATCGCTGGTGAAACCGAACGCCTTCTCGATGAGGTAGAGTAACGGATAGGCAAAGAGAAGTAGTATGCCGTTGACGATGAGATAGTTATAGGAAGAGTAGTCTATCACGGTGAGTCCGGTAGTCTGTGTCCAGTCGAACGCGAGGTTTACAGCCATCGCCGCGAGGGTGATGATGAGGGCTGAACGGAATATTTGTGCGCGGTAGGAGAGTTCGCGCAGGGAATTGATGGCAACGAGTCCGGCCACGATTTCTACTACGACGAATTCGAACGGGTGTTGTAGCATGATGGAGCAGATGAGCACCATGATGACGTGTGTCATGAATGCCGTTCGGGAGTCCATAAACATTCGTATGAATATGGGCACCATGGCATAGGGAAGTATATAGACGTGTATGAAAGTGTTACGTACGAAGAGCGCGGTGAGTAGTGCGAATATGACGATGAGTGCATATAGCATGGTCAGTGAGCGCGGCTTGTCAAAGTAGTCCTTGCGATAGAGCGTCAGGTAGAGTGTGAAGCATATCATAAGGATGGTGACATAGAGTATCTGTCCAAGCAGTGATATGCGGTTTTGTACTTCATTCTTATTGAGACGGTCGTTTTCCTTGAGATAGGACTGGATGATGTGATAGGTTTGCTGGTTGATAATCTCTCCGCGGTCAACGATCTTCTCACCTTTCTGAACGAGTCCACTAGCGAGCGGAATACTAGCGATAAGTTCATTACGGCTAGTCTCGCTGCGTGTACGATCGTAGATAAGGTTCGGTTGGATATAGTTGTTCAGGTCGCATTTCTGCAACAGATAGCGGTGAGCGTTCAGCTTCTCGTCTTGGAAGAGCTGTTCGTAAGCGCTCTTGGCGGAATAGATTTCCAGGATAGACACGCTACTGGCCTGTTTGTTGTTGACAATACGAATCATGCTAAAGGTGTCTTTCTTGAGCTCTTCGTATTCCTTCGACTCCATGATGCCCTGCTGGTAAAGGCTATGCAGGCGGTTGGAGATGATTTCGATATAGTCCAGAGGCAGCTCGGCGATGCCGTCAGGGTAGTCAGACACGAACTTGCGCACCATACGTGCCTCGATGGAGACATCAATATTATAATAGGGTTCGTACTGCTTCAATATGCTGTCGCGCTCGTGTTTGATGGCCTCGTCGGATTTATACACGGGGAAGTCGAAGGGTGCCGTGAGATCAGCATATTTCCAAGGCTTGCCCTGTTCGACGAGATAGCTGTTGTTATTATCGTGTGGCATCGACCATACGACGATGGCAACGGTGCCTATCACTAGTGCGGCACGTAGTAGCCAGTCGCGCCACATGAGGTTCTCTTTTAGACTAAAATTGCTCATTTACGTACTAATTTGCTGCAAAGATACAAAAAACTCTTAACTTTCAACTCTAAACTCTAAACTTTTTATTACCTTTGCAAAAAAATTAGAAGAATAGCATGTCAGAAAGAAGAGTTAGGGTGCGTTTTGCACCTAGTCCTACGGGGGCTTTACACATTGGCGGCGTACGTACCGCACTATATAATTACCTGTTTGCGCGCCAGCATGGCGGCGATCTTGTGTTCCGCATCGAAGACACCGACTCCACACGTTTCGTGCCTGGAGCAGAAGAGTACATCATCGAGTCGTTCAAGTGGCTTGGTATCCAGTTCGACGAGGGCGTTTCTTTTGGTGGCAACAAAGGTCCCTACCGTCAGAGCGAGCGCCGCGACATCTATAAGAAATATGTTCAGCAGCTGTTGGATGCCGACAAGGCATATATTGCTTTCGACACCCCGCAGGAGTTGGAGGCCAAGCGTGCCGAGATTCAGAACTTCCAATACGACTGCCATACGCGCAGTCAGATGCGTAACTCGCTGACCCTCCCCAAGGAGGAAGTCGAGCAATTGATTGCTGCGGGCAACCAGTATGTCGTTCGTTTTAAGGTTGAGGCCGGTCAGGAGATTCTCGTCAACGACCTCATCCGTGGCGAAGTACGTGTCAAGAGTGATATCTGCGACGACAAGGTGCTGTATAAGAGCGCCGACGAACTGCCTACCTACCACTTGGCAAATATCGTCGACGACCATCTGATGGAAATTTCCCATGTCATTCGCGGTGAGGAGTGGTTGCCCAGTGCGCCGCTGCACGTCATGCTCTACCGTGCCTTCGGTTGGGAGGATACCATGCCGCAGTTTGCCCATCTGCCGCTGTTGCTGAAGCCCGTCGGCAATGGTAAGCTCTCCAAGCGTGATGGTGACAAGCTGGGATTCCCCGTGTTCCCCTTGGAATGGCACGACCCCAAGACGGGCGAAGTCAGTTCAGGCTATCGCGAACAAGGCTATTTGCCCGAAGCCGTCATTAACTTCCTTGCGCTGCTGGGCTGGAGTCCCGGCAACGATCAGGAACTGATGACCCTGGACGAGATGGTCAAACTCTTCGACATCTCCAAATGTTCGAAGAATGGTGCCAAGTTTGACTTCATGAAGGCAGAATGGTTCAACCGCCAGTACCTCCTGCAGCGTCCGGACACTGATTGGTGCCCCGCCTTCGACAAGGTGCTGAAGGAGAATGGCATTACGGCCACTGCCGAACAGGAGGCCGAAGTGGTGCGCATGATGAAAACGAAGGTCATCGAGGTGACAGACAAACAGGGCAACACCAGGAAACGTAACGTTTCCTTCCCCAGTGACCTATGGCCGCTTACAAAGTTCTTCTTCGTGACTCCCACCGACTTTGACCGGGAGGGTGACAAGTTTATCCGCAAGAACTGGAACGAGCAGACGGCAGATCAGATGCGTCAGATGCAAGCTGTGCTCGAAACCATCAGCGACTGGAGCGTGGAAGGTCAGAAAGCCGTTGTCGACCCGTGGGTGGAGCTGACGGGCTTCAAGCCTTGGAATGCATGGCGCATCGCCCTTGTCGGCACAGGTCAGGGACCTGACATGTACGAACTCTCTGCCTTCCTTGGCAAGGAAGAGACCCTCCGTCGTATGCAACACGCCATAGAGGTCCTTGGGTAGTAATGTCGGAATAATGAAATACCGGCATAACGCAATAACAAAATAACGCAATAACGAAATAACGAGACACATTGTATAATTTAATTATTTATATCTACCAGCTGGGCGTCATCATTGCAAGCCTGTTTAATGAAAAGGTGCGCAAGATGTGGCGTGGCGAACGGGAGGCCATTCGCATCCTGAAGGAGAAGGTCGATCCCAACGCCCAATACGTGTGGTTCCATGCTGCCTCGCTGGGAGAGTTCGAACAGGGCCGTCCGCTGATCGAACAGTTGCGACAGGATCATCCCGAGTACAAAATCCTGCTGACGTTCTTCTCGCCCTCGGGCTATGAGGTGCGCAAGAACTATGCCGGAGCCGACATCATTTGCTACCTGCCGTTGGACACCATCACCAATGCACGTCGCTTCCTGCGAACCATCCGTCCCGTGATGGCGTTCTTCATCAAGTACGAGTTCTGGTATAACTACCTGCATATCCTGAAACACCGCGGCATACCCGTCTATAGCGTCAGCAGCATCTTCCGTCCGGGACAGATCTTTTTTCGCTGGTATGGACGTCAGTACAGTCACGTGCTGAAGTGTTTCACGCATTTCTTCGTGCAGAACGAGATCAGCAAGGAATTGCTGGGTACTATCGGCATCACGAATGTCTCTATCGTCGGTGATACCCGTTTCGACCGCGTGCTGCAAATCAAGGCTGCCGCCAAACAACTGCCCATCGTCGAGGCGTTCCTTTCACAACCGAAGTCCGGTGCGGCGGAGTCTGGCTCTGCCGAAGCCCCGAAAGTCTTCGTGGCTGGCTCTTCATGGCCGCCCGACGAGGACATTTTTATCCCGTTCTTCAACGAGCACAAGGACTGGAAACTCATCATCGCCCCGCACGTCATTGGCGAAGAGCATCTCAAGCAGATTGAATCCAAGCTTGCGGGCCGCAAAGTCGCAAGATACTCCTCCCTAGAACATCTAGAAAATCTAGATCCTCTAGAAAATCTAGAAGTCCTCATCATCGACTGCTTCGGACTCCTCAGCAGCATCTACCACTATGCCGACGTCACCTATGTCGGTGGCGGTTTCGGCGTGGGCATCCATAACACTCTCGAGGCTGCCGTTTGGGATGTCCCCGTCATTTTTGGTCCTAACAACGAACGTTTCCAGGAGGCGCAAGGACTGAAAGCCTGCGGTGGAGGATACGAAATCACCGGTGCCGACGATTTCCGTCGTATCATGCAGCGTTTCATCGACACCCCGCAGGCCATCACGGAGTCCGGCCGTCAGTCCGGTGCCTTCGTCCAGCAGATGACCGGCGCTACGAAAAAGGTCCTCAGTGCGGTTGATTTATAATTGTCGTAATCCCGTAATTCCGTAATCCCGAAAAACAAATGGCTTTAATCAAGAGTTACCAGGGTCTGACACCCAAGTGGGGCAAGGACTGTTATTTCAGCGAGAATGCAACCATCGTCGGTGATGTCACGATGGGTGACGAGTGCAGCATCTGGTTCAATGCCGTCGTACGCGGCGACGTGGCACCCATCACCATCGGCAACGGCACCAATGTGCAGGACGGTTCCTGCGTCCACGTCACTCACGACACCGGGCCCACGCATATCGGCAACATGGTGACTATCGGACATAACGTCACCGTCCACGCCTGTACCATCCACGACGGTGCGCTTATCGGGATGGGCGCGACGCTGCTTGACGGCTGCGAGGTGGGCGAAGGGTCTATCGTCGCTGCCGGAGCCTTGGTATTACAAAACACAAAGATTGGCCCTCACGAGATTTGGGGTGGCGTGCCGGCGAAATATATCAAACCCACACGTCCCGGACAAACCGACAACTCGAAGCACTATGTGGAATACGCGAAGATCTATATGGACGAGAATCCCGACTGCCGCTACTAAACCGCCACGTGCTATGAACAAACTACTAACCCTCTGCTTCCTGCTATTCACCTCCCTGACGCTCTGTGCGCAGCCCGGGGACTACGAATGGACCACGCCCAGCAATAATTCCTCCGAGTCGATGCCCTGCGGTGGCGGCGACATCGGCATGAATGTCTGGGTCGAACAGGGCGACATCCTCTTCTACCTCTCGCGCAGTGGTTCGTTCGACGAGAATAACACACTACTCAAGGCCGGCCGCTTCCGTGTCAGCCTCTCGCCGGGACTGGATATGACGCATTTTCGTCAGATCCTCCACCTCGCCGACGGCTATGTCGAGATTACCGACGGCCAGCTCTCCGTCCAACTGTGGGCCGACGTCTGGAAACCCGTCGTCCATGTCGATGTGTCGAGTCCGAAGGTGAAGCAGAACATGGCGGTGACCTACGAAAACTGGCGCATGCAGGACCGCGAGATGACGAAGCGCGAATGTTTCCAGTCGAGTTATAAGTTTGTCGCACCGAAGGGGCTGAAGACGCTTGCCGACAGGGTCATCGCAACGGATAAGGCCGTCACTTTCCTGCATCAGAACGGCGAAACGACCATTTTCGACGCTACCGTCACCCAGCAACGTATGGACTCGGTGAAGCACCGCCTATATAATCCGCTGAAAAATCTCATCAGCGGTGGTAAGCTGCAGTTTCGCGATATGGTGCTGATGGATACCCTCCGCGGTCGCTATGCCAGCACCGACTACGACGGTTGGATGTATGTGACGAAATTCCCCAAGCGTACGTTGCACCTGCAGATCATCTTGGCAAACGTACAGGGCACCGTGCAACACTTCTCCGACGCCATCGCTGCCACCGAGAAGCTCATCCGCCATGACGCCGACCGCCAGGCCTCACGCCAGTGGTGGCGTGACTTCTGGCAGCGTAGCTACATCGAAACCCCCGAAACCACCGTTCCCGACGGTTCCCCGTCGGGTCCCCCTGCCTCCTCGGCTCCTGCCGCCCTCATCCGCAACTACACCCTCTTCCGCTATATGCTGGGCTGCAACGCTCATAGTCAGTGGCCCACGAAATTCAATGGCGGCCTGTTTACCTTCGACCCCGAATACGTCAACAGTGCCGACGAATACCGCCTCTCGCCCGATTTCCGCAATTGGGGTGGGGGCGTTCATACGGCTCAAAACCAGCGCCTCGTCTATTGGCCCATGCTGAAAAACGGCGACTACGACGCCCTGAAGGCCCAGATAGACTTCTACCTGCGCATCTATCGGAATGCCGAGGAACGCTCGCGGCTCTACTGGGGTCACGAAGGCGCCTGTCTGACGGAACAAATCGAGAACTATGGTCTGCCGTGCTATCCCGAATATGGCACGAAGCGCCCTACCGGTTTCGACCCGGGAATAGAGCGTAATGCGTGGCTGGAATACGAATGGGATACCTGTCTTGAATTCTGCATGATGGCCCTCGAATCCGAAAGCTACCAAGGCGCCTCCACCTCTCATCCTTCAGCCCTCAGCCCTCAGCCCTCCTCCTTCGTCCGCTCCTGCCTGCGCTTCTTCGACGAACACTACCAGTACCTCGCCAACCAGCGCGGTGCCAAGCGCCTCGATGCCAACGGCAAACTCGTGCTCTATCCCGGTTCCGGCGGCGAGACCTATAAGATGGCGTACAACTCCACCTCTACCATTGCTGCCTTGCGCACCGTCGCGACTGCCATCGGCGATACGGCATTGTTGCGTCGTCTCCCCGACATCACCATCCGCGACGGCATGATTGCTCCCGCCCTGCACTACGAACGCGTGCAGAACACCGAACCCACGCAGCTTTATCCCGTCTTCCCCTGGCGCATGTACGGCGTCGGACGCCCCGACCTCGACATCGCCCGCAATACCTACCTCAACGACTCCCTTGCACTCCAGTTCCGCTCGCATGTCGGGTGGAAACAGGATGCCATCTGGGCCGCCTGTCTCGGACTGACCGACGAGGCGCAGCGTCTCGTGACGCTGAAGATGCAGGACGGTCCCTTCCGCTTCCCCGCCTTCTGGGGACCGGGCTTCGACTGGGTTCCCGACCACAACTGGGGCGGTTCGGGCATGATTGCTATGCAGGAAATGCTGCTGCAGGAAGTCGGCGACACGCTCTACCTCTTCCCCGCCTGGCCCCGCGATTGGGACGTTCGCTTCCGGCTCCATGCCTCCCGCGGCACGGTGGTCGAAGCAGAAATGCGTAAGGGAAAAGTCATCAATGTCCGTGTGACACCTAAAGGACGTAAAACCATCTATTAATTAATACATAAACATTATGAGAAAGATTGTAGTATGTTTCGTGGCCCTGATGGCCTTCATCGCCTGCTCCGAGCAGAAACCCTTCACCTATCGTGGTCTCTCGTTCTCCATGCCTGCCAGTCAGTTGGTCGATTCGCTCCTGGCACGTGGATTCCTCGTCGATTCCGCCACTTCCGACAGTGGTAGCCAGTATCAGCTCTACAAGACCGGTGAACCCTATCGCGTCCTCGTGGCTTACGAGAATGACGAGATACGCGCAATCCAGGAGAACTACCACCTCTCCACCAACGACAGCACACGCCGACTATGGCAGGAGCTGCGCGACGGACTGGAGAAGGAACTCGACGCATGGCCCAACTGCCCTATCCTCAAGGCTGACCATAAGAAGGCTGACTTCGAGACCGACGGCGGCTTCGTATCGGTCATTCTCGAGAACACCTACAAACCGACCCTGATGGTGCTCTATCATGTCAAAAAGGAGAAGAAGCAGTAGGATTATCTGTTAAATAATCATAAAACTTACGCGCGGGGCTCACTTCCTCGCGCGTATTTTAATAAAAAAGCGTACCTTTGCAGTCCGATTCAGGGGAAAACACTTAGAATCCCCGTGGACTAGAGTGTGAATAGCAACGTCTTTGGCCGGACGTCGTGGTTCGGGAATCGCTGGTTCAACCATCCGCAACAGCCCTGTTTACAGGCGCAGCGGAGCGCACGTTAGACTAACAACCGGGAGTTAGACCTCGGGTGTTTATTTATGTGCGTACATTATTTATATTAATAAAGAACTGTTTTTTAGTAGTAAAAATTTTAAAGAAATGAACACGTTAAGTTACAAGACCGTTTCCGTATCTAAGGAAGCTGCTCGTGAGCAGAAGGAATGGGTGGTCATCGACGCTACCGACCAGGTGGTAGGCCGTCTGGCTTCAAAGGTCGCTAAGATCATCCGCGGAAAGTACAAGCCCACATTCACTCCTAACCAGGACTGTGGCGACAATGTCATTATCATCAATGCCCAGAACATTATCTTTACTGGCAAGAAAGAAACCGACAAGGTTTACACCCGCTACACCGGCTATCCCGGAGGTCAGCGTTTTAACACTCCCGCACAGCTCCGCAAGAAGCCGTTCGGAACAGAGCGCATCCTGAAGCACGCTGTCAAGGGTATGCTGCCCAAAGGCCCCCTCGGCCGTGCGCTGCTCAACAACCTGTATGTCTACGAAGGCACCGAGCATCCTCATACCGCTCAGAAGCCCAAGGCTATCGACATCAACCAGTATAAGTAATTTATAGTTTAAAGATTAAAGATAAGTTAAGATGGAATACATCAACGCAATAGGTCGTCGCAAGAGCTCAGTAGCTCGCGTTTATCTGTCAGAGGGTAATGGCAAGATCACGATCAACAAGAAAGATTTGGAAGTTTACTTCCCATCGGCTATCCTGCAGTATGTCGTTAAGCAGCCGCTGAACTTGCTCGAGGTAGCTGAGAAATATGATATCAAGGTAAACCTCGACGGTGGTGGTTTCACAGGTCAGAGCCAGGCTCTCCGCCTCGCCATCGCTCGTGCACTCGTGAAAATCAACGAAGAGGATAAGAAAAAGCTCAAGGATGCCGGTTTCCTGACACGCGATGCTCGTGAGGTTGAGCGTAAGAAGCCAGGTCAGCCCAAGGCTCGTCGTCGCTTCCAGTTCAGTAAGCGTTAATCCCTTTGGGAAACTGAACAGTTTAGCATCTAAACTGGTGGGATTCGTTCTAGCTCCTCTAGAACCTCTGGTTTCTCCAGATCCTCTAGAACATCTAGTTCCGACTACCCCCCAGCTGATCTAACAAAGATTAAAAAGAAAGTAAACAATTAAAAAAAGACAAAGAAACAATGGCAAGAACAAATTTTGACCAGTTGCTCCAGGCAGGCTGCCACTTCGGCCACCTGAAGCGTAAGTGGAACCCTGCAATGGCTCCCTACATCTATACCGAGCGTAACGGTATCCACATCATCGACCTCCACAAGACAGTAATCAAGATCGACGAGGCTGCAGACGCACTCAAGCAGATTGCCAAGAGTGGCAAGAAGATCCTGTTCGTCGCTACTAAGAAACAGACTAAGGAAATCATCGCAGAGAAAGCTCAGAGCGTTGGTATGCCTTACGTAATCGAGCGCTGGCCCGGTGGAATGTTGACTAACTTCCCCACCATCCGTAAGGCCGTCAAGAAAATGGCGAACATCGACAAGCTCATGACCGATGGTACTTTCAACAACCTCTCAAAGCGTGAGCTCCTGCAGGTTACCCGTCAGCGTGCCAAGCTCGAGAAGAACCTCGGTTCTATCGCCGACCTCACACGTCTGCCTTCTGCACTCTTCGTCGTTGACGTACTGAAGGAGCAGATTGCCGTTCGCGAGGCTAACCGTCTTGGTATCCCCGTATTCGGTATCGTCGACTCTAACTCTGACCCCAAGAACATCGACTTCATCATCCCCGCTAACGACGACGCCAAGGATTCAGTAGAGGTTATCCTCTCTGCTTGCTGCGCTGCCATCAACGAGGGCATCGAGGAGCGTAAGGTCGAGAAGGCTGACGAGAAGGC
>JBGUIA010000022.1:0-242259 GCA_045112595.1 Prevotella sp. | reverse complement strand
GCGCCCTTCGTTAATCTCCAGACCGCTGTGTCCGCCTCTCAGGTTCTTGATGGTCACCTTCACGGCAGCATCCTCGGGGTCGGTGTCCGCCTCCTGATAGTCCATCGTGGCGGTAACGTCAATGCCACCAGCGCTGCCGATGACGAACTTACCCCAATGCTCGGAGTCGAGGTTCAGCAGGATATCACCCTGCAATTCGTTCTCAGGCAGTTCGTTGGCACCAAACATACCCGTCTCCTCGTCGCGTGTAATCAGCGCGTCGATGGGACCATGCTTCAAAGTCTTGTCCTCCATGATGGCCATGATGGCTGCTACGCCCAGACCGTTGTCGGCACCCAGCGTGGTACCCTTCGCCTTCACCCACTCACCGTCAATCCACGGTTCGATGGGGTCGGTCTCGAAGTTATGCTTCGACTCGGGCGTCTTCTGCGGCACCATATCCATGTGGGCCTGCAGGATGATGCCCTTCCTGTTCTCATAGCCTGGTGTGGCAGCCTTACGGAACACGATATTCCCTGCGGGATCCTTGAAGGCCTCTACCCCAGCCTGCTTACCGAAGTCAAGCAGAAACTGCTGTACTTTCTCTAAATGTCCGCTCGGACGCGGTACCTGTGTTAGTGCATAGAAGTTCTTCCAGATGCACTGCGGGTTCAGATTTTGGATTTCGTTCATTGTATTTTTTCGTTTAAAGGTTTTCTTTCGCCTGCGAAGGTACGAAAATTTTTCGATTTAACGAAGGAAATAAGAATAAATTCTCATTTCTAAGCCTATTCTACATATTTTCTCCGCCCTCTCTTTGACTATTTTCTATCTGTCAGTCCGCCGTAGCTTTCGGCGGCGGACAGTAAGGCTTCCTCGGTGGTGTAGCGTTCGTAGTAGTTGCAACAGGTGATGATGTGCTGGGAAGAAACATGATCATTCTGAATACGTACAAGAGCAAAGCCCAGCATCGGGTCACCGAAGCAGTCACCCACGAGTGCGAGCGTGCCGTCGTTGCTGATGGAGGGCGTGACAGCCTCAACGGAGATATGCACTTGTGGCAGGTCTTCCTCGCCTTGCCTATGTATGACCTCCTGTCGCACGACATAGAGCAGATATTCGCCCTTACGGATGTCCTTGGGCGTAAGGTCGGTGAGCAATGCCGGTTGTCCTTCCACCTCGCCAAACTGATAGCTGATGGGAGTCAGTGGTCCGTTACTCACAGCCATGTCAGGCAGGAGTAGTGAGGTGTTGTTGCTTACCTGCTCTTTGGTGAGATAGATCGTTGGCGAGAGTCTGTTGACCGACATAAAACAGCGGTAGGCATCCGCGCCACTTTCGAAATGGGTGTGGTGGGCGGCTTTGAGTCTGCGCCAGAGGATGTTGTTATGGGCAATCCGCTCACGCAGCACCAGCTGTGTGCGCGAGAGCCGATGCGGTTGAATGATATGTGTTTTACGTATGATTGTATCTTTGCCCTTCGTGTAGTATGTCACGCCATTTATACGACCAACATAGCCATCCATAGCGGTTCCTGTTGCTTTTGCCATAATCTCTTTATTTTGTTGTTCGAAATTGTATCGTTCTTCCTATCTTCTTGTGCCGTCGTTGGTAGCATGTTGCCCTAAGGTTGCTCTGGGGTTCCTCCGAGGCCTCTCCCATTGAGTTTCGGTATATTTCGGCGGAGGGAGGTCGGTGCATCGGTGGAGGAAGGACGTTACTTTCCGACTCCTCTTACTTTCGTAAAGTTCAGTGCGAGCCAAGCGTAGATGCCGAGGGCAACGACGAGGAGGGTCTGGACGGTATGGACGATGAGGACGAAATAGAGCGCTTTTTCGTCAGCCACACCATAGAGGATGAGCATCGTCTTCACGGCAAAATGCCAAGGGCCGGCACCGTTGGGTGTAGGCACGATGACCGCTATGGAACCTACGATGAAGGTAACGAGGGCGCAACCTAAACCGAGGTCGGCGGTGAAGTCGAAGCAGAAGAACGTCAGGTAATAGTGCAGGAAGTAGCTCATCCAGATGGCCAGCGTGAAGAAGACGAACAACGGGATATTGCGAACGTCCTTCAGCGAGATGACACCCTGCCAGATGCCTCGCAGCGTCGCGCGTACCTTATCATATATAGACAGTTTTCGCAACAGGAAATGCAGCAGGATGAGGATTGCCACCGCGCAGATAGCCACCACCAGGTAGCCCGCCCACGAAAAGCCATGCAGAATGCTATGCAGATTGGTACCTGTCTTGCGAAAAAACATGCCGAAGGTGCTCATCTCCAGCAGCAGGACAATGGCCGTGATGCCCATCACCAACAGCGAATCGATGGCGCGCTCGGTGACGACGGTGCCCAAAGCCTTGGGGAACGACACGTTGTCGTAGCGCTTCAGCACACCGCAGCGCGTGAACTCACCCACGCGGGGGATGACTAGCGAGGCCGCATACGACAGGAAGATGCTATGGAGCAATACGGAAGTGCGCAGGCGCACACCGTTTCCATCCAATACCGGCTCCAGCGTCTGCCGCCAGCGCCATCCGCGGAACATCTGCGCCAGTATGCCAAACGGGAACGACAGCAACATCCACGTCCAGTCCATCTCGTCCGTCATGACGTGCAAGATGGTCTGCCAGTCCTCGCCGCGATACATCCAATAGAGGATGCCCGCGCCCAACACCAGCGGCATCAGAATCTTCAATATGACGTTGCTTGTTTTCATTCCGCCTGCAAAGTTACGATTTAGCGAGAACAAAACAAAGAAATTCTTTCTTTTTTTTTGTCGAGCGTGAGTAACTTCGCGCTGTTTTACAGCGCAAAGATAATGCAAATCAAGCGAAAAACCAAATTTATTTGGATTTTTCCGAGATGCCGCCTATCTAGGAAGATACACTGTTTATAATGCTTGAATTTTACCATTTGTAACATTTGCATAAAACGCCTTTATTATTTGTAACATTTGGGGCGTTGTTTTTTCAAAATCAGCAATAATTGTTTTAAAATTAGCAAAACTTAACGGTTTTGCCATTTAATCGTTGTTTTTTCGGATAAAATATGCTATCTTTGCATCCAAACAATAAAACTATAGGGTGATTATTAACCCGTGACGATAAAAGTCAGACAATTTTTTAAACTAACCCAAAAATAAAAAGATTATGAAAAAAATGACGAAACAATTCTTTGTAGCTGTAATGGCTTTAGCAGCCTTTACCGCTTGTTCAGACGCTAACCTTGCTGAGGGTGAGTCCGGTATTAACGAGCTTAATTTTGACATCCCCATGTATTCTTCTGTGCTGACCGATGCAAGTGGTCAGGCAATCTCAAGTGTGTCTGCTGACCAAGGCACGTATTATCTGAATATCAAGACCGATGGTCTTTGGTATATTGAGACCGCTGACAACATGGAGTTCACTCCTACCAAGATGTATGGTGAAGGCAGTGCCCGCGTTCCGGTACTGATCGGTAACAACTGGGCAGAGAACCGTCAGTTGTCTTACAACGTGAAGTTCCTCAGCAAAGACGGAGCATTCACCCGTGCCGGCGATGGTACGCAGACGGTGACTCAGGATGCACTTACAAGCATTGAAAGATTCAAAAAGGTTGTAAACTCCAATGTCTTTGTCGGCTACGGTTACCAGAGGACGAAGAGTCCTGTTGCAGAACTGTGTACTGGCATTCAGATTTTCAGAATGGAGGCCATGAACGAGATTGATTCGCTTGTCAAGCACGACTTTGCACCAGAGACCAAGGAGGAATACTTCTATCACACCAGCGACAGTATGATGGACAAACTGGTTGCCGTGAAAGGCAATCCTGGCGGAAACTTCGGATCTGTCAAGTTGGGCTTGTCTGGTGATGTGAACGTAAACCGCGTATCGCATACTGGACATACTGTCGTACAAAAGTCGCTGACACGTTCGATGTACAGCCGTGAGCTTGCTTGGGAAAAGGCTTGGTTTAACGACGCTAACTACAGTGAGGGCTACAAGTATTACAAGAAACTCTTCATCAGTCAGTTTAAAGCAGCTGGAGAGGATGCAACCAAGAAGAAGGCAGCAGCCGACGAGTTCTTCAGAATCGTAGGTACCCATTTCATTACAAAATGTCTTTTAGGCTGCGAGCTTAACTACCGTATGACTGTTGACTCTTCGAAGGTTGTTAAGAGCACTGATGTGAAGGCCGCTCTTGACTTCAAGTGGCAGCAGCAGATTAAGGATACAACTGGTGTCGATTCTGTCACCAAGGCTAAGATTCTTGAGCAGATGAAGGATAGCACCAAACTGAAGAACTTCTTCTTCAGCGGCAATGTTCAGGTGACCGATGCCCAATTCAACGCAGCCTCCTCTACCAGAGCAAAGGTGAAGGCTCGCGGCAATGATGTCCAGTTGGTTAACATCCTGGCCACTGGCGGCTCACTCAATTGTACCGACCTGGCCCAGTGGATGCTCGGCGCAGAGCCTGAGAAGGCTGCCATGGTGGGCATGCAGGTACATCCTATCTACGATATCTTCGATGGTTCTGTGGCCGAAAGTGACGAGGCTAAAGCGCGCGAATATCTTGTAGAATATATTGACAAGAGTTTCTCTCTAGACGAGAGCAAATACGGGAATGAGCTTACGATAGACTTAAGCGACCTTAAATGAATATGAACAGAAACATATCTTACCCGGTGCTGTTGCTTGCTGCCGCTTTGGCGGTGGCATGCTCCAGCAGCGAGGATATGATAGGCAATGAGGGGACTGGCAACGAGAGCAATGCTCCGTTTGCTATTCTCGGGACTTCCGGGCAAGGCGTCATGAATACAGGCGCCTCCTATGGGGAGTATACAGCCTTCATCAACGTGCCGGGCAAGTGGTCTGTAGCAACTTCGAAAGGTTTGGCGAATGTCTATCCGTCGGTTGGCGAAGGTCCTACTACAGCTCTCGTTCAGGTGGGTGAGAACTGGGGAGCAATGCGCGAGAATGTGCTGACGCTCACGACCCAGGAGGCTGCCACGCGAGCTGGTGGAGAAAGCCAGTATAATATGTCCATCGTCCAGTCGAGCAATCCTACGCTAGACTCCGTCTCGACGGTGTTCTCCGCCAATAAAGGTGCCGGTTATAGCTATATGCCCGGTGGCGATTATTGCGACGGTGCCCTGATCCAGTTGTTCAACCTTGTCACGCTCGACAGCATCCAGCAAGCCACTGGTGTCAGGCTGATTTCCGATGACATATTCCCGCAGACCGCCCAAGAGTTTCTCACAGCAGACAGTGAGGAGGAGCTTATCAAAGGCCTTACTGTCAACGCTTCGGCCAGCATGAACTTTGGTTCGGTGAAGAGCAAGGGCAGTGGTAGCGGCGGTGTTGATGTTGGTGTAGGAAAAGGTCATCAGGAGAAGTCAAAGAACAAGTACGCCCTCAAGCGTCTGAAAAATACTCAGTTCACGCGCGAGATTCATTATATGAACGTCATGGCCCTGTTGGAAAAGGCCACCACGCGTGAGGAGAAGCAGAAGCTGCTGTCGCCGGGTTTCCTCTCCGTTCAGGAGAAATTTGCCGAGGACATTGCTGCTGCGAAAGGTAATCAGACGAAGCAGTATGACATCTGCAGTGCGTTCCTGGATGAGATCGGTCCTTGCTTCATCAGCAAATCGGCGATGGGCACAGTGCTCGACTATCAGATCAGCGTTGACAGCACGTTGCTCCGTGACACGCTGAGCGTCGAGGTGGCCCTTGAGGCTAGCTTCCAGACCAAGATAAAGGGTAAGGATGTTGGCGGTGCGGGAATGATTGACATTAGCGTGTCCAAAGAAGGCAAGGAATTGATGAGTAAGACGACGGCGACTGTCAAGGTGCGTGGCGGCGATGTGAGCCAGGTGTGTATCCTTGTCACCGGCGGCGTACTGCTTGACAGTGAAGTCACTGCTTGGCAGAACAGCTGTACTCCCACCCGTGCCGTGATGGTTGACATGGCGCTGATTCCCATCTATGCACTCATTGCCGATGCCGATGCCCACGAAGTGTTGAAGAGCTACTTTCGTTTAAAAATTGACAATTGACAATTGATAATTGAAGATTGAACATTATGAACCGTATATTTTGTTTTCTCCTTCTTGCCTGTGCGCTTGGAATGGTCTCCTGTAGCAGTGACGACCCATTGACAGAGGAAGAGATGTTGGCTATCTTCGGCCGCAATGGTGCCTCTGGCGCATCAAACGAGAATGGCTCGGGTACGTCAGGGGGCTATGTGTCCCGGTTGCTGGCTCCTCCAGGCTTCGAGCGTGGAGTGGGCTATACCTATGCCACAGGTGCTGAATATCTGGAAGGAGTGGCCTTCAACATCTTCAACCTCAACTATCTGGATTCCATCCAGTATGTCAAGGGGCTGAACTTCATCAGCGATGATTATACTCCGTATAGTGAGGAGCAGGTCATCACCGGTGAGTCACGCAGCGCCATCTCCAAGCAATTGGCACTGTCAGCAAGCGTTGGCGTCAACTTCATCGTAGCCGACATCAGCGTGACGGGTAATTACTCGAAGGGAAGCGTACAGGAGAGCCAGTCGGTGTTTGCCATGAAGCGCACCAAGCGCGTGGCATACTGCCGTGACCTGCAGTACAAGAATGTCATCATGTACTACAAGGAGACAGGTGACAGTCTGGTCTTCGCCCCAGGGTTCTATGCCGACTGGAAAGTTCTCGAAGGCAACAACACCAATCAGGATGACGTGAGCAACCAGATGGTTCTCGACTTCGTAAACAAATGGGGTCGGGGCTTTGTGGCGCGCTCATTCATGGGTGGCGTGCTGGAATACGTTTTGCAGATCGACAAGTCGGCCCTTTCAGAGAACATGAGTGTCGGCATGGCACTTGAAGCCAGCGTGGGAATCCTTATGGGTGCTGAGACGTCAATGAGCGTGAGCAGCGAGCAGTTCAGCAAGGTATCCCGTGACCGCTATAATCTCGACATCCACGTCCGTGGCGGCAATGTACAGGCCGTGACTGCGATATTGTCGGGTTTCACCCCGTCACCTGAGGGTATCAAGGAATGGATGCAGAGCGTCAACTTCGCCCCCACCCCCGAGAGCGACCAACTGAAGCTGTGTGCCATGACCGACGTGAAGATTGCATCTATTGCGAATCTCTTTACGGGAAAGGTACAAGACAGAGTGAACTATATTTTACGTACGAACGCGAAATAGAGTGAAGAGTGAAGAATAAAGAGTGAAGAATTAGGAATGAAGTACACCTTATTATATATATCTATAGCAGTGGGCATGATGACGATAGCATCATGTAGCAGTAACGACGATACGCCCGTGGGTCCTGAGACATCACAGGCTGCCGACGACTCCGAAGGCGGTAACGAGCCGGTATCGTGGCTTGCCAGAGCCCGTACTTCTGCCGAGTTGCAGAAAGTGGAAGAAGCTATTGGTGCCATTCGTGGTGCAGGCTATACATATAGGGATAATGAGTCATACTGTGTCGGTACCGATATGGAAGTGTTCAACATGCGTCATCTACGCGATATGGAAAGGAAGTACAACACCACCTATATCGTTGACGACTACACGCCCACCAACGAACAGAAGTTCTTCTACAGCGAGAGCGTCAAGGAGCTGAACGACCAGTTGTCGCTTGACATCGGTATTGGCTTTAGCGCCGGCGTGTTCTCCGTGGATCTGGATGTAGCCTTCAACAAGAAGAGCTTCTCAACCACGAAGAACTATTATTCGTTGATGCGCATGAAGCAGAGCTACTTCTCACGCGACTTCAACTACCTGAACCTGCGTGAACTGGTTGCTAATGCCGTTGCCAATTCTGAGGTAGCCTCGACCTTCCCCAGTATCGATGCCGACTCGCTTGCCAAGGTGGTACCGCTCTTCCGCGAGGCATACGCCCCCGGTTTTTCAGAGGTGATGCAGAAGTTTATCCGTAAGATCCATGCCGCTCCGTCGGAATTTGCTGCCAGTGGTATCTGCCGCGAGTTTATCGACGAGGTCGGTTCCGGTTTCGTTACCCGCTCCGTCTTAGGGTGTTCGCTCGACTACTATAACACCACGAAAATGGACTCTGTGTCTAATTCGCTCGATGTGAAGGTGGCGCTTGAGATGTCTGTCCAGATTAAATTCATCACCGTCGGTACCAGTGTCCAGAGCGATTACCAAGAGGCTGCCGAGCAGTGTAGCCGCAATTCAGAGAGCCATATCACCGCCCGTGGCGGCGATGTGTCGCTTGTGACGGCATTCACCACGGGTCAGGCGGCGACGATAGACACGGAAACGCTGAAGGATTGGCAGGCGTCGGTGACGCCTCAGGATGCGGCCCTCATCGACATCCGTCTGGTACCTATCTACGAGGTTATCTACGATGCCAAGACGCGCAGCATTCTGAAGAACTATATGGACAAATCATTATGTAACTACAAAGATTAGTGATATGAATAAGTACCTTTATATTCTTTTCGCCTTTCTCTTAGTTTCCTGCTCCGATGACTTGAAGGACAGTGATGAGATCTACGACTATCTGACCAGAAGTAACTATTCGGCCGAACAGATACATCTGCAGCGTTTGGGATATGCCTACAATGCTGCCGGCAACGTGATGGACGACAGTAGCTTTTCTGTTAAGCCGCTCATCAATATGAACCGTCTCATGGCCGCCGAAAACAAGTTTGGACAGATTATCAGTTCAGAACGCCGCCATTATACGTCACTAGACGTCTTCAGTGGTTGCACGCTTGAGGAACTCGGCCATGAGGAGACCAAGTACACCATTGATGATAGCGAGGCCATCGGTAGCGGCAAGTATTACAAAAACAACACTACCGTTTACAGGGGCGAGTGGAAGAGCTGTTATAAAGCGCACATGTTCATCAAGCACATCATGGCTACCATGACCATTGATGCAGGTATCCTGCGCTGTCTGGACCTGGACGACCTGAATAGTGCCGAAAACGTGCTCGAGGTAGATTTCCGCAATGCCCTTGCCGAACTGGTGAAGCTCAAAGTGGAAGGTATCGACACGCTCAAAGCCATCGAGTTTTCTGAGAAGTACGGTACACACCTCGTGGTGTCTTCCAATCTTGGTGGAATGGTTGAGTTGCAAATGGAAATCAACCGTGACTCCTGCGTTGACAAGGAATATGCGACGCAGCAGGTCAGTGAGGTCATCCTTGGCAAAAAGGTGACAAAGACTGCCAATTCGAAGGTGATCAGTGAGATACCTCGGCATAGCATTCAGTATCATGGAAAGATCAGCGTCAAGGGTGGTTCGAGCGCTGACGGTGCAGCACTTCACAAGACTTTCGATCACACGAGGGCCGAAGAAGTGAAAATCAGCGATGGTGACTATTATGGATGGGCAAACGGTATCAGCGTCGAGCCTAATTCATATAATGCCGCCTTCGTCAGCGGTCGTTTCCTGCCGTTGTATGAACTGTTTGAGGATGTCAACAAGCGTCAGGTACTGCGAAAGGTATATGAGATGTACCTGAAGAAACAGGCGCCCACACAGGAAATCGACGAGCCTCCCTACGGTGTCTTGCCAATAGCCGGTAATTACGGCCCCGATGTGCGAGTAGCCTCGGTGGGAACCGACAAAGCCTGTCTCATCTGTCAGGAGTACGTTCCTTCCATCCGTAGCGACAAGCCCTGCGTCGTGGCTTATCCGCTCCTCAAAGGCACTGATGGCAACGTGCGTCCGTTCCTGTTCTCCGGACTGTTCGTCGGTGACGAGAGCCATCGTCCCGGTCGCGTCATCTGGGAGGGTAGCGCATCGGTATATATTCCTTCCGACAGCATCTTTGCCGAAAGCGACAGTGCTTCTATCCGTAAACTCTTCGACGAGAAAACCCATGCTCTGAAGAATGTGTATTTCTACTGGAATGCCGTTCATCCACAGCCTTGTCCCTCACCAAAGGGTGAACTGAACCACTATACTACTACTGTCTTCAGCGACCAACCTGCGACCCTTGCCGCCCCGACGACCTTTGCCAAGGTTGCCTCCACTTTCTGGTCGGTGCGTCCGGTGGAACTGAAAGCCGACAGCCTCCTGAGATACTGGCAAAAGGACAGTCTGTTCAAAGAATTCACAAAGAAGAAGTATAAAGAGTATGACGGCATATTTTTTAAGCAGAAAGATACCAAGAAGGCATACAACTTCTGTCTGGTGGACGGAGGCGAGAATATCCAGCGCGTTGACGGACGGACTGACGACAACAATGCCGATAAACGGTGGACGGATGCTGTAAGCCAGTCCGTCGGCTCCATGCTGCTGAAAGGCTTCCTGCCTTCCGTAGAGCAGTCGAAGAGCATCACCAAGATGCTTGGCAACCGCATGAACATCTTCTACAGCCACGAATACGACGGTCGTAACATGCTCGGATTGGACTGGCCTACCAGCTATTGGGCCATTTCGTCTACGACGGCTGACGAGCCCGCGCAATGCGACACTCAGGGAATGCCTGTCGTCACTGACGATGCCGGTCAGGTGCGTATCATGCGTCTGAGCGGTTCTGGCACCGACCTGCTGCTTGAATATCCAGAGTATGTGAGGGCATTCAATTATTCCGACCAGAGCTACTTTAAGTATTTCCCGATATATATTACAATAGACAAGTTTTGAACTATGAACAAGGTTATCCAATACTTATTCATCACAGCCCTCTTCTCACTGCTGTTCATCTCCTGTACGCGTGAAGATGACCTTCAAATGGCCATAGAGGAATACAATCCCGAGAATATCTACGGTGACTACGACGCGGCTCACTGGACACGCGTGCATGCCGCACAGCGTCAGGCATACATCGGCGACCTCTATCGCAGCTACGGTGTGGGCTATGGTTACAACGGAACGGGAAAGTACAGCGACTACGACGAGGTGCGCGACCGTATTATCGACCTGTCGAAAATTCAGGAGTTCGACCAACAGCATGGCTCTACAACCGTCGTTGACGACATCTCTCCGTCGTCCTACCACCATGTATATAGCGGCACAGATGCCATGACGATTTGCAAAAAGCTCACGGCCAACTCATCGACAAAGGTCGATGTGATCCTCTTCCAGGGAGAGGTATCGACGACCTTCAACAAGACCGACTTGGTGAGCAATGAGTATGCTTTCTGCACCATTCACGACGGACTGACCGTGGCATCACGCCATCTGGAGCCCTACGACCTCTACCATATTGCTCGTGAGCATCCCGAAGTGCTTTCTCCGGGATTCATTCGCTACCAGCAGCTGGCAGCCGAGGCCATCAAGAACAACAATAATACCGAGGCCATACGCATCGTTCAGAATATGTTTCAGACCTACGGCACCCATATCATCTATCATGCCAAATTGGGCGGCAAGTTGAAGTTTACCACCACGATGAACCGTCATGTGGTTGACTCCCGCACTACGGTGGACGAACAGGCCGGCGCCTCGTTCCTCTATTGCATTGGTACCAAAGAGGGTACGGAGACACAGGACTGGGTGGTGAACACGCAGGAAGACCGCGAGACCCACATCGAGGCGCTCGGTGGCAACAGTGCCCTCGCCCTGCAATTGGCGGGTATGCATGAGAGTAGCGACATGGCACTGAAGAGCCGCGTCGTCGATCAGTGGTTCAAGTCCATCAAGTTCACCCCTGGTGCTGACAAGGACGAGAATAATGTGGAGCTGATTGACATCAAGGTGGCACCAGTTGCCGACCTCATTGTGGAGAAAAGCGTGGCTAACCTCTATAAGACGCTGGTAGGCGAGCATATCAAGTATGAAACCAATGTCATGCCCCGTGTCAGGAAGCAGATATATGCCAAGATACCTACTTACGCCCTCCGTGTCATCAACCGTTCCGTCACCCAACAAATCACTGCTGACGATGAAATTATCGGTGAGGTGCTCAACGAGTATGTTCACAACGTTGAATACACCGTGTTCTATCCCACCCTAGGCGGTAAGCTGGGTCGCGAAGGCCTTGGCCGCCGTTGCAGCGACGACAGCCTGTTTACCATCACATGGCAGTATCTCGAAGGCCAGGAGGAGAGGGCGAAGGCCTACGTCACACCCCTTGTCCGGCTCAACTACGATGATCATATCTATTATAACAACGGCAATATTGACATATCCCCCGACAGCAGTGTCACTTCCTACCGTTCCGACATCGATGTCCGTCTGGGTGCCATCTATATGTGGAACGACACCTGTTTTGCCAACATGAAGATCGGTCCTTACTTCCTGCATCAGGGTGTGATGGCCAGCACCAGTACAGACAAATCGATAATGAACTCCGTACGCACGCTGCTCAAGGATATTCCTGTGGGCTATGAGGTTGCCCATACGTCGAAGATTAACAAGGTTTTGGACTTTCTGTACAACTCCGGCGAAGTGTTCGGTCCTACCAGCATCGAAGACAACGAAGTACCTCCGTTCTTCACCTACAAGAAGTTTATCCTCATGGATGACAATACCAACCAGTATGGTATTTTCAGTTTAGAAAGCAAAGATAAAACCTCTGTCACTCCTCACCCTACAGCGACTATGGGCCAGGCACTGCTCCTGCGCAAAAAAGACTTTAAATTTATGTAATTATGAAACAGATTAGCATTTGGCTTTTAGCATTTGGCTTTTGGCTTTTACCTTTCACTGCCATGGCGCAGGGCATGGTGACGGAGATTAAAATCGTTGCCATCAACGAGTTCAAAGAACTTGCCGACCAAGCCAATGGCTATAGTGGTGGCAGCGAGTCCGATAAGGACCTGGATTTCCGCAAGGGTAAAGGCGGTGGCTACGTATATGCCCTCTCCAAGAGTAGTGCCGAAGCTGCTGACACGAGCAAATACATCACTGAAGTGAAGGTCACTGCCGACAGGAAAGACAACTATGGCGAGGAGTTCAAAGATGGTAAAAAAGTCTTCACCCCTGCCGTCTTCTATCAGGAGACCAAGGCGCACAAGGACGAAAGCTACCGCGGTGGGCTCAACGGCCGTAACTATTGGTGCTATGGTGGAGCATACCCCAAACAGGAGCATGTCTATATCTGTCGCACCGGCAACACCGATTTCAACAATAAGGTGCTCAAGTCGATAAAGGTCACTACCAGCAAGCCAATAACGACCGACGATCAGACCCAGACCGGCGGGCATGCCGGCGGCGGACGCTATTTCCTCTACACCTGGCACACTCACGAGTCAAAATACAGGGCTATTGACAACGAATACAAACACGAGCACTATTGTGACAAAGACCAGTGTAAGCTCTTCCGTGAGGAGCCCCACAAATTCAACCAGCGCCACGGCTTCGACGTATGGGGACAGTATCCCGAAACCGACCCGCAGCGAGGGGAACTTCACTTCAAGGAGTGCAAAGAATGCGGACAGAAAGTGCCCGACACCCACAAATGGGCTTCCTATACGTCCAACACCGAATACCACAACCGGCGATGTCTGGTTTGCGGCATGGTAGAACCCTCCGGCCATGCCAGTTTCGGCAAGGAGAAACTCCCCGTCGACGAATACTACCACATGATTTACTGTGCCGACTGCGGCTTCCTCCAGAAACTCCCCCACGACTACACCTACAACCGCTCCGTCAAGAGTCAGGACTGCGAATACTCCGTCGTGGAATATACCTGCAGCGAGTGCTACCACCATTCACTGTTCGAGGAGGAAGGCATAGGCCACGACTACGACACCCATGGCATCTGTAAGCGCGGTTGCCTCCATCCCTACCAGCAGCCCGAAGTGGAGCCTATTGCCGGCGGCGACAGCGTATATGTGGTCAAAAACTTCGGCAACCTCTACTGGGTGGCCGACTATGTAAACAACCGCCGTCCCAAGACCAACGTACGTATTGACTGCGACCTCATTGCCGACGACTTTATGAGCCTGCCGTGGCGTCCTATCGGAGCCACCGACAGCACGGCATTCCAGGGTACTTTCGACGGTGGCGGTCACGTCATCAGCATGCTCCAGACGGAAGAACCCGTGGCAGGTTGTGGCTATCGTGGACTCTTCGGTTCCATCGCCAAGGGTGCCATAGTGAAAAATGTGGCGCTTGCAGCATTCGACATCCGCGGCTGGGACTATATCGGCAGCGTAGCGGGTATTAATGAAGGAACGATTGACAATTGCCATGTAGTGTTCTCCATCCTGAGCAGTATTGGTACGGGCAAAAACATCGGTGGCATCTGCGGACTGAACAAAGGTACAATCTCGGGCTGTATTACGGAAAACAGCGTATGGGTAGGCGCCGTACGTGACTATGCCGGCGGCATCTGTGGTACTAACGTCGGAGGAACTCTGTCTGGCAATGTCTCCCAAGCCATCTGTGGCAACGGTTCAGATGCCGTACTGCCAGAAACAGCGTCGCAGCAATGATAATTGAGAATTGAAACGTGAACTCTTGGAGCAGCGAGAGCCATCAAGCTCGCTTGAATGGCCGAGTCGTGACAAGAGTCAACAAAGTTAAACTTGAAACTTGAAAGATATGGGCAGGAAGTTATTTTACCTTATTACTGTTTTACCTTTTTACCTTTTTACCTTTTTACCTTTACCCGCAGGTGCGAAGGCAGGATCTCCCATTAAGGGAGGGACTACCAGTGATGGTATCACCATTACCGAACCGAAATTGAAACACTTCGTGCTGGTTGACGACGGGTATTCCTATAAGATTGAAGGTAATTCTACCAAAAATTCCATAAAATTCTCCGTCAATATTCCAAAGGGGCAAGAAGCAAGTCTTAGATATAAGTTCTTCCTCGAAATAAATTCTTCGATAGCAGGTGGAGTAGTTCTCGGTGGAAGTAGTGCTTCTTTTACTGCGAAGGTTGATCAAGCGGCCGCTAAAACACATACCAATCCCAACCGTCTCTGTTATCAGGCTGATGAAATCATTATTCCTGAAGGGCCACACGATATTTCCTTAGAAGCCCGCTTTAATGGCAAAGATTGTATATGTACAGGAGGAATCGACAGCTTGTCCATTCATATCCACAATTACAGCATCACAGAACTGGCGAAGGAGCCGTTATGTGGAGAAAAGGGTGTCAATCGATCAAGATGCGATGTCTGTAATAAGGAAATCGTTGACTCCGTGTTCTCCAAACATCCGGACCATCTCTGGAAAGAGTTTCCCGGACAGCAATCCAGTTGTATGAGCAATGTGGGCAAGATCATGAAATGTGAGTATTGCGCGAAAACCGAAATCATACACGATGGCAAGATGAGGAATCATGATTTTGATGACAGCGGAACGTGTCGGCTGTGCGGTTTGCACAAGCCTAAATGCAATGCCGACGGTTCGGTTTACGAAATCAATGATGCCAGTGAGATGCGCGTGCTGTCCGAGTTGGTGTCGATAGGTGAGATTTCCGGTAACATCGGTGTCGATATCAAGTCCGACCTGGTGTTCACCCCTGAGATGCCCATGATGCCCTTAGGCTCCATGGATCATCCGTTCCAGGGCGTGCTCAATGGCAATGGTCACCGTATTCGCGGCGTCGTCAATTGCTTCCAGGGTCTCGACTGTCTGGGCTTCGTAGGAGTAGCCAAGGGAACACTCCTGTCGCATGCCGTCATTGCCAACCTCATCTTTGATGGTGAAAACTCCATGACGGGCACAGCGTGCGTGGGCGGCATCGTGGCCTACGCCACAAACTGCGACATCCTGAATTGCGCCAATTTCGGAACATTGGAAGGCAACAACTATGTCGGAGGCATCGTGGGTTATGCCGACCAACAGGTAAGCATCCAGAATTGTGCGTCGGCATCCGATATCAGGACCGTTGGCAAATGGAACCCGATTGCGTGCGGCATGCCTCTTGGGCATATCCTGAACAGTTATGGTGCCGCCACCAACGATAAAGGTGGCAGTTTGGATGAACTGACTACTACCGTTTTACGTCACTGCTTCTCCACTCATGGCAGTGGTGACGGCCTCACTCGCATCAGTTGGGACATGTTGTCGTCATACGATATGCTGCTGTTGCTGAAGGAAGAAAGTCAGGAGCCAAGCTTCATGATGTCGCAGAACGACCGCTATCCCATTCCCGTTGTCAACAGCACCATTAGCGCCAAGGCCAACAATGCCCTCGAAGCTCCGAAGAGAGTTTCCATGCAGCGTGCCGCTTCGTTCAATCGTAGTGACGATGATTACGCTTCTGAGAAGGATAACGAGATTGTGGTCATCGGAGGCTATGTCGATGAGAATTCTCCCACTCAATATGACTTTAGCATTGAGGAGATTATCCACGAAGACTCCATCCTTTATCCCGATCTGAATTGCCTGTATATTACCACACGCAGTGTTCCTGAGGGCTTCCAGCCCTACGAATGGATCTATGGGGGCAATCTGTTGGGTTTCGAATCCTATATCATTCCTGATGATTCAGCATACGTCAAAATGAGAGAATACAGTCTTGTCTCAGCCGATAAGGTGAGGGCTGTAGCAGAGACGGTCTATGAGTATTCCGGTCCAACTGAACAAATCAACGAATACACTATTGAGAACGGCACTTCTTCGCTCAAGTCTCGCATCCATTTTGAGAACACCTATGACATCATCTATCAAGAGTGTATCAATGGTGTGATGAAAACTGTCTGGAGTGTTAAGACGGACTATGACGACTCGGGTAGAGCCACATCCACCAATGTTTATTCTCATAATTACACCACAGGCGAAAAACGTTTGGAGTATTCTTACACCTATAAAAATGGCGAGAATGCAGGAACAGAAGATGACAATTACACAGAGTATGTAGATAGCGAGACCAATACTATTCATGTCATCTACAATTATCCTGACACCGAACCTGGCGAGCCCATCACACGTGATCACTATATTCTCCGTGCTTCCGACCAGTATCTCTTGGAAAATCGTGTGGAAGAGATGGTTGGCAACGAACCTATCTTAATTGATGGCATGTACTTTATCTATGATGACGATGGTACACTGGTGCAGAGTGTTGTTTTCGGTCCTGTCGAAGGAGGAAGTGATATACGTCCATATATGTATTATGACTATACAGGTCGTTGGCCGGTCAATCCATTCCCGACAACGGCTATCCAGGTACCAACAGTGAATCATCCGTCATTGCAGAAGTATATGGATCCCAATATCTACGACATGCAAGGCCGCGTGGTAAGCAGGGTGACCGATACACAGGATCCGTTCAGCGGACTTCCACGTGGAATCTATATCTATCAGGGTACTAAGTATCTTAAGAGGTGAGAGGTAAGAAGTAAGAGGTAAGAGACAATTGAACGTTATGAAGACATCCAGAATATTAACGGCACTGATGTTGCTCTTTTCAGTCTGTGCATCAGCGCAACAGACGTATAAATTAAAAGTCAGGGCTATGGAACACGGAACCATTTCCCTGGGTAACTATCAGGAGGTCACAGCTGGAACATTAGTGACGGTTACTTGCGAACCGGATGAAGGCTATGGCTTGTCAAAAACTGTCTTCTATGCCTCAAAAGATCAAAATGGCGATTTTTCCGCCCCCCAACAGACTGACAACGTAAGTTCATATCCCGAAGACCGTGCCAACAGGAAACAACTGTTCAGCTTCACGATGCCCGCCGGGGAGGTTGAGCTATGGGCTACCTTCGTTCCCTTGCGTGAGCTGGTAATTCATCAAAGAACTGGCGGTAAGTTAGTGCCGTTATATGGTTTTAAGAAGGCCAACACCGACACCCTGCTGTGGAATGTGCCGGGGCACAAACTCATATTAAATGTCGTTCCCGATTCCGACGAAGTAAAAAAAGAGAGGAACGTACTGGTGGATGTGGAGATTGCGAATGTAGATCAGCGCTATTACAATAAGACAGACTCGATCATCACTGTCTGGATGCCCAACGAAGAAGTCACCGTGCATGTGACGCCCATCTTTGGCAAGAGCCATTATAATGTTAATATACCCAAAAGTATCAATCACCTCAAAGCGACGGTGAGCGATAGCATTCCGAAGGCACGTGAAGAGGTAGATGTCACGCTGCTGACGGATAAGGACTACATCCCTGCCAATGTATCCATCACGGGTTGCAAGCAGTGGTGGCGTGTGGGCAAGCCGAAGCGGCGAGACAACGGCGGATGGGAGGTCGTCTATCGTTTCAAGGTCGATTTGCAGGATGTCACCGTCACCTTTGGCGTTGAGCAGGTTCATTCCTTCAGCGTCAACGACACGAAGAACTCCGGTCGTATCACCACCTATATCCCTGAGATGATTCCCGACTACCCTGGCGTGGCACGGCAGAATCAGCAAGTCCCCGTGGTGTTTATGATGCCTAATGACTTTAGTGTCACGCACACTGTCACAGGAGATCCCTTGTCCACAGTGGTTTACCATAATGCGCTGCAGAACAGTTTTGCAGACGAGGGCATGGCAGACTGGAGCGATTCCAACGACCGCGAAGGTCTTCCTATGGGGGTATTTACTGATTCCGACAACAATAAGTATTGGCGTAGCAGTGTGAAGAATAGAATGTCGCAGAGCGTGACGCTCGCCGGCCATACTTTTCCTGAGAATGCCAAGAGAAAACCCCAAGGCTCAAACACCACACTGCTGAGCATTGCCGCCATTGCCAGCATAAATCCATACTGTGCCCATGATGCAAAGGCTACCATCGTGGCAACCGGTAAAGAAATAACAGCATCCCAGTGGGTTTTTGCCGACTTGAAGGGTAAGCAGGAAGGCTGGCAAACCATATTCAAGACGGGTGAAGTGGATGTTAAAGCCGACACGCTGGAATTTGTTGTCGATGCGCAGGCCGACAATCTGAATTCGAAGCGCAGCTACGAGGGTCCGATGTTCGACGATCTCTGTCTGCTGCTGCCCACGGACAGAAAGTCCATCAAGAACGAAGACGTGCTGGTGTTCAAGATGGACGTGAAAGACGTGACCATCGACTATACGCCATCGGGTTCGCAGAACACGGCGAGCGTTCAGAAAACAGACCATGCTACCGTGACCCTGCTCAATACCAATACGGGTGAGGAGGGTGAAACCGTCCAGGTGATGGAAAACGATGTCATCGTGGTCAAGTCACAGTCTGACGAAGGATATGCCGTCTATCAAATGAAACACACTGAGGGTAGTCAGACGCACAACATGGTACTCGACAGCATCAACGTAGATGCCCGAAAGGCTTTCTATAGTTTCATCAAGCATGGAAAGTCGGACGACACCATTCGTCCTGACGTACAGCCGTTGCAAGTGTTTAAGCTGGACAATTACGGAGGAACACTCACCATCAATAATGAGTATGCGAAAAAGGGTGAAAAGGTTCTTTTCACTGTTACCCCTGATGCCGGGTGCAAGTTAAGGTGCATCAAGACCATCCCTGCTGACGTCGCGACTTTCACGGAAGAAAACGTGGATGCCAAGACTGGTGGCGGAAGCTATTCTTTCATCATGCCAACAGCCCATATCACGCTGAATCCCGAGTTTATTGTCCCCATTACTACTGCAAAACAGATAGAGAAATTAGATCAGCAGTTTGGAGAGTTCGTGCTCGCCGACGACATTAATATGGGCGATGACTGGGAAGAGAGCGTCGATCTTTATGGCGATTTCAACGGCAATGGTCATCGCATCACATACGGTGGCGAAAACAGTCTCTTTAATAAGATTCTTAGTACTGCTTCCGTGCGTCATTTATATGTCAATGCCAATCTGCAAGGAACCGAAGAATACACGGGTGGAATAGCCGCTTACAATGAAGGTATCATCGAAGACTGTGAGGTTAGCGGCACAATCAGCAGCAAAACAACGCCTGTAGGCGGTGTCGTCGGACAGAACGGTCCTAAAAGTGGCACCATCTCTTACTGTCACGTTCTCTGCGACGTCATCGATGGTCCGTTGGCCTACGGTATTGCCAACCAGAATCCAGGCGGAACCATTAGGAACAACGTTTTCAATGGTCAGTTTGGCAGTAGTTGCGATCGTCAGTTTATGGTTTGCAACGACACGAAAAACAGCACCATTAAGAACAATTACTATATTGAGAACTACGGCAACTCAAAAGCGGAGCTCAGTAGCGGTGTGACTGCCGGAAAGCCAGAGGACCTCGTGCTAGATGCCAAGGACATAGCTGACACCTACCCCGTCTATGCTGCCAGCATCAAGCAGAAGTACTCCAGCGTCTTTACCGTCACGCTCGCGACGTCCAAAGAGGTCGTACGGATCAACCTGTCGCAAGAGGCTGCCGTTCCCGGTACAGTCATCAGTGCCTCTGTGCGGGTAACCGGCAACAACCACCTTGTTGGCATCACCGTATCGGCACCTGACGGCAGCGACGCCCGGAGCTGCCCGTTCACTGACCACATGGACTACGTCTATTCCTTCTCGTTCGTCATGCCTGCCCATGATGTGAAGGTCACCTTCAAAACCGAGGCGGGCAAGAACATCTATACCGCCCAGCAGTTTATCGATATCAACAATGTGGACGGCACGTTCTACCTTGTTCAGGATATTGAGCTGAACAATTGGAATTGGGATAAGAAAAAGAAAGTGACGCTGAACGGCAACTTCTATGGTGGCGGTCACACCATCAAATACACTTCTTCAGAATCCTGTAGCGGACTGTTCAACAAAATCAGGAGGGGCGCATTGCTCCAGGGTCTGCGTGTCGTTGGATTCGTAGAAACCGAAAAGGATTGTGGTGGAATAGCCTTGGAAAATCAGGGCACCATCCGCGACTGCCACTTCTGTGGTCGTATCTCGTCGTCAGCGATCACTACGAAAAAGATTGCTGCCATTGCCTGCACAACGGCTAAGGAAGGGAGTCTTATTGACCACTGTTCTGCCACGGGCGAACTGATCAGCAACAACAATCAGGATTTTGTCAACGAGCATCAACTGTGTTCCCAGACTGATGCCAATATCGCCAACAGTGATTGGATAAAGTCCTCTAAAGAATCCTCGGCGAAGGTGAAGGAGCTGATTGCTAAGGCTGAAGCTGCGCGTACGGACTATCCCGTCTATGCCGAGGGCATTTTTGACAAGGTCACTCCCCGCGTCATAGTGGGCAGCGATGTCATGCGTGTGGAAAATGACCAGACGCTTGACCAACTCACCCTCACCGACGGTGAGCCGTTCGTCTGTACGAGCGACATCAAAGTCAACAAGATTATCTATAAGCGTAAAGCCATGGACGAGCTGGAGCAGTGGATACTTCCGTTCGCGTTCGACCGTATTGCCGGCAAAGGCATGTTCGAATATCATGAGACGATGAAAAAGGGGAAGAACCTGCCTGAAATTGAGCCTGGCACGACGCTGACGCTCAGCGCTACGCCCTCCCCCATCACCTATCATGCCAACGAACCTTGGGTGGTTAAAAGCGATGGCGACGAATTTGTGATGACCAACGTCAATGGTCCCATCACCGTCAAAGCCACCCACAGCAATCATATCAACCGTTATGCTTCTCCCTCGGATGAAGGCCATTTCTACGTTACCTACGAGACCATCCCTGCTATGAAGGCCAAGGACAATCTCTTCTATACATGGAATAGCGCCAAACAGAAATTAGTTCTTTCCGGCGATGAGGGCGCCCCTGCCGACATCCCGCCATACCGCTTCTATCTGCAGTTCTACAACAAGGGCTATAAGACATTCGTAAAATACACCCAGACTTCATGGGGAAGGAATGATCAGACCTCATCAAGCCAAAGCAACAGAGCTGCCGGACAAACTATGGCTTCGGCCATGGCAGATGGCTGGCAGCCCGTATTCCTCGACCCGCGCCAGCCACAGAGCGTCACAGCTCGTATGCTCGACTATTACGAGGTGGCCTGTCTGACAGATATCAGTTCCGATGTCCTTGATGAAGATGGCGACGACCCGCTTTCCGCCGTGTCACTCATTTATCAGATTGTTGACAGCCGCGTGGACCTCCCGTCGGCACTCCCATTGCTGGTGCGTGCCAAGCGTTCTGATGCCGAGCCGTTGGTGGACGAGAAGATGGGCAACGAGGTAGAGGCACTCTACGAACAATCCCTGATGAATGACGAGGACGACGATGACGAGGACGATGACGAGGACGACTTCGACATGCCGCATTATTGGTGCGCCTCGTTCGACAACCGTCTCGACATCTGGCATCTGCCTGCCCCTGAGCGCTATGCCGATTTGGTGGAATATGGCGCTATGATGTTCGACGACAACTACTACAACCAGTCATTCCTCTATGCTTCCAATACTGATACCCGCACCACGGCGCCAATGAGCTATTGCATCACGGTGCTCAACACAGATACCTACGAACTCCTTCCGCTGATGGGCGATCGCGTGACCGTAACGTTCATCCCGTCAGGAGGAGAGGTGACTGGCATCAGCCTCACCTCCGACCCATCTCCAAGGGGCGAGGGGAGTAGTTACCTTTATAACCTCAGCGGACAGCGTGTCAACGCCTCGTATAAGGGTATTATTCTGCAAAACGGACGAAAAATGATTAAGCGATGAAAAAGATATTTTTAGCACTGGTTATGCTGCTCAGCCTTGGCAGCACGTTATGGATAGAGAAAGCATCGGCTGAATCTAAGTTTATCCTTATCCGTTCTACCGATGACTGGAACAAGTTCCGTGACATGGTGCAGGAGGCCAAGAATGAATACGATGTGAACGCCCTCCTCGATGCCGATATCACCATCACTCAGACCATTGGCTGGGAAAAAAGCTATCGCTATCGAGGTGTCTTCGATGGTAATGGACATACAGTGAACGTCAGCATCGGTGGTGATAACTTTGAAGGTATAGCCCCATTCCGCTATGTAGGCAATTGCACCATCATGAACCTGCACGTTACGGGCAGTGTCAAAGGCGGTATTTATTCAGCTGGACTTATCGGCTGCACTGGCGGAGGTAGTCCCACCATCACCATCAACTGTGTGTGGGTATCAGTAGATGTGGACGCCTCGTCGGCGACTCATGCTGCCGGTGTCTTTGGACATGCTGGCGGAGCGGATGTATATGTCTATGATACCCGCTTCGACGGCACGGTTAAAACAAACAATGCTTCAGGCGGTTCGTATGTAGGTTGCATCATCGGATGGGGTGGCGAAGGTGGTTGGGTTTTCCACCGTGTTTACGCTAATCCACCCGCTAATCCCATAGCTTGGAGAATATATTTCTGCGTAGATTCCAGATATAGTTGGTATATAAGGCCCTGGGGAAGCAACGGCAATAGTAATCTCACCATTACCAGTACTGAGTGGAATGATTGGGGTGTGACTTATTACAATAAGAACAACCAGCAAGAGGTGGTTAACCTGATGAACGGTGAAATGCCTGGTTCGTGGGCGCTTGTCAACAACAAAGCTGTACCACTGATGGCTAAAACCGTGATTGCTAACGATGGCGACTGGACCTATTTGTCGGAAGGAAACGGTCGTGGAACGACACTGACCGCGGGACGTTACTATGTCGACAGGAGTCTGCGGTTCAGCAGCGTCTATAGCGAAAGCGGACTGACCATTAATCCCGACGCCACAGTATATATTTATTTACCCAAGGACGTCACGCTCACAGCTCAAGGTGGCGATGCATTATATTATCAAGGTGCCGGAGCGGGAATCGAGCTTCCCGAAAACAGTACGCTCATTCTGCTGGGTGAAGGCAGGGTGATTGCAGCAGGTGGTAACGCTGCCAATGGCGGAAACGGCGACAATGGTGGTGCCGGTGGTTGGAGCGAGAGTAGTGGAGTATCGGCTGGAAGCGGTGGCAGAGGCGGTGATGGCGGCGGTGGTGCCGGTGCGGGCATCGGCACACGCGGCGGTGATGGCGGTGCAGGTGGTAGCGGCGGTATCGTAAACTATGCCAATGACTGGGAAAACCATGACGGCATCAAAGGTGAAGGTGGTGGTAAGGGTAATACTGCTGGCGCCATGGGCAAACTCTTTTATGAGACAACATACGGCCTCCAGGTGTCGGCCACTGGTGGTAAAGCAGCAACAAACGGTGGCAGGGCTGGCAGCACCGGCAAAAACGCCCTTAGAGCTGGAGGAAACAACTATAGCATGGGCGGCGGCGGCGGCGGTGGCGGCGGCGGCTTCGGTGGCAGCGCCAAGAATTTCGGCTCCGGTGGCGCCGGTGGCGGTGGTGGCGGCGGTGGCTCGTCTGGCACCACTCGTTGGTCTGCTTATGGTTATTTCCGCTCAGGATCGAGAGGCGGCGGTGGCGGTAAGAATGCCGAGGGAAACGGAAGAGGCGGCAGTGCCAGCAACAACGAGATGAGCGGTACGAAGACTGCTGACAATAAAAACACAACACTCAGCGACCGAAACTGGGAAAAGGGTAACGACACGCGCAAAGACGGCGGCGGTGGCGGCGACAGGGGTTCGGAAAGTGTCAGTAAGGCAGCGGATCATGACTACATCGTCAGATGTAACGTGATGAACCACTTCGGCGAGTCCATCGATGAATCGAAATCGCTCAAAGCCAGCTATAGGGCTAATGTCGCTGATGCTCGATTCGAGTTCAAACTTCCGTCGTATTACGAACTGGGGCTCATCCAACAGGATAAATATCTGTCGCAATGGAATACGCAAAAGGATGGTCGCGGCAGTTGGAAGAATGTGGACGACTTGATTACGGTACCAAAGGGAATCACGGAGCTCTATGCTGAATGGAGGGACTATAAGAGCATTTTTCCTGAGGGTTCCGGGACGAGAGGCGAGCCGTTCATCATCAACGACACACGGCTGCAGGATTTTGCCGACTACGTAAACAGCGGCCTCAACACGCGGAATGTATGGTTCCGACAGCAGGGCGACATCCGGCTGAAAGACGTGCTGAACCGCAGAAACTGGGGTTCGTTTTGGACGCCTATTGGTCATACCTATACCTTCGAGGGCGACTACGACGGTGGCGGCAAACTTATCTACGATGGCGAGATTTCTGAGAAATACAATGTCGCAGGCATCTTCGGAAAGGTGGCGGGCAGTATCCACAACTTGGGAGTCAAGGACATCAAACTCATATATACTGGCAGTCGGTTGTTTAGTGGGAGCAACCGCTATGGAGCCATTGCCGGTGAGCTCTGTGCAGATAAAAAAGACGAGATATGGGGACAGATGCGCGACTGCTTTGCTGACAATAATAGAGTCGAAGGTGGCGGATGGGGTACTGCGGGTGCTCTGGTGGGCGAGGTTTCTAAGGGTGCCAGCATAACCCATTGTCACTCGTACAAAAATACGATTTCGGGCGATTATATCGGTCACATCAGCGGTCGTATCTATGATGGTGCAAAGGTTGACTTCTGTTTCACCACCGGAGACGAAATCTCATATCATGCCAAGAATGCAACTAACTGCCAGACTAAAGTCAGTGAATCGAGAATGGCCAGTGGTGAGCTAACCTGGCTGTTGAACGACAAGACGGCTTTTGGCACTTGGTATCAGGACGTGGACAAGCAAGGCTATCACGATGCCTATCCCAAGCTCGACAGCATCAGCAGTCGCTTGTATAGCGATGGCACGAAATACACCAACGAACCCACGGGTACCATCTTTGAGCTCAAAGGAGAGGGAACGTGCGACAAGCCCTTCCTCATCAACACCATTTCCGATTTGAAGTTTTTGGCCGATTTCTGTAATAAAGGCAACAATAGCACCGGCATGCACTTCCTCCAGACCACCGACATAGACATGGGTAACAGGCGGTGGACGCCTATTGGCGAAAATAACGGTTTCGGTGGTCACTACGACGGTGGCGGACATACCATCCGCAATGCAGTTATAGAAACCAATACCATTGCAGGCATCTTCGGTATCGTCAAGGGTTCGGTGAAACGACTTTGCGTGGAGACGTCGACCATCAGGTACATGAAAAGGGACGGACGCGCGGGGGCTATCGCCGCACGTCTTACTGGCGACGGAGAAGTCTCCAACTGCCTTGTCAAGAAATGCACGGTGATGCATAACGGTAGTACGGGGAATTCCCTGGCAGAGAGAGATAGCAGAATAGGTGTTGCGGGAGGCATTGCTGCCGATATCTTCGACTATGCGGTCATCAGAAACTGCCTTGTTTACAGAACCACGGTCGCGGCCACCAGAACAGGCCAGATCTGTAGCGATACCAAGAGCAACAATCGTATAGAGCGATGCTACACCGACGGAAAGGCGCTGGTGAGTTCCGACTCTCGCGCCAAAGTCATCGATTGCCTCCCCGGCCTCGATGATGCCACCCTCGCCAGCGGAGAGACGACCTTTGATCTGAATAACTGCGACAACGACAACCCAGATCCCGCGTGGTACCAGAATATCAACGTCGGCAGCAGCATCGACAGTACGTCGGTGCTGGCGAGAGACCATGCCATGGTATTCAGGAACGATAGAGGTAATTTCACGAACGACGGCGTTGACCTCCGCCGTTTAGGCACGGGCACCCAGGAGGATCCCTATAAGATTGCAACGCCCAAAGATTTGAAGGACCTCGTCTTAGGCATCGCAACGATGAAACGCAGCAATTTCTATGTGCGGCAAACCGCCGACATCGATATGAAGGACTCGCTGATGTACCCCATCGGAAGCTGTACCGACGGTTTCGAAGGCCATTACGACGGTGGCGGGTATGTCATCCGCAATGTGGAAATGCTGAGCCACGAGAATGAACCTCTGGGACTCTTCAACAATATCATCGGCACGGTGGAGCGCCTCGGCATCGAGAACAGCACGTTCAAGGCCACCGGTGCTATCAAACGCGTGGGTGCTCTTGCCGGCCGCCTGAGCCGCAAGGGCGTGGTGCGCTACTGCTATGCCTCGGGCTGCACCGTGGACTTCAACAATATCCCGGACAGCTTCGTGGGTGCCTTGGTGGGTGAGCAGGCTGACACTTCGTACATCGAAAGCTGCTACGGCTACCATAACACCGTCATAGGACAGAGCGACGGACCGAAGCACTATGGCTACGTCGTCGGCAACATAGGAAGCAATGCCAAGGCAAGCCTGCTATTCACCGACGGCCCGTCACTGTGTGCTGACAAGCAGAACGGTGCCGAGAACATCGTCGAAAGCGAAAAGGGCGTTTCCGAGTCTCGCTTCCACACCGGTGAGGTTGCTTGGCTGCTAAATGGTTCGAAGGACAACGGTGAGATATGGCGCCAAACCATGCGCAAAGACAGTTTGCCCGTGCCCAACAGCGACCACAAACCGGTCTTCCGCTATCCCGGCAATATTCAGGTCCTCTACACCAACACCAACGAATTGCCTGAAAAAGTACGTCTCACGTTGTATCCAAACTATGATGACAAACAGCCAAGAATGGTGGAGATGTTCAAGGCCGACGACAGATACCTCATAGCAAGCCTCCCGCTCAAACCTTACGCCGAGGAGCGTACTGGATATTATCTTACCGGTTGGAGCACACAGGAGAACGGAAAGGGAACTTTCTATCCCTACGACGGAGAGATACAGCCAATGGATCAATCCCTCACGCTCTATGCCGTATGGGATATCAAGGTACCCGCCAGCGGAAAAACGTTAATCGTGACGCTTGAGGATCTTCGGGATGACAGCCATTACAAGGTTTACGACAATGGTGGCTACCAGATTCCTTACACTGCCAACAACAATGGAAAGGTCACACTGGTGGCTCCTGACGATCATATCTTATGCCTTACCGGAACCGTTGCTACAGAGGCTGCGGGCAGCGACGGCAAGCCCCGCGACTATATGGTCGTGTACGATGGTGACGAGACTTCGGATGAGAAGCTGGCAAATGATAAAGGCGAAAATGTCTTCTTTAGCAAGACGAATGGTGACAAGCAGGACATTGGCACAATCATCGGTTCGAAGGACGAGATGACGATTGAATTTGTGAGCGATGCAGAAAACTGCTATGAAGGATTAGACATCCTTGTCACCGTCATAACAAAAGAGATAAAGGATTTGGAAGGAACTGGCACCCAAGACGCTCCATTCCTGGTGAAAACTGCTGACAATCTGAAGGCGGTTGATGACTATATCCGCTTGACTGGTGACAGCAAAATCTACATCAAGCAGTGTGCCGACATCGATCTGAATGGTAGAGCCTTCACACCCTTAGCCTCCAGCGTGTCAAGCTTTGAGGGTCACTACGACGGTGGCGGCTACGTCATCCGCAATGCGAACATTGAAACCAAGAGCTTTGGAGGTATCTTCGATGTTGTCACCGGTACAGTGGAACGCCTCGGTGTAGAGAACTCGACCTTCAAGAATAATAATGATGCCGGGCACACACGTGTGGGAACTATCGCCGGACGTGTGAAAGGCTCCGGAAAAAT
Organism: Prevotella sp.; assembly: GCA_045112595.1. Taxonomy (GTDB): domain Bacteria; phylum Bacteroidota; class Bacteroidia; order Bacteroidales; family Bacteroidaceae; genus Prevotella. Next base: position 214,056 of record JBGUIA010000022.1, on the reverse strand, counting down.
CACCAACTGCTATGTCAAGAATTGCACGGTGGAAGAAAATAAGGATGGCGTTGCCGGCGGAATCGTTGCCGATATATACGATGAAGGTATCGTCAGCAACTGCTTTGTTTACCAAACCAAGGTAAGTTCTGGTTCTTCCGGATATCTCTGCGGTGAAATGATGAGCGGCACTCAACTCTTCTCGTGCTATACGGACGGCGATAAACTGTTAGGTGCTTACGCCAAGGGTAAGGTCACGGACTCTAGTCCAAACATGACTGCCGAGCGCTTTGCTTCGGGCGAGGTGTGCTATCTGCTCAACGACAAAAAGACCGAAAACGTGGTATGGCGACAGACCTTGGGTACCGACAGCCTGCCGTTATTCACCGACAGTCCTGGAGTGGTGTATGAGTATAAGTTGAATGATCGGAATGCATATAGCAACACGGCTTTTGCTAATCGTCAGTATTACATCAGCAACAAGGAAGAGTTCGGACGCTACATCGGCAAGCAGGGTGATATCCACCTGACTCAGGACATTGACGTTGGTTATTTAACTACAAACGGTTACCACGTTCACGGAAACATTGACGGAGGTGGTCATACCGTCACCTACAGGGGCGGTAGCTCTTGTCACGGACTCTTTGTAGAAATTTATCAAGGGGCTTCAGTGAAGCATCTGCGGGCGAATGCCGACGTCAGCACGATGGAATCCTATGGAGGTATAGCCTGCGTGAACGAAGGCACCATCAGCGACTGCCATTTCAACGGCAATATCAAAAGCAAAGCCATAACGAATAATATTCATATTGCCGGCATTGTAGTGCTTGTGAAAAATAGCGGCGTCGTCGACCATTGCTCTGCCACGGGTAGTTTAACGCTGAGTAATCCAAAGAAGGAGCATGCGTATCCTATCACGAAAGATACGGATCGTGCCACCTATTGCACCTGGGTTAATCCCAGCGACCAGAAGCTATATGCTGCCCAGAAAGACAGCGCTTTGAGCGTGCAGGCCGATTATCCCGTCTATGCCAAGGGTATCCTCGACGCCGTAGGACCGGAAGTCGTAGTAGGCAACAATACCATTTACGCTTCCAACAAACACCTGTCGTCGCTGACCATCATCGACGGTGAGCGCTTCAAGTGTTCGGGAGAGGTGACGGTAGATCAGATTACCTACAAGCGTCGTGGCACGAATGGAGCCTACGAACCCTGGGTGCTGCCCTTCGACCACACCATTGATGCCAGCATGCTAAATGGCAACGTGGAATTCTATCGCTTCGTGGAGGACAGCCTGCATAACATCCTGACGAAACGAATCGATGGCAGCGAGACCTATCAGGCCTCTGCCAATGAGCCGTTGGCTATCCGAATACCCAATGAGTCCGATAACAACTTCCAAATGAAGTTTGTCAAGGATGGGAAGTCGCAGCCGATGACCATCAAGATGCCGGCTGGCGGAGAGGGTGCATCCATGGCAAGCACGAAGGATATCGCACGTCTGATGGTGACCTACGACAGCATCGCTGCCGACAGGACCGTCAAGGAACGCATGTATATCTGGAACAACGACAAGGATGACTTCACACTCAGCAATGGCGAAAAGGGAGTGATACCCTTCCGCTACTACCTGCAATATGTCGATAAGGCCACGGGGAACTTCTTAAAATATGAGCAAACCGACTGGGCACGTAGGCAGAACAATGGTGGCGGTTCACAGCAGGCTGTTGAGAGGCGTGCTTCGCTACGCGCTTCGTTCTCTACGCTGATGGCCCAAGGATGGCAACCCATCTTCCTCGACCCCACTGGGTCTCAGGTGGTCACGGCGCAGATGCTCGACGACTACGAGATACTGTACCTCAGCGATATCTACGACGAAGAGTCGTTATTGTTCGGTGGTCAATATGAAGTGGCAGTCATCTATGAGCCGGCCGAAGAGGGCATGGAGCTACCTTATGCCCTTCCGCTGTTGGTCAAGGCCAAACGTGCTGATGTCGAGCCGTTAGTGACCGAACAAAGGGCTATCGAACTCAACACCATGTTGGAAAGGGCCATTGAAGGAGAAGTGGTGAAGGATGGCTGTTTGGAAGAAGATTTTCTCGAGGAGCTTCATTACTGGTGCGCGACGTTCGCCGGACGTTACGATGTATGGCAGATGCTGCTGCCGGAGAACGACATCCTGTTGAATGAGTACGGAGCATTGGCGTTCACCGATACCGGCACCGAGCGCTACTTCGATCGCGTGGCAGGTTACGACCGCTTCACCATGCAGCCCATGAGCTACTGCTTCACGGCGTATGACGCCAAGACCTTCAAGAATCTGCCGTTGGCTAACGACCGCATCGAGATTTTGGTCTATGGCTATTCAGAGCAGTCTGACCCCACGGGCATAGAAGATGTAAGAGGTAAGATGGATGATGTAAGAGGTAATATGGATGACGCCTTTAACCTGCAAGGCCAGAAGGTGGATACCGGTTATCGTGGCATCATCATCAAGAACGGCCACAAGGTCGTGATTAAGTGAGAGAAGAGCCGAGCTTGCTCGAGCTCTTCCGAGCGGAAACGAGCTCGAACAAAGTTCAATTTCTAAAACGATAATTCGATATGGGAAACAAGAAAACATATTTAAAACCCGCCATCAAAGTAGTGAAAATGCGTAAAACCAGTGCACTGCTGCTGAATAGTGGTAAGATGGATGGATACAAGTATCAAGGAAATACGAATGATGAAGGCTGGGAGGAGTAAAGAGATGAACGTGAAAATAATAAAGATTCTTTGCGGAATGCTGGCCATGCTGGCCTTCACCGCATGTTCAAGCGATAATGACGAGAGCGCTGACGCTCCACGTTTCTGCAACGTCACCCTCACGGCATCCATGGGCGACGCCGGAACCCGCGCGCTGAGCGCAGACGGCAATGTTATCACCGCCACCTTTGCCCAAAATGACGAGGTCGTAGTGGTGGATGCTGATGGTGTTACTATCGTTGGCACCTTGACTGCCCAGACTGCAGGAACGAGCACCACGCTGACGGGCGATTTGGATGCATCAAGCCTCACAAACGGTGAAAATGTCACGCTGCGCTATCGCAGTGCAACGGCCAACTACGACAATCAGGTGGGCACACTGGATGGAATCGCTACCGGTCAGGACTATGCAGAAGGCACACTGACGGTAAGCACCACCGCTCCGCTGACATTTACCTCCAACAGCGTTACGCTCAAAGCCAAGCAGTCCATCACGAAGTTCACATTCAAAAACGGCTCCACTCCCGTTAGTGTAAAGACTTTCGGCATTGCTGCTGTCGGTTTGGTGCAGAGCATTGCAACGAATGGCACGGAGACGATAGGAGCGGTCACTGGCACCCTCGCCACTGCAGCCTCTGACGTCTATGTCGCCCTGCGCAACAACACGGATGCAAAGCAGGCTTATGCCTTCACCATCAAGGACGCTGCCGGCAATTGGTACATCACGACGAAAAATGCCAAACTAACTTATGGCAAGAACTACGCGGTCGAAATAGCACTGACTCCGTTGCCTACACTCACCAGCAGTTCTGCCGTTGGAACTATCGGCGTCATTGGCGGTCTCCCCGCTATCGTCCTTAACAGCACGACTGCCGTCGCCCTGATGAATACCGGTGCGCTATGCCCCGAAGACTATGGCGAGTACTATACTTATGCCGTAAAGGGATCGGGTTGGTATGTACCTACACGGACTGAGCTTGAGGCCCTGGCCGGTTTCTCCAGCTCATGGGGCGCCCCCTATGGTGTGAATGGTCGTACCTTTACCATTGGAAGTAATTCGCTCTTCCTCCCCGCAGCGGGATATTATGATAATACATATAGTAATGGTTTGAAATTCGCTACTACCGATGGCTATTATTGGAGTTCAACGACTTATACAGAAAATACTAATTTAGCATTTTACCTTGACGTTGATAATGCGGCTGCCGCTACTAATAGCGAATATAAAGATAACGCCCTTACTGTCCGTCCCTTCCACAAATTAAATTAGAATAAAACATATGGAGACAAGATTCAAGAAGAAAGCCAAAGTATTCGACATCTGCATTACTGCCGTTGCCGCTGTGCTCTCTGTGGGCATCATGATTTATGGTGTATTTCATTTCGGTATAGAGAATACCTGGCCCGAACTGGTGCTTAACCTATTCTACATCGCCTGTCTGGTGATGATGTGGATGTACTTCTTCAACATACGCATCACCTCCGAGCAGTTCAACTACTGGTCGTCGGTGTGTGTGGGTATGACGATACTGTTGCGCGACATCCTCTTCCTGCCCCCGTTGGCTTATTACTCCATCCACTTGGCATGCCTCTTCTTCTCAGTGTATCTCCTCCTTACGCTCACCTTCTTCTATGCCCGCAAGGAATGGAAAACCTACTCGAAGTTCAACCTGTGGACAATCTTCATCATCGACGTGATCATTGCCTCACTCTACAACCTCGACATCTATCTGGAGCCCCAAGACGAATACACCGACTTCATGCTGACGGAGATATGGATTCGCCCCACCATCACCTATGGCATCGTGGCTTGTTTCGTAACGGAATCCAAGAGGACAAGTAAATAACGACAAACGAAGGAAATAGGCCATGGCATTCCTGAGTCTTTATCAATGAATAATCTACAAGACAGATACAAACGATTCAAGGAGTGGAAGCTGCAGCCTCATCAGGTGGCGCCGCTCTCCGACGAGCAACACGAGTGTGCCACCTGCGGCACCCGCTACGATGGCAACTACTGTCCCCGTTGCGGACAGTCGGCAAAGATAGGGCGCTACTCGTTCAAGAATGCCTTCCTGCTGTTCCTCGACGTCTGGGGCTTGGGCAACCGGGGCATGTTCCGCAGCATCCGCGACCTGATACTGCGTCCCGGCTACATGATTCGCGACTATCTCCGTGGCATGCAGATGGCCTACTTCCCACCCTTCAAGATGTTCTTCCTGCTTCTGGCCCTGTGGCTATTGGTCGATTCAGGTTTGAACATCCAGCTCGTCAATCGCGACAAACAGAATGAGCAGGAGACTGAGCGAATCTTTTCTCGCTTTAAGCCAAAAGTAACACTGACTGAGGCTGAAACAACGGATGAGAAAAAGCAGGCTAAGGCGCAGGAGAAGGTTGCGACAAAGACTGGCAAGCAGCTCGCCAAAGAGGATAAGAAGCAGCGGTTCGAACAAGAGTATAAGCAAAAAGAAGGTAAACTCATTGAGTGGATTCAGCAGCACAGTTCGGTGCTGATGCTCGCTGGCCTGCTGCTCTTCTCCCTGCCGCTCTACCTGTTGTTCCGCCGTAGTCCTGCCATCCCCGACTTGCGCCTTTCCGAGTGCTTCGTGGCGATGGTTTATATCACCGATATGATTCTCATCTACGACCTCATTCCCCCACTGCTGTGCTTCAGCGTGAAGGCAGAAATCTACTACGATTTGCTGAGCCTGCTGCTAGCCATTATTCCCATCAAGCAGCTGTCGGGCTACAGCTACTTCAGCACCATCTGGCGACTGGTCGCAGCCTTCATTCCTTTTGTCATTTTATGCCTTCTGCTGGCTTTTGCCGCAGTTGTCATTATAGCTTTCAGTATCGACTAAAAAATAATGCATATGAAACAAATCAGACTATTATGGATGCTCGCCGCCATCCTCACTTGCGGCATCATGTTCACTTCCTGTAGCAAAGACGACGATAACAACAACGCGGAACAGCAAGCAGAAAAAGAATTCCAGGAAGAACTGGATAAGGCTATGGCGTGGGCGCAAGTCTATGGCCCAACGACACAGCAACTTGCCGAAGCAGTGGCTAAACGCCACAACGGAAAGACCACGCCTCTCAACTACAAGACCCGTGAGAGTACCGAGCGCAAATGCCGTACCGACAATAGCCGTCCCCTCGAACTGAAGGATCTGGCACGCACCACCGTTCTCTGCGAGTATGACTCGTTACTCATCGTCATCGACGACGTGAAAACGACGGCCACCGAGAAAAATATCTTCGGGCGTTACAAGCACCAGACCAGCGACCGCGGCTATTGGGGCGACCTCTTCAATCTGAAGTTCGAATACCTGTATACCGAGATACAGGTCAAGAGCTACCGGAATTTCTATGCAGCAAATCCCGAGGACGTCTGCCGTCCCGTACTGGGCGACTCGCTCTATAACGTCATCCATACAGAAAGTGGTGTGGAGCCCGGACTCTCACATTACTATTATGAAATCATCCGCGCAGACACCACCAGCGAAGCCACGCGCGATTATTATAAAAAGCTGTGCATCGAATACCATAGTCACTTCGACCCCGACCCCACCGTCACCAATGCACCGACATATCAATGAAACCAATAAAGTACATCATACTAGTTATTGGCATCACCTTCTGCGGCCAGACGATGGCACAGGGAGGCTTGGTTTCTTTCCTCAAGAAGGTCGGCACCAAGCTCGACTCCATGGCGGTCAAGGGCGTCGACCGAAACTACATCGATGCTCCGGAGAAACCCTGGCAGGTCATCCTGAGAGGCAATGTAAACCAGACCATCGTGAGTATGCATACGCAGGGAACCATAGCCGGTCAGGAATATAGTGCCAGGCCGCACCTGAAGACGACGCCCTCGCAGTATCTGGGTCTGTGGGTAGGCTATCGGGGCTATGGCCTGGGCTATACGGTGAATGTCGGTGGCGACAAGGGTAGCAATCTGACTTTCGGTGCTACGGGCGGCTCCTATGGCATCAACGTGCGCATCCGCTCGTTTGAGAACAGCAGCCCTGACTTCAATCTGAACAGCGAACTTCTGACAGAGGCTGAAATGGACGCATGGAACGACATAGAGATGACAGACCCCATCAGTGTGAGAACGGTCATTGCCGACGGATACTATATGTTCAACGGCAAGCGGTTCTCCTATTCCGCAGCCTACGACCAGTCGGCCATTCAGAAGCGCTCGGCGGGTTCAATTATGGCAGGATTCATGTACAACTATACGCGTATCGACTACGCCTCCGACACTAATGGCGACCTGGTATATCTGATGGACGGACTGGGCAAGGTAAAGCTCTGGCAAGGCAGCGTTGGCGTTGGCTATGCTTACAACTGGGTACCCACGCGCGGACTGCTTGTCAACGTCATGTTCATGCCCATGCTGACCTTTGTCAACAAGCTCAAGGCCTACGGCTATGCCACCAACATGGAGGAGCTGATGGAAGATCCCACCTTCTGGGACAAGGATATTTCCTTCGAAGAATGGGATGAATGGTACTATGATAAAATACGTATAAACTACGTAGGCGACAAGACATTCAACAGCGGACTGAGCATAGGTTTCGATGCGCGTATGTCGCTGACTTACAGCTTTGACCGCTTCTACCTCAATGCCTACGGTCAGTTCAACAATATCCGCTACCATCACGACAGCACCTCCGGATATCTGAACGACTGGTTCATCAACACTTCATTTGGCTTTAGATTTTAAGTCACAAAACTAAAAATTCATTCATAGAAAAGTTTATAAACACTATTCATCTATTCATTATAATAGTTAATTTGCTTATTAACAGCAAGTTAGCAAATGGATAGTTGTGTTTATCCATTCATTAACTATTCATATTTTACGTTTAGAATCGTTCTTTTGTGGTTCAAAAAGCTTCTTACTGCTTGAATTTTAGCAAGTTACGCAATAACAAAGATTATTGTAACACTTTGTAACTGCTTGCGTAACAAAGTGTCACCGCCTATGTGACAAAGTGTTTCCGACGTTTTTACAACTGCGAAACACCTTTGCGTCATTCAGCGGAAACAGCAGAATTTCGGCTAAAACCACGAAATAATGAATAGTCAAATCACTATTCATTCCCATTATTCATTCTGCATCACATTGATAATGAACTACTTATCTTAAACAATGAATGGATGAATAGTGTTTTGAAAAATCTGTGTTATCTGGCGAAATTCAATGTTGCTCGTCGATAAAATTGCTCTCTCACATGAAATATTCCTCCAAAAAGAGTGATTTTCTCAGATTTTATTTGTACCTTTGCCATGTCATTGAAGATTTTGCTTGTCTTGATTTTGCAGCACTAAGGTAAGTGAAAAATCTGACATGGCAAAATCCTGGGCCGCTCGGCTCTGCCGCTTGCCTCGCAAGAACTTTTTGCTGCTCAGGAACTTATAAAAATAGTTATGTCAAAGTGCTGCGGAATTTAGGATTTATTAAAATGCGTACATTATTATTATCGTTTTTGCTATTAATGGCAAGCAGCGGATTGAAGGCTCAGACGGAACAGTCAGATTCTGTTCTTCGGACTCTTAAGGAAGAGCTGAACTATTCTATGGCGCAGTTGAAACAGAAACCTGTACCTGCGTACTTTATGAGTCTGCGTATGCAGGACAGTCAGACTCTCACAATTAACAGTGACCTTGGTGCGGCGTCTGTAAACGACAATCATAGTCGTTTCATTGTGCCGAACATACGCATAGGCAGCAAGGAACTCGATAACTATAAGTTTGAGAATCAGGGCATAGAACAAGCGAATAACAGAGGTGCTCAAGGTGATGGCGTGGCTATATCTGGAGGGCCGTTGCGTCAGTATCGTGATGAGATATGGTACGCTTCTATGAATAGATACCGCACGGCTGTGAAACGCTATGAGGAGGCTGTGGCGAAGTCAAGGACGGATGCACAGTTCGAGGACAAGTCACCATGCTTTTCAGATGCTCCTGTTGAGTCATACTATGAGGCTGCTCTCTCGCCATGGATGGTAGATACCTTGGCATGGAAGAACAAACTCAACAAGGTGAGCAGCGTGTTCAAGGAGTGCCGTATGCTCGAAGATGGTTCTGCAAATATTGAATTTGGGACAACCAGGACGTATATTGTCAACTCGGATGGTACGTCGGTGGTGCAGAACCGCCGTTGTGTCCGTATTATGCTGCAAGCCATGGTCCTTGCTACCGATGGTATGCAATGCCCTCTGTATGAGGATTTCTTTGGTTTCAGTGAGGCTGAACTTCCTTCCGAGGAGGTGCTTGTTGCTACGGCGCATGATATCGTGAATCGTCTGCTTGCGCTTCGTGATGCTCCTCTTGCCGATCCATATGCCGGTCCTGCTATTCTTTCTGGCTCTGCAAGTGGTGTGTTCTTCCATGAGATCTTCGGTCATCGTCTGGAGAGTCATCGCATGAAGAAGGGTGGTGAGACCTTTAAGCACATGGTAGGCGAGCGGGTTCTGCCTGCTTCTTTCAGCGTGTATTGTGACCCTACGCAGAATTACTACGGCAAGCAGGCTCTCAATGGCTCGTATAAATATGATGACGAGGGAGTTAAGGCTCGTCGGGTGCAGAATGTTGAGAATGGCGTGCTGAAGGATTTCCTTACGTGTCGCATTCCGATAGATGGATTCCCAGTCAGCAATGGTCATGGAAGGGCTTCTGGTGGCAATGATCCTGTGTCACGACAATCTAATCTGGTTGTTCAGACCAACCAGCCATATACTGAGACTCAGCTTCGCGAGATGCTTATCAAGGAGGCAAAGAAGCAAGGTAAGGAGTATGGCTATTTCTTCCGCACGGTGACCAGCGGTTTTACTCTTACTGATTATCTCAATGCCTTCAACGTGACTCCTGTGGAGGTGTTCAGGATTTATGTGGATGGTCGCAAGGACGAACTTGTGCGTGGGGTTAATCTTATTGGCACGCCCTTGGCCATGTTCTCTAACATCACGGCTGCTGGTGATACTCCATCTACGTTTACAGGTTCCTGTGGCGCGGAGTCTGGCTGGGTTCCTGTATCTGCCACCTCACCTTATATATATGTTTCCAAGGTAGAGACACAGCGTAGCAATGATCAGAAGATGGTAGCACCAGCCCTGAAGCTTCCTGAATATACCAAGACATACGGTAGGGAGTCTGGTAAGGACACGGGGGAGATTATCTTCAAGGCAATGGAGGATGAGATGAAGCGCACGAAAGATAGTCTGCACTTCGCCAATCTCCCTCTTCCTTACTTCGTTGACTACAGGTTTATTCATGGTAACATTGCCAATGTGTCGGCTTCACTTGGTGGTGTGCACCGCGTAAATTATTATACGAGTCAGAATCGTGGCTTTATCAATTTGTCACTTGGCGACAAGATGACGACAAGTATGATGGCTGCGGGTAATATTGATATGAACTTCGGCTTTCCAAACGAGACCGACTATGATATGATACGCCGTGGATTCTGGATTATCAGTGACCGTAGTTACAAGATGGCTCTCAATAACATGGGAGCTAAGACCAGTATGCGAAAGGTGAATCCTCTGCCAGAGGAGGATCTCCAGATTCCAGAGATGCTTGAGCTTCCTGCAAGTGAATACATAGAGGAGAGTGCCGTGACTCCTATTGATACTGCTTTGATGATAAGGTATGCTGCCGAGTTGTCAGCTATCTTTGCTGATTATCCTCGTATATTTGATTCTGATGTGCATTTTAATGTGGAGACAAAGGATATCTACCGCGTTACTTCCGAAGGACAGAAACTGCGTTTTGCGCGTCCTGAGATAAGAGTTAACATAAATGGAAACATCACGACCTGTGACGGTTCAACCCTGCATGATCAGTTTGAGGTGTTTGCAAGGCGTATTGATGAGTTGCCTTCGCTTGATGAGCTGAGGCAGCGTACAAGGGAGTTCTGTGAACTTTTCATGAAGAAGGCAGATGCTCCGGTGGTGAAGGAGTTCTATGTAGGTCCGATAATGATTGAGGATGAGTCTGTTGTTGAGGCTATCTCGCATCAGGTTGTTCAGACAAGTTGTATCGCCTCTCGTGATATGCAAAAGGGTAGTGCCGTCAGCAGTATGATGCTTGGCAAGCGTATTATTGATACCAAGATGAGTATTTCCCAGTGGGCTGATACTCCTGAGTACAAGGGACAGAAACTTTTGGCAAACTATAAAGTGGATGTTGACGGCGTGGCTCCTAAGAAGTCGCTCCCAATCATCGAGAATGGTATTCTGAAGACTCTCCTCACGGGGCGTCATCCTGCTATCGGTGCTATGGAATCGACTGGTAATGAGCGTTTCCAGTTCAATTCTCCAGTATCAAAGTGTACTCCAGGCATCATTCATGTTGGCATAGACAAGTGCGTTCCTCAGGCATCAATGAAGAGTATCTTCCTCAAGGAGGCTAAGAAGGCAGGTCTTGATCATGCGTATATTGTAAAAGCACCGAAGGATTGCTGGAAGTATCTGGTTCGCGTAGATGTGAATACTGGCGAAGAGGAGATTGTCAGGGTTAGCGAGATTCCGAATCCTTCCCGTGGTGACCTCATGCATGTGACGGCAGCTTCCAAGGAAGAGTTCGTCAGCAATCATTCGCATTACAACTATAATACGGTGATTAGTTACATCGTACCTCGTGCTATCATCGTGGAGAGTATTGAGTACTCATTCCAGAAACCTAATCGCCAGGAAGGCTTCCAATTGCAGAATCCTGCGGAAAGGAAGTAAGGGCAACGACTGAACACACATCACCAAGCATCTCGACGTGGATGTGAGAAAGTTCTTGCTTAGGCAAGCGGATTACCTTTGCACCCGATGATGAGCCATAGTACGGCTGGTGGCTCAGCATCGGGTGTTCATTGAAAGCAATTTATAGCAGATTGCGAAGCCACACTTCTACCTTTAGGTGGAAGAATGCGGAATTGAGTACGGTTGCCCATTCGTAACCCTGATTTTCATCAATCCCCCAGACTGCCTTTATATAAAGAAAAGCTGAGAATTCCTGCAAAGTTACGGAAAGTCGAGAGCAAAACAAAAGAATTTACTCTTTTTCTTTGCCGAAGAATGGTAAAAAGGTCGCGATTAATAAAAAATAGTGAAAAAAGCAGAGATAGTCGGATTTTTTTCGTACCTTCGCAGCATGATATGCAAGATAATGAATAAATATGGTACAGGATTTATACATTTTGATGATAACTGCAGCTGTAGTCAGTATTCTGTTTAAGCTGCTAAAGCAGCCGGTAGTGCTGGGTTATATCGTTGCAGGTGTCTTGGTCGGTCCGCATCTCTTTGGCGAAACCTTAGTGAATGAGGCCAATGTGAAGGCATGGGGCGACATCGGCGTACTGTTTGTATTGTTCTGCATCGGTCTGGAGTTCCGCCTGAAGAACCTCATCAGCAGCGGCAAGGTTGCAGCAATAGGTGCGCTGACCATCATCGGCGGTATGATGATTTTTGGCTACCTCGTGGGATGGGATGCTAACTTTGACATGGTCAACTCGCTGTTTCTGGCGGGCATGCTTTGTATGTCGAGTACCACTATCGTGATGAAGGCCATTGGAACAACCTGTTTCTTAACAAATAACGCCATAGCATTATGTACGATCAGATTCGGGAAGATACGCTGTATATCATACTTTATTCCATCGTGACAGCGATGAACGCAATGGCAAGTATTTACTTGCTGTTTCGGCGGGGCAACGCCTTTGCCGCCGACATCACGCCGCCAGTGCGACTGCGCCGGTGGACAGCAGCGTTCTTCGCCGTCTTGGCCATAGGTCATTTGTGGTACATACCGGCTGTGATGTTCGATTCGCGCGAAGCTGCCATGGTGAGCATGCTCATAGGCGCACTGCTCGACTGTATATTGACAATCCCCCTGGCTCTCGGCGTCATGCTCTGTATGCTGCAGGACCGCCGCCGGTCGCTGTGGCCCATCGGCGTGATGGTGGCGCCGCTGGTGGTGGGAATGGTTGTGTGCATTATCACCCGTAGCGATGCCCTTTTGCCTTGGGTGCGCGGCTATTTCCTGCTGACGTTCATAGGCTTCACGGTATATCTGGTGGGCGCCGTGCGGCAGTATGGTCGCTGGCTGCGCGACAACTACGCTGATTTGGAGCACAAGGAGGTATGGCAGAGTTTCCTGGTGCTGGCCTTCATGATGATTATGTTCGGCTATTATGTGTCGGGATACGGGGGCATGTTCTACGAGTACATCATCCAGGTGTTCGGTCTCTTCCTGATATTCTATCTCCTGTGGCGCGTAGAGACACTGAGCGACCTGAGCATTCCCCTGGCGCAAGACCAGCCTGAAACAGAGCCTGCCACAACAAAGGCAGAAGACGTAAAAAACAATGGACTGTCGCAGACTAACACCAACAATGTTGAAACATTGCTACAGCGGTACTGCATAGATACGCAGCTCTACCTACAGCACGACCTGACCCTCCCCCAGCTTGCGCAGATTATCGGAACCAACCGTCTCTATCTGAGCCAGTATTTCTCCAGTCAAGACACCAATTACAATACATATATCAACGACCTGCGCATCAATCACTTCGTCAGTCTCTATCGTGAGGCTGTCGCTGCCAAACGCTCTTTCACCGCCCAGCAGCTGGCTCATGAGTGCGGTTACCGTAGCTACAGCACCTTCACACTCGCTTTTAAGCAGCGCATGGGACAATCTGTGACGGCGTGGATGCGTGATTCGGGCGAGTAATTAACGGAAACTTAAATATTACAAATCGATAAAGCAATGAAAACTAAAACAATGAAAACAATCCAATTGTGGATGTTGGCCCTCGTCCTGATGATCAGCAGTTCGACGGCCCTGACATCGTGTAGCAAGGACGACACCTTAGTTCCTCCATCACTAGCGCAGCCTGTCATCCTCAAGGGCGAAGCTGCCGTGGCGTGGACAAGGGATCATCTGGACTCGCTGGTGAACGTGTATATGGCAAGCTGCGGCAATCTGCTCGACCCCGACATGACGAGGGACCTGCTGAGTTGCATCGGCTATACACGCCTGAACGTGTTCGACTACAGGGAGGCCGGCTGGCTGATAGACAGCGTGGTGCTGGTTCGTCTGATGGACCGAGCCGCTGAGAGGAATAATAAAACCATCCTCTTCACGATGGGTATGTACGGCTGCGGTAAGACGACGAGTATCAACAACAATCCCGACCTGAAGAAGTTGGTCGAAGAGGCTGGTGTGGTTTCCGAAGGTGCCTACAACAACGTGAAATACTTCGACGGTGTGGTGGAGGATATGGACAAGAAGGGATTTGAGTCGTCCCTGATTTATGTCTATAACGATGCCGAGACGGGCTATACCAACTGCATGGAGCGACTGATCAGTTCGAACCGTGCCGTGACTTGTGAGGCCTATATTTCGGTATTCCCACAATTCCAAGGCAGGGTGGAATACATCGAAGAACATCATCCCGATATGCCGTTCTACTGTATTGACAACAGCCACAACAACGGCGGCAAGCTCGTGACCAACGAAGAGGCTAAGCTGTGGGATTACACGATGACTGAAGACTTGCAGCAGAAGATCTATGCCATCAAACAGTCATATATTGACTCCGGCAAGCTGACCCCTGAGCAGATTGCGGCTTTACAGTAATGTTAAATGCGAGCCCAGTTTTCATCATGGTTCCAGAAAGATTGTTATTTCGATAGCTACCAACACTACGGCTGCAAATATGACAAGGGCAGCCAGAGAGGAAAGAATCACGTAAAGACTGGTTTTCCACCATTTGAAGCCAGACAGTTGCTTCAGTGGTATGATGCATAAGAGCGTGACAGCTTCCTCAATACCATCATAGACACCAAAGAACGTGAGTACAGTCTCATAAATATCCTGCATTCCCCAGGTATATACCAGCGCTATGAGCAGTTCTGAATAGCGCAGGTCGGGGATGTCGGGACTCTTCCGGAAAAAGAGATAAAGAGGAAGTGAAAATATAAACAGCAGCGACAGCCAGAAGAACGCGGGACTGTTTTCCCTAAACTCACGAACCTTGACAATGGTCATATCAGCTATCCTGCTCCATTGTTCCATTCTGGTTGTCTCTTTCTTTTTGCTTTTCTCCGCATGAGCGTTGTCAATGTCAACCGTCTGCTCGTGATAGGATGCAAGATAGTTTTCGCCCTTCAGATTGACTCCAGAGTCCACAATCAGCAAGAGTGCCGTCAGCAGGAACAGCAACTTGAACGGCGGGAAATAGGCCATCTGCATGCCTGAGATGTAGTCGCGAATCAAATAGCCAGGGCGCAGAATCAAGTCGCGCAGCGTGCGGAACATGCCACGATTGCCCATTCCCCAGACATCAAGGAACAGCAGCACGGCGTTTTTGAACGAGTAGCGACCTATCCTGGCCGACTGTCCGCACTGAGGGCAATAGCTTCCATGGTACTCCTCACCACAGGTACAACAGCGGTGATGCTCTTCCGTCATCTGAGGTATACGCGAGGGGCGTCGTTGCCACTCACAAAACGCCTTCCACTTTTCAACAAGATTACTCATAAATCAAATTAATTGCTCTTTCAAAGCGCGAAATTACGAAAAAAAACTCAGAAAATTCAATAATTGTCCGTATATTTGCAGGCGAAATAGTAAATTCGAGCAAGAGTTATGGTAAAACTAAGGATTGCACAGGCCGTTGTCGCATTGTTGACGGCAGTCGTAGCAGTAGGACAGGAAGGACCCACGATGGGCTGGAGTTCGTGGAACACTTTCGGCGTGAACATCAGTGAGAACATCATCAAAGGGCAGGCCGATGCGATGGTTAGCAAAGGGCTGAAAGACGTGGGCTTCGACCATATCAACATCGACGACGGATACTTTGGTGGTCGCGATAAGACTGACGGTCACTTGCTCATCCATGCCACCCGCTTCCCCAACGGACTGAAACCCGTGGCCGACTACATCCATGAGAAGGGACTGAAGGCGGGCATCTATAGCGACGCCGGAAAAAATACCTGCGGTTCGATGTTCAACGGCGACGTCACGGGTAAGGGCGTGGGCTTCTATGGTCACGACCAACAAGATGCCGATTTTTTCTTCAAGGAGTGCGGCTTCGACTTCATCAAGGTGGACTTCTGCGGCGGTTCCTATTATCATAATGAGGACCACTTGGTACTTGATGAACAGGAGCGTTACACGGCCATTGCCAAGGCCATCAAGAATACGGGTCGTACCGACGTACGCATGAATGCCTGTCGCTGGGCCTATCCCGGCACGTGGATTGACGGTGCTGCCTTCTCGTGGCGCACCACCGGCGACATCAACAGCAGTTGGGAGTCGGTGAAGGGAATCATTGCCGAGAACCTCTACCTCTCTGCCTATTGCAGCAAGGGCCACTACAACGATATGGACATGCTGGAGGTGGGACGCTCGCTGACATCGGAGGAGGACAAGACGCATTTCGGCATGTGGTGCATCATGAACTCGCCGTTGCTTATCGGTTGTGACTTGAGGAATATCAAGAGTGAGACGCTCAGCCTCCTGAAGAAAAAGGAACTCATTGCCTTGAATCAGGATACGCTGTATCAGCAGGCCTACGTGGCAGGACTTGTCAATGGCTGTTTCCTGCTGGTGAAGGACTTAGAGGAATTGAACGGTACGAAGCGTGCCTTTGCCGTGTATAATCCCAACGATGCGCAGAAAACCGTGCAAGTCAGTTTGCCTGACTTGGACATGGGTGGTCTGGTGAAGATGTACAACGCGTTCTCTCCTCGGAACAAATACGAGGCGACTGGTACCTATGAAGTGACAGTTCCCGCCCACGGCGTCCGTATCTACGTGGCTGAGGCCGAGACGCGATTGGAGCGCACCCGCTATGAAGCTGAGACGGGTTATATCAGCGTCTATCAGGAAATCAAGAACAACCAGGCCGAGAAGACGGGTATCTACGAGACTGCCGACTACTGTTCCTGCGGTTACAAGGCCGGGTGGTTGGGACAGAGCGAGGCAAATGCCTTAGAGTGGCGCAATGTCTATAGCAAGAACGGTGGCGAATACAATCTGATCATCGGCTTTATCTGTGGTGAGAGCCGTAACATCGCCGTCAGCGTGAATGGCGAGAAGGTGAAAACGCTCTCTTGCAACAGCGGTGGCTGGCAGAAGGTAGGTACGAAGACGCTTACCATCCAGTTGCAACAGGGTAAGAACACCATCCGCCTGTCGAACGCCACCAACTGGATGCCAGATATAGACTACATCGACGTGGTTTCCACCAATCCCTCCGGCATCCGCGAAATTGAACATGGAACATTGAACATTGAACATTCAGCTGGCGCGGTGTACGACCTGCAGGGTCGCAAAATAGCTAATGGCCAAAAGCTAACTGCCAAAGGCCTATACATCAACAATGGCCGTAAAGTCTTGAAATAATAAAAACTGTTAAAATAGAGCCTCCGCTTTCAACATGGTGGGGGCTTTTGCGTTTATAGGGTGTATGACAACCATAGAGTACGAAGAGATAGTGCAGCGGATGCGCCCTAGGTTAGTGAAGCTGGGGGGCACGTTCTTCCGAGACGACGAACAGGCTGCCGATGCCGTTCAGGAAGCACTACTCCGTCTCTGGTTACTCCGCGAAAGGGTGAACGACGAGGACTATGCCGAGGCTCTGCTCATCCGAATGACGAAAAACGTCTGCGTGAGTGAATGGCGACGACGCCAGAAGCACGGAGTGATGAGCATAGAAGAGAGCAGCAGGATATTGTCGGACGAAAGACAGCCGATGGCGGACGACGACAACCTACGACTCCTGCAAGCGGCCATCCGCACACTCTCGCCCCAGGAGCAGCAACTCTTCCGGATGCGTCAGGAAATGGGAATGGACATACCGCAAATCGCTGCTGTCACAGGGCTGCTGCCTCGCTCGGTCAGTCACGTGGTAAGTGTAGCGCGAAGTAAAATAGTAGAACAACTCAAACGAAAAGGTATCCTATGAACGAAGATACGGAAAAGAAACTGGACCAATTGCTGGCCGAAATGCCCAAGCGCGAATACGACTTGGACGCCTGGCTCGCGGAGGACGAAACGGCGGAGTTCGACCGCATCGTCAGTGAGCAGCGTGTTCCCAGCGGTAAAACAGCTGAAAGCAAGCAGCGCCCGCTTTGGCGCTGGGTGGCCGCAGCAGCCTGTTTCTTATTAATAATAGGTATAGGGTTGCACTACCAATTTGAGGAGCCAGTAGTAACAAGCGACGTTACCTTAGGTAACACGGCACGTTACATAAGGCAACAAGCTCCGTTACCTAAGGTAACCTCAGAGCCCACTCCCGAGCCTGTTTCCAAACCCTCGACGCCTCAGACGGATTCTGGGCATACTATCGCGGCTCCAGTCCGTACGCCACGGACTGAAAGTGCGCTCCCTACGGAAAAAGAGTCCGCTCCCTACGGAAAAATATCTGCTTCCCAAGACCCAAACCTCCACTACGCCTCCAACGACTTGACGAAGGACACCATTCCGTACCAAGACCCGGCTCGCGTGGACGACTTCATTGCCAAGCTGGCAGAATATCACAAGGTGAAGCAGGGCGAACTGACGTGTTCGCAGCCCATAGACAGTAGCGTGGTGTCCAGCGTTTACGTGTTCCCAGATAAGGACGACATCAATCTCTTCAACCGACTGTTGCAGGTGGCCTGCAGTTATTCAGACGCAACGCCCGGCTACCACCTGTACTTTTCTCATCAGCAGTTTTTCTTTGAACTGCAGGACACACGTAAGCAATTGCAGTACCGCTGGATAGCAGAGCGCGTTAATGGCAAGATACTGCTCTATAGCACCAATGCACCTGTAGGCGCAAATACTTCCTCCACATGCTATCTGGAATATCGTGACGAACTGATGCATACAAAAAGTAATAACACTAAAACGAAAGAAATATGAAAAGGATGATGATTTTCGGCCTCGTGGCACTGGCTTGTCTGGCCGTGCAGGCGCAGAAGAAACCGACGGCCGCTACCAACCGTCAGGATGTAAAAGTACTGGCAAAATGTGATGGTATTTATATGGCGGGCGTCCCAGAGCCAACGGTGGACAAGAAGACCAAGAAGAAGACCGTCGTGTGGCGTGACACGGAGAATAACTCGTGGCACGAGGATATGGGCTTTGTTGGCAATGTTCCTACTGTTGATAATATAGAGGAGATCTTTCCGAGTCTTGCCAATGTGCCTAAAGACAGACCATACAGTCCCGTCGTGTGGCAACTGACTGAAGAGAATGAAGAGACTGTGCTGCATTGCTACTTCCGTATGCCGGCTGACATTGTGACAAACTTCTGGCTATGTAGTGACGAGTGCGTTATCCTCGACAAGACGACAGGAACCATCTATCGCTGTCGTCGAACGGTGCCCGACTGTTATGGCAAGGTGTTCAGTTTCAAGGGTAAGGAAGGGACGACGCTCGATTTCCAGATAGTCTTCCCCAAACTGGACAAGTCTGTCGAAAACATTGCCATCTATGGCGTCCCCAACTGGTATATGCGAGGCATGGATGTAAACCTTCTGAGTCAGTCTGGTCATTTTTGGGAGGACTATTGCGGTGTTGAGTCATACGATACCATTCCACGATTCCATGAGCCCCACCTCGTTGCCGAGGCGAAGGACTACAACAAGGATAACCACAAGACATGGGCTGTCTACAACGACGCACACCTCATCAAACCCATTAAGGATGGCACCTTCGCTCTATGGCTAACACCTGAAGCGACCTATTTGGCTGAAGCATGTGAAATGAACTGGATGCGTGAATACTTCGGTCGCGGTGGTGATGAAATGCTCATCGACCAGTCAGGCCATCGGTACAAGTGTAAGGGTGTGCTTGACTATCCTAACGACCTGTTATTCTGGAACGAAGGCATCACGGGCGACCATTTCGCCGTTGTCCACATCTTCGAGCCGTTGCCCTTGGAGGTTGAAAACGTCACGCTCATCGTTCCCGAAGGCGAACCTTTCGCCATGTGGGGTGCCAACTGGAGCGGAAAAGTGCAACCACTCAGCATCAAGGAACTCCGCCAGAACCAGCGCCTCTTCGACTATCATCCACGCGTTGTAGTGGAATAAAGGAAAAAGGAAAGATTTTGATTCAGGATATGAGAAAACTATTATCAACCATTCTCTTCACCCTTGTCCTGCTGCCGGGTTCCGCAAAGGTCCAGCAGCAGGACTCGGTGAGTGTAAAGCAGGACTCTGTGAATATAAAGAACACGAAGAAAGAAAAGAAGATTTACCTGTACGGCTACTTGTCGGACTCATTTACCCGCTCGCATATCCCCGACGTAAAGGTAGTGCTGCTCAAGCCCGACTCGACATTTGCGGATTCCGCACAGGTATTCAAAGACAGCTGGCAGGGTTTTACGTCAACGGGCTGGAGGATTGAGGTGCCCGCCAAACCCGCAAAATATATCATCAAAGCCACACACCCCGACTACGAGACTACCTATAAGAACTATGAAATCAAGCATATTGCCCGCAATCGCGGTTTCGAAGTTCCTGCCATCCGCATGAAACGCACCCAGCGCGTCTACGACAAGGACGGCGGCGAACTGGACGAAGTGGTGATTAAGGCCACAAAAGTAAAAATGGTGTACAAGGGCGACACCATCGTTTTCAATGCCGATGCCTTCAACATTCCTGAGGGCTCCATGCTCGACGGACTCATCAAGCAGTTGCCGGGTGTAGAGCTGAAGGAGAATGGAGAGATATACGTCAACGGCAAGAAGGTGGAGAATCTGACGCTGAACGGTGCCGACTTCTTCAAGGGAAAGAACAAGATGATGCTCGAAAACCTACCATACTATACGGTGAAGAACGTCCAAGTGTTCAACAAGCGCACACCCAAAAGCGAATTTCTGGGCCGCGACGAAGAAGAAAAGGAATTCACAATGGACGTGCAACTGAAAAAGGAATATACCGTGGGCGGATCGGCACAGCTGGAGGCGGGCTATGGCACCGACAAGCGATATAAGACGAAAGGTTTCGGCATGCGATTCACAGACCGCACCCGTGCCGTGCTGTTCGGTGGTATGAACAATCTGAACGAATACATCGACTACGACCGCGAGGGTAATGAACGGGACCGCACGCAGGCCTCGGGAGACCGCGACGTGAAGAGCATCGGCGGCCTGTGGTCGTGGCATGCCCCCGAAGAACGCGTCACCGAAGATGTAGAATTCAAACTGCAATGGCAGGACATACATTCCGAAAACAAGAGTGAGAGCGAGAACTATCTGGCGGGATCCAGCACCTTCAGCAAGTCGGAATCGATGAGCAATAACCGCCCCTTCGACCTGAACTTCCGCAATACGTTCTATATCCGCAAACCCATTTACGTCTACTCATGGTTCAACATGGACTATAGCCACAGCGACAGCAACGGCAACAGCTGGTCGCTGACTGCCAACGACCAGTTTCTCAAAGACAGCGTGAACCACACCGTGAGCCGCAATCAGAACAAGTCGAACCGCTTGAACATGAACATGACCAACCTTATCGACGTGAAACTGCCCTGGGGCGACCAGCTGGAGTTCCAGATGAGCGGCTATCTAGGCCGTCAGTGGGATAACGAGAACTTCTCGCAGAACCGCTATACCTTATTTAATACAGGCACCGTCGACCAGCGTAACCAGTATGGCAACGGTCCGTCGACGAACTACAACATCAGCGGTCAGTTCGACTACCGCCTGCAACTGACGGAACACTTCTCCCTCAGTCCGAGGGTGGGTGCAACCTACCAATACAGCGACAACAGCAACAATAACTACCGACTGGACTGGCTGGGTCCCAACTGGGCGGTGAATGGACCGCACGACATGGGTATGCTACCCGTAACGGCCGACTCGCTGGCCATGGCCTTCGACGCCCCTAACTCGTCGGAACAGGGTGAGCGTATCAACACCTACAACGTCGGCGGCACCTTCGGTTATAGCAAGTCGAAGGAGAACGAGGGTTACCAGTATCTCCACCTCATGATTGACCGCAATTTCCGTCGCAAGCACATGAGTTACAACAGCGACGTGCTGAACACCACTATGAACCGCAACTACAACGACTGGAAGATTTATGGGCAATACTACACCAGCTTCGACAAATATCGTAAGACGTTCATGATCTACGCCCAGAACAGCATTACGACACCCAGCATTGGCCAGCTCGTCGACATCACCACGACCAGCAATCCGTTGTATATCCGCAAGGGAAACCCCGACCTGAAGCCGCAGACCTACTGGTGGTTCAACACGCGCTATTCCGCCCGAAAGGACAGCATCGACCAGAACTTCGCCGTCTCGTTGAACGCGAACCTGTCGCACAACGCCATCACCGCCGCCTACACCTACAACCCGGTGACGGGCGTTCGCACCACCTGGTCGGAGAACGTCAACGGCAACTGGAATATGAACAGCTATGTGGAATTCAGCCGCGCCTTGGACAAGAAGAAATTCTGGCACTTCAGCAACAGTCTCAATGTCAGCTACGGACAAACCACGGATATGGCATCCGTCACAGGATATACGGAGCCCCAGCGCAACCTCGTCAGCACCACCCGTCTTTCCTATGCCCCCAACCTACGTTTCCAGAAAGAGAAACTCAGCTTCACGCTGAAGGGCGACATGGCCTGGCAGCATGTTCATCGTAATATCGAGGTTACTGAATTACCCACCGACGTCTACGACTTCTCCTACGGCATCAACGCCAACTACAAACTGCCTTGGAACTTCACCATCGACACCGACCTACAGATGCACTCGCGTCGCGGCTATGCTGATGCCGACATGAACGACAATCGTCTCTATTGGGACGCCACACTCACCAAGTCGTGGCATCAAGGTCGTTGGGTAGCCAAACTGAAGGGCTATGACCTGCTCGGTCAGGTGTCGCAATGGCAATACTACGTCAATGCACAGGGCCGCACGGAATATTGGACCAACAACATGCGTCGTTACGTTCTCCTCTCCCTGTCCTACCGATTCAGCGTGACACCAAAAAAGAAATAAATAGCATTTTGTTTGGTGGTTTCAGGAAATATTCGTACCTTTGCAACGAATAATATTTGATGTATAAATCTACATTATCGATAATTACGCACAATATATGACGCAGAAGAGGTATGTGTTTGACCCTTATCCGCTACAAGTGACCATGCAGCGGTTGGCAGAGAACCTGAAGGCGCGGCGTCTGGAGAAGAAGCTCTCGACAAAGAGCCTTGCGGAGATGAGCGGTGTGCCGGCATCGTCCATTCAGCGCTTTGAGCTGAAACACTCCATTTCCTTAGAGTCATATGTGAAACTGGCAAAGGCCTTAGGCTACTCAGAGGAAATCATGCAACTATTGGCAGAGCCGAAATACGATACGATGGAGGAACTGCTGGAAATCAACAAGAACCGAACTAGAAAGCGTGGCGTATGATACAGAAAGTACAGGCTGTCAACGTGATGTATCACGGTAGGAAAGTAGGAACGCTGTCTATGGGTAACAGGTCGAATTGTCAGTTTGAATATGACAAGGACTGGCTTACGAACGGATTTTCACTCTCCCCATTGAAACTGCCTCTAAAAGCAGGGCTGTTCACTGCTGACTATCAACCGTTCAATGGCAACTTCGGCGTGTTTGAAGACAGTCTGCCTGGGGGCTATGGAGAGTATTTGTTGCGTAAGGTCCTGAAGGGCTTGGATATTGACCCTCAAACGCTTAACCCTGTTCAATGGCTGAGCATCGTTGGCAGTTCCGGAATGGGAGCGCTTTGCTATGTGCCTGAAACAACGCTACAGCATGAAGACGCTTTGCTTTCGCTTGACGAGATGCAGAAGATAGCCCTCAATGTGCTTTCAGAAAAGAGCAACGAACATGCCGACGCTCTGTATTTCAAAAGTGGCAACTCTGGAGGCGTACGTCCAAAAGCAATTGTTTCGGATGCTGACGGACACTGGCTGGTGAAGTTCCGTCATACCTACGACCCAAAGGATATGGGGGCGATAGAGTATGAATATAATAAGGTGGCCCGTCAGTGCGGCATTGATGTGCCTGAGTTCAAACTAATGGAAGGAAGGTATTTTGCCGTTAAGCGCTTTGATATTGAAAATGGCGAGCGCCTGCATGTGGCTACGGCCAGTGCCTTGTTGAACGAGCCCATCTCACCGCCCAAAATGGATTACCATAGTCTGTTGCAGTTGACTGGATACCTAACTCAGTCGCCTGAGGCCGTAGAACAGCAATTCCGTCGAATGGCGTTCAATGTATATGCACATAATATGGACGACCACGCCCGTAATTTCAGCTTTATCTGTCGTGAAGGCAAGTGGTCTCTCGCGCCAGCCTACGACCTGACGAACGATTGCACTTTAGGCGAACATGCATCAACCATCAACTACAAAGGACTTCCTTCAGATGAGGATCTGACAACCGTTGGCATGAACATCCACATGTCTCGTGAACGCTGTCAGCAGATTATGGAGGAGGTCAGAGAAGGAACAAAGGTATTAACAAATAAAAGAATATGAGTAAATTTTGGGAACCGTTACGAGAGGAATATAAATGGAATCCTCATGGTATATTAAACTTGATAGGTTCGATTGGCATTATCCCCGCAATCTTCGTAGGGCGGTATGTGGACAGCTTTTTGGGTTGTCTGGGATTTATCATTCTATGGTACGCCATCGTCTGTCTGACCTTCCTTACTTTTCGTTATTTCAAAAACAAATAGCATTCAATAATTAACAAAATATCAAAGTAAATTATGAACAAGAAACTGTTATCAATCATCCTAATGGCCGTGCTCTTTGCACCTGTTAGCCTGGAAGCAAAAAAGAAAGAAAAGAAGGCCGAGGTGCCCCTGTTGCAGAACTATCCCAGTGCGACACTGAGCGAATATCGCCTGCATGGCGGCAATGTGGTCGTACAAGGGCACATTGTTGTCCCGGAAGAAGTGAAAAGTGAGAAAATGCCTCAGGAGCTTCTCAACCAGTTGAATGGCCGCTTCACGGTCATCATGAGCGACTACATCGTGCGCAAGGAGAAGACCAGCGTCATCGAGTTCAAGAACGACGGCACGTTCTCTATGAACGTCTATGTGCCTTACCCCATGCAACTGCTCGTCTATCCCATGGGAACGGTATATGGCTGCCCAGGCGATACCATCACAGTCAGCATAGACCCCACGAAGAAAACCAAGGAGGAGGGTGTGAAGTTTGATGGTACAGGACTGAGTGGCGAGGTGACCAGACTGCTGAACTCTATTGATGATAAATACTGCAAGCCCGACTGGTCGAACAAGGTATATGAGAAGGGTGCCGACTCGCTGATGCTATGGAAGGACGACCAGGTGGCACAGCTGGACGAGCTGGTACGTCAGATGAACAATGGACTGCCTGAGTTGGCAGGCTGCTCACCCTTGGCATCCGACATTCTGCGCACCCATATCGTTGCCATGCGCTTGCAACATATCAACGACTACTATATGCGTGGGGAAGATTTGCTGCGTAAGGATAGTACATTCAACTTTGAGGCCTATTGGCAGCAATACTTCAGCTTTGTGGCTCCACGTGCCAAATACCTTACTGACAATCCCCTGCTGATGATTGCTGGCGACGAGTTATTCTTCAACAGAGTAGAGTATGCAGCCTTCGAACCCATCAATGCGAGTGGCAGAGCGATAGCATACTTGCCTTTCGACTATGACCCGTCGTTTGCCTATGTCTTAGCGAGAGATAAGATGACGACCAACCGCGAGTTCAGAATGAATACGATGAAAGAGTTGCAGGAGAAGTTGCACGTGAGCGCTACCGACTTCAGTGCCCAGGTGTGCCATCTGCGTAGCGTATTCAGCACTTTGAAGTGGCTGGGCGATAGGTATGACCAGGCTGCCGACGAGGTGGCTGCAGCTATGAGCGTAGTGTCTCATCCTGAGCTGATTCGCCAAGGTCTGTTGACCTATCGCGAATTCATCAAGGACAACGAAATCAAGGTGGTAGAGGATAAGCCCATGACCAAGGGCGACAGCATCTTCCAGCGCATCATCGAACCCTACAAGGGCAACGTGCTCTATGTGGACTTCTGGGAGATGTCGTGTGGTCCCTGCCGAGCTGGTATGCTCAGCATGCGCGACGAGGTGGAGGCCAACAAGGACAAGCCCGTGAAGTATCTCTACGTCACTGACGACACGCCAGAGAAGTGCAAATCGTTCCTGGAGCCCAACAACATCAAGGGCGAGCATATCCACATCACTCGCGCCGAATGGGGCTATCTGCAAGAGAAGTTCCAGTTTACGGGCATACCCTTTGTGGTGCACGTTGACAAGCAGGGCAAGGTGCGCGAAAACGTGACGGTAGAAGAACTGCTGAACGAGTAAAATAAACCTTGAATTATAATGAAAAGACTATTAACAACCATCCTGCTGGCCCTCATCGTTATGGTGGGGCAGGCGAAAGATGTGGTGTGGGAGCAGCCCACCATTGAGTATGGAAACAGTAACGGCGACGGATTCTTCAATCTCGCCCTTGATGTGACGAAGGTGGAACTGAAGGACAACGAAACCGTGGTGTATATCACCGCCCTGCAGCGTTCGGACTATCCTGACTTTAGCTTTCAGTTTGCTGGCGATAGTTATCTGAAAGTAGGGGAGCAGTGTTATACCATCACTTCTGCCGATGGCATAGAACTCAACAAGTTTGTACAGACGAATAAGGACTACAAGCGGGATATGGCGTTCCATTTCCCGCCGTTGCCTAAGGACACTAAGGTATTCGACTTCATCGAGGGCGACGGCCAGGGTGCTTTCCAGATCAAGGGCATCAAGCCTGTGGAGGAACGTTGGAAGCAGCTATTCCCTTCCTACTGGCGAGACAACCAAGGCGACTGGAAGATTGCTTTCTTTGAGGATTGTGCCATCTACAACTGCAAGTTCTGGAACTACAAGCAGTGTGACGTGAACCAGAAGACTGGTGAGGCTGCTATCGTCATGACGAATGGCAGCGATGAGTTGAAGGTCGTCATCGGTAAGGACAAGAAAGGCGTACGCACGATACAGATTGGCAACGATAAGAAGGCCTATTCGATGATTACCGGTCGTTTCCTGCCCGACTATCCCACGAAGGACACACGCACGGAGTTCGTTGACAATGGTTATAAGACGGATACCGTGACCGTCATTGGCTGGATCAAGGACATGCCGGAGCATTACAAGCAACTGAAGACCTTCCAGTTCGGTTATCAAGACCTCTATACTGACGAACAAAAGTCTGTCTATGCCGACTTGGACGAACAGGGACGCTTCACCGTCAAGATTCCTGTTCTGAACAGTACGGAGTTCACCATCGACTGGAACCGTTGCTTCATCCACACGATGTTCGAGCCGGGCAAGACCTACTTCCTGCTCTATGACTTCAAGGAAGGCCGTCGTTTCTTTATGGGTGACGACTGCCGTCTGCAGAACGAGCTCTTCAGGTATCCGCTCGACTGGGAGACTATAGATATGTATGATGGGGTGGAGAGTGCCGGCAAAGGAGGCGCAGAACTCTTTGAACCATATATTGCCTCAGTCGATAGCCTCATCAAGGCACAACATGCCCACATCGACGCGCTCTGTGAGCAGCATCCTACGCTCTCAACCCGTTTCAACCTTTACAGCAAGGGTAACACGCTGATGCAACAGGCATCTGCCTTCGGACAGGCCCGCTTCTGCGTCAAAGGTATGCTGCTCTCCGACCATGCCCGCCGCTATGCCTACGACACGTTCTGGACGAAG
The DNA here is from genome assembly GCA_045112595.1 of Prevotella sp. Taxonomy (GTDB): domain Bacteria; phylum Bacteroidota; class Bacteroidia; order Bacteroidales; family Bacteroidaceae; genus Prevotella. The sequence goes on along the minus strand of JBGUIA010000022.1, from coordinate 186,564 downwards.
TTGGTGAAGCCTTACACACTGTACCGTCCCTTCGGTAATTTCCTGCGCGACTATCTGGACGATGCCGGACGGGCACGCAATGCCGTGTTCTCATACAGTCTCCGTGACAACTACAAGGAATTTGCCTCCAACGATGAGGAACTGGCACTGCTCACGCGTTGGAAGAAATGGATAGACGAGGTTTCTCCGCTCATTGAGGCAGAACCCACCGTCGAAGACAAGATACGTAAATCCCATGAACTCGATTCACTGAATGGCGACTTAATCAAGGAGGTGGATAAAATCGTCCAGACACCGAGAGCCTCGAAGATTATCAATGGCGGATTGCTCATAAACACGCTGAAACAATACGTCCTGACGCTCGACTCACTCGGTGCAGACCCGTTTATCAAGGACATTTGGCTCGGTCGGCAGACACTTAACCATATTGACCATCAGCGCACCTCGCTGCTGCCTAACGTCATGGACACAATAAAGGCGATGATTAGCAATCCCATCTGCATTGCGATGATTGAGAAGCAGAACGACCACTATCTCGCCATTGAGAACCGCGAGTTTGACAAACTAGTGCTGAAATCGTCCGACAATCTTGCCAACATCTCTGAGGGCGAGGCACTGCTGAAGAAGATCGTCGAACCCTACAAAGGCAAGTTCGTGCTGCTGGATATCTGGGGAACGTGGTGCGGACCGTGTAAGGAGGCACTCTCCCACTCTACCGAGGAATACGCCCGACTGAAGGACTATGACATTCAGTACCTCTATCTGGCCAACCGCAGTCCGCAGGATTCGTGGGAGAACGTCATCAAAGAGTATAACGTCAGCGGCCCGAACGTGGCTCACTACAACCTGCCCGACGCACAGCAGACAGCCATTGAGCGTCACCTGAACGTCCACAGCTGGCCTACGTACAAGCTCTTCAATCGCAATGGCGATTTGTTGGATCTCAACGTTGACCCACGCAACCTCGAAGAGCTTGCCCGACTGTTAGAACAGATGAAGTAGTTTACTGCTGTGGAGTGATGATGCGGTAGTTGCCGCTGAGGTGCATGAAAGCGAAGAGACGCAGGAGTCCGTCGTAGTAAGCATCGAAATAACCATCGTCAAAGGGTTCGTGTTTGGCGCGCCAGAAAGCGTCCACGAACTCTTTGCTTTTTTCGTGGCTGCACATCATGGAAGCAGCAGCAACGGTGGCGACGAGGCCTATGCTGTGACGCAGTTTGCGGAATCCGCCTGCCTGTAGTATCTCGTTGCCTTCTGGCAAAGATCCATCGGTGCGATACTGGTCAACGAAAGTATCGACGCCCTGGGAATAGAAGAAATTCTGGATGGTCTCAGCATAGTGGCGCTGCCACTCACCGTCAGCACAGCTCCATTCGTAATCGAGCGTGATATTCATAGGTACGCGCCAAGAATCGTAGCGGAAATTGTTGTTGCCGTTTCTGCGAGGTGCTGCACCCTCAGGACGCTGAGGCATTCCAGGGAAGCGCGGCATCTGCATCTCGCTACCGTCATATTGACACTGGTCGCCGTTCAAACCCGTCTTTTCGTTGATGCACTTATGCAGAAATTCGCGGCTCTTCTGTGCACACTGGTTCCAATAGTCGCTGCGTCCGTCGTCAGCCCAACGCGCCCACACCTCGTAGAAAGCGGGAATATGATAGCTGGGGTCGGTAAAACGCTGTCCGAAACCATCAGGCGTAAAGGTGATGAGCTGTGTCTCAGGATCAATCAGATACATCTTGGCTTTTGGCTGTTCTCTCGGAGAGAGTGTGGCGTTGCGAGGGCCGTTAGCAGTTGGCTGAGGGCCAAAGCCTGGGAAACCGCCCTGACGAGGTTCGGGGGTATATTCTTTGGGTTGGATGCAGTTCAAAATGTTCTGTGCTTCGGCTTTGTAGTTGATACCCGTGTTGTCGCCCCAGCGGTTAGAGGCGAAGATGAGGGCCGTAATGAAATACAGCTCACCATCGCTGGCAGCACCTTCGGCATTACGCGTGCCGTCCGTCTTGCAGCTCCATGCGAAATAGCCCTTGCGCGGGCCATCCTGATGTTGCATATACCGCTTGCTCCAACGCCACAGGCGGTCAAAGATGTCCTTCTCGCCAAACTGTACGGCAATCATCATGCCGTACGACATACCCTCTGTACGGGCATCGTGGTTCTTGACGTCGGAAACGTAACCCATAGTGTCGCCAACTTCGAAATACACTTTGTTGGGACCTCGGAAGACGTCGTTGAACACTTCCTTCAACTTGGCGTCGACATCAGCTTGTGAGTAGCCCATGTCAACAAGAAGGTTACGATACTGTCCGGTTTCGAACGCACCTTTTTTCAAAGGCGAGAAAGCCATTGCGTTGATGGCCAATAGCATCAGTGATGCCAAAATAATTGTCTGCTTCATACTTTGAGTTGGATTTCTGTCTGCAAAGATACGAATAAGCGAGCACAATTCAAAACAAAAATCGTTTTTTTTGTTTTAATTGTCGAGCAAAAGTTTCTTCTCGCGTAGCTAAAGGTACAAATAAAGTTTAAAAAAACAATTTTTATTTTGTTTTTCGCTGAATTCTTCGTATCTTTGCAGCCTATTTGAGAAAATATAGCTATATTTTAAAGACAAAGAACATTTTTAAGGTAATAAGAGAAAGTCATGGAATTAGACGTGCTGACCGCCATCTCGCCTATTGATGGCCGTTACAGAAACAAAACACAGGAACTGGCAGAATATTTTTCGGAGTATGCGCTGATTCGCTACCGCGTGAGGGTGGAGATAGAATACTTCATCACGCTGTGTGAGTTGCCCCTGCCGCAATTGGAGAGCTTCGACCACAAACTGTTTGAGCCGTTACGCGACATCTATCGTAACTTCTCGGAGCAGGATGCTGCCCGCGTGAAGGAGATAGAGCAGACCACGAATCACGACGTGAAGGCCGTAGAGTACTTCATCAAGGAAAAAATTGATGTGATTGGCGGCTTCCCCGCCAATGCCAAAGAATTTATCCACTTCGGACTGACTTCGCAGGACATCAACAACACCAGCGTACCTCTTTCTATCAAAGAGGCTTTGGAACAGGTGTACTATCCTATGGTGGAGGAACTCATCGAGCAGTTGAATGATTATGCCGAGCAGTGGAAAAACATTCCTATGTTGGCCAAGACTCACGGACAACCAGCCTCCCCCACCCGTCTGGGTAAGGAGATTATGGTATTCGTGTACCGCTTGGAAGAACAGCTGCGTGCACTGAAGGATACGCCGATTACTGCTAAGTTCGGTGGTGCTACAGGTAACTACAATGCCCACCATGTGGCTTATCCCCAGTATGACTGGCGCGAGTTTGGCAATAAGTTCGTCAGCGAGAAACTCGGACTGGAGCGCGAGCAGTGGACCACACAGATTTCGAACTACGACTGGTTGGGTGCTATCTTTGATGCAATGCGCCGCATCAACACCATCGTCATCGATTTGGATCGCGACTTCTGGATGTATATCTCGATGGAGTATTTCAAGCAGAAGATTAAGAAGGGTGAGGTTGGTTCGAGCGCAATGCCCCACAAGGTGAACCCCATCGACTTCGAGAATTCTGAAGGTAATATGGGTATTGCTAATGCCGTACTTGGTTTCCTGGCACAGAAACTGCCCGTAAGCCGTTTGCAGCGCGACCTGACCGACTCCACAGTATTGCGTAACGTGGGTGTTCCTATGGGACATGCCGTCATTGCCGTCCAGAGCACGCTGAAGGGACTGCGCAAACTCATCCTCAACGAAGAGAAACTGCAGGAAGACCTCGACAACACGTGGGCTGTAGTGGCTGAAGCCATTCAGACCATCTTGCGTCGTGAAGCCTACCCCAACCCCTACGAAGCACTAAAGGCACTGACACGCACCAATCAGAAGATGACCGAGGAAACCATTCATGAGTTTATTCAGGGCTTGGACGTCAGCAACGACATCAAGGAAGAGCTGATGGCTATTACGCCAAGCAATTACACAGGAATGTAAAAAAGTTTAGAGATAAGAGATAATAGATTATAGTTAAACAACACAAGGGAGGACCGTGAGGTTCTCGACTAAAAACAAAAAGAAAAAACATTATGGATTTCGAAAACGAAAAGAAACAAGAAGAGCAGACTGCCCAAGAGCAGAAGTCTACAAGTCAGGCTCAGGAGCAACCACAAACTGGCTATCAGTATCGTCAGGGACGTTCACCACGTCCGCGTATTCACCAGCAGACACGTCCCTATAATCAAGGCGGCTACAATCGTAATGACAGTCAAGAAGAGGGCGGTTTCCGTCCTGAGGGATTCGGTGCTGGTCTGACCAGTAGCACTCCTCAGCATGAACACGGCTACCAGCCCCGTCGTCAATATGGTCAGCAGCCTCGTAGCGGCTATCAGCCTCGCGGCGGTTATCAGCCACGCGGTGGTTACCAACCACGTCCCCGTCAGCAGTATGGTGAGGGTGGTTATCAGCCACAAGGTGAGGGCGGCTACCAGCCACGTAGCGAATATGGTCAGCAGCCACGCGGCGGCTACCAGCCTCGCGGAGGTTATCAGCCTCGCGGCAGTTACCAACCACGTCCCCGTCAGCAGTATGGTGAGGGAGGTTATCAACCACAAGGTGAAGGCGGCTACCAACCACGTAGTGAATATGGTCAGCAGCCTCGCGGCGGCTACCAGCCTCGTGGTGGTTATCAGCCACGTGGCGGCTATCAGCCCGGCGGTTACCAGGGTCGCCCTCAAGGCGGTTTCGGTCCTAAAAAGAAGAAGCAGAAGCCATACGATCCCAATGCAAAATATTCGATGAAGAAGCGTATCGAGTATAAGGAAGATAACATCGATCCCAACGAGCCCATCCGTCTGAACAAGTTCTTGGCTAATGCCGGTGTATGCAGCCGTCGTGAGGCCGACGAGTTCATCCAGGCTGGTGTGGTGAAAGTAAACGGGGAGGTTATCACCGAACTGGGTTCTAAGGTATTGCGTACGGATGAGGTAATGTTCCACGATCAGCCCGTAACCCTGGAAAAGAAGGTATACGTGCTGCTGAACAAGCCCAAGGACTATGTGACTACCAGCGACGATCCCCAGCAGCGCAAGACGGTGATGGACCTCGTGAAGGGTGCCTGCCCAGAGCGCATCTATCCTGTTGGTCGTCTGGACCGCAACACCACGGGTGTGCTGTTGTTGACGAACGATGGTGACTTGGCTTCGAAGCTGACTCATCCGAAGTTCCTGAAGAAGAAGATTTACCACGTTCACCTCGACCATAACGTGACCGCACATGACATGCAGCAGATTGCCGAGGGTATTCAGTTGGAGGATGGTGAAATCAAGGCCGACGCTATTGAATACGCCAGCGAGACCGACAAGAAGCAGGTTGGCATCGAGATTCACTCTGGTAAGAACCGCATCGTGCGCCGTATCTTCGAGAGCCTGGGTTACAAGGTAACGAAACTCGACCGCGTACAGTTTGCCGGACTGACCAAGAAGAACGTGAAGCGTGGTGACTGGCGCTACCTCACTGAAGAGGAGGTTGACCGTCTGCGCATGGGTGCTTACGAATAAAGTTCCGTGGGCCGAGGTTCAGCCTCGGCTTACATAACAATAATAACAATGAAAAGAACAAAGATAATTGATGTGCTGAAGAGCACAGAATATGGTAAGGAGATTTGTGTGAAAGGCTGGGTGCGCACGCACCGCAGTTCGAAGGCCGTTGACTTCATTGCGCTGAACGATGGTTCCACCATCAAGAACGTGCAGGTGGTCGTTGACCCCACGAATTTTGACGAGCAATTGCTGAAGGACATCACCACAGGTGCCTGCATCTGTGCTGAGGGTACACTGGTAGAGAGCCAAGGTGCTGGTCAGTCTTCAGAGATCCAGGCTACCAAGTTGGAGGTTTATGGTCTCTGTGGCAACGACTATCCCATGCAGAAGAAGGGTCAGTCGTTCGAGGCTATGCGTAAGAACGCCCACATGCGTCTGCGTACCAATACTTTTGGTGCCGTGATGCGCATTCGTCACAACATGGCGATGGCCATCCACACCTATTTCCACGAGCACGGTTTCTTCTACTTCCACACCCCGCTGATTACCGCCAGCGACTGTGAAGGCGCAGGTAACATGTTCCAGGTGACCACCAAGAACCTCTACGATCTGAAGAAGGATGAGCAGGGCAAGATTATCTACGATGATGACTTCTTTGGCGAGCAGACCTCGCTGACTGTCTCTGGTCAGCTAGAGGGTGAGCTGGGTGCTACTGCACTTGGTGCCATCTACACCTTCGGTCCTACGTTCCGCGCTGAGAATTCGAATACCCCACGTCACTTAGCTGAGTTCTGGATGGTAGAGCCTGAGGTCGCTTTCCTCAATCAGGAAGAGCTGATGGACCTTGAAGAGGACTTCATCAAGTACTGCGTGAAGTGGGCTTTGGATAACTGCAAGGATGACCTCGCATTCCTAAACCAGATGATTGACAAGACGCTGATTGAACGTCTGGAGGGTGTCCTCAAGGAAACCTTCGTTCGCCTGCCATATACTGAGGGTATCAACATCCTGCAGGAGGCTATCAAGAACGGTAAGAAGTTTGAGTTCCCCTGCAATTGGGGCGACGACCTCGCTTCAGAACACGAGCGCTACCTGGTTGAGGAGCACTTCAAGAAGCCCGTCATCATGACCGACTATCCTACGGCTATCAAGTCGTTCTATATGAAGCAGAACGAGGATGCTCCTACGGGTATGACATTGGGCTCCAGCATCGGCTATAAGGGCACTATCGCTCCTGGTCCTACGATGCAGGGTACCGACGTGCTGTTCCCACAGATTGGTGAGATTATCGGTGGTTCCGTCCGTGAGGAGAGCTACGACAAACTGATGGGTGAGATTAAGCGCCGCGATATGGATATGACCCACCTCTGGTGGTATATCGACACTCGCAAATGGGGTTCATGCCCCCATGCCGGTTTCGGTCTCGGTTTTGAGCGTCTCATCCTGTTCGTAACTGGTATGCAGAACATCCGTGACGTCATCCCCTTCCCCCGTACTCCCAAGAGTGCTGAGTTCTAACAGACCGTCACGCATCTTGATGGTGCGGTCGGTGATATCTGCCAGGCCTTCGTCGTGGGTAACTATGACGAAGGTCTGGTTGTATTTATCCCTCAGGTCGAAAAACAACTGATGCAGTTCTTCTTTATTCTTAGAATCGAGCGAGCCACTGGGTTCGTCAGCCAGAATGACGGCAGGATTGTTGATAAGTGCACGGGCTACGGCCACACGTTGTTTCTCACCACCAGAAAGTTCATTGGGCTTATGATGGGCACGGTCTGATAGTCCCATGAACTGCAATAGTTCCTCAGCTCGCTGTCGGGCTGCCTTCTGCGATGTGCCTGCGATATAGGCTGGAATCATGATATTTTCCAACGCCGTGAATTCAGGCAGCAACTGGTGGAACTGAAATACAAAACCTATATGCTTGTTACGGAAATCCGAGAGCTTCTTTTGCGAGAGGGAGGTCACATCGACAGAATCGACACACACCGTTCCGGCATCTGGACGATCCAGTGTACCGATAATCTGCAGAAGGGTTGTCTTACCAGCGCCACTAGGGCCGACGATACTTACCACCTCACCCTTGTTAATCGTAAGGTCGATACCTTTCAAAACTTCCAATGAGCCGAAACTCTTTTTAATGCCTTTGATTTCTATCATAATAACTTACATCTTCCTTCTTTTATTAATCCACCGTGAAATACTGTCATAGATACTGCTCTCCTCCTGATGCTGTGCAGCGGTGAAGGTCATACTCTCCTCCTTGGCATCGCCATACTGGTCTGGGAAGAGTATCATAAGATTCTTACCACTGAAGTGTTGCATCAGTTCGTTAGGCAGACGTTCCAGCGCATTCTTATACGAGATAGTACCCTTACGGGCTGTGATAACTACGAACATGTGGTCTTCATTGATATTGGCAGCCAGCTTAGGCAACTCGTTCCAATGAGCCATATAGGTGTATTCTGCCCTCACGCTGGAATGGCGGTTATTGATGTATTCGCGGATGAGTTCCAACGACTCGTTACGTCCGTGGAACTGGATACGGCAGTCCAGATTACCTGCCATACGTGCCAGTCGTTCCAACCAGCGGTGGAAGCCCGGCTCGAATTCTGCTCTTGAGGGTACTGCCACCTGTATCCTGCGTAACGTATTCAATGGCTGAACGAATCGCGTCAGCACAATCTGACGGTTCAGACCATTATAGAGACTCTGGATGAATTCACCCCAGAACTTCGGATTGACGTCTGTATGGACATGCATACCCATGATGATCTCCGAGGCTCCAAACTCACGGAATGCGTGTTTGATGCCGTTAGCAATGTTGGTGGCCAGTCGCACCTGTGTCTGCATCTGAATATCACTAGCTGAAGCCCGCTGCTCCAAACGTTCCAACAGGCGCAAACCTTCCTCACGATGCTTGCTCGCTTGGATGTCGTCATACACCACATTCAATGCTACTAAGCCACGATTCAACTTCTGGTTTCTCACCATGATAGCCAGTTCCAACAGCTGAGGAGCAATCTCGGGGTACTTCACGCAGAGCATGATTTTCTCGTCATCCTTCGACTGCGACCCCTGTTCAGCGGGCTGCAGCCTATTAGCCAGCGTAATCTGTTGTGCAGCATGCTCTGTCATCATCGTCGAAATGATGCATGTGATGAGAATCATGATGACAACACCATTCAGCATCTCGTCGTTCACCAGATACACCCCTGGGGTTACTTCCAACTTCATACCTACCATCACCATGGCAATGGCGCCGGCAGCATGGGCACAAGTCAGTCCGAACATCATATTACCTGCTGATTTCGGTAGTCGGAACAGCAGGCTCGACAAGTAGGCTGCCACGGCCTTGCCGAAGGTTCCGAAAAAGACTATCAGTCCGACGATGAACAACATGTGAACGCCCTCAAACAGTGTCCTTACGTTGATCAGCATTCCCACGCCGATAAGAAAATAAGGAATAAAAATCGCATTACCGATAAACTCTATCCTATTCATCAAGGGTGACACGTGAGGAATATATCTGTTGAGAATCAATCCTGACAGGAAGGCTCCGACGATACCCTCTACGCCTATGAATTCGGAAATGGCAGCCGACAGGAACATCACGCAGAGTACAAAGATGAACTGCATGATGGCATCAGAGTAACGTCGCAGGAAGTAACGCGACAGCTTTGGAATGCCCCATGACAACAGAACACAGAAAGCTGTGAACTTCAGCAGGAACATGATCCAGAACACGAAACCTACGTCTTCACCATATGACGCTGCAAGTGCTGCCAGCATAAGCAGAGCGAGGAACAACGAAATCATCGACGAGCCAACGCTCAACATCACACTCGAGTCACGTCCCAGACCGTAGCGCGAAATAATTGGGTAGGCTATCAACGTGTTCGAAGCCATGATACATCCCAACAGAAATGACGCCTGTCCGGAATATCCCAATAGCCAGATAGCCATGAAATAAGTGATTAGCAAAGGCGTCAGACACGTCAGTAGTCCGAATATCAGGAACCGTCGCGAGTTTCTCTTGACACTTTCCAGATCCATCTCCAATCCTGCCAGAAACATGATATAGAGCAGACCAACCTTTCCAAACAGTTCAAACGACGAGTCGCGTTCCAGAATGTTCAAGCCATATCTTCCCACCAGTACACCCGCCAACACCATACCAATGATGTGGGGAATACGCAGTTTACCCATAATGATAGGTGCTGACAATATTATCAACAGCACGACAAAGAAGATCACTGTCGGGCTCGTGATGGGGAAATATGACGACAATATCAGCATTTCGTTGGCAAAGGTACGAATAAGTGAGCAAAAAGCCAAATTTTTGAGCAGTGAATGCTAGAAAAAATGGAAAATATCGTATCTATGCTTTTTTCTCCTCGAAATATCCCCAGATAGTCAGTTCCTTGTCGGCAAGTGGCGTCTTGAATAGGTAGCTGGCCAGATAACCTACTACGAGGACGATGAGGTGGCTGTAGACACCCAGCATGTATTTGTGATGGGTGAAACTCCAGTCGCCTAAGTCAAGCAGGGTTTCCTTGACACCTGTGCCATGAATATCGACCTTCGTAGAGGTGAGCACAGCATAGGCTGTAAACAGCACAGCGGCAGCAATGCCGATGTATAGTCCTTGCTTGTTGGCACGGCGACTGAACAGGCCCAGCATAAAGATGCCGACAATCCCCGCAGAGAAGATGGCATAGAGCGAGAACAGCGCACCAAGAACACCCTCTCCGCCCCACGAGATATAAAGACAGGCAACGCCAATAGCACCCGCACCAGCAATCACAACCATCCATTTGCCGAAACGCAATTGCTGCTTGTCATCCGTATGTTTACGGAAACGTACGTAATAGTCCTGCACGGCGATGGCAGAGAGACAGTTGAGGTCGGCATCCAATGACGAGATGGCTGCAGCGGCAAGGGCGGCAATGATGAGGCCACGAATACCGACAGGCAATTCGTGAGCAATAAAATAAGGGAATACCTCATCGGCCTTCAGGCCTTCAGGCAATAACGGTGCACCTTGGGCATGGTAATATGCAAAGAGTGCTGTACCGATAAACATAAACAGCGCCCAGATAGGAACAGACATCAGTACACCGATATAGGCCGCCTTCTTGGCCTCGCGATCGTTTTTGGCAGCCAGATAACGTTGCACGATGGTTTGGTCAGTACCGTATTTTTGCAGTGCATAAAAGATACCGTTGAGTACCATCACCAGGAAACACAGTTCACTGAGGCTCCAATCGTAAGGTCCGAAGTCTATCTTGTCGTACTCACCAGCAATGCGGAACAGTTCAGACGGGCCTCCATCGATACCGAACATCAGAATCAGGATGCAAATAATGCCACCACCGATGAGTAATGCTCCCTGCACTACATCCATCCAGACAATAGCTTCCATACCACCGAGCAGAGTCAGGATGATAATGGTAATACCCAACACTAATACAATACTATATATATTAATGTTTAAGAACGTAGCCAACGCCATTGAAACAAGGAAGAATACCGTTCCTGCCTTTGAGAAGTGTCCTAACGTAAAAGCAAACGACGAATAGAGACGTGCAAAAAGTCCGAAACGGCGCTCAAAATACTCATAGGTAGACAGGCGGATGACCTTTCGGAACAGCGGAACAATGATACCGATAAGTGCAACGAGTACGATAGGCACCATCAGTCCTTGAACCAACAGAATCCAGTTTCCGGCATATGCTGCACCAGGATATGCGAGAAATGTCACGCTGGAGATGAGTGTGGCGAAAATAGAAATACCCACAGCCCAGGCAGGAATTTTTCCTCCGCCAGCGAAGTAGGTCGACGTGTCTTTCTGCCTATGGGCAAAATACATACCCATCCCGATAGCTGCAGCTATCGAGATGAGCACTATGGTATAATCAATCCAATGCATTTACCTTATCTATTATCGTTTGTTCTTCGTCAGCAGAAAGTCTCGTCAGGGGCATGAGCATCCAAGGTTCACAAAGACCTTTCGTGCTCATCATCACTTTCAGGGCAGTAAGACTCTGGCCCAGCGTGCGGTCTTTCTGATATATCTTGGCTATCTCGTTGGTCTCATCCTGCAGCCGGTTGGCCGTTACCATATCACCAACCACAGCAGCATCAAATAATTGTTGGAACATCTCTGGCACAAAGTTGCCCGTTGAGGGGACAATGCCATTGCCGCCGAGTTCCAAAGCGTGAGCCGACTGTGCTGCCCAGCCACAGAAATAGGCAAACTCCGGATGACTCTTAGTAATCTCAATACACTGTGCCATACGTTCCAGATCGCGCTCCGAGTCCTTCAGTCCAACGATATTGGGATGGTCAGCCAAACGACGAATCACGTCGACAGGAATGGACATGTGTGTCGTGGCCAAAATATTGTAAAGCATCAACGGTCCCGTGATGCAATCGGCCAGCGTCTTGTAATATTCATACATCTGCTCTGGCGTCAAAGCATAATAGGTCGGCAGGGTGGCTACAATGACATCTGCCCCCAAGGCACTATAAATCTCTGCCTGACGGACTTGTTCACTGAAACAGTTACCGGTAAGCCCTGCATAAATCAATATCCTGCCATTTGCTGCCTTTACTGCCTTCTCCACAAAAAGTTGCCCGTCAGCCTGACTCACGCTATTGCCTTCTCCCGTTGTTCCCATCAGAAGGGGAGAGACTTTGTTTTCAGCAAAGAAATCAATTATTCTCTCTATGGCCTTAACGTCAAGCTGTCCATCTTGCGTTACCGGAGTCACCATCGGCACCACCACACCACGATACTTACTATTGTTCATACTCTTTAAGTTTTTTGATTTATCTTATTATATATTAATGACGTACGAGTTTTTGATTAGTCATCAGTTTCTATGAGTCACTCGCCGTTAACATTTTTTTATAAAAAAAGTTGCGGTAAATGATAACTATTTGGGTGAATTTTTGTACCTTTGCAGACGATTAGCGTTTACCAAAACGGAAAACTTTTTGCAAAAAGAAAAATGAAAAGTTGTCCAAAACGGGAAATTTCGCTAGCATAAAGAAACTTGAAATAACTAAACATATATAGAGAAATAAACCCATGATGGAGATTAAAAACTTTACTATTACAAAGCGTGACGGAACAAAAGATCGCTTTTCATTAGACAAAATCATGAATGCTATCGTCAAGGCATTCGAGAGTGTAGACGAACCTGCTGACCTCGGAACTGTATCAAAGATCCTGAGTCATTTGGACATGCACGACGACATCAAAGTGGAAGACATTCAGAACCAGGTAGAGGAGGCTCTGATGCGCGAAGGATTCTACCGTGTGGCCAAGTCGTTTATCCTTTATCGCCAGGAACACACTGAAGACCGTGACACATTGGAGAAGATGATGTTCCTCTCTGAGTACACCGAATCGGTCAACGCTGCTACGGGTTCGAAGTATGATGCCAATGCCAATGTGGAACACAAGAACATTGCCACTTTGATTGGCGAGTTACCCAAGTCGAACTTCATCCGTCTGAACCGTCGCCTGCTGGTAGACCGTATCAAGAAGATGTATGGCAAAGACCTGGCCAATGAATATATCGACAAATTAACCCATCATTTTATATATAAGAACGACGAGACGTCGCTGGCTAACTACTGTGCCTCTATCACCATGTATCCTTGGCTGATTGGTGGCACGACTGCCATTGGCGGTAACTCCACGGCTCCCACTAACCTGAAGTCATTTGCCGGTGGCTTCGTCAACATGGTATTCATGGTGAGCTCGATGCTTTCCGGTGCTTGTGCTACCCCCGAGTTCCTGATGTACATGAACTACTTCATCGGTAATGAGTATGGCAAGGACTACTGGCAGCATCCTGACCAACAGGCCGACCTCTCGCTGAAGAAGCGTACCATCGACAAGGTCATCACTGACTACTTCGAGCAGATTGTCTACACGCTGAACCAGCCCACAGGTGCCCGTAACTATCAGGCCGTGTTCTGGAATGTGGCTTACTATGACAAGTATTACTTCCAAAGCATCTTCGGCGAATTCTACTTCCCCGATGGCTCACAGCCAGATTGGGAGGGTCTTTCTTGGTTGCAGAAGCGTTTCATGAAGTGGTTCAACCAGGAGCGTACCAAAACGCTGCTGACCTTCCCCGTAGAGACTATGGCACTGCTCGTCGACGAGAATGGCGAGTGCAAGGATAAGGAATGGGGCGACTTCACCGCTGAAATGTATGCTGAGGGACACTCGTTCTTTACCTACATGAGCGACAATGCGGACTCTTTGAGTTCCTGCTGCCGCCTGCGTAACGAGATTACCGACAACGGCTTCAGCTACACCCTTGGCGCCGGTGGTGTGTCCACAGGTTCGAAGTCAGTGCTGACCATCAATCTGAACCGTTGCATCCAGTATGCTGTCAACCACAAGATGGATTATCTCGAGTATCTCAGTGGCATTATCGACCTGTGTCATAAGGTCCAGTTGGCTTATAACGAGAACCTGAAGGAACTACAGGCTCATGGCATGCTGCCGCTGTTTGATGCCGGCTACATCAACATCAACCGCCAGTATCTCACCATCGGTATCAACGGTCTCGTGGAGGCTGCCGAATTCATGGGCCTCAAGATTACGCCTAATGACGACTATAAGAAGTTCGTACAGGGCATCCTCGGACTCATCGAGAAGTACAACAAGCAATACCGTTCGAAGGAGGTGATGTTCAACTGCGAGATGATTCCTGCTGAGAACGTCGGTGTGAAACACGCCAAGTGGGATCGCGAAGACGGTTATTTCGTACCTCGCGACTGCTACAACAGCTATTTCTATGTGGTAGAAGATGATTCACTTACTGTACTTGATAAGTTCAAACTGCATGGCGCACCATATATCGAACACCTCACTGGTGGCTCGGCACTCCACATGAACCTCGACGAGCACCTCTCGAAACAACAGTATCTGCATCTGCTGAAGGTCGCTGCACAGGAGGGATGTAACTACTTCACCTTCAACATCCCCAACACTGTCTGCAACGACTGTGGACATATCGACAAGCGATATCTGAAGGAGTGCCCGCATTGCCATTCAAAGAATGTCGACTATATGACCCGTATCATCGGTTATCTGAAGCGCGTATCGAACTTCTCACAGGCTCGTCAGGAAGAGGCTGCCCGTCGTTTCTATGCGCATACGGAGGCTTAAGCCATGCTGAAATACGTTAACACAGGAATCGTTTTTCAAGAGATACCCGACGAAGTGACACTGGCAATTAATATCAGTAATTGCCCGTGTCACTGTCCTGGGTGTCATAGTCATTACCTTTGGGAGGACGTGGGTATGCCGCTGAATACTGACGCTATCGACGACTTCGTCAGCCAGTATGGTACTGACATCACCTGCATCTCGTTCATGGGAGGCGATGCAGACCCTCGTAGCATCAACATGTTGGCACAGTATATCCACGAATATCATCCACAGTTCCACGTGGCGTGGTACAGCGGACGTATCCGTATTCCCTCTGTCGTCAATAAACAGGATTTCGATTATATTAAGGTGGGACCCTATATCAAACATCTCGGGCCCTTGAAATCAGCAACCACCAACCAGCGGCTTTATCGTCGCACGCTGGATGGTGATTTCGAAGATATTACCTACCGCTTCTGGCGGCAGCAGGATATCGCGGTATAAACAACAAGTTGACTATCAGAACTTGATTGTACTCTGAACTGCATCAGACTGTGGCTGGTGAGTGGATTCTTCCTTTTGGGAGATATCTTCACCACTAGCTTGACTGTAGATACTATCCAGAATCTCACGAGTACGCTTGTAGGTCGGTGTCTGCTCTACAGCAGAGATAACATCGTCGTTATCCAAATCCTCAGGACGGAACAGGTAGATATGAGGACGACGCTTGTAGCGCTTGCTCTGTCCGTCACCACCATAGTAGCGGTTACGACGATCCTGACGCTGGGCTTCCTTCTCCTGCTCAGCAGCAATACGGGTTGCCTCCTCCTGCGTGTTACGATGCTGACGGTGACTGGACATACCGTCGACACGGTCGATACCGAAACCGGTAGCCAAAATGGTAACCTTCACCTTCTTGCCTAATTCGGGGTCAGTGGCCAGTCCCCACTTGATTTCGAAGTCGTTACCGAATTTGCCCATGAAGTCATTGACATCGTTCATCTCCTCCATCATCAGCGAACCAGTGCCGTCCTTATTGCCAGCAAACGAGATGCTGAGCAGAATCTTCTTAGAATTGAAGACGTCATTCTCGTTGAGGAGCGGTGAATTGAGGGCATCGTCAATAGCCTTCT
This sequence comes from Prevotella sp., assembly GCA_045112595.1. Classification (GTDB taxonomy): domain Bacteria; phylum Bacteroidota; class Bacteroidia; order Bacteroidales; family Bacteroidaceae; genus Prevotella. The sequence continues at coordinate 170,712 of JBGUIA010000022.1, read as the reverse complement.
TTACACGGCCTTCACCCTCGCCATAACCAGTGGACATGATAGCAACACCGCCGTCCTTCAGCACGGTCTTGACGTCGTTGAAGTCGAGGTTGATGAGTCCATGAACAGTAATAATTTCTGCAATAGACTTGGCAGCGACACTCAATGTATCGTCAGCCTTACCAAAAGCATCGAGCACGGTGAGTTCAGGATATATTTCGCGCAGGCGTTCATTATTGATGACGAGCAAGGCATCGACATGCTTCGACATTTCCTCGACACCATCCAGTGCCTGATCAATCTTACGGTCACCCTCAAAACGGAAGGGAATGGTAACGATACCTACCGTCAGAATACCCATCTCCTTCGACACACGCGCAATGACAGGAGCAGCACCAGTACCCGTACCACCACCCATTCCAGCAGTGATGAAGGCCATACGGGTGCCGTCGTTAAACAGGTTCTTAATATCATCCAGACTCTCCTCCGCAGCAGCACGGGCCTTTTCAGGACGATTACCGGCTCCAAGACCTTCCTTGCCCAACTGCAGATGGACGGGGACTGGCGAATCGTTCAGCGCCTGATTATCCGTATTACACAATACGAAGGTCACATCGTGAATACCCTCGCGATACATGTGGTTGACGGCATTACCACCACCTCCACCAACACCAATCACCTTGATGATGCTATTCTCTTTCTCGGGCTCGCCAAAATCGAGCAGTATGTTATTATCCATAATTCTATTCTTTTTAGGGTTAATAGGGATGTTAGGGGAAATTAGGGGTTATTCTTCTTCAGGACCAAGAATGGTCTCACCAAGATTCTTGAGTTTCTTCCAGCCCTTGTTCCAGAAACTGTTCTCCTTGCGGATACGTTCTTCCTCACGAGCTTCTTCCTCAGCCTTCTCTCGAGCCTGACGCTCCTCTTCTTCCTTCTTGCGCAAAGCCTCTTCTTCAGCACGACGAACCTCCTCAGCCGTACGTATCACACCGGCAGGAGTCTCCGAAGCCTGACGAGCTCGACGCTGTTCGAGAGTCTCAGGTGTTATAACGGTACGCTGCTGACTGGCAAAGAGGTCATTACTCAAAAGCAGCTCACTGCCAGCACAGTTGATATCGCCCTTAGCCAACAGTCCCAACACAGTATTCATCATGGCATCATGAGCATTGATCTCTGCAATAGTCGATGTGATGGTCTGCGTCACAAATTTGGCGATGCGAATCTTGTCAATATGCGTATAGTTCTGGAAGGCTTTCTCGATATCTCTCAGATTGGAGCCGCCACCAGTAAGAATAATACCGCCCAGCAACTTGTCGCAGAACTCCTCGGGAACCTGACACCACACGTTGGCAATGATTTCCTCTAGACGACCCTCGACAATTTCAATGAACTTGCGCGTTTCCACCTGACGATCCTGGTCGATGGAATATTTCATATTGTTGTCGATGTCGTTATTTTCCGTAAAGGCCGAAGCATACCTGAGCTTCATCTTCTCAGCGTCACTCTCCTCCATCTGCAACGAGGCAATATCCTTCGTGATATTGTTGGCACCGAGAGGAATGACGGCCAGATGACGTAGAATGTTTTTCGAATACACACTCACCGTCGTCGTGTCAGCACCTAGGTCGACCAATGCACAGCCCGAACGGCGCTCAGCCTCGGTGAGCACACTGTCGGCCAAGGCCAACGGAGCGAGATATAGCTCGGCAATATTAATGCCCGCGGTCTCGAAACATTTGTTGAGGTTGGCGTAGAAAGACTTGCGCTGCAAGATATTCAGGAAGTTACCCTCAATACGATTACACTGAATACCTACAGGATCGAGCTGGAACTGCGAATCCACCTTATACTCCTGAGCTGCAGCATCAATAATCTGCTGGTCAGGATATTTCATGTTACGGTTCTCATCCATCAGTTCAATCACCATGTCCTGCGTGACCTGCATGCCATTGGGCAGGTCCTTAGCAATCAGATTGCGAATAGAGCGAATAGACTGTCCACCCACACCAACATACACCTGAGTGATACCCGTCTTGAGCTGTTTTTCCAGACGGTTGATGATGTTGGTCAGGCACTGGGCTGTCTTGTCGATGTTGTAAACCACACCTTTGCGGATGCACGACGAGGAATCCTCCTTGACACAAGCCAGCACCTGAATGCTGCCGTCAAGGTTTTTCTTTCCCGCAATACCGGTAATCTTGGATGATCCCAGTTCAATAGCTACGATAAAGTCCTTTGCCATATACTTAACTTCTTAAACTTCTCTTACTTCTTTAACTTCTTCTCTTTTTACAAATAATCTGATTGTCAAATTCCAGACTGATATACGAATACTTGTTCCAACCAGCTTTGCTTAGCCCATACTTATAAAACTTCTCCAAACGGTCCAATTTCCTGGCAATATCAGTAGGTTGACCCAGATAAATGATATGTTCACCAACACGGGGAATCATTTCAATAGAACCATCAGCCAACACGTTGAGCTGCTCAGCCTGCGCACGCCACATCTTGTTTTGAATAAGATAGTTGCCAACATTAGCCAACACCTTCTTGGCATACTTCTTGGTTACTTGGCCTGTCACAATGACTAAATCACTGGTAAACTGGGTATTTGGCATGATATTACCATGCGTGTCGACATAGTAGTCTTCACCATTGTCGGCCTTGACACGAGCCACAGGAAGACGCTGCTTCAAATGGATAAATACACGTCCAGACTGCGTCTTGTAACACTGGGCACTTTCTACAAAGGGATTTTTAAGCAGCGACTCCTCAATACGTCGGGCCGACACCTGACTCATCGGGTCACCCAACGGATAAAGTCGTGCGTGCTGCAATTCATGCTTGATCTCATCTGGAGTCAGAAATCCTTTCACCACACCTTCCTCAATGTCGATTTTTACCTCGGTACACACATCGGAAAGCTCATCAGGACGGTTGAAAGCCGTGATGGCGAGAACCAGATAGACTGCCAGAGCCATATCTATCAGGATGATGAATGATTTCTTCCAGTTGATGCTCATAAATTATTGTTTACTTCTTATTGTTCAAAATCCTGGTGATATCAGGAACCATATTGTCAAGGTCACCGGCTCCCAGTACGATGAGGACATCGAAGTCACGGGACTTTATGAGTGGTAACACCTGATCTTTCTGAATGATTTGCTTCTCAATGCCAGGACGCAGGTTGTCATAGATTAACTGCGAGGTGACACCCTCAATAGGGAGTTCGCGGGCCGGATAGATTTCCGTGAGAATAACCTCATCCAACAGACTCAGTGCATCCGCAAAATCTTTATAGAAATCACGGGTACGAGTATAGAGGTGAGGCTGGAAAATGGCCGTAATCTTACGATTTTGATACAATTCACGGATGCTGCGCGCACTCTGATAGATTTCCTTCGGATGGTGAGCATAGTCTGAAAGGAAGACGTGGCGGTCGTTCTTGATCTTGAAATCGAAACGACGCTCAACACCGGCATAGGTCTTCATACCAATACGCAACTCCTCTGCTGTACAACCGGCAAGCTGAGCCATTGCCATTGCCGCAATGCCGTTCTCAATGTTGATGGGAACAGGCTGACCTAACTGGATGTTCTTAATCGACTCAAAAGGCGAGACGAAGTCAAAAGTGATTTCACCATTGGCAATACGAATGTTCTCTGCATGGAAATCACCCTCATTCAGAGCGTAGTCATAGCGGTGTACGCCTGAAGGCAGATTCTCCTGCATCTCCAAACCACGGTGGATAATCAGTGCACCCTGAGGCTGAATCAATTCCGTATAATGACGGAAACTGTCCAGATAAGCCTCCTTGGTACCATAGATGTCCAAATGGTCTGGATCTGTCGATGTTATCACTGTCATATAGGGCGACAGCCAATGGAACGAGCGGTCGAACTCGTCAGCTTCTATCACAACATAATCTGAGTTGGAAAGGATGTAGTTCGTGCCATAATTCTTGGAGATACCCCCGAGGAAAGCATTACAGTCCAGATGACTCTGGTGCATGATATGTGCACACATCGTCGACGTAGTCGTTTTACCATGAGTGCCTGCCACACATAATCCCTTATGCTTACGGGTCAAGGTACCTAACACCTGAGCACGCTTCTGAATCTCAAAACCATGCTCGCGGAAATATTTCAATTCCTGATGGCTTTCGGGAATGGCTGGAGTATAGATAATCAGACTGGACTCCGGTCTGCGACAGGCATGGGGAATTTCCTCCACATTTTCTTCGTAATGAATCAGTGCACCTTCTTTCTCCAACTGTCGTGTCAGGGTGCTTGGCGTTTTGTCATAACCGCCTACCACTACGCCACAATGGATAAAGTAGCGCGCAATGGCACTCATGCCAATACCGCCTGCTCCAATGAAATATACTGCCTTAATATCTTTTATTTCCATTTACTTTTTTACCTTTTTACTTTTTTGCAAGTGATACCACCTCCTTGGCAATGATTTCAGCCGAATCAGGCAGTGCCATCTTCAAGATATTCTCACTGAGAGTTTGCAATTTCGCATCGTCTTTCACCGTATCGATAGCCAACGGCATCAATAATGCCGGAGCTTCAGCATCCTTGACGTAGAGTGCAGCATCTTTGTTGACCAATGACAGTGCATTCTTTGTCTGGTGGTCTTCTGCCACATTGGGCGAAGGAACAAGGATGACTGGTTTGCCGAGCAGACAGAATTCACTGATAGAACCAGCACCCGCACGGCTGACAACCAAATCTGCTGCTTTATAAGCGGCACCCATATCACTGATAAAGTCTGTCACGACCAGATTCTCCAACTTTTCTTCCTTAGCGAGCTGTTCTTTTATCTGCTCATAATAATACTTACCTGTCTGCCATATAAACTGTACACCACTCTGACGAATGACATCCAGGTGTTTCAGCACACTCTCGTTAACGGTACGGGCACCTAGACTTCCACCTACAATGAGCACTGTCTTCTTCGACGTATCAAGATCAAAGGAACGAAGGGCCTCGGCTTTGCTCTGCGTATTCTCCAACAGTTGCTGACGCACGGGATTACCCGTCAACATGATCTTCTCTGCAGGGAAGAAACGCTCCATGCCTTCATAGGCCACACAAATCTTTGCCGCCTTCTTGGCAAGTAGCTTGTTGGTAACACCGGCATAGGAGTTCTGTTCCTGAATCAGGCAGGGAATACCCATGGCTGCCGCCTTGTTCAGCGTCGGACCACTGGCATAGCCGCCTACACCAACAGCCACCTGAGGACGAAACTCCTTGATGATTTGCTTGGCCATACGCTGACTCTTCCAAATCTTATAGAGCACCTTGACATTTTTCAGCAGGTTCTTACGGTCGAAACCCTGGATAGGCAAACCTTTTATCTCGTAGCCAGCAGCTGGTACACGCTGCATTTCCATACGACCTAAGGCACCTACAAACAGTATCTGGGCTTCAGGATGCATCGTCTTGATGGCATTGGCAATAGATACAGCCGGGAAGATATGTCCACCCGTACCACCACCGCTGATTATCACTCTTAATTCGTCATTCATAAGTGTTCTATCTCTAATACGCTACAAAAGTACAAATTTTCTATCAATTCAAGCTCTATTTGGCTCATTTTCTTTCACTTTCTTCATTTTTGCTGACCTACTGACACTCAAAATGGCTCCAATATAGGCACAGTTGATGATTGTCGACGTACCACCTTTGGAGATGAGTGGCAACGGCTGTCCCGTGACAGGGGCCAATCCGACGGCTACCATCATGTTGAAAGTGGCCTGTATGACTAGCAACAATCCAAGCCCCATCGCCAGAAATGCCGGGAAATTATTCTCACAGCGGCTGGCAATACGGGCACAACGGTAAAGCAGGACAATATAGAGGAACATAACTGCGAAAGCACCCACGATTCCCAATTCCTCGATGACGATGGCATAGATAAAGTCCGAGAAGGCTTGCGACAAGAAGTCACGCTCCGTACTCTTACCTGGTCCCTTACCGATAATACCGCTCGACACAATGGCAATATTGGCATGAGCTACCTGGGCATCTTTGTCAAGGTCGTACTCCTGAGGGGTCGGTTTAGGTTTACCAAACTTCATGATACGGCTCTTCCACGTGTCTGCACGGTGGAACATCTTTTCCACGAAGTTCTTTTCTTTCTTGGGCTGATTGGCTTGATCAACCTGCTCCGTCTTGGTCAGCGTCTTTTCTTCATCACTGATATCGTGACCGACCAGCATGACCATCGAAATGGCCACAACGACAAAAATTATGATGATACCCGCCAGTTTACCCAACTGCTTCAAAGAAACCAGACCAATGAACATCATCAGGAAAACCACTGCAAAGAGCATCGCTGCCGTAGAGAGATTCTCTAGGCCTATCAGCAAACAGGCTGGAAGGGTAATCGAAAGGATCCATTTAAAGGCTTTTTTGTCTGCCCCGTTCTCACGCTGCATGGCGGCAAGGATCTGCGCTACAGCCAATACAATCGTTCCTTTGGCAATCTCTGAAGGCTGGAACGTGAAACCAAACAGGTTAATCCAACGTCCAGCATCACCGACCTTCGTTCCTGCCAGCAAAACCCAGAGCAGGGTTATCACTGATATCAGCATCAGGAAGGGTGTCATCAACTTGAAATACCGACACGGAATATTCAGCGTGAGGATAGCAACTACGACACCTGCCATAATAGTGAAGGCATGATAGGCTATAGGTCCTACGTAGTTCTGACTCTTATACGTCAGTCCGCTGGAAGCTGAGAAGACTTCCACAACACTGATCATACAGAGGAAGAAGAACACCATCCAGATGACCTTGTCGCCTTTGAAGAGATTACCTATTCGATTGTTCATATTATTCTAGTATTCCTAGAGATTCTAGATTGTCTAGAGACTTCTTGCTAATTCCTTAAATTGTTCACCACGGTCTTCCATATTCTTGAAGAGGTCGAACGACGCACAACAGGGTGACAGCAACACCGTCATGCCAGGCTCGGCCATCTCGTAGCAGGCTGCCACACAGTCTTTCATGGAGTGGGTGTCACGAACGGGAATACCCAGTGAGTCGAAGTTATCATGCAGCTTCTGATTGTCAGCACCCAGATAGACCAGTCCGGCACATTTCTCTTTCACCGACGGTTTGATAGGCTCGTAATCATTGCCTTTATCCTTACCACCGATGATGAGAATCGTCTTGGTCTTCATCGACTCCAGCGCATACCAGCAGGCGTCGACATTGGTGGCCTTCGAATCGTTGATATACTGGACGCCACGAACGGTGCATACCTTCTCCAAACGATGCTCCACACCGGGGAAATCACTCAACGACTTACGAATATCCTCTTTCTTGATACCTGCAACATCTGAGGCAATACCTGCAGCCAGCGAGTTGTAGATATTATGCTTACCTGTCAGGCTCAGCGATTCCTGTTCCATATTAAACGGCTCGGGTTTCTCAATCTTATACTGCCCTTCCTCGATATAACCGATACTGCCTTTCTCTTTCAGTTCAGAGAAGGGGTACTGAATGGCCTTGATGTCATACTTCTCCAACTCCCTCTTGATGATAGGGTCATCATTCCAATAGATGAAGGCATCCTGTGGCGTCTGATTCTGGATGATACGCATCTTGGCGTCCACATAGTTCTGCATCTTGAAATCATAACGGTCCAGATGGTCAGGCGTGATATTAAGCAGAATGGCAACATTGGCACGGAAATCGTACATATTATCGAGTTGGAAAGAGGACAACTCAATGATGTAGTATTCATGCGGATCCTCAGCAACCTGCAGGGCCAGTGAGTTACCGATATTACCAGCCAGACCGGCATCATAGCCTGCTTCCTTGAAGATATGGTAGATAAGGCTCGTCGTCGTTGTCTTACCATTCGATCCTGTAATACAGATCATCTTCGAATGGGTATAGCGACCGGCAAACTCTATCTCACTGATGATATGAATGCCTTTCTCCTTGATCTTTACAATCATCGGGGCCGTATCGGGAATACCCGGACTCTTGATGATTTCGTCGGCATCCAGAATCTTTTCTTCCGTATGGTGACCTTCTTCCCAACAGATCTGGTGGTCATCCATCAACTTCTTATACTTATCATTGATTTTCGACATGTCACTGACAAACACGTCGAAACCTTGCTTCTTGGCCAAAACGGCAGCTCCTGCTCCGCTCTCTCCGGCTCCTAATATGACTATCTTACTCATCTTTTATCTAATCTTCAAAGTAATAATCGTTAATGCTGCTAATATAATCGTGGTAATCCAAAAACGAATGGTGATCTTCGACTCATGGAATGGGCGGTGAGGCCAGCTCTTCAAAATATACGTACTGGTCTGGTCCAACTGGGAGTCAAGTTTACGGAAGGTATCGTGGATAGGGGTCGCACGAAATACCCTTACGCGCTTTCCCTTACGCTTCTGCAGTTTAAACCACTGGGTCTGGATAATGACACTAAGACTTTCAATAAAGAATATGCCACATAGGATTGGGAGCATCAGTTCCTTATGGATGATGACAGCACAGACACCGATGATACCGCCAATGGTCAACGAACCCGTATCGCCCATAAATATCTGGGCGGGGAAGGCATTGTACCAGAGGAAACCCACCATCGCACCAATGAAGGCAGAAAGGAACACTACCAGTTCCTGTGAACCAGGGATGTACATAATATCGAAATAGGCGGCATAGATGATGTGGGACGAGATATAGGTAAATATCAACAATGCCGCACCGATAATGGCCGAATTTCCAGCACACATACCATCCATACCATCATTCAGGTTAGCTCCGTTCGACACAGCCGTCACAACGATAATCGTCATGATGACAAACAATATCCAACCTGCCGCTACCTTATACTCACCCAAGAACGACATAATATTAGAGTAGTTCAGATTATGATTCTTAATAAAAGGAATGGTGGTCTGCAGCGACTTCACGGCCTCTGTTTTGTGCTTTATCACTATTTCTTGATTCTGCTTGACCTCAGACACATTCTCACGGACTACAGCGTCAGGACTGAGCCAGAGTGTCAGGCCGACAATGAAACCGATTGACACCTGTCCTACTATCTTATAGAGACCTTTGAGACCTTCCTTGTTTTTGCGGAAAATCTTGATGTAGTCATCCATAAAGCCAAGGAATCCCAGCCATACGGTAGTGCCTATCATCAGCAACAGATAGATGTTACGCATACGTCCCAACAGCAGTACGGGAATCAGAATACTGACAATGATGATGATACCGCCCATCGTGGGAACGCCTTTTTTCTCTACACCGAACGGGTCGATACTGGGATCGCGGGCGGTCTCCGAAATATTGCGACGCTTCATCCATTTGATGAAATACTCACCAAACCACGCTGAGATAACAAGCGACAGGATGAGTGCTAACAACGAACGGAACGAGATATACGACCAAAGGTGTGCACCCGGGATGTCATACTGCTCTAAGAATCTGAAAATATAATATAGCATATTATTTCACTTTTTCGTTATTATGTTATAACGTTATTCCGTTATTACGAGAGACCAAAGATTTCTCTCACAATCTCCCTGTCATCAAAATGATGCTTCACACCCTTGATTTCCTGATAGTCCTCATGACCCTTGCCGGCAATGAGGATGACATCACCCTTTTGGGCCAGCATAGTGGCCGTACGGATAGCCTCCTTGCGGTCTACAATACTCACTACCTTCTTCATCTGCTTAGCGTCAAGACCTGCCAACATATCATTGATGATATCCTGAGGTTCTTCAAAACGCGGATTATCAGAGGTGATAATGACCTTGTCGCTCTGCTTGACGGCCTCTTGAGCCATCAACGGGCGCTTACCCTTGTCACGATTGCCACCAGCACCACAAACGGTAATGACTTGTCCACCCTTACCATCCAGCACCTCATGAATGGCATTGAGCACATTCTCCAAGGCATCGGGCGTATGGGCATAGTCTACGATGGCGGTCACTCCTTCCTGTGAACGGATAGGTTCCAGTCGACCTGCCACACTCTTTAAGGTGCTGAGCACCAAGAGGATATCCTCTGGTTTCTTTCCTAACATCACAGCAGCACCATAGACTGCCAACAGGTTGGAAACATTGAACTTTCCTATAAACTGAACACCTACCTCGCGACCGTCAATTTCCAGATACATACCTTCGAAATGACACTCGATGATGCGGGCACGGAAATCAGCCATCGAACGGGTGCTATAAGTCTTCACCTGTGCCTTCGTATTCTGAACCATCACACGACCATTCTTATCGTCGGCATTCGTAATGGCAAAAGCATCCTTTGGCAGTCCGTCGAAGAAAGCTTTCTTGGCATCACGGTAGTTCTCAAAGGTCTTGTGGTAGTCCAGATGGTCACGAGTAAGATTGGTAAAGAGACCACCTGCAAATTTCAGTCCGCCAATACGCTTCTGGGCAATAGCATGACTGGAGCACTCCATAAAGGCATACTCACAGCCTGCCTCTACCATCTTAGCCAACAGTCGGTTAAGTTCGATAGGATCAGGGGTGGTATGGTCGGCAGGAATCACTTCGTCCTCAATATAGTTGCTGACAGTAGAAAGCAGACCGCACTTGTGACCAAACTTGCGGAACATATTATATAATAAGGTGGCAATAGTGGTCTTGCCATTGGTTCCTGTCACACCGACCAGCTTCAGCTTCTGCGAAGGCTCACCATAGAAAACGGTGGCAACCTTTCCAACAGCATCTTCCGTCGAAGCAACTTGTACATAGGTCACGCCGTCCTTGCGCTCAGTGGTTTCCCCGCTGAGATTCTCGGGCAAATCCTCACACAACACAGCCTTAGCTCCCAACTCGATAGCCTTGGGAATAAAGCGGTGACCGTCTGTCTGGGTACCTTTCATTGCCACGAAAAGATGACCATTCTCTACCTTACGGGAGTCAATGTTCACCCCCGTGATGTCCACCTCCGCATCACCTACGATGGTCAGAGTGGTTACATGCTTCAATAGTTCTGTCAGCTTCATATATACCTTATTATATTATTAATGTAACGTCAAAACACATTCCCCGCCCTTGACAATTTCCTTGCCAGCAGGATAGCTCTGCGACTTCACCTTGCCACGGCCTTGTATCTTCACCTTCAGGCCACGACTCTCCAACACATAGACGGCATCCTTGGCACCCATGCCTGTCACGTCGGGGGTCACCGTCTCACCATAGACCTTGGCTGGCTGACTGACACGTTTGTTGACACCTAACTCACCCAAGATGTAATTGGCCGATGCAGCATCACCATTCTTCACATCTGGAATGACTACCGAATGCTCGTCATGGGCATCGTCCACGCTCATCTTCAGATGACGTGCCATCACTCCCTCAGCGATATGATGGAACACAACACCACTCATACCACCACCTGAGGCGGGCAGTCCGGACTTCTTGATACAAACGATACAGGAGTAGCGAGGATTGTCGGCAGGGAAATAGCCTGCAAACGAGAGCCAGTATTGTACTATACCACTCTTATAACCTGACTTACCCTGTGACACCTGGGCTGTACCGGTCTTTCCTGCCACCTTGAACAACGGCGAACCGGCCTTTCGACCCAATCCCTGACTGACGACATGCTCCAAAATGGTCTGAATAGTCTTCAGCGCCTCAGGTCTTGCAATGCGTTCCTTGATGACCTCTGGTTCGAACTCCTTGATGGTCTCGCCATTCTTGACTATCTTCTTGACGAAACGCGGCCTCATCATCTTACCATTATTGGCAATGGCATTATAGAACGTCACCGTATTGATGGGGGCAATCTGGGTCTCATAGCCTATCGACATCCAAGGCAACGTAGTGGCATACCAGTTGTCATCATAACGTCCGTTCTTCTTACGTTGCGGCATACGGATAAGGGGAGGACGATAACCGGGAAGGATATCCTGCAACTTCAGGTCCTGACCGATACCTACCCTGTAAAGGCCTTTGACATAGCGCTCGGCCTCGTTATGGTAGAATTTGTCTATCACATGGCTCACACCGATATTCGAACTGACCTCCAGCGTTCTGGCTACATTGATATCACCATAGCCGCCACGACGCCAGTTGTGGTCTTTCATCTCACGGCCATACATCGGCATGACACCACCACCGGTATGGATGATGTAACTGGTATCCCGGGGATTCTCTCCCAACACCTTATCATCCAACGCAACGAGTATAGAGGCTGTCTTAAATACAGAACCTGGTTCACAACGGTAACTCATGGCCGAATTGACGGCTTCGATGTAGTTGCCGTTTTCGTTCCTCATCAAGTTGACGATAGCCTTCACGTCACCGGTCTCTACTTCCATGAGGATAGCCACACCTAACTCACCATTAACTTCCGGCCGCTTCAGCATATCCAACAACGAACGCTCTGCCAGGTCCTGCATATTGACATCAATAGTCGTCACGATATCACAACCATCTTCAGGCAGTGTCACAGGGATATTCATATATTTATTCAGCACCTTGCGCCGACCCGTAATACCAGGAATACCGCGAAGGACAGAGTCGTTAGAGAGTTCCAAACCATAATAGGCGGAATCTTTGGCACCATACAGACCACCGATGGTACGCATGGCCAGAGAACCAAACGGACGGCGGCGGGAATTGAAGGGCTCATCATGGAAACCGCTCTTATAACGGGGCATATTAAAGAATGGCAACTGACTGACCTCTACAAAGGTATTATAGTCGATACGGCGTTTCCAGATGGGCCAGTGACGGGCTCCAACGGTACCGTTCTTGTTGACCTTATGGCGTCCCTCCTCTAAATCGTGCTTGAACTCTGCCGCAGATTTCGACGGGAAAATCTTGTTCAAACCATTACAAACAGAATCCAACTTGTCAAGCCACAACGAGTCGTCCTTCTCAAAGGCTGCTGCCTGGAAATCCATAAAGATTTTATATTCTGGGATAGAAGTAGCCATCAACTGTCCATCACAGCTGAGAATATTGCCTCGGTTGGGCTTCACACTGACGCTGTCACGCTTCAGGCGGTCGGCAACCTCCGTCCAGTACTGCTTCTTGGCAGTCATGATATAGAGGGCCTTGCCTATGACAGCAAGCCCGATGATTGTCAGCAATACGGCAATCATCATGTATCGGGGCATGACTTTATCGTTATCAAACTTACTCATCTCTTCTTATTCTGGCACTTCTATGATGTAGGGCGGCTGGTCGGCTTGATGCAACAGCGAGTCCTGGTTTTGTTTCAATATATCTAATACGTGACTCTCACGGCATTTTTCTGTCAATGTACTCGACGAGGAGAGGGCCTTGTATTTGGCGTCTGTCAGTTTCTGCTCGAGTTTGTCAATGGCAATCATGTCTTGCTGACACTGATAACGGAAGGCTACATAGACAATAGAGAAGGCTACTATCAGCACAAACAGCCAAATCTGCGAACGGACCACTTCCGTCGTCAGCAGGTCACCACCCAGTATGGTACGCAGGTTCAGCTGGCCGGAAGGTTTTGGATCTTCCTCGCTAGCCGACTCTTTAATCATCTGAATCGTCTCCTTGAGTGTTGACTCCTTGGCTTTGCCCTCTTCCTCGGCCTCGGAAACCTGTTCCTCGGTCTGGGGCTCCTCTATCACCAAGGGCACCTCGTCTTGTTTCTTGTCTTCTGCCATTATATTTTCTCTGCTATTCTCAATTTTGCACTTCTGCTACGTGGATTACGCTGCTGCTCGTCCTCCGTAGGAGTAATCATCTTCTCAACCAGCCGATAGGGCGACGAGATACGGCCATAAAAGTCCTGCTCAACTTTACCTTCCGCATTGCCGGCCTTCATGACATTCTTCACGATACGGTCTTCCAGCGAATGATAGGTAATGATACTTAGTCTTCCGCCCTCACGGAGCAGGTCTGTAGCACCTTTAAGCATATCACGTAAGGCATCCATCTCGTGGTTCACCTCAATACGCAGCGCCTGATACAACTTAGCCATATCTTTCTTCTCACGTTCAGAACGCATCAGGGGCTCAACAGCCTCAGCCAACTGACCCGTAGTCGTTATCTCATGCTGCCGACGACAGTCACAAATTGCCTTGGCGATGCGACGGGCATTCTTCAACTCTCCGTAGAGATAGAACACATCGGCCAACTGCTCCTCACTATAGTTGTTCAAGATGTCAGCGGCCGTCTGTCCGGCACGTTTGTTCATCCTCATGTCCAACGGAGCGTCAAAACGGAAAGAGAACCCTCGCGTCTCGTCGTCGAAATGGTGACTTGACACACCTAAATCTCCTAACAGGCCGTCTATCTTCTCTACTTCATAGTAGCGCATCCACTGACTGATATATCTAAAGTTGCTGCGAACGAAGGTAAATCTATCATCGTCGACAATATTTTTCTCCGCATCAGCATCCTGGTCGAAGCTATACAGATGACCTTTCTTACCCAAACGGGACAGGATCTCTTTCGAATGACCACCACCACCGAAAGTTACATCCACGTAAATGCCGTCGGGCTGGATATCCAGCCCGTCGACGCTCTCTTTCAAGAGAACAGGAACGTGATATGTCTCTGCGGTTGTTATCATTGTTTTCTATCGCTTTCGGAGTCATTCTTGCTCTATCATCATCAACTGTTCAAGGGCATTTCCGAAGTCCTCTGGTTTCATTTGCTGTTCTTCGACCTTACGACTGCTCCATATCTCAATGGTATCATCCATGCCGACAAACTTGATATCTTGGTCTATCTCAGCCATACGCAGATAGCGTTTCGGAATCAAAAAACGTCCGTTACCGTCAAGGGTCACCAGTTCTACTTCCGACACAAACTGACGAAACACCTGCTGTTCCTGACGGTTCCATCTGTTGAGGCGGGCTCTCAACAAATCCATCTGCTCATTCCACACGCTTTCAGGATACAATACCAGACAGGCTTGGAACACATCCTTACGCAATACAATGCGTTCCTCACCACCAGCCTGCAAAACCTTGCGGAAGGTGGCGGGAAGGAATGCGCGTCCCTTCACGTCAATCTTGGCTTCTATATTACCTAAAAAACGCATGCGTACCTCTTTTATATATTTTTTTATACGAGTTTGGCTGCAAAGGTAATCATTTTCCCCCACATTCCCCCACTTTTCTCCACTTTTTTTAGTGAATAAACTATAAAAAGTTACTTTATTGCACATTTTTCTAAAAAAGTGCAATCATTATCTAAATAAAATCACTATCTTTGCATCCTGTTAGGGACAATATAGAGAAATGGGACAGATAACGGAGAAAACCATTGACATTGATCAGATACTAAAAAACAAAATGGGGTCCAAGGCAAAATGGGTTCCGGGTTTCTTAGTATCGTGGCTCAAACGTATTGCCCATCAAGATCAGGTGAATGCATTCCTTTGGGAGTCACGCGATAAAGTGGGGACTCCTTGGCTCGAAGCTTGCGTAGAGTATCTGCAGATGACACTCAAGGTAGAAGGAATGGAAAACCTGCCCGCCAAAGATGACGGACGGCTATATACCATTGTGTCAAACCATCCTTTGGGAGGCGCCGATGGTGTAGCACTCGGAGCCATCATCGGAAGATATTATGATTCCCGATTCCGCTATCTGGTCAATGACCTCCTGATGTACCTGCCGGGACTGGCGCCACTCTGTATCCCCATCAACAAAACCGGTCACCAAAGTCGTAACTTCCCAGCTATGGTCAAGGCGGGATTCGAAAGCGACAACCACATGCTGATGTACCCGGCTGGCATCTGCTCACGCCGTAAGAACAAGGTCATCAGAGATATCCCTTGGTCGAAGACGTTCATATCAAAGAGCGTGGAATACCAGCGCGACGTCGTACCCATCCATTTCAGCGGTCAGAACTCTAATTTCTTCTACCGTTTGGCAAATTTCTCCGACCGTTTCCTACCCTTCAACCTTGCTATGCTTTTCCTCGTCGACGAGATGTACAAAAACGTCGGCAAGACATTCGAGGTGAAAATAGGAAAACCTATCCCCTGGCAGACCTTCGACAAAAGCAAGAGCCCATCGGAATGGGCACAATATGTGCAAGATCTAGTCTATAAACTCTAGACCATCTAGATTATCTAGAACATCTAGTCAAGTTAACAACTATAATAGCTTCAAACAATGGAACAACCAATCATCTCTCCCATCAGCAAGGAAGTCCTCAAGAGTGAGTTGACGCCCGACAAGCAGTTGCGAATGACCAACAAGAGCAACAACGAAATCTACATCATCACGGCGCATAATGCTCCGAACGTGATGCAGGAAATTGGTCGTCTGCGTGAAATCGTATTCCGCGAGGCTGGCGGTGGAACGGGCAAAGAGGTAGATATCGACGAGTTCGATATCTGCGACAACTGCTACAAACAACTCATCGTCTGGAATCCGGAGGAGGAGGAGATTATAGGAGGTTACCGTTACCTGTTAGGTTCCGACTGGGAGTACGACGAGAAGGGACAGCCCATCCTCGCTACCAGTCATATGTTCCATTTCTCTGAGAAATTCTTGAAGGATTATGCCCCTTGGACGGTAGAACTGGGACGCTCCTTCGTCTCACTACCCTACCAGTCATCCAAGATGGGTGCTAAGAGTATGTTTGCCCTTGACAATCTGTGGGATGGTCTGGGAGCATTGACCGTCATCCGCCCTTCCATCAAATACTATTTTGGCAAGATGACCATGTACCCCTCTTATATCCGTAAGGGACGCGACATGATACTCTTCTTCCTCAAGAAACATTTTGATGACAAGGAACGACTCATCATCCCGATGAAACCACTGGAAATCGAGACAGATTCAGCTGAATTAGAGGCGCTCTTCTGCGGCACTAACTTCAAGGAGGACTATATGATTCTGAATCGTGAAATCCGCAAACTGGGCTATAACATCCCGCCATTGGTCAATGCCTATATGGGACTCTCACCGACCATGAAACTCTTTGGCACCGCCATCAACTATGGCTTCGGCGATGTAGAGGAAACGGGTATCCTCATTGCCATCGACGAAATTTTTGAATTCAAGCGCAAGCGCCATATCGACTCATTCATCCAAGCTCATCGCGATGAACTCGAACTGACCTCTGGCGCCAACAAGCTGATTTACAAGGACAAAGACTAATCGTCAGATAATCGGCAACGAAATGCCGTTGATCTTCTGATAGACATCCAAGGCATAGACATCCGTCATGCCTGAGATATAGTCGATGATAGCCATCAACCTCGTTTCCAAATCATCGGCATTGATGTCATATTGCGACGAAACACGCCCTATCAACTGTTGCGAATAATAACGTTCCGGATTCATCACCGCCTCAGTCATCTTGTCCATCAGCGTAGCCATAATCTGGTAACCCGACAACTCCACATCCAGTACAGGTCGGCTCTTATAGATCTTCTGCACGGATAGCTTGGCACACCGTTTATAAGCCTCACACTGTTTGGGACTGATATGGTCTATCAGACTGCCCTCAAAGGTGCCATTCAATATCTCCTCCTCATGGTCCACAAAGGTCTTGACGCACTCATTTTCCAACTTACCAATGACACAAGCACGCAGATAAACCACCATCTCGTTCTCATCGGTCAACTGCTCGTCAATGATACGCTGCTTAATACGTTCTTGTGTCTCTTCATCAAAGAAATCAAGGAACAGTTTCGACACTGTTTCATACGACAGGATCTTCAATTTATGGGCATCCTCCAAGTCCATAATCTCATAGCATATATCATCGGCTGCCTCCACCAGATAAACCAACGGATGACGCACATAACGGAGGGGCTCACCAGGCTTCGACGTACAGAAAATACCCATTTCATCGGCTAATCGCTGATAAATCTCCTTCTCGCTGTCAAAGAAACCGAACTTTCCCTTCTTGCTGGGAGCCATAGATGAATAGGGATACTTCACGATACTGGCAATGGTGGAATAGGTCATCACAAAACCACCTGGTCGACGACCCCTAAACTGATGCGTCAACAGGCGGAAGGCATTGGCATTACCTTCGAAATGGGTGATATCCGACCAGAATGCCGGTGACACTTTCTCTTTCAAAAACCGTCCTGCGCCTTCGGTAAAGAACGTCTGGATGGCTTTCTCACCAGAGTGGCCGAAGGGAGGATTACCCAAGTCGTGTGCCAGACACGCTGTGGCCACAATCTGTCCAATCTCCTCAAACAAGGTACCATGCAATTCCGGATGACGGTCTTTCGTCAACAACCGGGTTACATCATTACCCAATGACATACCCACACTGGCCACCTCCAACGAGTGTGTCAGTCGGTTATGCACAAATACACTGCCCGGCAACGGGAATACCTGTGTCTTGTTCTGCAGGCGTCGGAACGGTGCTGAGAAAATCAGTCGGTCATAATCACGCTTAAACTCTGTACGATCGTCGTGCCGTTCAACATGGCGGTGCTCCTGCCCCAGCCGCTTGTTAGATATCAATTGTTTCCAGTCCATCATATCTTCTTTATGTCTTCTAACTTCTTAAAACTCCACATACGGCTCCAACCGGCGGATAGCCTCCGGTGGGAAGTCCTTTGACAGGCGCAAATCATCCAAACTGGTAATCTTGCCGTGCAACCGGCGATAGTCCAGAATGGTCTTGGCCTGATAATAATTAATATATGGATGCTTGCGCAACTGTTGTAAGTTCAACTTGTTGACATTCAACTTCTTAGGCGAAGCACCCCGAATCACAAAATATTTCTTCGACTCCTGCGGAAAACCCTCTATCTCGTCCAACTGGTCGACACTGACATAGCCGCCCAACCATTGTCCGTGACGTACTATTTCCTTGGCATAATAAGTTCCAATACCTGGCACCGTCCGCAACTGCATGGTATCAGCAGTATTCAGCACCACATGCTCGTTCTCCTTAATCTTAACAGGATACCGCAGACTAGAATCTCTAGGTTCTCTAGTATCACTAGAATATCTAGAGTCTCTAGATGCTCTAGTTTCTACCAGTGTTGCTGCCGGCTGATAATCGCTTGAAATCCGGATATACGGTTCCAACTCCCGATACTGCTTGACAGTCAGTCCATAGAGTTTTGCAAAATCTTCCTTCTGCCGGTAGATGCCCCCTTTTGCCCGGTATTTATAAATGTTCTTTACTTGCCACGGCTGCAGTCCCAGTCGCAACAGCTGCGTACTATCGGCCGTATTGGGGTCAAACGGGAACCGCTCTACCGGACGACTCTCCACCGCATAATAGCTGTTACTAGAATCTCTAGACTCTCTAGAAGCACTAGAAAATCTAGATTCTCTAGAATAACTAGAGTCTCTAGTTTCCTCATCTCCCTGTGTCCGCGGCGGCGGGTTCTCCCCGCCGATCCATATCCCCACCAGCGCCAATACCCCGACACACACCGCGGCAATTGCTACCCTTCGGTCATTCCGGTTCATATCAGACCAAATTGATGCAGGAAAATGAACAGTATCGCCAACGGACAGACGTACTTCACCAAGAATAAATACAGGTGGAAGAACCGTCCGCGCAGCGTTCCCCAGTTGGTAAATTCATCGCGCACCAACTTATGAGGCACAAACCACCCGATAAAGATACACGTCAGGAATCCTACGACAGGCAGGAAGATTTGTCCCGTCACGAAGTCAAAGATGTCAAACAGCGTCTTCTCCCATACCGTCATAAAATCTACCGCACCCAGCGAGAGTGAACAAAGGCAACCAATGATAATCGTCGTAACGGTCACGATGAGTGCCGCCTTTTTGCGGGTAATGACGAACTCCTCATGCATGAAGGCCGTCGATACCTCGTGCAGCGATATCAGTGACGTCAGGGCCGCCAGCGTCAACAGTGCAAAGAACACCAGTGAGATGACATATCCCAGTGCGGGAATGCCCGCAAAGGCCTGTTGGAACACGTTCGGCAGGGTGATAAATACCAGCGAAGCACCAGAGTCCGGACTCACGCCCACGGCAAAGGCTGCAGGGAATATCATCAGTCCTGCCAGAATGGCCACGATACAGTCTATCACCGCTATCTGCGTGGCTGAACCCACAAGGTTGGTCTCTCTCGAGAAATAGCTGGCATAGGTACACAGACACCCCATAGCAATACTCAGCGAATAGAACGCCTGTCCCAAGGCACTCAGAAACACGTCACTATTGATTTTCGTAAAGTCGGGCTTAAACAGGAAGTCGATACCCTTCTCAGCGCCCGGCAACATACACGACGCCACCACGATGACCAATAGCAATATAAATAAGGTGGGCATCATCAGCTTCGAGGCACGTTCAATACCATCGCGCACGCCCTTTTCGATGATCAGATACGTCAGTCCCAACATGATGACCGTCCACAGCACCGGTTTCACAGGGTCGGTACTCAACGAGGCAAAATACTGCTGGAAATACTCCGGCGACCCCGACATGTGACCTACCAGCGAAGCCCAGATATACTGTCCGCACCAACCGGCCACCACCGCATAGTAGCCCGTAATAAGGAATCCCGTCAGTACGCCCATATAGCCGATGAACGACCAGGGTCCGCCTCCAGCCATCTTCCTGTAAGCCCCCGCCGTATTGGCCCTTCCGTGACGACCCACGATAAACTCACTGACCATACAGGGAATACCCAACAGCAGCACACAGATTACATAGATGATGATAAACACTGCACCACCATTCTCGCCGGTCATATAGGGGAAGCGCCACACGTTACCCAGTCCGACGGCCGAACCTGCCGTTGCCAGGATAACACCTATCTGGCTCCCGAAGTTAGCCCTTTTCAGCTTTGCTGTCTCATGTTTCTCCATATTCGTTTGCAAAAGTACAAAATAATTCGTACTTTTGCAACCAAAACAGCAAATAAATATGCAGAAACAGATTCCTTCTTTAAAAAAATATCCACTTTCCTGGTGCTGCATCGCACTCATCTGGATACTGTCGCTCACCCCCATCTTCCCGGAGACACCATTCGACAACGTCGCCTTCATCGACAAATGGACACACCTCGTCATGTATGGAGGCACCTGCTCCGTTATCTGGTTCGAATACCTCCGCAGCCACAGCCGCGTCGACTACGAGAAGCTGTTTTTCTACGCCTTCCTACTGCCCATCCTCATGAGCGGACTCCTCGAACTCCTACAGGAGTATTGCACCGGCGGTCACCGCAATGGCGACTGGCTCGACTTCGCCGCCAATTCCCTCGGCGTCCTCCTCGGCGCCCTCTTTGGTCTCCTTATGAGGTATATCGTAAGAAGGGCGTAGGTATATCGTAGTAAGACGCAAGCAAGACGATGGTAAGACACAAGTAAGACGCAACTAAGACGCAAGCAAGAAGAAGGTAAGAAGAGAGGTAGAAGAAGGACAGAAGAAGAAGGAGGGTTAATTACCCTCCTTCTTTCCGATATTCACGTTCGTACTTCCTGTCACATTAGCTTCGTTACCGCCGCCATAGACGTTGCCTCGAATGTCGGCACCCTCGACCTTCAGATAGTAGATAGTGCCGGAGACGGCTATTACTTCTGTTTCAGGCGCCTCTGGCTCTACCAGAGTATACACCCAAGGAGAAGACTCATTTTCACGTGAGCGAGTATAATAACCCGCCACGTTGGTTTCTCCAGCAATGATACCATCTAACTTCACATATTCATCAACGCCGATGTTCACATAGGTGTTACCATTGACTTGGGCGGCGTTACCACCACCGAAGACATTGCCGATGACGCCTATCTTGTTCTGGACGTGAGGATAGAGTTTGACATCCAAAGTGCCGGCCTTGTCAGCACCAGCATAATTTTGTCCTCCGCCTCTGACCATTCCCACGTTGATGTTCACCATCGGGTTAGCATTCACCACGGCACCGGTACCAAGGCCACCGCCATAGATAGTACCGATACTGGTGAACGAGCGAACATTGACTCGCGGTGATTGGTAATTCGGGTTATTACGCGTATAGGCTTCATCAATAGTATAAGATGCCATATTACCACCGCCGTAGAGTTCACCAATGATGATAGGCGTAGAACACTCAGGATTCTCCTCAATGTTCACTTCGACATAACCACTAATATTTCCACTTACATTATTACCGCCGAACACCCGCTCAAACTTACCGCTGGTAATCGTCAAACTGACATCGTGACCGATATCAGCCTGCTGTGCACCGGCATAGATTTCACCAATCCAGTCATCCGGCATACAGCCCAGCACAATCTCGGCACCGCCTTCCATATCGGCTGACTTGCCACCGCCGTAAATTTCCTTGACAGAAAGATTAGCACAACATCCAGGCTCGTTCGTCTTTTCAACTGTTGTAATAGAAGAACCACCACGGATATCACCCTTGGTGTTACTACCGCCATAGACATAGTTCACCGTTCCCGCCATCAGTTGGACGACAGCCTTGCCTTCTCCGGAAGAATATGCTGCTCCACTAGTCAGATAGCCGACATTAGCTCCTGGGTTATAATTTGCATCCTCAGGATTCGAACTTCCTGCACCATAGCCACCACCGAACACATTATTTATAATATAAGTTCCCTTAATCAGCACATTTGTTCCTGGTACGGCAGCACCATAACCACCGCCATACACTTCTTCGATGCTCGTCAGGTCACAACCCTCAATGATGACCTCAGTACTTTGTGTCTCATCAGCAGGCACATAGTCGGAAGCATTACCACCACCGAAGACAGCCGCCACGTCATAGGTTGTTCTTTCGTCCACAGGCGTGCTTGAACTCTTCGTACTATTAACCGTCTTGAACACATGTACCTTAGCATGTCCTTTCGGTGTACCGTTGATGTTATTACAACCAAACACATTTCCAGTGACAAGACATCCGTTATTAGCGAGATAATAGGTTCCAGCAGTATTATCAACATCAGTAACCAAAGTACTATGGATGGCTGACACATAGTCAGCAGTCTCCAAGCCATTCAGGTTTAGTTGGATATCACCATATACGGTAGCTTCAACATCCCTTGTTCCGCCATTCACATCGCCAACCTTCTGACCCAGTCCACCACCGTATGCATCGTTGATGGTGCCGCCAAGCAGGTTGACAGTGGTCTTGTAGGTCGTCTTGCCATTTACAACCATGCCTGTGGCCCAGTCACCTTCCCCGTTAGTTCCACCTGTAGCATTCCAGTTGCTTGTCTGGGTATCGGCCAGGGCACCACCACCGTAAACGTCCTTGACAATAGTACCGCCAGTGATATTGACATCCACACCACACTTAACAATACCATTCTCACCACCACCAAAGACACTACCATTGATTGTTCCGCCATTGACATTAACCATTGACCAAACATCTGTAGCATATAAAGCCTTATTTAAGTCTGCATTACCTCTGCTGGCACCAAATACGTAACCACCATAGCCCGCCGCATTATTCGCTGAGCCGATATTACCACCATTGATGACAACTTTCGTGTAAGTTTTGTGAGCCGAACTCTCTGAGTTGGTCTCATCAGCAGTAATACCTCCTGGAGGCGGACCTACACTACCCTGAGCACCACCGCCATAGACATTCTGGTAAATGGTACCATTATTAACCGTAACAGTAGTCGTACAGGTCACAGAACCTGAAGATGTATTGTATGCATTCGCACTGTTCTTACCTACACCTGATCCAGCACCAAACACATTACCACGATCAAGTTTATTTTCACTTACATCGTTCTCTACACCTATCGTACCCTTATTGATGGTTACTTGAGTGCTGCGGCGCACATGACCGTTCTCACCGCCGCCATAGACAGAACCATAAATCGTAGGAGGTGTATGAGTATCATCGCCAATGGTCACACTGGTCTGGTTTACATAGCCAAGGAAGAAGTCCGGCACGTATTTATAACGTGGCGAAAAACTGCAACTGAGCGCAGCCACACCACGACTACTACCGAATACATTACCTGTAGGCAGACCTTCATAAGTCGTATTTGCTGCACCTACAGTACCACCATAGATATTGACTGTGGCCAGACCAGTATTCATGAAGTTTGTATTTGACCATAGGGCCAAAGCATTGCTTGGCGGCAATTCGCCATAGCCTACGGTTGAGTAGTCATCTGAACCACCTGCGTAGTTACCCTTACCTACTGATGCCATATTACCGCCACCGTAGATACTATAGCCTACGCTTCCGCCATTCATCGTAATCGTAGTATTGCCATAAACCTTACCAGCTGTCCAACTATGAACGTTTTCTGAATCTGTCTTTTCTTGTCCTTTATTGGCAATATCTAATAACGTGGTTTCGTAGGTGCTTGTACCCTTACCACCACCGAATACGCTGTGAGCGATGGTGCCGTGATGGATGGTAATAGAAGCATTCTGATTGACGTGACCGTCCTCGCCGCCGCCATAGACAGAACCATAAATCGTTGGCGTTGTTGTTGTACCTGATCCACCTTCTGTACCGATGACAACTTGGGTCTCCCTAACGTTAGCAAGTTTAGCCTCTTCATAGCGTTGATCTGTAATGTCAGTTTGTCCGACATCAACCGAACCTCTGGCAGCGCCAAACACATGACCACCTGTCGAGCCAGAAACACCAATAACGGCAGTACCTTTGACGGTAACCTTGGTCAATCCCGTATTACCATAAGTAAGTTCGTATGGCCAGCTGAGACCGAAATTATACAACGACTTGTGTTCATCATTTGTCTCATCATCATGCTTATAATTCATTGTATCATCGTCAAGGTCATCAAAGTTGGTAATTGTACCCACGGAGCCCATGGCACCTGCACCATAGACGTTATGCACTACATGACCACCGTCAATTGTAACTGTTGCATCACCATAGACGATACCGGCCAAGGGGTTGTATTTGTTACCGTTACCGTCACGAGGATTCTCAACATCTGTTAGATCTGTATAATATTTGTCAGTACCACAACCAGCACCATAGACGTTACCACGATATGCATAATCAGGCTCTCCAGAGATACCGATAGTGCCACCATGTACATTTACCGCTGCATCATGATAGACATGACCATTCTCGCCACCACCATAGACGGAGCCTTTTATCTGTCCATCGTTAACGGTTACCTCTGTGTCATAGACCCAAGCCAACTTATCATGAATCTCACCAGGAGCACCTATGTCACCACGCGACGAACCGAAGATCATACCGTTCTCATGTCCGTCTTCACCGATGGTGCCACCGTCAATAACGATTGTAGCCTTACCGCCAGTTGTATTTTCCTTTCGTCCGGTAGGCATTCCTGTAGTTCCATCATAATTGAATTCTCCTACAGAACCGTATGCACCACCACCATATATATTATGTCTGATTAGGGTTGTTTTACTTTCGGCTTGACTGATGCTGACCTTAGTGTTAGTATTTATAAGGCCTGCTTCTACGTGAGTCGTATTACCCTTACCACCACCATACACATTGCCATACGTTGCACCATATGTCGTACCTTCGGGAAGATTTGCTTTTGCCGTACCGATAGTACCGCCACTAATGTTAATCTCAGTACCCAAGGCCTGACCACTCGTGGTATGGCTGCCCACTACCTGAGCCAACTCACCACCGCCATAGACGCTAGCGTATGCTGTACCATTGGTCATATTGATAGTAGTTGACCTGACGATTCCCAGTTGGAAATCTGTCGTCGTACCCTTACTACCACCATAGATATTACCACTGATACCAGTAGAATTTGCATTTCCAATCGTACCGTTATTGATATTGATGGTGATGTTACCATGATCTGTATCCGGTGACTGTAATTTTCCGTAACGGTCTTCATCGTCAGGATTTACGAAGTTCGTCCCTACCGAAGCCAAACGTCCACCGCCATAGACAGAACCTTTAATCGTTCCGCTATTGATTGTAAGGCTGACATTTCCGCCTACCACACCGGCTGTCAGTGCCGTTTCAGAACCGCGTCCTCCACCGAACACATTACCATCAGCACCCGACTCTCCAGTAGAACCAATCGTGATGGTCTTTCCGGTGGCCTCTTGTATCAATGTCGTAGCATCGTTCATCACGTGACCATCCTCACCACCGCCGAATACGGAGCCATAGACTATACCACCTGTAATAGTAATACTGGTGCTGGCCACATTTGTCCAGGTATTGAAGAGCACACGCTTGTCACCCTTACCAGCACCAAAGAGATTACCAACAACAGGATGATCTTGTACCTTTTCTTTGGTACGCGGCACACCGATGGTACCGCCCGACATCGTAATGGTGCAACTGCCCACAACATTGGTCTGTTCATTACCGCCATAGACGTTAGAGAGAATATGACCGCCTGTGATATTCAGCACAGTATTGCCACCTACAGAACCAGCAGACTCAAGCCACTTGCCAGGAGCATAGGGATAATAGCCAGAGCCGCCCGCGAAGACATTGCCATAGAAGGTATGTCCATCATTAGCATGAGCGGCATCAGCACCACCTTCTGAAGAATGTTCATATTCCGAATCATAATAATATTCATCGTCAGCCTCCTTATAATATATCGCATACATATCGTATGGTTTACCTGTGGTTGCTTTGTCATAAGGCCAGGCTGCACATGTAGCAAGAGAGTTGGCAGCAGGATTAGTGAAATCATCCTCGCTATATTTGGGCAGAGAGTGCTCCGTTGATGTGTCATATCCAGCACCAATTTGTCCACCCTGAATCTTTACAAGCGTATTTGTCCTCACATGGCCGTTCTCACTACCGCCATAGACAGAACCTTTGACAAAGGCATTTCCAGCGATAGTCACATCGGTATTGTCAGACAAGGCCAGAGTCAACATATACTTCTTGTAATCCTCTTCATTACTATCACCATAAGGTTCCCACGTTATTACGTTACCATTAAGATAATAACGGCCTGCACCTTCTGTTCCTAAATTCTGATAAGGCAAGACTCCCTTGCCTGCACCAAATACATGACCAGCGTCATCGGGACCGTCTGTCGCCGTCATCTTCATATCGTCAGGGCCAATTTCTGCATTGCCTTGGACTGTGACAGTACTCTTTCCACCACTTATTAACGCATAGGGTTCTCCTATTTCCACTTCAGTATGTTCTGTATCACCCGGCAGACGAATATTATATCTGCCCACCGAAGCCGTCTCGCCACCTCCATAGACGCTACCGCCCACCTTGGCATTACCTTGAACGGTGACCACACTATTGCCACGGACCAAAGCCGAGTAGCCATGTGTATTCACGCCACTACCAGCGCCAAAGACATAGCCTTTGATAACAGGTTGACTTGTTCCCGTCTCAAATCCAATTGTTACAGTAGAACCCCTTTCCACTCGACCTATCTCACCGCCGCCATAGACGTTACCTGTTCCCGCTACAAGTTTATCGTTATTATCGAGAGTTCCCACCGTGCCATTACCTATTCTGACATTCGTATTGCCGACCACCATGGCTTTGTCACACTTGAATGTATTTCCGTCGGCTTCACCTTTACCACCTCCGTACACATTACCAAGAATAGTGATAGCTGTAGCTACACTTTTCCAAACCTGTGCATTATTTTCTGTCACCTCTTGTGCACCTATATTCACAAAGGTATCATGATAAACACTATTCGGGTCATTTTCTTTAGTGTCGTCATCCAGATAACCCACATCGGCCAATTTACCACCGCCATAGACATTGCCCCTGATGTAAGCACCCAGAACAGTTTTTTCTTCTGCCGTATATACATCTGTCGCAGGATCATAGCTCCATGACTTCACTAAGACGCTCGTTGCCGTACCGATGTTCACCGTAGTATTGCCATACACAGCAGCAGCATCGCCACCACCGTAGACATCACCTATGACACCCAGTGCCTGGGGATTTGAAGCACTAGTAAGATTCAACTCAGTCATAACAGCAGGAACACCATTGGTAGTATTTTCAGCAAAGCTACCCTTAATCATATTGATGTTCACGACGGGGTCGCAGTACATAACGGCAGTAGCGCCATAGCCTCCGCCAAACACCTCGTCGATACGAGTACAAGATATGATGTTCAGCTCAGGCTGGGCGTAGGGGGTAAAGATATTCCCTGCTCCTGTTCCAGTATATACCTCCCATACCCATTTGCTATGTTCCTCATCATAAGAATATGACTTCACAGGCTTGTGGGTATCGCTTGCTGATTCTCTTGGAATTAAATGGAGTTTACCAGCATCTGTCAGAACGGCTGTTTCATTGGGATTGCCTACACCAGCGTCATCTGAAGTTTCCACATAATACCCATATCTCGAATAAGCAGCCTCGTTACCACCGAGGTATAGCTTGTCAATAATGATTGGGGTTTCGCAATTACCCGTTTCCTCAATGTTCAACTTGATATGGCCCTTGATGGCTCCGCTCAAGTTATTACCACCAAACACCTTACCATAGTTACCACTGGTGATGGTTAATTCTACGTTACCATTCACGTTGGCCTGGTCTGCACCAGCGTAAAGAACAGGAATCTTTGTGCTTGGCTTACAGCCCAGAATCATCACCAAGTTACCGTTCACGTCGGCATTCTTTCCAGCACCCACCATCTTTTCTACGTCCAAGTTACAATCACCTCCTGTACCTACATCAATTTGAACATTTCCGTAAATAGTACCCTTTTCGTTACTACCACCGTAGGCAGCGTGGATTAGACCACCCGTCAGCAGGGTGTTCGCATTACCTGGAATCGTCGAATTACCAATGTTAGCACCGGGGTTAGAAACCCAATTAGTACCACCATCGGTGGTATAGGGGTCTTTACCGTTACCACCGCCAAAGACTTCTTCTATCTCCCAGGCACCACGCACAAGGACATCCGTTCCTGGAACCTCAGCAGCATTACCACCACCATAGACACTCTCAATGCTTGCATCACAAGAATAGATAATGACAGATGCCTTCTTGCCACTTGTGGTATAGTCAGCCAGATTACCACCACCATAGACGGCAGCAACATCATAGATATGGGGAGTCGCTACAGAAGTGATTTCACCTTCGTCGTTACGAGTAATAGCCGTTCTGGCTATATCATTGCCCTCATTGTCTTTGCTCCTTACTGTTCTATAGACTGTCACCGTTACATTGCCCTGTGGCGAACCCATTAGGTTGTTACAGCCGAACACACGACCACTTTTCACCACATCAGCATGGGGAGCGCCGTATTTGGAAAGATAGAAGGCTGTCGCAGTTAAACTGCTACTGCTACCCAAATTCACATTGATGTCGCCCCATACCACAGCTGCAATATCGCTTGATGCACCGTTAAAGCCATTCTTCTGTCCCAATCCGCCGCCGTAGGCATCACCCTTGATAAGGCCGCCTGTCAGGTTGACGGTAGTTGTATATTTAGCAGTCATCAAAGAGGCATCGGCCCATTTTCCTTTACTATAATAGGTTTTACCACCATTAGCTGTTTGGTCAGCAGTTAAGGTATATGTATATGGAGATTCTTTTGTTCCGGCACCCGATCTTTCGTACAGACCCGTTACTGAAGATACACCCGGAGTTAGTCCTGTAACCACCGTGTAGCTATCTGCATCCCAGTTACCTACATTCGTATCTGCTAAGGCACCACCGCCATAGACGTCTTGGTACACGGTGCCGCCAGTGATGTCGACATCCACATTGCCTAAAGTAACACCTCTCTGTCCGCCACCATAAACAGAGCCATAAACGCTGACATTTTCGCTGATAGTCACATGGGGATGGCTGGTTAAGGCCAGCGTTCTAAGGAATGCAGGATATTCATCCGCTGTATAATATACCCAAACAAATTTGGGACCTGTATAATTTTGGGGATAAACTTTATAATAATCCCAATAAGTACCTTCTACATCTTTGGCACCTTTTGGACGGTTACTATAGAGCTGCATACTTTTACGTTCCTCAGCACTAATTGTAGAAGGGTCAACACCCTTGCAAGCACCATAGACGTTGTGTCCTGTGCCACTTGACCCTATCTTGGCATTGTCTTGGATAGTGACGGTACAATGTCCACCGCTATCCGGATGTTTCGGTAATCCACCAACAACAGTAAATCTACCTACCGAAGCTATCTCACCACCGCCAAAGACACTGCCTCCAATCAGGGCAGTACCCTGAACGGCGACATCAGAATTACCACGCACCAACGCCGAATAGCCATGTGTGTGCAGGCCTGCACCGGCACCATACACACTGCCCGTGATAGTGGGCTTACTATCTCCAGTTTCATCTACTGTTCCTATCGTCACCTTCGCATCATCTTCCACGCGGCCAATTTGTCCACCACCATAGACGTTACCTTTCACCGTGGCGTCTGTAATAGTGACACTTGTTGCGTAGGCTGTGGCTTTCTCACACCACCATGTGATGGCACTACCCCGACCAGCTCCAAACACATTGCCCTGTTTGGTTGCATCTACAGGATTATTAACTCCTATCGTACTACCACCAGTGATGGTTACCTTGCAAATGCCGGTGTTAGTGTTTAAATCAATTTTTTTATTAATTTCAGTATCATTGGGAGTGGTGCCATCGTTCTTTTTCCACTTATAATTATAAGTTAGTTCATCTGTCTCTTCATCTCGATCAGTTTTGTCAATTGTACCCACATCGCCTAAGCTTCCGCCACCATATACGTTACCCTCAACAGCACCGCCACTGATGGTGAGGTTAGTGTTTCTACGCACTCGTCCGGCTTCTGCAAAAGAAGCAAGACCCTTGCCGCCGCCAAATACATCACCTTTAACGGTACCCTTCGGAATATTTATTTCAGTACTATAATACACAAAACCGCTCTCGCTACCACCATAGACAGAGCCCTTGATGGTAGGATCATCCGAAGAAGGAGTGATATTTGTCGACACCCTTTTTCCGCCAATGACAACATCGGTCTCTGAAGCTCGTGCCAATGTCTCAACATACAGAAGGTAATCATCCTCAGTAGTAAAATATTCCCAGACATATCTGGTATCTTTCTTTCCCGCTTCGTCTTCATAATAATCCCACTCTTTATATTGTTTCCCATCCGGATGGTCTGTCGAACTATAGTTCACCATACGTCTGGAATTCCTTATTCTGTCAGTATATGCGTTAGACGAAGTATATTCGGTATAACTCCAAGAAGGCGTAATTCCCTGACCGGCACCATAGACATCACCAGAGTTGGCGTCTTTGCCGATTGTGGCATTGTCTTGAATATTGATGGTACATTTTCCACCGGCTTTTAACGAATATGGCATTCCTACTCTTACCTCAGTATGTTCTGTATCACCTGGTAATCGAACGTTATATCTGCCCACCGAAGCCTTCTCGCCACCGCCATGAACATTTTGCCATACCTGGGCTTGTCCCTGAATGGTGACAGTAGCATTACCACGTACTAATGCCGAATAACCATGAGTTTCAACACCCTTACCGGCACCGAACACATGACCTTTGACAATGGGGGTCAAAGATGTATTTCCTGCTTCACCTATCGTTACTATGGTATTCCTTTCCACACGGCCCACTTCACCACCGCCATAGACGTCACCTTCCACAGTGCCGTTAGTAATGTTAACGGTCGTTCCACCGTCTAACGGATTGTTTTGTGCATCTATACCTGTATTAACCTCTCCTACCATGGCTTTATCACAAGTGAAATTGTCGGCCTTACCCTTGCCACCGCCATAGACATTCTGATTGATAGTGCCACCAGTCATGTTTACATTGGTATTTTCTGCAACATCAGACTCTTCACCACCGCCATAGACATTACCGACAACGGTTGTTGTACCATCAATATTGAGGGTGGCAGTACCCGCCACTTTACCTAAGGATGTTAGATCTTCGGTAGTATATAGAATATGGTTTGTCTTGTCGATAGCTGTTGCATCACTATTGACGGTTTCAGCATGCTCCCAGGAATATTTGATTGTAGCAGGAAGTATTGCCTCCGTATAGGCTCCAGTATTCTCGTCATAACTTGGTTCCCTTTGGAAACGGTTTAGCATTACATTAACTGTAGGCAATGTGGCAGAATAGCCAGCACCGAACACATTTCCTTCCACGGTGCAGTTAGTAAGTGTTGACTTGACATCGCCAGTCACCTTGCCGAGACTACCGCCACCATAGAAGTTACCAGTACATTCTTCAAAAAGATCGAGTCTGCCAAGCTTGTTTTTAGTAATGGTACAACCATTGAGTATTGAGGTTACATCGTGCGTAGTGGCCAGTGAGAAACTCACATAATCAATAAACAGACGGGCAACGTTCAATGTATTGTCTGATTTGGGAATAAACTGATAGTCTATTCGTGTCTCTACGCCATTATATTTACTATCATAACTATAATCATAACTTGCGGCACCAGTAAGCCAAGTATTCCAGTCATAGTTATATTTATTATAATAGTTAGTAGGATACCTACGGTTATAGGAATTACCACCATAGCCAGCACCGAAGAAGGTGCGGAATGTGCAGTTGGTGGCATTGGTGACCACTTTTTTATTGCTGTTCATATCGCCGAATTTGGGACCGCCACAGAACTGATCTACACGACTGTTTGATATAACGGTATAGATGTTGCCCGTTGCGATATGTGCAGCATTGATGCCGCCAGCGTAGAACTCATCAATATCGGCATTATCTATCTGCCAGATAATATTACCTTTATTGGCGGTTTTGCCAAGACCCTGCATACCAGTACCAGCCACCTTGCCAAAGCGACCTCCATTGATGTAACATTCTGCGTTGTCATCGTAATTGTTGTTGGGAGTATTATATAGTCCCGTCAAATAAAATTCATCAAAGTCACCACCTGTTACCGAAATAGGTGGATGAGGGCTAACAAACTTCTTGTCAGTTTTATCCTGATGGACTCCAATATGGAATTCCTTGAACCATACATTACCTCCCACATGATAATAAGTAACCGATTCTGCTTCTATCACATTTGATTCGGTCTGTCCGACTGTTACCCATTGTTCGATCACACCGCCCTGCAAAATCATAGGGCTATTCGCTCTACCCGTCTTATCATACTCAAACTGCGTAACACGGAAAAGACCAGTATTCGTACATTCGAACCAACCATAAGGTTGCATAATTCCTAGATTGTAAGTACCTGATCCACCTGTTGATTTCTGCGCCATACCAAGACCGATGACATCCAAGAAGTCTAACCTCACTGGATGCACTCGCTTACGGTCATTAAAACGCAGTATATAGGAGTAATCGGGCTCATTGTCATGATTGAAATCTGCCGACATGATAGTATAAGGTAGATTCTCTGCTTCTGAAGATAAACTGAGAGTATGGAAATTACCAACAAGAACCAATGCGTTATCATAAACAGAACCAGAAGGACTTAATGCTGCCAAAGCACCGTCATTATCCCCCAACTTTGTATAAACCGGCAAAGTAATATTCCCTTCTTTACTGGTGAAAGTATATGACTCACCATTTGTATAGCGTACACCACCTCCAACATTGGGTACATTATATGCAGTGCTCATGCCTTGATCATACACTACGTCGAGAGATGCATCAGCAATGAACACCGCCTTAGCCCAATGAGGCCTAATGGAAATAGAACTTACTCCCTCTGGCACATCGAAATAAGCACCTTGGCTGAAAATACGTCCACTTGTACCATAGTCATCCTTTCCCGTGCTGTTACGGTCTGCAAAGTTATAAGGAGTAGAAAGTGTAAGCTCACCCGTAGTCTCATTCACTGTTGCTGAGCCTTCAGCACCCGTGGTATAAGAATGAGTGCCTCCAGAAACCGTGACTTCCCATCCTGTCACCACTTGGCCATTCTTATAATTTCCTGTACCTACGTCGTTGAAATAGGGCAACTGCACCGTATGGTAATTAAAATTATAGTTATCAGGATCTTTATTTGTGATTGGCAAAGTCAAAGATGCTGTTGTAATTCCATCACCAGATAGGGTTACAGAAAGTGTTTTTTGAGTTTCTGGCGTCTCAGGGGCAGTGGATGCCGTATAGTCGACAACTGAACTGTTGTCTGAAGGAGATGTTTTGGCAGATATATGGTTGACCACAGAAGGATAATATCCCTGTTCCTTTAAAATGGGATAAGGGGCAACACTTTTATCCAGCACCCATTTCAACATCTCATTCTTTTTGGTTTCGTCACCCGTAGCCCACCAAGCAGCCAGTTCACGATTGCTATTCAGCAAGTGACGGTAGAATTCGAAGCGTTGCAGATAGCGTGTCTCGGCAGAAAGGGCACAATTATATTTATTTGCATCAATCTGCTTATTCTGCACATAGGAGGCACCCTCCCAAAAATAGTTAAAGTTGCTGACACCAGTATTTTCACCCACATTGGTAATCTTAGTGCCATTATAGATTGGGGCTTTTGAGGTGCCACCAGTAATGTTACCAAAGAACATACAGTTCATCACCATGGTATTAAGACTGGTTGCAGTAGTTGTAACCGTATTGTTACCCACTATACCGCCAACTGTGGTCCCACTAGTAATATTCGCATAGCTGAAGCTGTTGATGACACGAGCAGAACCTTCAAGTTTTCCGACAAGGCCACCCACATTGCCACTTCCTCCTACACTACTTCCAAGAAAACCTATGACATTGCCGTCTGCATCATATTCAGTGGTTGTAGGAAGGATACCGCAGTTATAGATACGTGTTGCACCTTTAGCGCAAGAAGTGATAGCTCCCGCATCTCCATTAGCATCGCCTGCAGAGATATTGACATTCTCAAAATTAATATTTCGAATGGTCGCTCCATCTGTAGAAGCAAATAATGGGTGATTAAGATGACTGATAGTAAAGTACTTACCATCAAGAGTACCTGTAAATTCCCCTAAGTTATAACCTGAAGCATCGATATCTGCTGCCAACTCATAGTTGCCTGTTAGATCGTCTATCTCACTAAGACTTGTTATCCGAGTTGCAGTAGTAGGGGTGTTTTCTACAAACGTAACTATGACATACGCACCTTCATAATCAGAAGTAACAGTGAAAGTATAGTCGGTTGCGACTGTCACCCAACCATCAGGACCCCCAACAGGGAATTTTCCTATATTGAGAGCACGACGAGGTGCATGCGAAGAAGGATCTACCATCTTCTCTACAACTATCAGATCTTTCTTCGTTTTGTAATTATCAGCAGGGGTGACAGTAAGAGTGACGTCCCTTACTGAAATAGCAACAGAAACGGAACCACCAGTAATTCCATCATTCACAGAACCACCAGCTCCTGTTATAGTTTGTGTCGTTCCATCTGATTTCTGAACAAAGATAGTAATATTGTCTGCCCATACCTTACCCACTCCACACATGAGGAGCAACAACAGTGTCGCTATGAGACGTGTATATTTCCCTGTTTTCATATCTTGTATCATATTCTTTTCTTACTCTTACTTCAAAATTAGTTTTTTACCCTTCTGAATATAGATTCCTTTTCGGGTTGGTTTCTTATTGATTTTTTGTCCGTCAATGCTGTACCAGACGTCATTGAAATCCTCTTTCACCTCGTCATTTGTCAACAGTATGATACCTGTCGTTTCATTCTTGACAATTGCCAGACTACGTGCTAAAGCAGGAGAAGGCGTCCCCGGATCGGCTGATGCCCGATACATGGGGTTGTAAAGATAGTATCTTCCTGGCTTGATTGTACCTTCTGTTGTAAGCACAAATTCACCTATATAAAACATATAAGCCTCGGTCGCTTCCACATGCACACCATGTACACTCTCTGGATTATCTGGGTCACTTGGTTCATCTGGAGCTATATTCAGCTTGTTAATGCTTATCAGCGACTCTGAGATTGGACTCGTAGCCGGATTCTTTGGCGAAGTCGTGATACCTGTTACATCTGACGCAGCCAAAAGCAACACTGGTTCGTCTTTAGGGACATAGCTAATGGGAACGATAGATACTGTACCTATTGAAGGATTAACTTGAGTCACAATATATGGAACCAAATCTGATGATGTCGTCAAATCAGAAGTTGTGGAAATATAAGGTATAAATTTCTCGGTTGTTCCAGAAATATTATAGAATGTAGCAGGAGAATATGTGGCCTGTGCCGTTCCCCTACAGTTACTAGGTTCTACAGCAGTAACAGTTATTGTATAATTTCCATTATCATCTGGTCCAGTTACCACGGAATTATAATCAGTCCCTTCAATAAAAGCGGTCTTACCTGTATATACTGAAACTGTCCATGAATCATTACCATTATCTTTGGCATAGATGCTTATTCCTGAGGTTGGTTCCAATGTTACAGGGTCTCCCAAATTCTTCGCAATAATAGTAAACATAGCACCTGTAAATGAAGGTGCGTTATAATTACCTGATATTAAATTGTGACTTTTCTTCGTAATGGCATATTGACCTTTTGCTTCACCTGCAGCTCGCTGAAGTTCACAGGTTAATACACTACTCCCGTCTTCATTATACTGGATACCTGAAACTGTATAGGTCAATTCTGGATCCTCGTCAAGATAATCTTTCGTTATCGCATCAGCTACAATTGTCAACGGAGCTTTGTTGATTTTGAAATCAACTGCTCCTGTTGTGACACCAAAATATTCACTTGTTCGAGCTATTTCAGCTTTTACCGTATAATCACCTACATTTCTAGGAACCTCTTCCGTATACGTATCATCTTCAGCATCCTTCACCTTGTAATAATAAGTCACTTCTCCACCACCAGCATTACCCAATACGGATGGTTCATTAGGACTTCCATAAGTCCAGTTCGTCAAAGATATTGTTGGAGCAGGAGTAATCTCTTTGCCTATTTGGAAAACACCTGTTTCATAGTTCACATGATAGTTTCCCTGCACAGCATCGCCTGTTGGGGTAATGGTATAAAGGCCTGCCGCTTCACCCTCTTCACGACTGATGGTGTAGGTGATCTTGCTCTCAGGCTCATTGTTTACCAAGCCGGTAATGGTTGCTGTCAGCGTTGGATCTGCGGAAGGAGTTTCCTGGTAAACCTTAGTCTTATCGTCAGCTTTTACTGTCACCTCTGCAGGATTGATAGTAAATTCATTTGTTGTATATATCCCATTGGTTTCGTCCCACAACGTCAAAATTGCCGTACCTGCATCAACATTGTTTTTTCCTCCAATAGTAAAATCAGATACCGTCTTTGACTCCTCATTAATTGTGATGCTACTGACTGTGGGGACCTGTGCTGTACCATTATAGACAAGCCCCGTTTCCTCCAATACGACAGAAGAATTCTTATAATAAGTTATGACGGAAGACTTTATTGTCTTACCATCTTTGCTCGTAACAATATACTTTATTAAATTAACCCCATCTAATGAAATAGGTCCATCATATTTTGTTGTTGATGTTCCAGGAGTTCCATCCCCCGTAACTTCGGGGTCTGCCCCATTTGTGGTATAATAAAACGCCAAATCACCTACTACGGATAGCTCATCTTCATTGATGTTAAGATAAAAAGACGGATTTGGTATCTCGAGAGCCCACTGTTCATTAGCTTCGTTAGAATACACGCCGATAATACCTCCTGTACCTTTGCCATATGTACCATCGGGACCATCAGGCTTATCTGTACTAGCCTTAAGAAGGTTAAAGTTCTTAAAATTAACCACCAGTCTTTTTTCGCTATTATACCAACCAGAAGAGGAGTGAGGTATAATGTCTAAATGGTTTACGGTGGTGTTTTTATCTTTGGCATGGTAGACTATTTCAAACAAGGCCATATCTCCAAGGTTGGTAAGGGCAGTCTCGTCTGCAACTTCTTCAAGGTGTACACGCATACGTCTGGCACTTGTAGAACCACTAATCTGACCATTTGACACCAGATATCTACCTGTTTTCTTTTGTATGATGTAATAACACCCCGTATCTGTATCCTTCTTGATAGTCCACACTGCCTTGCTTACATCATCGTAACTATTTGTTTTACACTGGTAAGTTGTAAGGAATGGTTTCCCATTGTCATCATCATCATCAGTGTCGTTTTCGTAACTATTGGTTCCCGTATAAAGGTACCAACCCTTCGTAGGACACATATAATAATCACCATCGGTGTTTTTATTGGGACTTTCACTGCGAATATAATACGTTCCCGAATAGTCGACAGGAGTCCCCTGTCCCCACGATACGTTAATACCGAAGGTCACCATCATCACCACCAACAGGGTTTTCTTTATCATCGTCATCTTTCGTGTCATATCTTGTGTCATTTTGTACTGTCCTCTATTTGCTTTTGTTCTTCTTGCTCCAAACTTTTAAAATAGTCTTTTGCGTTAAGAGATGTTACAACAGAATGCCCAAGTTGAGACTCCAACTGGTTACGTGCAGCCTTAGCTACCCGTCCCCCTCGTTTAGCAACATCAGCGTTCTGCCCATACCCTTTAGGATTCTCTTTCTTTGAGATCTCAGTAGCAGAAGCTTCTGCCAACGAGTTTAGAAGCAATTCTACATTCGTCATATTGTCGCGCAGGCTTTCTTTATGCAAGCCTTTCAGATGTTTGTATTGCTTAGTGGTTCGTCCACTCCAAGCTGCAGTTATGATATCAGTCAAGGAAGCAAATTGCTGTCCCTGAACGCCACCACGCTTCCATTCATCAGTGAGTAATTTGCGTACTTCGATGCTCTTCAGCCGTTGGTTAATCCAATTTTCTGAATAACCCAAGCGGCGATAGTCAGCCACCGCCTGTTCAATGGACAGTTCAGGATCTTGCAGTTGATTAAGACGCTCAGCAGCCACTTGAGCCATCCATCGTTTAAAGGGTTCTGCCTTAGGAGAAGGAATCGACTGGATAATACGAAAAAGATGTTCTGGGTTACCAGCAAGTGTTTTGCGACGCTTCCCACTTGGAGTTGTCATTAGTACCTGGGGACAATTTGTCCCTAGGTAGACATCTAATTCTACTTCCCTTTTACGCATCTTCTTCAGATAGTCAGTAGGATTCTTGCTGTCAGTTAAAGCTCCAACAACATCTACTACAGAAAAAAACCACTCCTGCAGTTCATCATCCCACACAACACGGATGTTTTTATTGTCGAATAACTTAAGCAACTCCTTTTTACTCATATCCCTTTTGTTATTACTATCCACAAATCTGGCCCCACGATACAGTGGTGCCGAAGGTCATCATCAGCACCATCAGCATGATGCTACGGATCATCATAGAAACATTGTGCTCGGAGGTATGGTTTTGGACCGAGACATCACCGAGACTTAACCGAGACATCACCGAAACATTACCGAAACATACTTGGAGCAACCTAAGAGCAACCTTAGAGCAACGACGGGCCAACAACGACGCTACGCCGAACGAACGCTGAACCAACAACGACGCTACGCCAAACGCACGTCCTTGCTTAGCCCTTGCTATGTTTATCATCATCTTTCGTGTCATATCTTGTGTCTATTTGTTCATTTCAATAATTTCCGTCCTTCGCCTATGCAATTTGGCGTTCCGTATTATACACATAATTAGCAAAAAGCCAATCCTTGTTCTGTTCCGTAGGCGAAATATCAATGCTCTGCAGTGGTGACAATGCTATCAGATTGTTGGAATAGCGAATCAAATAGTTCACATCCTCCACCGAATTCACCTTATTGCCTTTTGTCATCGAAGAAACAACGCCAGTAATGAATTGGTTCTCTTTTTCGGAGAATAGATTCTGCATGGCGTTCAGCTTGTCCTGCGAATAACGCACCTCCACCTTATCCCCATCAACAATGATAAGTCCGATGCTCAGCTGCTCGGATATCTCTGGCCGGATGACGGCATAAATGATACTATATCTCAATTTCTCCATATTACAAATTCTCTTTAAGGCATTCCATATAATTTTTCCATACTCCTGTTGTCCAATCTGAATCAAACAACTGATTTAGCTTTTCTTTCACTACTGCCGTAGAGACATGCCACTGTTCAGGCATTTCCTCAAGAATCACAGATGTCTGTTGTAGACTGCTACTCAACCACGTATGATAATCTTTTTCTAATTCACCCACGATTTGGTCAATCTGCTCACGTTCTACTCCATTTGCAATATGGTGGAACAAATCAGACCACAAGATTGTATCTGTTGAGGTAAGTTGAGACATTGGGTAATCAAATGTTGCCGTATTCAAAATGCAACCAAAGTCGATTGCTATCAACTTACCCGAAATGACATCATAAATAAGATTTGCATTGTTTGCATTTCTATCTTCATTTGCAATCCAAAAATCAAACAAAGCAATCTGCATCAGCTGACGAAGCACCGAAACAGACGGTGAAATCTCACTATATGTAGTTGGAGTAACATCACCAACTTTTTCTATGAACTGACTTCCGAAAGCAGGTGCAGACAAGCTATGGCTAAGGGTTCTGCCTGACCAATGGCTTTGTTTGATATTAACAAAAGCCACTTGGGGGGTCGGGAGTTTCCAAGCCATTGCCATCATTGAACCGATCAGCTCGCAAGAGAGTTTATATGCAGCAGAAGACGTCCGCATATATTTGCAAACGTAGTTCTTTTTGTCAGAACACATCACCAATACAGGTTCTTCACCTGTACGATATTGCTGTTCTATTATTTTTACACTCTCTACAAACTGTATCATATTTCAATTATCAATTACTACTTTATATCGACGTTGCAGAGCTACCAGCACGCTACGTTCGGCCAATGGATTCAGGGCACGATGGTCAACAATCTGGTTGGGATCACTTGTTCCGTCTTCCTAATTTCAATACATTTTGTGTGCAAAGTTAAGGATTTTTTTCGAAACCGCCAAATATTTTAATACAAAATTCGCGCGCGAGGGTCATTTAATATATAAGGCCGCAAGCAGCAAGAGAACGGTCAATTCATTGAAAACTTCCTAAATTACATAGAGGAACCAGAAAAAAAATTCTTTCGGAAAAAGGCAAAAAAGGGTTCATCCATTCATTATTCGCCATAAAGCATTGAATATCTGATGTTTACACGATGAATAGTGCCCATGAATAGTGATTCGCCCATTCATCTTTTGAGCCTTTTTGCTGTGATTGTAAAAGTATTTATCAAAAAGAAAGAACTGTTTCATCATCATAACTACAACGGAAACACTTTGTCACAACGGCAGTGACAATGTGTTTCTGCTATAGTTACAAATTGTAACGCAAATTATTACTTTTATGTAACTTGTTAGTTTTCAAGCAATAAGATACTTATCATATCACGAAAGCGGCAATTTATACTATAAAGAATGAATAGTGTATGAATCGTTATTGAGCACTATTCATAAGATAATTATCTGATTATAAGGTGGTTATTACCAAAAATGAATAAATGAATAGTAAAATGAAAAAAAGTTAGAGAAGTGAAAATTGAGATGGAAGAAGGAAGATGGAAGATGGAAGATGGAAGAAGGTACAGAGCATAAGACAGGAAGATCCGCTGGATCTTCCTGTCTTATGATGATAGGCAATTGTAGTGCCTATTTGTTCTGCAACTTCATGATGTTATTTCATAGAGATCTTCTTCGTATAGTGACCACCAGCAGCACGGACGATGTAAACACCACCGTTGTTGACTGGCGTCTCGATGGTCTCACCCGGTTCGATGTCAAACGATGCTATGCACATTCCGCTGACATTGAAGATGGCTACATCTGCCGTCGCCTGCATGTGCGATGTCACGACAATCTTATGCTTCTTGGCGTAGAACTCCATGCTCTGGGATACATTGTCCTGCGGCTCCTGTTCGTCACCACCACCGAGCTGCGAGCTTATGTTGCTGAACATAATGCTGCGTGTAATGGCAGGAGCAGGGCTAGGTTTCGCATGTTCGAAATAGGGTCGGAAGGCCGCAACATCCACCGTTGTGGCAGTGGTGTTCTCCACGAAGCTGTCTCCATCGGCATTGAGCGGGAAGCCATTCTTCACTGGATCGCCATTCGCGTTCTTAGTTACGTCAGGACTATTCAGATAGCAGGGCTTGAAGGTATAACCGTCATGAGTCACACCCGCCTCTGTTCCATTCTCTTTCTTAACAGTTTCGAAGTCACTCACGCCGATGGTGATACCTGTCGTCGGTGAAGCAAATGTGATAACCTGTTTACCCAGCTGTACCGGCTTGGTCTCGCTAGTGGTACCAGCCGCAAAGTCGCCACTGAGGTCGAACTCATAGTAGGTCTTACCCGGGAATCCAATGACATAAGGTACAGCACTGGTCAAGAGCGGATAGTTTGGATACGTGCGACTCGTTTCATAGTATGTCTGATACACATCCTGATTCTTGTCCTTATGGCTGTGGCCAAAACCTTTATAGTAGTAGTCCCATAGGAAGGTATTTCCCACCTCCTTATTAGACATGATATCGGAACCGTCACCTGTCAAGGCCGGATACACGAGGTTTGCGACAATTGGGGTTCTGGTATCATCTATACCAGAGAACTCACGTAACCAGTATTCATGACCGCTATCATAGTTATCATCGTAAGTGGTGCTTCCCGTTTTCTTATAGAAGTGCGTAATCTCACCCTTATCGTTGGTCGTAACGATTTCCACCGTGAACGGCAGGCTGATGCCCTCCCATCCCTTCGTCAAGCTAACGTAGTTATCCGGCCAACGCTGGTGCCACATACGATTGCCCTCCGTGAAGGTGTAGGCCATAGGCGCATTGAAGTCCTCCTTGTCCACCAGATAGTGGTCAAGCGTGGCTATATAGCTCGTACCCGAGTCTGACTTCCGTACCCAGTGACCGCGTAACTCACTGGACTCATCCCATGATTTCACCGTCTCGGTGTTGTAAGAATTGACGGTCTTATGATCATCGTATGCCGCATCTCTCATATCATCACTTCCACTCACCGCATTGGCCGTACGCTGTGAGCCTGTCGGCGTCTCATCAATACCGGTGCCACCCGGTGCATTGGTGTAGACCA
The DNA here is from genome assembly GCA_045112595.1 of Prevotella sp. Classification (GTDB taxonomy): domain Bacteria; phylum Bacteroidota; class Bacteroidia; order Bacteroidales; family Bacteroidaceae; genus Prevotella. The sequence goes on along the minus strand of JBGUIA010000022.1, from coordinate 127,912 downwards.
GCAGGTTGCGCGTCAGGTTTCCACAAGTGAAGCTGTTCAGTCCTTCGTTCACAACACCATCGTCGAGCAACGGAGGATAGAAAGCGTAGGCATCGGTGGACATTCCGCTTGACTGAGCCAGCTGCGATGTCTTCGACCACTGCGACCAGCCCTTCTGGTAGTCGTAGTTACAGTCTATATCATTATAACCCGTAAAGTCGATGGCTGTCATGCGTGGATAAGCCTCGTGGGCAACAACGTTGTTATTAATCTGCTCAAAGGTAAGCTTCTCCTGACCTGCCACTACGGCATCGGGATTGAAATGGGCCACGCTCATCTCCGAGCTACGGAAGTAAGCTGGAGCACGCAAGACACGGTTCGTGGCAGAATACCTCGACGGCACATCCTGATGCGTACGACCCGAAGTGAATCCATAGTCCAAAGTCTGTCCGAAGAACAGGTAGTCTTCAGGCCATACAGGATAGTAGTTCGGCTTTCCCGTAGTCGGGTCGATATACAGGCGCTTGTCGTCGCTTCCAGGTATAGAGCCGGCGGAATAGATGAAGTCGCCGTCGGCAAAGCGGTCCTCCACATATTTCTGAACTACGTAACTTGGCGTAGCATCTGCAGGTACGTAGCCCGACGAGCAGAGGTCTGGATTGTTGGCATAGTATTTGGTCTTCGGAACCAAAGCATTCGTTATCGGATCCACCTCTCCATCGTAGTAGTAGTATTCCGTACCCGAGGTGACCTCCTTATCACAGTAGCGCTTATACAAGTAGAAGTCGTTCAGGTTGTAGGCTACCTCACCATTATAGAACGAACGGTCGCTCATAGCCTTGGCGAGACCATGACTGCCATCGTCAGTAGTCTTATAGGTCTTGCCTTCCTGATAATAGCTGTTTACAATCTGCTTATAGCCACTGGTAGCTGTTGGATTACCAAAGACAGCACGGACGTCAGCATCAGGTGTTCCCGTCGTATTAATCCAGCAGCTCTCTACATAACCGTCACCGTTATCTACCACACCGGCACTGGTGAACGAACCTGTCACACCCAGGTTATAGACACTACCGCAGAGGTGGCTGAAGAGCGACTGGGTAAGACCAGTAATGGTATAGCCGTCACCGTGGAGCACACCATCGAAGCACTTAGAAGCAAGAGATTCGTCCACATCTGGGGTCTCTGGATCATCTGGCACATCTTTGCCGATAGGAGTCCATGGGTTCTCCGGACTCAGGTTGCTCTTCAGGATAAACTCCAGATTCTTACATGCGCCCACCTGACTGGTATTCAGTGCTTCGTGTCCGTCTAGAGCTTCACCAATACTGAGATTGAATAAGTCTTTCAGCAGGTCGAGGCCACTCTTGCTGCCCGTCGCATCGGAACTATAGTCTTTAATATAGATCTTCGGATCGCGGTCCACGTTCACGTGGTCTATATAATAGTGGTGGGTCTTGGCCTCCATCACCTTCTTCAGGTCGTGGTAGTTAGCCACACTCACCTGTACAGCATTGGAATAGCTCTTTCCGCCGATATTGGTCAGACAATAGTAGCGCACGTAGTAGTCGTTCTGATACCAGTAGAGCGGGTCTATAGTTGGTGTGAACGGTATGGCGTTGGAGCGGCTTTCGGCATCTTCCTGTCGCTCATACAGCTCCCAGCCACCTCCCGTAATCTCGTTAGCACCAGGAATTACGTTAGGCTCACGCAAACCTACATAGTCGCCAGGGATGACTATCTGCGGAGCCTTGATGTCCTCCACCTCGGGCAGACCACTCTTGAATGTGATATGGATGTTCACCACGTGGCGCTCGCTGACAGGAGTGATGTGATTACCCAGCTTGTCGCTTTCCTCGTAGTCGTAGCGATAAATGACGGTGATAATCTTCTCCGTCGACAAGTCCTTGATGTCAGAGAAGCGGCTCACGTAGAACGTCGAAGTCTCCGTGGGAGCCTTGCCGTGGATGGTGAAGTTCAGCTGCTTGTTGACCAGACTCTTATATCCATTGGTATAATTACCGTCGTCACCGTTCTCACTGATAATGAAGCCCACGGGAACTGTTTCACCGACACCCTTGGTGTCTCCTACAGCACAAACGCCAGTATTAGCCATAACAGCCTTAACGGGCTTACCCTCGCCCTTCTCGCCTATTTTGTAGTTTTCTCGACAATAGTAGTAAGTGCCTGCTGTGGTAAACTCTAACTTTGTCACGTATGAAGCCAAATCGTCGGTGTAGTTAGCCGCCGTAATAGTTGAGCCAACGGCATAGGGTTCATTGCCTATCACGAGGTCAGGACTCTTTACGACATAGACAGTATACGTGCCACTTGCAACATCACTAGTTTTCACCGTAATGGGTGCATAGTGACGTCGCTCGTTGGGCAGACTCTCAAATTGCTTACGAGAATATTCCGCGCCATTGGTAAGAGTCACATCATTGTAGGTGTCGGTTTCTGTACCGTTATACGTTGCCGTGTAATCAACGGGCGCTTCTATCGAATAGCCGGCAGCAGGCGTCTTCGGATCACCAACTTGCTTAGTACCAGCAATAACCTCTGGATCTTCTGCGGTGTACCGCTCTCGGAGATTTTCCTGTGCATCCTCCTTTGTTGTTGCACCGTCATACTGGTACTTCTGACCTTCTGGTCTGCTAAAGGTTGGGTCGACAAGCAGGTCGAGGGCATCATAGTTGAAGGTGAACTGATCGCGGTTGTCCTTTGTCATAGAACTGAACGCTTCCAGTCCGCGATAGTTCTTACCACCCTCATAGTAGTCGCCACCATAAAGACCTGGCTCTGTACAATAGTAAGCCTCAACAACATTTTCAATAATACTACTTCTTGCCGACAGCATCGTCGACAATTCCTTTTGCTCGTCTTTTGTCAATTGTGACAATACCGATGTACCGAAACCGCTCAAATCCGTAATAGCATTTAATTGGTCGTCATTATAGCCTTCTAATGCTGTATTGATATTCCTGATATTTTCATTGACTTCCTTGATATAGTTAGACTTGTCTGTTGCGGTCATCTTGCTGTTGACATAGATGAATTTGGTAGGACTGATCTGGATACTCTTGGTACAGACGTAAGCGTCGACTACACTGCTACTTATTCCTAATGATGATTTGTCTGATTCCGACACGACATGACCAGGATAGAGGTGATAAGTTGACCCATTCTTTGTGATGGACACCTGCTCGGTCAGTATATAAGCCTTTTCAAACGTGGCCTGTACCTTGTCGGGATCATAACCTGTGGCATTAGGATCATTGGTAGGAATAGCTGTGGAGTGATTAGTTACTATTGCCTGATATGTAGTCTCAACATCCGCTGAGATAAGGTCACCCACCTCATAACTGCGCTGTCCGAGCAATGTTCCCGAGCCGCTGGTGAGATTGGTGAGATAGAAGGTCGGACCGTTGTGGTAGCCGACAGCTTCCGTCTGCTGCTTCTCATGCGTAGGACTGTCTTCTTTCGTGTACCACGTATTCCACTCTACGGGGTTGTTCACCTTATAGGTCAGCATATAACCCGTGTCGTGGCTCAGATTGTTCGATAAGTGGAACACATCGTTGTAGGCCAGTACAATAGGATTGTTATCCTTATCGTAAACCACAACATTATTCTCTCCAGTAGCATCTTTTGATGCCTTATAGATTGTTGCATTCTCGAACGAGTCATACTCCGGTTTCAGCATCACATAGCCTGGTGCATACCATTTATCGCCTATCTTACAACTGTCGCTGATGACGTACGTCTCGTCAACGAACAATGCCTGCTCCGAGGGAGTCAGTCTGTACCAGTCCCAATAGTTGATGGGGTCGTTCAGATAATACTCAACGTCATTGATGATAATCTTCTTGCCCTCTTCAAGTTTCGAAAGACTGGTGTTATAGTATGCATATTTATTGGGCTGTACCTGAAGCAGTGTCATCGTACCATTGGAGGCGGCAGAAATGGTCAGCGGGATGTCAACTGTCTCAGTATAGGCATTCGAAATACCGGTATAGGCAGAGATATACTGGTCGTAGACATACACCTTACCCTTGATATACCAATAGTGAGCCGGCACCTTGCCTGTTCCCATATATTTGCCGCTGACATTGTAGCAGTCGTCAATGATGGTCTGGGTACTATGTACGAAATTGCCCGAGGTTTGCCATTGCCTCTGATGGACGTTGTCTTCCGTTGTGGAGTAATCGAAGTCCCATTGGGTCACTGCTCCAGCGTTCAGGGCCGTCAGGGTGGTGTTGATATGATCTGTCGGTGTACGCTTGCCATGCACGTTCTTGGCATAGACGAAGCCGCCGCCAATGCCTGGTTGCACATCGATAAGGTCGAGCTCTACAACACCGGTAATCAATCCCCATTCCTTTTCATAAAGATCCTTGCCGGTGCTCTCCTCGGTGGTCAACTCAAGATACACACCCGAGGCCAAGGCCACCTTGTTGTGACTGTTACCGTTGTTACGCTTCTGTTCGTCATAATGGGCTCGCTTCCAGCCATAGAATGTCTGACCTAGATAGTCAGGGTCGTATTCTTCAGTTCTGGTATTGTCGGTAGTACGAACACCGCCAGTGCTAGATGTATCGCCAGTGTAGAATCCCGACTCTGGTTTGCCGGCAGCATCATTTGCGTCAGTATCAGTTCCCTGATCACCGAAGTCAAAGTCACTGGTCAGGGCACCAAGGTAGTTCACAATGTTGTAGATACCGAAGTAGTTGCCATGCGATGCCTCATCACCTGTATCTGTACTGATAATGGACTTCTTCTTGTTGAGTGACACCTCGCGCACACGGTTAATGGTGTAGTTCGTATAGTCCACCACCTCAGGCACACGGTCCTCGGCACCTTTCATCACCATGCGGCTGCCGAACACACCGCAGAAGTCAGCTCGCTGGATGGTGTTCATCAAGCGGCCGGCATAGATGGAGCACACACCGTTCTGAACCCAGTAACCTCCTTCCCCAGTATTGATGGAACCGTCCTCATTATAGAATCCTGTAGGGACTGTATATGTGAATTTTTTATTTGTTTCACTTTCGGCTTCATCAGGATCGAAATCGGGATTCGGGACATCCTTAAACAGTGCCATAATCTGGTCGCCACTTAAGGTTGATGCACTACTAAAGCCATCGCTAACTCCAGTGTGGTAGCTTGTTCCGTCTTTATCAGTACATGCCTGGACACACTTATAGCGAATCTCGTAGTAGTCTTGCTCACGATTTAAAAGTCCCAAATAGTCATTATAGGTAAGTTCACGCATGCCTGCGCCGTAAAGGTAGTTATAGTCGGTGCCGTAGTTGGTAATGTTCAGACCGCGGTAGCCATCTACAAACGTCAGGTTGCCGTCGCCATACAGTCCGCCCGTCTGTCCCCTACCAATGCTGATGAGGTCGCGGTGGTAGATATCGTGGACGGAGGCCGTAGCATTACCAAATACCGACGTAGCATTAGCGTATGCCTTGGAGGATCCTGACGATGTGTTACCACCGGCAAACACGGCATTCATAATGATGATGCCATCGTCATTGGTGTTCGCCTCCAACTTTGTCCAATTACCATCATTCTTATTGCCCAAGGAGTTCAGTGCAAATGTCGGCACATATTCGCCTTGCTTATAAGAAAGATCAATAGTAAAAGCAGATTTTACCTTGCCTTTCACATCAATGTTAGACGAAATATCTGCTATGTCTACAGGTGTATGTGTCTCATTGTATTCTCTCAGATAATCGAGGTCCGTCACTGTGAAGATATCACCTATCTTATAAGACAGACTGAATGTCGCGCCACCTGCTGCTGTCACCTTACAATGCGGCTCAACAAGCACTTTGCAGTCCTCAGTGAGTTTGCGCTCCTTGCCCGGGTACATGAGGAAACCCGAGGCGTCAGTATAAGTTCCACTTGTGTAATCCGATGGTTCAGCAGTACTTTCTCCACTAATGTCAGTACCTGTTTCGTCTGTCGTTCCGTCCTTTTTCTTGCCTATATGCTCATAGTAGTAGCCTTCATAGGGTTTTACATAGCGTTTTTGGTCTTTGATACCTCTGCGAAGTGTTCCGTCCTCAAGTTCATAGGCGCTATAGACATAGCCGATATCACCACCGCCGAATACGTTACCGTTGCCGTTGGCCAGTTCCTGAATCGTACCAACTTGACCGCCGTGGATATGTACCTCGGTTTGTCCGAAGACGTAGCCGTCAGAGTAGAGTTTACCGTTCTCACCCAAGTTATTGTAACCTCGGCCGCCACCAAACACATTACGGTGGACATAGCCGTCGAACAGCTCCACCCTGGTCTTACCGGCTTTGTAGATACCTGACAATGTGCGCACCGACTTGTCGATACCAGAAGCCTGGATGACTCCACGCCCGATAGCCGCAATCTCACCGCCACCAAAGAGAGCGTTGCGCACGTGACCACCATACATCTTGACAAATGTGTTGTCCACACTACTATTGTCGATATAGCCGCCACCGAAGATACATCCGCTGTCGTACAAGCGGTTGATGCTGTCGCTTTTCGTCCATGTCTCATCATTGAGCTTCTCCTGATAAACAATTTCGAAGTAATTGGTGCCGTCAGCTACTTCGGTACCCTCAGCAGTAAACTCTCCTGTGCCATTTTTAGATGTGTAGTAAACAGAACCTTTTGTCAGTTTCGCACCATTCTCCACAGCTACGTAACCTAAATAGCGATAGCCGATATAGCCGTTGCGCATGATGGTGTTGGTGGTCCCCCAGACCGCACCACCCTCTCCGCCGCCGTATGCGTTACGCTCGATAGCAGGAATACCGTCAGTGAAACTAGTTCCGTCGGGGTCGCCAATGACCACGTAGGTCTCACCGGGAATGTCATCTTTGTAAGGAGTACTGAGGTAGTCCTTGTAATCCTCCATTTCTCCATCAGCGTTCTCCCTTTGTCTGGTTACATAGGCATCATGCAGGCCTACGCTGCCCTCCCAGCCGCCGCCATAGACATTACGGGCCGTACCACCCTTGATATAGGCATTGGAACTCGCGGTGAAGCCTAACGGATTTGTGGTAGCATTGTATGAACCAATACTAAAGGCGTCAGATACATTACCGCTGGTACCGGCAGCATAGAGGTCCTTGCTCACCGTGCCTCCCAAAAGGGCGATATAGGTCGTTCCCCAGACGTCACCACTTCTTGGCACACTACTGTTGCCGAGGCCACCGCCATAGGCATAGGTCAACACAGTGGCACCTTCATTGATGATGACATTGGTATTGAAGAATGTCTTGTCACCACCACTTCCTCCCAACAGGGCTGCGGTCTTCGTATCCAACTCTGTCCTTGGCCTGATGGCGCTCAGTTTGGTCGCGATAAATGCGGCATAGTGGTCGAAATCAAATTTCTCGTTTGTAGGATCGTTTGTTTCATTGGGGAAGTATTGGTCCATCGTCCAGGCCTTCTGCCATGCTGTTGCCCATTCTACACCTTCATATTCGGAAGGATCAATATCCGGTGACGGTGTACTCTTATATATTTGCATATATTTCTGCACCGTCTGTGCATTAAGCACATGACCCATCTGACCACCACCATAGACCTCCCAGACCTTGGCACCATCCTTCAAATCCACCATGGTGTATTCCGCCCAAGTGTTCTCGCCTCGACCAGCACCATAGACAGTGCCATTGCTCCACAACACATAGCCTTTCGGATAGTCGCTCACCTCTTTATCGTACTGAATGACCTTCTTCTGTACGACAGGCACGTCGACGTTCACATAGGTAGAGAGGGTACGTCGCTCATTGTTGTTACCACCATAGAGGCTACCCTGATAGAGGGCACTGGTGTTCGGGTCGTATATCAGGACGGCATCAGCACTGTGGTATTCCACATTTGAATCAAGCACATCGCATGAGGGGAGCGTCTTCGTGCCATACGCTCCGCCGAAAATACTGCCCGCCATGATGGTAGAGCCAGAAGGAATATTAACCACCGTACGCCGGGTGATACCCTCCTCGTAGCTGCCACCATAGGCAGCACCAATCTGGCCACGAACGAGGTCGATGATGGTAGAGTGGCCGTCGAGATCTTTCAGTTCTGCTGCTGTAGGAGTCAAATTGGGCCATATGACGGTCCTCATGCCGACACCACCCCAGGCACCTGCACCAAAGACCTCCATCTCCTTATAATAGGTCATTTCCTGAGGAATATCGATGAGCACATAGCTGCGGTCTTGCAAGTGATCGCGGTCTTTCTCACCCGGATAGCCCTGACCAGCACCAAAAATCTTATTTACCTTGTTGTTGGCCTGTGAATAGGTGGGACGGAAATTGACAATGGCATTTTGTATATAGGGCTTGCTGTCTTTATCCGTCTGAGGATCACCATTTGCGTCGAAATAGGCACGGAACTTTTCGTCAGTATAGTCGTAAGTACCATAGCAACCGCCGAAGATTCCCTCGGCACGGCCTTGCCAGTACTCTGTATAAGCATTAGCCTTCAGCACCTCGGTAGCATTGTTCCGATGCACCTTGTCCCTCACATTAAAAGCCCCTTCGCCTGTTCCTGTCTCACGAACCCTGCCTGAGAAATCCACAGCCTGCATAATGCGTCCGCCGAGGTCGTTGCCACCGTACGTATAGTCACGAATCCAGGGGAAGCCCTCTGTATAATATGTCTCATAATAGTCCGCGTCATTACGGTGTATGCTAAGGGCATTCTTATATAGATAGGGATTGGTGTTAGTACCGGGTCTTACCATGCGACCAATATAAGTCTCAGCATGACCCAAAATGTCGGCATTACAAGATCCAGCGAAACTGTTGAAGATACGACCCTTGCCCAGATTAACGTATGTGTTGCCGCAGATAGGACCAAAGAAGCCGCCACCATACATGAACTCACACTGAGCCATGCCCTCGGTCTTGTCATCCTGTTTCGACACGCCAGCATTCTTACCGCACAGGTTGACGTAGCAACTGTATTTGGAGTTGTATTTGTAGGTCTTTGTTATCTCGCTGGTTTCATCATCCGTGCCAATGTATTTGAGCTTGTAGGAATAGGTATAATCATCGCCCGTTCCATCATCTGGCTTACCAATAACACCCTCCTCACTGCCACCAAAAATCTGGAAGGTATAGCCGCCATTCAGGTTGATGGTAGTGCTGCCCCAAATCTCAGTAGCCTTACCCTTACCACCGCCAAACACGTTGAGGGCAGCACCGAGCACGTCCATACCCTGCTGTCCCAAGAGAACGCCTGTGTTGCGCTTGAGAATCTTAAACCGCTCTTGCTTGGTCTGGTCATCACCATAGAGGCTCTCCTCCTCACCCAACTCGTCCGTCTTCACCACATCGAAGAGTTTATCACGCTCTATCAGGGTGCTGTCAATATTAATGACCACATTGCCGTTGACAATACCACTGGAATAGCAGCCGCCATAAATGTGGCCATGCTGGAAGCGGCGGTTTAGGTCGTCATCACTGCTGGTTATATAATCTTTACCCTCATCGTAAGCTTCTGTTGTCAGAATAGCAGGGGTCTCTGCTCCAGTCCTGCCATCAATCGTGTTCCACTCCAAGCCGTTCTTCTTACCATTGCCGTCGGTTGTCCAGCGTTTCGGCTCGATTCTGATACCAGCGAGAATAAGCTCCACCTTATTATCTGTCGTAGCGTTTGGCGTACCAGTGAGACCACCCTCATAATAAGCATTGACACCGCTCTTCAATGGTATAATGGCATTGTTACAGCCGCCCACCAGCTTATCGAAGATGATGAACTTACGGTTGAAGTTCATGGGTTTGACATCATTGTAAGTCATACTACCCACATTGCCGCCGCAGTAGAACGAGCCGATATAAGCCGAATAGTCACGATATGTGGCAGGGTCATGATTCGTAGCCTTGTCGTCGAAGTTCACGCTCGGAATAATGTCCAAGGCACAACCCTTCATGTATTCGGCAAAGATATTTGACTGAGTAAAATTCAAGGTGCTGAAATCAACAGGATCACCGCCAGCAGCAGGTGTAACGTTACTACCATATTGCTCTAACAGACCGCCAGTAGACTGATCCACCATGTTTGCACCATTGTTGCCGAGGAACACCTTGTCAACAATGATGTTAGAACCAATCTTCAGCTCCACCAACGGATAATTAGCGCTGAGAGAACTATGACTAGGATCCTTCTTCAGCGTGGCACTGTTACCACCACAATAGACGGAACCGCCAATGATCACTGGGGCTGCCAAAGCAGCAGCCAAGGCTTCATCCGTCATATCATCCGTTATATCATTGTCGGCGATACGGATAGATACCTGCTCGGCATTGGGGCGAATGGCATTAAGGGCTTCTACCGATTGGGCTTGTGTAAAACTGGTAAGGGGGTTACCTAATCCGTCCTTAAGGTCTAATACCTCGATGGGATTATAGTAAAAGTCGCTGTAAATCAAATCGTTTGCCAAAGCAGGGTTGTCAGTATAAGGATAGGAGCCGTTGCCTCCGCCGTAGACATCGCCGCTAATACTGGTATAGACACCCACGGCATTGCCGAAGTAAACACGGCCACGCACATCGTTACCACCATAGACGTTATGAATCTTACCACTACGCACCAGCACACGGGCTGCAAGATTATCTGGGAAGCTATAGCCTGTAATGTTATTCACACGGGGCACCGTATTGCCAGGACTGGTTTCCGGACACACATCGGCCTTACGGCATCCACCATAGACATTGTAAACGTTGATGTTGGATCCCGTACCGATCTCCAACAGGATACCCGTTTCCGAGGTCATGCGTCCCTCGTTGCCACCGCTATAGAGGTTCTCTATGCTGCCCGACTTCAGATGCCATTTGGGTATGATGCGCATATCAGCCTTGTTGTTACCGCCAAAGACACGCGAGAAGAGGAACTTGTCAACATCCGTATCGTGATTAGCAATCTTATTATAATACTCCGTGTTGATGCCCATATTCTTCAGGCGGTCTGTGTCGAGTGTAGTCAGTCCACCACTCTCACCGTTAATCTTAGTGCGCGTACTGGTGTTATCAATGCAGATGTCGGTAGCACTAGACACCGTCACACTGTCGCCACCACCATAAACATAGCCGAAGGTGCCACCACAGAGCTCGAGATAGGCCTTTCCTAATGTAGGCAGGTTGGCAACGACCTCAGAAATAAGTGTTCTGCGCCCTCCGGGCTCGTCCCAAGTAATGTCCCAGCTCTCTACCTTATATTTATCAATGTATTCGCCAGACGTGTATTTTGTGTATTTATAATTACCATATCCGCCACCAAAGAGGTTTCCGATAAAGAGGTGTTTGCCCGAAGCCTCTACGTTGGTACGGATAAAGGAGTTATATCCATTCGTGTTCTTACCATCTTTCTCAGCATCTTCATTTGCTACGGCTACACCATTGGCTATTGCCTCAGTGAAAATAGTTTTTGTCGGAATAGTTGCTGACGCACCGATGTTACCCGAGATGTCGTTTCCACCATAGACGGCATCGATAATGACATCGCAGTTGTCGGCTCCGATATTGATAAAAGTGGAACCACCAACATCGGCCTGACGGGCACCGCCATACACCTTGCCGGAAATATTGATCTGGCCCTGCACAGCCGTAGCAGCGAGGAACATCATCAAGCTTATTATGGTAGTTTTATATCTGTCGCTCATCACTAATTACTAATTAATATCTATCGTCGGATTGTCCAAATCTGGTTCTGACAACATATACAGATATGTCGGATTCACTGTCAACCTGACCGTGTACATCGTACCTCGGGATGGAAAAAAATCCCTAATATCTATCATATTCGTCGCCGTACAGTTCTGGCGGACGAGATTTCCTTTCGTGTCATATACGTCGTAGGTGCTGGTCAACGCAAACTTGTTACACAGGTTTGGCGCAAAGCATCCTAAGAAATCGCTATAGTCTGTTGACAATACAACAGGACTGTCTGAACCACAGTCGTAGATGGGAGTAGTCACATCGGAACTCGTCTCATCGGGCACGATAATGACACTCGTGATAGGCGAAGAATTAGTGTTTTTCGTCAGGGTAATGGTGGCATTGACTTTCGACTTGACGGCCGTAGTGGTCAATCCCTCAGTCTTATAACCCTGCATCTCCAACCTCTTCAACTTAATGGTACGGAGGGCGTTGTAATTGGCATCGACCTTGAAACTGAACCGGATGCCCGAATAGATGTGGTCGAACAGCAGGAAAATATAGTTGCCTTGGCCACCGGCATGAATCGTCACATGATAATCACCTGTTTTAATAGAACTGTCGGGCACGGGATCGGCGTCGCCAGTCTTCGTTCCGTTCTTGGCACCGACAACGACGCAGACATCATTGGGCGTCACCGTACTCAGACCATTAAGCGTCAACACAGCTCCGTTGGCATAATCACTGTTCAGGGGCGATAGTGCCGTACTCGTCACTATATCACCACCAGCAGGAATATAGCCATAAAGATCGTATCCGCCTGCCTCCACCTCCAATTCGATGGAAGATCGCCACTGTCCTGCAGCATAGCGGAAACGACCTTCCAAGACAGTACCATTCTTGACAAAGAAAACCCCGATGGAGCGGTCTTTAATATTCTCCTGGTCCTTAAACATACCACTCGCACCATATATCGTGCTATAATCCACATAACCGCTTGGCCACCAGTCGGCCCTAGTAATCGCCCAAGGCCCATAAGGCCCATTGGCCTCATTGTCCTCCACCTCGTAGAACGTCGGCATATAGTTCATCAGGTTGATAGTCTGGCTCGTGCGATGCTCATCTTCTCCCGAGCACCCCATTAAGCCTATTAGCCCTATCAAGCCTATCAGCCCCATAAGGCCCATTGGCCTCATCAATCCTATAACTCCCTTTATCCTTTTCATTCTACCAATTATACACTTCTTTATCACTTTCTCCTACTATGGTCCAAAGCGTGAATGCCGACTGTATGAGGTCGATCTCCATACTGCCTGTCAACGGCGTCAGCTTCAGTCCCACATTGTATATAGTGTTGCCTTCGAAATTTCGCTTGATGATTCCTTCGGCAGTCAGTTCAGTGGGATCGGCGTCTATCGTGTAGGTGATGGTCACCTTTAGCCCGTCAGTCTCGAAGTCGCGCGGAATGATGAGCAGTCCGTGGCTGAGCAGGTTGACGGGGTCAGTCTCCCTAGGAGGTGTCAGTTTCGTGTCAATCTCGAGCGGTTTGCTGGCGAGGTCGGCATTCGGGTCTTCATTTGTTAGGTTGACCGTCATATCGCCGGAGCGGTCGGCCCATATGGGTTTCTCCGAGTCCGAGGCAGTAGGACTGCTCAGGCTCAACAGGCCCTGCGTATACAGTTTTGTCACCTCGATACTCTTGATGGTCACCTTGTTGCAGCCCGGGTCCTGTATCACCTTGCAGGAGAACATCAGGCACGACATGCCGTGATGGAAGAACCAGTCGATGTAGCCGTTGCGCGTCTCGTTGGCATTAGTCAATCGGTAGTCGCCGCTCATCTGGTAGGTAATGTTGTTGTAGAGGTCGCCATATTTCTCATGACCCGCTTCACGGTCATATTCGCCGCTAGGCAACACCAGTCGTCCCGTGCCCCATAGCGGGTCGTGCTGCGTGCCGTTACGATAGTCTGTAGCGGCTACCACCACCGGCAGTTGCGGCATTCCGTGTTCATCCGTCTGCAACTGGTAGCTCACATAGGGTGCGTAGGCGCGCAATGTCAGCAACTCTGCCGAATTGGTAGGCCAGTATTTCTTGGGCGTATAACCCCAGATGTTGCCCGTACCGTTCCAGTCTTTCCATTCCACCTTCTGGTTGTTCATCAGCAGCTGACCGTTTGCGCCCAAATAGTCCTTGATATGCGTCTTGGGCGGTGTAAAGTTGGGGTCGAAGGAGGTTGTGCCCGTGTACCAGCAATACACGCCGAAGCCGCTCGTCTTCAGCATAGCGGTGGTAAATTCACCATCACCCACGGCGCGGGTAATCTCGGCAAAGCTGCAGGTAAATCCAAGCTCGTGCTCACCCACCGTGGGACCCGTAGGCTGAGTAGGATCCGGCTGTGTAGGGTTCACTGACTCCGAAGAGTCGCCACCTGAGCAACCCGCCAGCAACACTGCTGCCAGCAGCATAGGTCCTATGAGTCCTATCAGTCTTATATGTCCTATCTCTCCTATTCTCATCACGATTCTCCTATTTCTATATCATTCACCGGAACAGTGTCGCCCCACTCTACCACCTCTCCGGTAAACTCAATGGCTCTGGCCCCGATGCGGATGTAATAGACATAATGGTGGTTGGGCAACCACTCCGTCAGCGGCGTTTCCGAGCCTGTGAACTTCATCGTGTTCAGCTGTATCGTGGCGCTGTTGCTGTACGTATAATCCTGCTCCGGCACCAGATTGCCTGAGCCGTCGTAGGTATAGGTAGTGCCGTCGCTCTTGAAGGTGACGTCATAGCTGATGCTCAACATGACATCGTTGCCAATCTGCTGCGGCGTAAACAGATAGCCCGTCAGCGTTTTCAGCGGGTAGGTGTGCTCAGGGGCTGTACCGTGCTTGGCGGTATGATCGGTCCAGGCATAGGTCGTCGCACCATCACTATAGGTAGGCGTCAGCTTTCCGTCCTTGAAGAGGTTGGTCACGTTCAGGCTGGTCAGGTCGAAGTGGGCAATGGCGTCGCGCACTTCGTCCGCAGCTACGATACGGAACTCCACCTTCGACGTCATGTGCTTGAAGAGGAAGCGTACGCGGTCGGTCACTGTCAGTCCGCTGCGGTCCTCTGCCGCGCTGGGCGACACACCGTTGGTACCGTTGGGCAGATCAGGCAACAGTTCCGACAGCAGGAAGTCTACCTGATCTGCTTCTGCCTCTTTCACAGTGAAGCGGAATGTGGGCAGTCCTGTTCCAGTGTTGGGAAGTAACGTCTGCAGACCTGTAGGATTATCGGGGTATGCCGGACTTTCCGGATTTCCTGGACTCTCTTCGGTATATGGGTAGTAGGCGATGAACGACAATTTGTCGTTCGACTCGTTGGGCCAGTATTTCAGGGGTGAATAGGTGAAGTTGCCGCCCTTCTCCTGGCAGGTGGCCTGCTGGTTCCACATGAAGTTGGGCACAGCTGCGTCGCTCCACCTCGCGTCGTCGTGATAATAGGCATAGACGCCGATGCTCTGATTTGCTCCGATGCCCTGCTCTGCTGAGTAAACCGCACTGCTACGAGTGGGCTGAACGGTATAGGCATCACCGAAGGCGATGGGCCTCATCTGGCTCGCCGTCTCCGCTGTCCTCGTAGTCTCTTCGCTTGAACAGCTCAATAGACATATAATTCCTAATATCGTTACAATATACTTCACTACTTTTTCTCTTTTAACATATAATTGCCATATAATTGACCATGTAATTTACCATATAATTTTAATTAATGATAATTCGTGGTACATTAATGGTAATTCGTGTTTTATATTCAACATATAATTTCCATATAATTTTTCATATAATTTTTGTTCTTTTCTCATATTCCACTCAGCGTTAAATTCAACGTATACGTTGTATTACCCTTCAGCGGGTTAGCCACCGTTGTCACAGCAGCTTCGGTGGTTTTACTGCCCGCTGTAGGTGCAGCTTCGCCACTCACCCACTTTTTGTATTTCACCGTCACCGTCAGACTCAGCGTACTCTGCGGAATCAGGTAGATGTAGCCCTTTCTGTCGCCCGTGCTCAAGGCGTCCTGAGGCGTCGTGCTCAGTCCTGCGGGCTGCCACTCATAGGGCATTCCCTCTATATATCGTACCTGGGAGTCTATGATGCCATAGCTCCCAGCGTCATTGTCTACGTTCGTAATCTGGAAGGTGTGGTCGATGTCCTCATTGCTTCCATTCTTGTCGAACACCTGGTTCGACCATACTGGGTAGTATTTGATGTCGTTACCGCTACCCTCGGTTGTCTGACTGCTCAATGACAGTCGCCCCGTCTGAGCCATCTTGCCCTTCAGGGTTATCTTTTCTACCAGCACCTTCGTGGTGCCAGGATCGCTGGCCAGCGCCACCTTTATTTCCAGTCGCGCCAGGGCGTGGCGCATCTTCATGGCGAGCGTACCTGCCGCCTGTTGGGCGGTTCCTGCAGGAATACTTGCTGGTTCCACATAGTACCACAGCAGGTCAACCATATCACTGGGTTTCTCGCAGCGTCGGTAGTCCACATAGGGTGCTACGCTATTCGCTGAGATGCCATAGATGCCCGTTGTAGTTCCCGGGTTTGCTATTGGCAATTCCACATAAGGAGCATAGGCACTGATGTAGAAGTTCGTTATCCTGTTGGGCCAGTATTTCACGGGGCTGTAGCTCCAGTATCCCTTCGACGGATCCATATCGCCCACGAGGGTGTAGTCCACCTCCTGATTGTACATAAAATCGGGCACCTTGGTGGCTGACACACTGGCCATCGCTCCAAATCCCGTGGTGTACAGGTCTTCGATGTTCATCACTCCTTGGTGTCCAGCCCTTGTCATGTGTTCCTCCTGGTCATCATAGTTGCAGCTGAAAGATATGGCAATGGCCTCCTCCGACGTAGTCTCCTTGACTACATCCTCAGCAGAGCAGCCTGTCATCACGAGCACTGCTCCCGCCATCATCATGCTATATATCCTTCGCGCGTACATTAATATATATAATTTATGATAATTCGTGGTACATTAATGGTAATTTGTGTTTTATTCCAACATATAATTTCCATGTAATCGCCCATGTAATTGCTCATATAATTTTTGTTTCTTTTTTTCCTAATCGTGAGGCGGCGGCTTAGCGCCACCACCTCACGAGTTTGGGTTTCAGTTTCAGTCAGGGGATTATTTTTTCCCAGGGTGGGAATAATTTTTTCCCAGGCAGGGAATTATTTTTTCCCAGGCAGGGAATAATTTCCCCCTAACTATTCGTTTAACCTACGCAGAGATTACTCGTTGTTACGAGGCAGGTTAGCGTCAACGTCACCAGCAAGCTCCCAGTCAGCAACCTCAGCATCCAGCTTAACAGAAGTCAGGCCAAGAATCAGACGGAAGTTGTAGCTCTTGTTATTCTTTAAATCAATAGTAACAGGAACGCGAACTACATTCTGTATGCGTGAACCATCAACTGAACCAGAGGGAGCTAATGCATCGTCTTTGGTCTGAACATCATATGTAATCTCGAAAACAAACTTTGTTCCATCATTAGGAATTACAGCAAAGAATTTGGTTGCGTCTGCAAAAAGAGGAGTTTCTGCTGTTGTTACACCGTTAGGTTGAGAAGCGAATGCAACAGCGCCTGCATCTTTAATAGATGCAGTGAGCTCAGCGTTAGTTACAGTGAACAAAGGTGAAGCAGTATAGTTACCACCTGTCTTACTTTCCCAATTAGCAACCCATGCTGTACCATTATTAAGGTTCAGGACACCGTCTGTTATAATAGACCCTGCAGCACCTTCGTAAACATCTACCTTCTCAACTAAGACCTTAGTATTTGCATCCTTGCTTCCACCAGGGGCAATCTGGTCGAATGCGCCAACAACAGTAAAGTTGATACGTGACAAAGCGTGTCTGAAGAGGAACTTCATCTTCTGGTCCTTATTGGGCTTAATAAGATTTTTAAGAGGCAGACCTTCTGAAACAGTAAGCGTAGCAACACCAACGCCACCAAAATCTGGATTAACGGTAGCATAAGACAATCCACCAGCAGGAGCAACACCCCAAAGCAAGTCAACCGTCTTAGTAGCATCTTTTGAAACACGATACGTTACTTTCGGGTCAGTGCCTGTGCTTGTAGTATTAGGCGTTATTTGAATAATACCATACTGATCGGCATCAGGTGAATGTGGTGTAGTATAGGTAACTCCTTTGAGATCACCAGCAGCAGCATCAGCAGTAGCCGCAGCCGATGCCACATACGGAGCGTAAGCAAAGAAAGTCAACTTATCTACTCTTGAACCCATCGTTGCACCCTGAGAATCCTTTTCTGTCTCATTTGGCCAGTACTTCAGAGGGTCATACTTCCAACCCAAAGTGACGTTGTCCCACAGAACCTTCTGATTATACATAAAGTTAGGTCCTTGTGCTGCATCATATGCACCAGCAGCACCATCAGAGTAAGTTGCAAACACACCAAAACCACCACCATTAACCTCTGTGTCTTTCAGAGTTGTTGTGGTCATAACACCAGCCTTACCAATCCAGGCATCGGCACGTGTAGTTGTAACATTGGGTACATAGGTGTCAAAAGCCACTGCCTGAGGAGCAGCCTTTTGGGTAGCGCTCTGCGTTACCTCGCTGTCACTTGAGCAAGCTGTCAGCGCTAAGGCTGCAGCTGCTACGAAAAATAAATTCTTTTTCATAATTGCAAAATTTAAATAATAAATAAAAAATTAATGTAATCTCTTGTTCTTTTTTTGTTCGTTAGCCCTTGCGGGCTGCATTTCTAGGATTTCTTCGTTTTCTGTTTCTTTTTTGTCTACTTTTTTAAGTTAATATTCATATTTTTATCGTAATTCGCTTAGTGGGTTTCATCACATCTGTACATCCACGTTCTCATCGTCACCCCAGGGTTCCACTTCGGCATCGAAGGAGCCGGTGCCCGATGGCTGTGTATAGGGAATTGTCGGCACGTCATCCTCGCCAACAGTATTTGCATCTATCTCCAAGTCCAGCTGCAGGGCCACGTCGGTCAGCTTGAAAGAGAGATTCGGTGTACCGTCATCACCCTCGTAGCGAATCATCTTTCCTACGTCGTAGTCAAAATCTATCGTTTCGCCATTAAGTCTGGTGAAATGCAGCTTCAGGTAGTTCGACTTCTCCGTACGCTGACAGAGCAACTCTTGCCCGTGAGGCAGTCCGAAGGTCTTAATGTCGGTGACTATCCAACCGACCTTATAACTATTGTCGTCGCCATCGGCTCGTCTGGGACTGGCACTGGTATCATAACCATCAAAGCGCCAGTTGTTCAGCTTGATGTCGCTCACCTCGGAGCGTCGCCACTGCTGCGAGAGATAGAAACCATCGGCCAGACCAGTGATATAGCCGTCTACGCCACCCAAATCTGGGGAACTAACATAGTTGATGCCACGCACCTTCACACGGATGGTCAGCGTAGTGACCATAGAGCGTATCGTATCCCGACGTTCCTGATGCAGCGTATCTGCGCCAACATCCTTGTCGTACTCGTAGAACACTAGTCCGTCGTGGTCCGTCTTCACCTCGAACGAATCAACAGCCACACCCATATGCATCGGCTCCACCAAATACTGGCGTCCTGTATCCCACGCATTCATGTCAGTAATATTATAAGTATTGGAAATGGCCATCATCTTTTCGTAATTATCTGTGTAGAAGAATCGCATGTTTCCAAGATATTCCTGGAAAGTGTTGGTCATCACCAGTTGCTTGTAGGTGCCCTTAGCCATTTGTTCGTTGGTCTCGCCCGTCAAGTCGTGGGTGGCATAGCTTTTGGTGATGCTGTCGCCATTGTGGGCAAACATCACGAAGATACCGTTAGGCTGCGGGCCGTTATAATAGGTCCAGTCGTAGCTGATAGTCACCATGCTGTCGCCTGACTTGTACAGTTCCAGTGGTTCGCGGTTGCAGGACGTGGTGAGGAAGAGGAGCACGAATAGGCTGGCGAGATGCCAGACTGCTGCCTGCATCCTGCTCCTTACGTTCAATATGTCTCGTCTCTTCATCATTTCTTCTTACTTGGGATAATCCATACTAATGATACCTTGAGCTTGGTCGGTCCGAAGTAGCCCAGGTTCTTGGTGTACTTGTAGATGAGGTGGGTGCTGTCGAACTCCGCATTGTAGTGACGACGCTCACCCTTCACGTAGCCTGCCGAGAGGCTGAACTCCATGTTCAGGCGGCGGTTCAAGGGGCACGAGTAGCCCAATGTAGCGCCCGCGCTCCATACCTCGCCCTGGTCGCCCGTACCGTCGTTCTCGATATCATATTTCGCAATAGCGCCATAGACGCCTGCAAACAGGCCGCTCAGCCAGGGACGTGCTTCGTTGCAACGGGGCAGCAGCCAGCGGCGCAGCTCCACGCCACCCTCCTGAATCTGGTAGGAATAGTCGAGGTTCTTCCAGCGCCACCAGGGATTGGTGTATTCTGCCATTACGCTCCATCGCCTGTCGCGGCCAAAGGGCACCTCCACCTCAATGTTGGGCGCCAGCACCAAGTCGTAGAGCAGGTTGGTCTTCACGGCCAGCAGCGGACGGAAGGTGCGGTAGGGCTCCGGTGTCACGGCTGACTGCCAGCCGGTAGACAGCGTGTCGGCATGCAGCCGATAGATAGTGTCGGTATGTACTTTGCCAAGGGTATGCGTCACGTTCTTCTGCACATAGTCAATCTGATAGTCGGTATGACGCAGCAGCGGGAAGGCAACATTCAACATCACGGCATAGTCCTTAGGATATTTCTTCTGGATATTGGTCAGCTTGTCATCCGGATCGCGGTCGCTGTCGATCATCTGGAGCAGCGCGGTGCGGTTGGCAAGAATGGCGGTGGTGTCGACGAAGGTACGCAGACCCTCCCAGTCCTCAGCCACATGGGCCGTCTGGAAG
Organism: Prevotella sp.; assembly: GCA_045112595.1. Classification (GTDB taxonomy): domain Bacteria; phylum Bacteroidota; class Bacteroidia; order Bacteroidales; family Bacteroidaceae; genus Prevotella. Next base: position 107,363 of record JBGUIA010000022.1, on the reverse strand, counting down.
AGCGTGGACGAAATGTTGGTGGCGTCGATGATATAGCTTGTCAAGCTGCTGGTACGACGGCTGGCCAACTGGTCGTTCTTGACAAAGGAGCCTTCAGGTGAGGCATAGCCCGTGACCCGGATGCTCATGATGTTGATGTCGGGGTTGCTGCTCACGCTGTCGATGGTGTGGCACAGACGATTCAGTTCTGTCCTGTTGTTGCGGTAGTCGGTAAGCACCTCGTCGCTGCCAGAAAGGAACGACACGTAGGAACGACCCTGCAGACGCAACGTCTTCTCGTGGTGGACATCTTTCTCTCGCGTTGTAAGGTACTCAGGCGTAGGCGCGCGATAAAAATAAGGGCTGCTGCACAGCACGTCGCCACAGGCATTGACACGCTCCACGTTGAAACTGAGCGTCGCCATCTGCATCCATGGGGCGGCAGCCACCATACCACCATACTGCTGGTGGGTGTTGACATCCTTGGCAAGATAATGAAGTCCTGTCGGCTCTGTGCCGCTACGTACCTGCTGGTAATAGGCCCACTGCCCGTCGATTTCAACGGGCGGGAAGGCGGCAATGTTGTCACCATTGGCGAGCTGCGGACGGATGAGGATGCGCTCCTGGCGCGGCAGTTTGCCACCCATGACGACGAAACGGAACTGTAGGCCATAGCTGTTCGTTTCGGTAATGAAAGAAAACTGGATGTTATCGAGGAAAACCGACAGATTATCACCCCTGTCAGTCGGCAACGGAATCACCTGTTGGGCTGACACGGAATTCGTAAAGAACAGAAGCAATACGAATAGTGATAATTTATAACTCGGTTTCAACTTCATACTTTTGCAAGCGTTTTCATCGACTTTATTGCCGATACGTTATTGCAAAATTACAAAAAATATTTATATTTTTTTATTTCACACTGCAAAAACAATAGGAATTGCTTTAATTTCTTGATTTAAATCAAGAGATTAATACTAAATCTGCCCATACAAACCAAAAAAAGCCGATTTGGTCGCAAAAAAGAAACGCCGAATTGTTAAAGAAGTGAAAGATGGTAAAAAATACACCAATAGGCATACGCATCCCAGAACACTGTCAAAGACAGCAACAACAACAAAAATCATCCCCCATTTTCCGATGAAATGGGGGATTTTTTTTACTTTTCGCCGTCTTTTTGTATCTTTTGGTGCTAACCTCAATCGTGCCTTTTTACGACATACACACCGTCTGGTAGCAGGAATGAGCGACTTTCCCTGACCGTACCGCTATAGACAACCGAACCACTTGGTGAATAAATGCTTATATAATCGTCATCACCAAAGCGATTCAACGGCAAACGACCACGTTTGGCCACCAGTTTCAAGACGTTTGGTATATGAACATTAGTACCATCAGGCAGCTTTCCGCCAATCTTGATTGTCAGACGATTATTCACATCGCCACACTGATTGGTAGTAAAGGTATAATTCTTATCTAGCAGGTTTGTTACAGCCCCCGTCTGATGGTCAGTGAGCCATACGCCTTGGTATGCGGCATAGGCTTCACGCTTTGGCAGTGCTATCGTATAGTCGCCTGCCTCTGGAATAATGATACCAAGTGGTATCTCAACCTCAACGGGAGCCTTCGACACAAGTGACATTTTCACGCCAGTAGTACTTGGTACATAGATATGTGCCAGTGTCTCGTCAATGGCATACCACTTCAAGCCATCATTACCAAACTGATAACTGACATCTGCCTCTGCATCCTCCAAAGGACAAATCTCAACAACGTCATCACAAGCGTTACTATTCTCATGAACATCCTGATCTGAACGTCCTACCCTTCTGGCGATACTTACCAACTGACGGGCAAAACTCTCCTTTGTTCCATAGTAAACCGGACGCTTGAAGGTCAATTCCTCCGTATCGTCCATGATGGCGGTCTGTGTTAAGAAGGCACTGCCGAGTTCTAGCGTAGTACCGTCAGTCCACGAGCGTCCGCTGATAAATTGTCCGTGCTTCAGCAGTTCGGTGGCAACACCTGTGGTATTGTTCTCACCGCTCTGTGCGTTGATGTTCTTGTACAACAGGTGCGGTACATTCATGCTGTAGTCCTGCGACGCAGCATCATAGTCACCATTGGCATCAGTAGCGTAAGTCTTGAAGCTGTGTACGAGCCACGGCTGTCCCTTGAGGTTCCAGCCCATATCCTCCATGCTGGTAAACTGCGGGCTGTCGCTGCCTGCTGCAAGAGCATTAGAGTTGTGCTGAGTAAGTTCCACAACCTTATCACTACTGTCCTCCGTATAGATGTCAACCGCTGCATCACTCTCATTGATACCCCATGCCGTGAATCGCAGCGTGAGATCATTGGCCGTATTCAGCGTCAGCAGGTAACCCTCGTTGGCGGTGCCCTTGTCGACACTTTCCCAATAGGGCGAGTCGGTGACATGGAAGCTGCTGCCCCACTGTGCACGTTGACTACCATTATAGCTCTGCTGACGCGTGATGACGCTACTCTCATTGTTTTGTGTGAGGGCATCATGACTACCGTCGGCTGACAGTGAAATGACGTTAGCCTTGTCCCAGTCATAGGGCAGTGAGAACAACGCATACTGCTGGTTGGCAGCGAAGGCATGCTCTGTGGCAACGTATGGCACACGGATGAAGTTACCCTGTCCGTAGAACGACGCTCCTTTCTTCAGTAGCAGATAGCCTGGTACCAGGGCACTCAGCTCCGACGGGAAGTTACCGGTCTTTACCAGCAGTGACGCATTCTCACCGATATATACCACGCTGCCCACATGCGGATAGGTATGACCGCCATAGTTCTTAACAGGACAGTCGACACGTCCGTCAGCGTCGTCATCGGCAGTTTCTGTTTCATTGGTAACTTCTGTAGCATTAACGGCATTGTCGGCCACACGCCACGTTTCGAAAGCGCCACGGTCGACAGTGGTGAACAGCAGTCGTGGGTTACCAAGGATGTCACGGTCCTGCGAGAAATCGATGAACTTCTGGGCCTTCTTGGTGCTGTAATCAGGCACCCAACCGTCTGTAGCATCACCCGTTAGGCCTTCCCACAGCGAGTCGTAGGAGCCGAAATAGGTATCCCAGCTGTTCGTACCGCCATTGATGCACTCGCTATCCTCATGCAACTGATACCATAGCGGTTCCTGTGTGCCGAAAGGATAACTGTAAGCGTTGGCACCATTTTTCAGGTAGGGTGCAAACATGCCGGGCTTAGTATTGCTGTTCACGAAGGTTCCCGTACCGCTGACAGCATTTTCTGCATGATTATACGTTATGGCGTTCACCACTTTGTCGTCTTCAGCGGCGTTGACGGCCGTCTGCCCGTCACCTTCAGCCACCACGGTACAGTTGAGCACACCGCCTGTAGCACCACTGGCAACGTTGACCACCGTAGTGGCATTGTTGCCATAGAGCAGCGAGTTATAGAGCAGACCATCCTTGATATTGACCACAGGTATGTTTTCACCATCTATATGATTGCTGTAGACGATACAATTGCGCATCAGCGTCTTATCGTCGTTCAGGACGACAGGTGTCGAAATCAAGCGGTCGGTGCCATTGGTGATGCCGAAACCGTCGAGCACGAAGCCGCTGCTCATCGTCTCTCCGTTGGCAACTAAGCCACGCAACTTCGAAGTGATGGTGGTACTGGCCATACCGCTGCGAGCAGCCCTGACACGATTGATATAGTCAAAGATTTCAACCTCCTTGAAAGTAAAGTCGAGGTCGACAATCTCCTTGGTTTTCGCACCGTCAAGGCTATTGGTCACGCTACCATATACGGTGACACCGTCACGAGCCAGTATTGCAGGCTCTACTGCCGACTCGGCACCCTTGACGAACACGTATGAACGTTGACCGCCATTGGTTGCCGTATAGACGCCAGCGGCATCGATAGCGTTCTGCAACTGACCACCACCGAAGGCACGCTCCCACGATGCACCGTCGTTAGTGCTGGTAATTTCCTTGATGGGATCAACATATAGCACACGCTGGATGGCTGCCACTGTTTCATACGGTCCACGTTCCAGACCCTTGCCAAGGAATCGCGGCATGTGTGCCAGTTCCGTCTCGTTATCCTTCCAGTCGTTATCGGTAGGAGCATCATCGCCTGTCTTCGGCAACAGATTACGGGTAACGGTCTGCACGACAGCTGTCTTGGTTTCGCCACCTACCTTCATCGAGCGTTCAATCACTGACGACACGTCATTATAGTACGGAACGGTTTCTTTATAAGAAGTCCAATTGCCCTTACTCATGATGCGGTCACTAGGACGTGGATGCATGTCACGCTGCCACGGATCGTCAGGCGTCGGATCAGTAAAGTTCGGCCCTTTCAGAATGTCGGTATTATTGTTTGCCAGGGATTGGTTGCCGTTGCTGTCAGCAGTATCCGACAATCCTGCACTCCATACAGCATTATTCTTTCCAAGCATGTCAGCACTGCCAAAGTTATACGGCTTTCCATCCTTCAACTGGTCGCGCCAGATGATAGAGTTGTGCATCACACTACCCGTCACACCGTTGTTCATCACGGCCTCACTGGGGGTGGTTATCGTTTGGTTTATTTCACCGTTGTTCATCAGCGTCAGCTGCCCATAGTTAAGTGCGAAGGAACAGTTGACAACCTTGGTATTATAGCCCTCCAACGGTATGCCGCCATTGCTATGGAACAGTGAGTTGGCTACGATGGCATTACCACCACCACCCATGATGTTGACCGTCGGGGCATGATGGCCTTCGCTAATCGCTGTACCATCGGCATTTCTTGTACCGTTGTCAAGGAAGATACAATCCTTGATCAACAATTTCGGACGTCCGTCAATAGCGTATTTCCATTCCGTCTCTCCGTTTTCCTTATACTTCCTCATCGGTGGGTCAAGAAGTTGCTCCGAGTCATTATACTTATGCTGCTGGGTATACAGGATGGCAGCACCTTGTTGGTTCTCATCCTCCTCGTTCTGGCGGACAGAGTATGGATTCGAGAATGTCAGTCCCTCGAAAGACACTGGAACGGCATACCCTTGCCTGTCCAGCTCAGTTGAACTGATGAAGTTTCGGTTCGCCTCTTGCATCTCCATATTTTGAATGATGAAGAGGTTATCCTTCACATTCTCCTTGTTCTCATAACCTGTAGTTCCTGACATGATGAACCGCGTTGGGTATAGTTCGGGATTGCGTACGTTTTCGCCATCATAGTCACCCGTCTTGTCGGGTATCACCGTCAGTTCGTTTGGATATCCGCCACGGATGGTGATACTGTTGACGCCAAGATAGTCTGTAACGCCCGTAGCCGTAGGATACAGCACACTATTGGGATTGGCGTCGTGCTCAATATAGAACGACAGCTTGCCGTGTGTCAGATAGACGGGCGAATAGTCACCAGCACGCATTTTCAATACCTTGTCATGGTCGTTATGGCTCGACATCAACATGTCGATGGCTTGCTGCACATTGTTGGTGGCACGCTCCCAAGTAGTACCATCGGCAATGGTGCCGTCGGTGGGGTTATCCGGACGAACCCAGATGACATCGTAGGCGTTGCCGGGGATAAACAGCTGCACATACTGGTACTCATAGACACCAATATCAACAAACACCTCCTGCTCGCCTTGCTTGGGATAAGTTGATATGCGTCGCATGGTACTGCTCATGGCTGTGGATTCGCCAAACTGGTCATATTTCATATAGGCATGTTCGCCCAACGGTGCCAAGTCACTCATACCGATATTACCATACAGGTCGTCTAACTTCAGTGAATAGAAATTATAGATACCTGAACCTGCCAGCGTCGTGTTATCCATCTCGTCAGGTATGTTATAGACCGTCTGCATTACCGGATTGCCGTCCTTGTCTAACAGCGGATTACCATCATTGTCTAAAACAGGTTCCTCACTCTCTGTCTCATTAGTATGCTTAAATATAGTCTTAAATGCATCAACCTTCTCGCCTTCAACATCAACCTTTGAGTTGGTGACATGCTGTGGCAGATAACTCCAGCCATTGTCGATGATACGATTCAGACGGCTTACCAGCCAGTCGGCATTCTGCATATATCCGTCAGCACCGGCCGAGGTGGACGGTTGGAGGAAGTTCGGACCACTGATCGCATTGTTATCGCTGGCAAGATACTGATTGTGAGTATAGTAAGTAGTCTTTCCGTCCTTGGTCTCTTTCCATTCGGCAGGATAATTCTCCTTCTCCATCCAGGAACCCGTCTCAAATTCTTCCCAACTATCTATCGTTGTCTTCTTATGACCTTGTACGTCAACTCCTGATGGCACGATATTGCCATGCTCGTCCTCCATCATGTCACTCTTCACCATTAGTTCTGAGGGCAAACCGTATTCCTGCTCATAGGCACAGAAATAGAGCACTTCTTCGCTACGGTCGTTGATACCGAAGTTTGCCACATCCTCACGTTTACGAGGTGTCTTGCCTGAAGCCGCTTGGAAGAGACTGCCTAAGGTTCGGCATCGCGAGTCGTTCCTGCTGTCACCGGCATAGCTGTCCACCTGACCGCCGGCACTGGTATCTTCGTTCTTCTCGTTACCCCAGAAGATGCTGTTCACTGCCCAATGATGCAAGTCGCCACGTTCCCATTTGTAGTTGCCACCTTCTTTTTCAGACTTCTCCGACTGACAGAGGAAGTTATAGATGGCGGGGAATGCCACTGCTTTGTTGCGTACGAAATCGCAGTTCATGGCATGTACTGTTGATGTCTCCGATGCAGAGATAACGCCACCGAAGCCCTGACGGATGTCGGCACGATCTATGCCACCTTCAGTGGAACTAATTTTGATAGACTTCGTACCGCGCTTTGCCTCGTTGTTAGCAAAGATGGTGTTGACAACGGTACAGTCGTAATTAGTAGCGATGGCACCGCCGGCACTCCAAGGAATGAAATCCTGGTCAAGATCGGTATTGGGCCCTCGCGAAGTGTTCTGGGCGAAGTGACAGCCAAAAACGTTCAGTGTACCATTGGTATAGATGGCTCCACCATTTGCCGCCATATTGTCCTGGAACATACAGCCGGTCACCAACAAAGGTATATCACGGTTGGCAACGCCAGTAACATCAGGCGTATAGGTGCCTGTTTCATCAACCTGGTCCCAGTTTCCTTCGACGAGAATACCACCGCCACGGAAATAGGTCAACTGCTGGTATTTTACATACATGTCTTCTTCGCTGATATCGTTAGCCAGTCCAGCCGTCACAGTAACACCGTCGATGATGATGGTACGGCGGACCTTCGACTCACGGCTTTCATTCCTCAAGGCGTTCAGGTACTTATCCCTCGCCCCAGCATCATGAGTATTCGAAGGCATCGGCAATTCATGATCATTATCATCCTTAATAGTGGGTAGCAGTCCCACCTTATTTGCATCTGGATAACAGGTGATGACGTGGTAGGCATTCTTCGTCTCGGTACCACTGATAACGTTACCTGAGAGAATGGACTGGTTGTCCAACTCCCACGGTTCCACGACATTATTCATGTTCAGGTCGCTTTGTTTGCGGTCGCTGCGAATGGTACGAGTATGCATGCATTTCAAGGAAATCGCACTCTCACCCTTCACCTCAATGTTGTACGATGTACCATCAGTTCCTATCTCGCCATAGCCTTCCTGCCCGTAGGGCTCGTCACAGTCGACACCACCGATAATGCTTACCATTTCCGGTATCACGAAAGTGTTGCTTCGTGAGGCAGCCTGCATACCGTAGGCGTTACGATAGGGATAGAAGGTACCGTTGGTGAGGAATATCTCAAAACGTACATTTTTATAAATATCACGAATCGCAGTATCTGGTGTTCCGTCATCGTCGGTATCGACCATTTGTGTGCTCTTACGCACGTTCATCACATACTCCAGAGCATCGCCCAGGCGGTGGAAGGGGTTGGCAAAGCACGATCCCATCTGGCTGTACATGATGGCACGCGCCTGACGGTCAATATTGCTGGGATCATTGACGTATCCATTGTCCTGCAGCTTACGTGCATTATCAGAATTCAGGTCCTCGGTATGTACTACGTAGAGGCGCTTCATGATGTGCTTCTCATCAATTCTCACCTCAAAGGAAGCATTCACTACACGGGCACCCATCTCTATAAGGCTGTTATCCTTCTTCTTACGGATGTATGCCGTAGCACCGTCGTAGATAACCTCTTCTGCTGTTTCGTTCTCCATGCGCTTCATGCCGCTGATGTCGGTAAGTTCAAGGGTTGGGAAACGGTCTCGGTACTCATTCCAGTTGTTGTAGGTCATACCAGCACGTGACAGTACCGACGACATCTCGATGGGGTAGAACAACGACTCGTCGTTCTTTCCGCCTGCACCATTATATTTCTCGTAGTATTCGTTGTTATGGTCCCAGCGCACACCCTCAGTTTCGTTAGCCGACACAAGCAAGTTGTTGACGCCCTCCCAACGTACCACCTCGATACCACAGTACACCATGGGATAATTTGTGGTGGTCACCGACTGGCTCTCACCGCCAGACTGTACCTGCTGACCGGAGACATTATTCTTGTCATTGGCATTGTTATGCCAGAAAATACAGGAGTTGGCTCGGAGGTTACTGTCGAACACCAGTCCACCGCCCAGCTGAGAGGCTGTGTTGCCCACCACTGTTGATGTCAGTAGGAAGGCGTAAGTATCGTCATCGACTGTCACCTTACCCGTTGACGGATCTGCGGCAGGCTGTGCCACATAGACGCCACCACCCTCTGTTGCCTCATTGTCCTTGATGATGCAACCACTGACCAAGGCGTGTGGCTCCAGGTAGAGACCTCCGCCATAACCCATAGCCTTATTATCAGAGATAACGCAATTGCGCACATGGGCGAAACTGGTGACGATGGCTGCAGCACCGTTCATGTCGGTAGTCATTCCGCCTGTACTTGACGGTGAGCCGTTGGCATAGCCGTGAACGATGAACAGGCCGTCAAGCACAGCACGATCTTTCTCATCAGTGAGAGCTGCCAGTTGCCCATATGTCTTTTGTCCACCCTCACCTACGGAAGCAGGAATCTTTTCTTCATCCTCATCGAAGAGGTCGTTGGTAAACTGTATGACGTGATGTGCCTGACCCTCTGCACCTGTCGATGAAGTGACGTCACCCGTGATGTATGTCGGATAGCGTAACGGGTCGCGCAGCATAATACTATTCCCTTCACTGTCTTTTACTGGGTTTCCATCACCGTCCTTTTCATAGAAGCCAGGATCCGATGTTGTACCCTCATAGAATCCACCCCACAACTGTACGCCATGCGGAATAATCAGCGAATAGTCGATGACGTTATCTTCCGCATTGGTGTCACTCTTCGTCGAGCGTTCAGGCATGTATTTGAACGTACCCATGTTGCCCTGATTGTCTTTCGTGTTACCAGCAAGAGCCACGACAGGTATGAAGTCCGCAAGATCGTCATCTGTATTTTTATTTTTCACTGCATGTTCATACTTCCAGCGTCCTGCCGCATCAAGCACCTTCTGCAACTTCTGATAACAAGCGGCATTCCAAGGGGAGTTTGCTGATGCATTACCTGTTTGGAATCCATTTTCTGTCACATAATATACAGCCAGTTTCTGATTAGCAAACGTCGTCACATCTGGTTGAATGTCCAACGAACCATTATACTCATAGGCACCGATATCTATAGCACAGTCTTGGATACGGTCGGCAAAGGCAACATCATTAAGTGGCAGTACCACCTTCTCAACATTCTTATACAGGTATGAATCTTTGATATTACCTGTATATTTACCAGCATTTTTCTTATATGTTAATGCCTCTTCCAATTTTGCCGCAAACTCCTCTGTTCCTGTGTTTACGCAGGAAGCGCCGTTACGTGTATGTATTCGGAAATCATTATACGTCTGTGCATTACCTGTGTAGCTTCCCTCTTCATCCAAATCAGCTAGGAAAGGAGTGTTTTCGGCAGAAGGTGCAACACCATTGTAGAAGACGTTACCAACGCCATAATAGGTAGAATTATCACTATGGTTACCTATATGATAAGTGAAATAGCTTTCAGCTTGTGCTACCGTTGACTGAACATAGCAATGAATAAATGGATTAATGTGCTTCATTTCTATTTGATTACCTCGCTCACGGATAGCCCTGCCATTATTACCATAGATGATAGTGTTGGCGATAAACAGATTAGGATTTGAGGATGTGGCAAGCGCCAAAGCTCCACCATTTTTTGCACCGTTCTCAGTAAAATCACATGTATTATATGCCACTGTATTATTATAGAACCTACCTACGCAGAAACCCAAACCTCCACCAGTACCATAAGAATAGTTCTTAGCAAAGAGAGAATTGAAACAGGTGCCCTCATACATGAACATACCACCAGCGAAAATCTGGTTTTGGGTTACACCTGATACATACGTAGAAGTATTGTTCAGCACAAAGCAGCCTTCTATCGTAGAGGTTGCACCATCACAGAAGAGTCCGCCACCTTTAACTGCCTTTGAGGCCGACACATTGTTGATGACCACACAGTTGCGCAAGTTAGCGCCCTCATACATAACTACGCCCGAACCGCCGCCATGAGCCATATATCCACCATATAAGAATCCGTGACGGATAGTAAAGCCATCCCAATTAACTTGGGTATAAGCAACATAGTGTGAATCCGAACGTTTTGCTAGCGTTGCTGCTGTGCGTAAATCACGGACACTCCCATTTGGCACACGATCAGTATGGCAGATATCATCATTATATTTGCTTTCTGGACGATCGGGGCCATAGGTCGGAACCGTCACATCTGGCATGGTGAGCACACGCTTACGAAGCTCCGTACGAGAGGTGGCTACCTCTGAAGACATCGTCGTTACAACATCATCTTCTTCATGATAAGCAGACGGAACATCACTCTTATTCACGGTCTCGTCATTGGTTGAAGCCAGCCCATAGCCATCTTTATCTACTTTGAACAACTGCAGATTGGACATCCAAAATTCACGACGGTTGGGGTTACTTGTATAGTCGGATGCATAAGATGCTGGTATGGGGTCAGGATCGCCGCCACTGGGTACCGCTGTATTACGAACACCGTCTTCTACTTTTATCTTTATCGTCAAAGATCCTGATGTCGGTTGGCTGAAACTCAACAAATAGCGATATGCCATACCACGATTAGTATTCACATCATCATTTTTCTTTGAACTTCCTATCGTCTTCAACATCACCGGTTCAATACATTCAGTACCAGTGGCATCGATGATGTGGAAATATATGTTAGTCGGATCTGTTGATGAGTATTTATTACGATAGCCACCAGCCATATCGACGCTCAACTGATAATAGCCGTCAGGAAGTGAAGGTATAGTCTGCCAGAATTCAAGATCGGTCAGCGAACCATTACCTATGAATATCCATTTAATTTTATCAGTTTCAGTCAATTTTGAGTTAGACTCAGGATCATAAACATCCCTTTTTCTATCACTATTATTATTACTCTCTACAGTGGCTACATAATTTTCCTTATTAGGGTATTTTAAATGCCAAAGATAGCCAGCGGCTTTTGTACCATAATTAGAATAATGATAACCTTCACTATCTGTCGAACCACTGGGTTTATCAAAAGCTATATCCTCAAACTTTGGTTTGAAAATATAACTTGGTGCTATATCCTCTCTAGCATTCTTTGAATAATGGTGGACAATATTACGGGTTTTATATTCAAAAGTCCTGGTGTCAGACTTTTCCACCATTATCAGATCATTATCATAGAATTTTACTGCATCAGTGTTAAACGTGTTGGCACCTGCCGTCTTAGGATCGGTATCAGAGATTTGCAGTATCGTCTCATAATCTTCAGAATTCAATTTCTCTGCAGGCTTGGCCTTGGGAATAGACACAACGTTCGACATCAAGGCATGACGCTCAGCCAGACCTGGAGTCTTTATGCTTCCCCCCCTCACAGCAGGAAAGCCACCCATGACGGTAGTCTTATCGCGCATCACATAGCCTTTATAGTCGGTGTACTTACCATTCGAAATCCATACCTGAACAGATTCCACTCCTGCCACTCGACCAGGATCATCCTCTGGCAAAACATTATAGGAAGAGGCTTTCTCAACCGCATACTGCAAACCGCTGACATATTTCTCCTCATGTTTATTATTTATCCAGCCATTTGCATCTACGGCGTTCATAAATGCTGTCTTATTATCTTTACCTGCTGTCACACAGGTATTGGCTCTCCAGAAAGTGCGTGAAGCTCCAGAAATCTCACCATAAGGATAACGTGGGTCATACTTCCAGCCTGCCTCAAAAGTATCATCTATTACACTTTCCGATCCAGGAGTCACCACAGAGGTCACTGTCGGAGTTACATCGTTACGTATGTATTCTTCCTCACCAGCCTTTTCTCCATCATCCCACACATTTTTCTCTACCGTCCAGGTCTTCGTGACCATCGTGGAACTGGTACCTCCTGCCTTTCTCTGAGTGAACCAAGAACGTCCATATCCACCACAATATTTCTCATCAGAAGTCAGCACGGGATTACCTGCAGCATCGAGCACACGATTGTTTTCAGCATCAAGTTGGTCGCCAGAAGCAAGAGAAGGACCTTCCACTTCATTAAGAGCATATACCGTATTACCAGCAATGGCATTGGCCCATGAACTTCCATCGCGTTTGCCGGCACCATCGGGAGTGACATACAGCACAGTACCATTCTTCGGCAGGTTGGTGTTTTCAATGGCGCCAAGATCGGAGGCACCACCATAGTTGAAGAAATTAATATCAGTACGGTCGCGCTTGGTCATCGAAGCGTCATCGGCAGCATTGACGATAGGGTTACGGTTCAGTGGCTCATAACTTACAGTACCACCATAGAGCGGACGGTCAACACCCTCGGAATGACCGACATTGCTTGACGGGTTCTTGAATGTCGGATAGTTAGTACTACTACTGCTGACATCCAGGATATACTGGTTGGTAGACTCTGCCGTCAAGGTAGCATCTTGCGGTGCCAATTTGTCTATCATATTGTGATGTCCCGTAATGGTACCAGGCTCATCAGTCAGTGTGGCACTGAAGCGGGTAATTTCGCTACGGTCATTAACCTGATCGCGACTATTGGCAAACAGCACGCTATTAGTGAGCACAATTTCACCGGTATAGCCACCACCCGTCTGGGTCTTCAGTGGATAGCCGACATTATTAACGATGGTACAATGGTCTAGAAGAATCTGGGCGTTACCATTTGCCACGATGACACCAGCTCCGTCGCCACTACCCATACTTTCATCGTATTTAGTAGTACAATTGCGAATGACGGTGTTCTTCACCGTCAACACAGTACGGGCGATGCTGTTGTCCTCCTTGGGCATGACAGAGTTGACATAGATGGCAGAACCGTCATAGGCCTGTGTGTTGGCTATCACACTGTTTCGCAACTCGTTGCCAACCATATCGATGCGATCCTCAGCCGAGATGGTCGTGTTACTGAGAATGATACCCGTACCCTTCTTGACGATAGAAGTCGTTTCCATACCCACCACATTGCCGTATGCCATGCGAACACCGTCGATGATGACATTCTGGGCATTGATGATACCGAAGCCGTGTGCGGAACTATTATCATACCTTCCCACAATATTCGACGATAGCAGGGTAATATATTGACCGGGGTTACGCTCCGAAACATCAACGCCATCAAGTGTTTTCGGATAACCGCCATAGAAACGCATGTTACTCGTCGGACGTATAGCCGCAGTACGGATATCGTTTGCCTCGTAGTTACCCGTACCGGCGGTTGTCACCGTACCTTCTTTGACCAGTATTTGTACAGCAGGATAATACGTCTCGTCCCCATCCCACTTATACTTGTTGAAATTGGGATCCGTCTTGTCCTTGATGCGATGCTCCTCAAAATAATTGACACCGTCAGCCAGATATACGGCAGGATAATCCCAACTCTCACCCAGGTCTTCATAGCGGTCTTCGCTACTGATCCTAACGTTATTGCGCTGACCATCAACGAAAATGGTGGGAATCATGTTGGAGGGGTCCTTGCGACCTTCCTCGCCCTGCTGCTTGACGAGCGTATGCTTGTAAGTCTCGCCACGTTGGGCTACAGCGCCCAAGGTCGAAACGGTCTCGTAAGTCTTGCCAAGGATGTCTGCCGCGACATGTGCATGACGAATCCATTCACTGTCAATATGGAAGGTGCTGGAAATCTGGACACCTTTCATGGCCAGATAGGACGAGTGGCGCGGACGCCACGTGGTGAGTATCTGTGGCGCTTCAGGTACCAACGTGGTCTCATTATAATCGACTCCAGCTTTTAGGTCGTTGTTGATACTACCTGACTGATCAGGATCCCACCAGTCCACGGTGCCATGCTTGGACAAGAGGTCGTAGTTGACCTCGAACCAACAGCATTTCTCCGAATTGGCACGGTGAGGACGATTGTAGGCTGTCAGTGTGTACACCTGATCCTTAGTGACATTACTCCAGTCGGTGATGTCCTGATTGTAGAAGGCACTATAGTACACGTCGATGGCATCAGTTTCTAGAGCCGAAGACTGGCGGATGCTGGCAAACTGCATGTCATTATTGGCCTTACACTCGTTGCCCCAGAAAACACTGTTATAGATGGAGCCGCAGTTACGCACATAGACACCACCCGAACGGCCATGACGACGACCATAGTATGTGATATCCGGACCTATACAGTTGTTCTTCACCACCGTACAGTGGTTGATGGTGCCACCTTCGTCGAGAAAGACACCACCCGCCTCGGCATTGGTCGAGTTGTTGGCAATGATACAGGCCGCAGCAAATGGCGAGAAACTATTAGCACGCTCAGAGACAGACAGCATCTCCGTAGGATATTCACCCGGTACATGGCAGATAGCCAGACCACCACCGATACGGGCGGTGTTCTGGGCAAGATAGGAGTGCTTGATGCTACCATTATAGTCTATACAGACAGCGCCACCATAACCCTGTGCAATGGCGACACCCGTGGTCTGACACTCATAGACAAAGCAGTTATAAACCTCGCCACCACCATCCATATAGACACCACCGCCTCGCTGTGAGGCCTGACACCTGCGGATGATACAATTGCGCAAGAACGAATTCTTCACCATATAGACACCGCCACCGAATCCCATGTGGTTGTGACCATTGAGGTCGCGACTGGAGGCATAGCCCTCCTCGATGATACAGCCGTCGATGCCCGCCTTGGTGGACAAACCCTGATAGTGGCCTGGCGACGACTCGCTGTCGATGGCTCCCTTGGTGGCAAACCATATCACATGGAAACTGCTGCTGGGGAAGCGGGTGTTATACTGTGCACGCTCAGCATTAAAGGTAAAGGTCGTCTCTAGACCCGTGGTATGGTTACCGGACAGCTTGGTCTCATATTTAAAATCCCATTTGTTGACGGGTACGGGACCAACCTCACCATGATCGCCTTCCTGGCCTCTCGTAGCAGGGTTACCGTTATAGACAGCAGACTTCATCTCACGGTTGGCTGGGTCATAGTCGTCACCATCCTGAGGGTCTTCGGGATAGCCGCCATAGATGGTGATACCGTCATAAATCAGAAACGAGGTATTCAAGATGTTACTGTTCTGAGCCTCGGTACTCTCGGTGGGGTTGTATTTTCCTGCTGCAACATAGATGGCACCCTGGTTAATACCTGTGGCCATCATCTCCTGGTGCAGGCTGTTGATGGCCTCCTGAAGGTTATCCAAGGCATCACTCCACGACGAACCAGTGTTCGCTGGACTGCCGCTCGTCTTGACGAAACGTTGCAACGTCTGTGCACTGACGTTGATAGTGAGACTCAACACCAATAAGGTGAACAGTGTATATATTCGTTTATCTCTCAACATTGCCATAAGTGATATCCGTTGTAAACTTCAGGTCGCCACGCAGCCAGGGGACAAAGACATTGCTGGTTCGTGTGCGCTTGATAGTAAGGTTATATCCAGAATTCTCGTTTGCCGATTTGTCATCGCCATTCTTCAACATGTGAAGATAAATGGCGTATTTGCCGTCAACTTGATAGGGGATAGCATAGTAATATTGCCTGCCATACCACTGCCGGCTGACGTCATCTTCCATCATATCGAGCGCATAATGGCTCGCCTCGTCGGCACTGGTCCACGTATTCTCCGTAGGCTTGAATAATTTGCTGCCCAGCTGTTTCAGCTTACGGGCCTGTATATAGGTAAGCCGATTAGTGGTTTGTAGGGACTTGTCGATATTCCACATCATATCGACCTTGGCGGCCACGTGGTAAAGCATCAGCGACAGACGGGCACCCTCGGAACCTATATCGACGGTACCATAGTACCGGTCGTCTATTTCGTAATTGTAAGGGGAAGAATAGATATGCTGGATGGCATCGCGGTCAGCTTGCTGCTCTACAGCAGTAGCCGATGTTGATACCACGTCATAGGTCATACCCAGCACATCGGACTCAGTACTTGTTTCTGCCGTGATAGAAGTCAGGTTATGGAGCTCCTGCTTCGACATGGCGACATAGAGGCGGGCAGAAGTAGCAGTATTGGGAATGTAGAAATACAGTTTGTCCAAATAGACATAGATATTGTCTCCAAAAGTCTGAGGCACATACATTGTATGAGTGGTCTTGCGCCAGTTGTTAGGATTAAGACTGAAAGACAATGGCAACGTATCATCGGAGCCATCCTCGTTAGTTCGCTTGGCAACCGTTTGCGTACTGCCATCATCTAACACCAAATAGACGTAGGCATGCTCGGGGAATTCAAAATTCTCATAAGTGCCCGGGTCGCCTGGAGCGCGGGTTATCTCAATATCGCCATCTGGCTGGAGACCCAAGCTGACATCGAGCTGCAGGATGCGGCCCCTCTTCTCGAGGCGCGTGTCCTGAGGTTCGTCGTTCTGACAGCAGGTAAACACCATGGCTCCCAGCAGCAGCATTGCAATATGTGATAATTTAATTCTCAATTTTCAATTCCCAATTATCAATTGTCAATTCTCAATTACAAAATAATCGCCCGTCTGCCAGTTGGTATCGACCCAGACGGTGATGATGGGTTCACCCGACGAGCCGTTATAGTAGGCATAGACAATCCACGAATGGTTGCGCACAAAACGCTTGTTAATATCTTCTACGGACATGTAGAACGGAATGTTCTGCGGAAGGGCATTACCCACCTTATAGGTGATCATGCCACTGATCTTTTTATCGCTCTCCTTGAAATAATAGGGTCCCGCCTGTGTCAGCTTTTCATCAGACACTCCGTTATCAATAAGGGTTTCATAATCTTGTGAAGTCTGATCAGTATAAACATAGTCAATCGGCTCATCACAATACTTTATTTCGCCAGTAGCTTTTTTCAACAGCGTGGCTGCCAGCGTTTCATAGGTTTGACCAATATGATAGATCTTGTTGTCCTCCAGGAAGACATATTCCTCTGTCGGTATCATGTTGCCGTCGATGGTAATATTCGTAATCGTAACGGGATTGACGCCAGTCTTACGGCTAAACACGAAGCGCACCTTCGACACGGCACGCAACAGGCGCACCTTCGCCATCGTCTCACCGGTGCCGATGGTTAACACGGGTTCAGAACCGATAATGGTCTGATTACGCAGCACGCCAGACATGGGCAGACCTTTAGTTGCGATATTGGTAACAGGCGAACCTACGCCAAAATATTCAGAGCCTATCTTCGCCTCCTCCAACTCTTGGCGTGAGGTATTCTCACCCAAAGATGACAGACCTACGGCATTGGCATTGGCAACGACATAGACATCGACATTGGGCTTAGGCGAGGCATTGGCAAAATGCTTGCTGACGGTCATCTGATAAATTGTTCCCGTCTCATCGGTAGGATAGGTGTCGGGCTTGAGATAGCCTACCAATTCGTTGGTACCCGTCTCAAACACCCATATCTGTAGGTTGTAGATGGCGTTCTCATAAGTATTGGCAGCAACATCATCTGCGGCTCGCGTTATCATAGGACGTTCAGGAGCATAGACATAGAACGTCAGCACGGGATCCGCGCTCGATGGTTTGTCTGGCGAGTCTCCTCCCTCACTGTCGCTGTCGGAACAGGCCGTCAGCAACACGAGCAGCAGACTCACGAGCCACCATCTGTTGATATGTCTTATTGCTTCTTTCATTCTAAAATTACCGTTGTCGGGGTTGAACCTGTCCAAGGCGTGGTGATGGTCACGCCTATCTCCAGTTGTGGTGACAGCAGGTCGGGTACGACATTATAAGCCTTAGCCAGTCTGTTGATAGTCAGGGTTGCCGTCGTTATCTGATCCTGGGTGAACACCCTGGTCCTGTCTGTTCCAGTGGCATCTTCCAGCTTGAGTTGGCCGGCAAGGTAGAACTTTGTACCATTATACACAACACCGTCCGTGCCATAAAAACTGGAGCCACTGTTGTTCTGGAACTCCAGAATGACCGTCACATCCTCACCATCGTAGCTCTGCAGCAACAAGGTTCGTACAGGCCCCTGCTCCGTGGTGGACAAATAGTAGGGGGTATTCCCAGTATTCGTATTGACCTGACTGTCGTAGACAAAACGCATACTGGTGTCGTCATCATCTATAGGGACAAAGTCGAAACCCACAGGTCGCTGACCGCCAATGATGATACCAGTAAGAGGAAAAACAGGGATACTCTCCTTCGTGATAGGAATGTCGTTGTCCTTGGCATCCTTCAAAGTCGTTGCCTTAGCTTTAAACTGGACATCCAGACGGGCTACACCATATTGTATAGGATCCTTAATCGCTACCGCCTTGGTATTAGGACTGACTATACCAGGATCGTATTCGAAACCGGATAGTACGGTATTTTCATCTTCATTCGAAGTACCCCAAGAAGAGTTGCTGTAGTAGGACTTGCGGTCGTCGAGGGTTGAAGTGCAGATACGGCTATTGCAGTAATACCATAGCTCGGCAGGGTAGGCAAAGCGGGTCAAGCTGCTGATATGCGATTCTGTGGTAGTGGTGGTTTGCGGGACAAACTCTTCCTTGGACCTACCAGCAGGAATCTCCCAACGCAGGGCGGCAGCACCGTCGGGCAGACCGAGAGACACGGGATAGTTGTTTGTAAGACAGCTGTTCAGTGTTGTATTGTCAATATTTTCTATGATTTTATTGCGCAAGGTACTCGCTTCCTCAGCCTGAAGACGAGCTCTCAAGTCTGCAACATAAATTGCAACACTATTCGCCGAGCCTCCGATAACCGATGTTCTCTCGCTGCCCTGACCAATAAAATTCATGTAATAGGCATGCAGACGAGAATTGGATGTCGTCGACCAACCCTCCGTACGGGCAATGGCGGTGAGGTAATTGGCAATGGCCTGAGCATCATCGTGGATAGCTTTCGTACTACGCATCTGCTTAGGACTGAAGGTGATATCTGCCGGTGCCTGAACACCAGGGAAGTCGGCTATCAAAGCGCCATTGGCGGCATCACCAGTTACCGGTTCTGCCTTGCCATATACCAGAAACGACGACACACCACTAAGAAACGAACAGTTCCCATAATAAAAATAGGGATTAATCGTGTTGTCATAGCCGCCAATACTGCCATACGAAGGCATGTCGCCGCTGAAAACCTTCCGCTGAACAGTAAAGGGTATGATTTTCTGGATTTGTATGGTACGCGACGTGCCCTCCTGTACCACAGCGTTTGTCTGGCGAGTGCTGGGACGCTGATTGACACTGGATACGGCGAAAGACAAACTGACCGAAACTGGGTCGTTATTGACGACGCTACCGTCGTCAATCTGATTGCATCCCGTCAGCAGCAGGATTGCAAGCATCAGTGTCAGTATGTGTGCTTTCTTCTTCACACTGTATCCTGTTTTCGCTAATACTTTATTATTAAAGAGGGATGTCGTGTTGGGTGCCTTCATTCCAGTCGAGCGTCACACTAACACCCACCCTACGATCATCGGTCTGCACGGATCCGTCACCCCTCACGTAAGCCTTAATGATTTTCAACTGTCCGGCCCTGAGCGGCTGCCGTAAACTAAGTATCGTCTCTGTCACCGTGCCGTCGGCATTGGTGATGTACGTGCGGAACTCCCATAGCGTCTCATCACCCTCCTGGGCAATGAACGGCTCCTCAGTCTCGATGATGCTACGCGTCGTACCCCACTGATAGAATGGTGCGCTCTGCTCTTTCGGCTCCCGCGAGGGGAAGTTCACAGAGCAGAACGTGAGCAGATGACTATCCTCTGACAACGACTGTAACCGAATGGTGCGGACGATGGGAGAGGGGTCACTGAACACGTATGTACTATCGGCAACGTTGAAAGCTGTTGCAAAACCGGTAGTGTACACCTTGAGACCATCCGTCGGCTCACCACGCGGGTCGATGACAAGTGCTGCAGCACAGTTGGCCATAAACAGCTTGACATTGAAGGTTTGATTGACACCCTCTATCATCTCCATCAACTGACGGGCTGTAAACAGACCCGTCGTATGCGAATCAATCGTATCAGGCTGAGCTGTACCATTTCGCAGACGTGGTGGAGTTTGCACAATTTGTGAGGTGTGACAGCGTTCGTCGTACTGTAAATCTACCAACGGATCGTCAACGATATTAGCCACCGCCAAGTGCATATATTTCTGCCGGGGGATATATAGCGTGTAGCTTTGCTGGTTAGCATCCATGATATGCTCGTCGTGGTGCAGTCGGACGGAGTCGGCTTTCGTATCGTAGAACGACAGGTCCACATCGTGAGCAAAGTCGGTAAAGATGTCAGAGAGGTGAGCTTTCAACACAGCTGCCACACTGATATCTGTCTCTGCCGTGAGTTGCGTCTGAATTTCCGTGGTCATGTTGGTGACCAATTCCAACTCGTAGTCAAGCTCGTAGCTCTCTGTGTAACCGCACTTGCCCGGGTCGTCGTCAATCAACGAACAGCCTGACAACAGTACCGTTGCCAGTACTGCTGTCAGTAGCCGTTCTATGATGTAACGCCTTACCTTCATAGTCTGCACTTATTCGCATCGCACAAGGGGTCTGTCCCCGTGTGTCAAAGGTCAACTGCGAAGGACAGACCCGGACGCCAGTTCAGGTCAACGCTCAGACCGAGTGATGTCTGGGTGGCACGCAGGTCGGGCACGGTGTTGTAGGCATTCTGGAGCGAAGTCTCAGTAATCGTAAAGGTCGCTGTGGTCAAATAGTCCTGAATGAATACCCTCTTAGTATCGGTTGTGGCACCAGCAGTAGTATATGGAGGAATAGCATAATATGTCGGCCACGTAACCGTCCCTGTGGATGCTTCCAAATCCAGCTTACCTACCAAATAGAACTTACTGCCCTTTGTAACAATACCGCCTTTGCCATAGAAATCTTTCTCGTTGCCATTTTGGAATTCCAATGCTACCATGACATAATCTTGGGGAGTTGATGACTTGTAATTGTCAAACACAAGCGTGTAATTGGAATTGCCTTCTGTCGTTGGTATTGCACCGCCATTGGAAATTTTGTTGTCATAGATGACGAAATTGTCATTACTCGTAGCACCTGCCTTTGCCAAGTAATTCCAGCCCAATTTCTTATACTGTCCACCGATGAGTACGCCAGTCAGCGTAAAGTTACTTACCTCAGCCGCCGACAATGTCTGGTTTGACTCTGTAGTCACAATAGCGTTGCGGTTGTCTTGGAATTCAGTTACCCCGCTTTTAAGGGCCACCTTGGTCTCAAGCATAGCTACACCATAATTGATGTTGTTCTTTACAGCAACGCTACGGGTAGAAGAGGTAACCGCACCCACCGTCCAGGCAGTAGGCCAAGTCGTTGATGAAGTCGATGTCCAGCTTGTCTCGGTATCCCAAACGTTATAACCATTGGGATATGCCGATGCAGCGACATCAGCAGTATTGACACGCAACAAACTGTTGTCGAAGTAAAGTAATTCAGATGGATACATATATTTAGCGGGATTAAGCGTTGTACTGATATCAATCAGAGACTGACTGGGACTTGTGTACGAGAAACCGTTATTACCACTAGTGTCATAATCAGTAAAATAAAGTTGTGACACACCTTCAGGAAGACTGAATGAAGATGGGAAGGTGGCAAATAAAATATTGGTTACATTTCCGTAGTTTGTGTTGTATTGAGTCTCTGTTAAAATATTTTGGTGAACCAAATTATAAGATATAGTACCCTCGGTAGTTACAGGACCAACTGTTCTGAAGTTTCCTTCCGTCGTATTGAAGTAATATGTCATACGTGAGATGATTTCGTATGCTAAGCGCTGTGCGTTAAGATCGGCATCATTAGTCGGTGTGGCGTGATATACAGTATTAACAATCGTATAAATATCTTTCAGCATATCTGTAAGAGATGCATTGGAACCCGAGCGAATGGCCGTCGTTGATGTATTAAAACCTGTAACAGCCTTGTAGAGAGTTGCCAAGTTCTCCTGCAATGTTGGCAATGTCGTTGTAGCTGCGCCGAGTCCTCTCCAACTCAGTGCAGGAAGGTTTTCCGTTTGTTTGTATCCTGTGCCTCCTGAAACTGCAGTATAATATGGGTTTTCTGAATCGTAGGCACGTGCATCAATCTGACTCAACATGATTCTGTTAAGAACAAGAGCTGCCAAATTACAGGTTTGGGTATATTTGGTAGCATTATCACCCAAACGAGATACCAAGTCGAAAGTGGTGTTTTCGGGAACACCAGAAGGAGCGACGTTATAGACAACTTTACCATTCTCCTCATCGTCATTACCGGCTATGGCACGACCATACACCAACATGGCATCAGTGGTAAGGGGCAATGTCAGTTCTACTACGCGATGAGAACTGTTATCTGCATTGTTCGTGCCGGAATTACTAACAGCATTTTGTCCATAAAGGGTTCCTAAATCATAAACCTTAGATTTAACGCCAGAAGTTGCATTCCAATCCGTTGTAGTAGCACTTCCATCATAGGGAGCAAGGAAAGTGCTTGCTTTCCCCGTAGCCAAACCTACAAGAATAGCATCCTGCATGCCGCGGAAATTCGAATTCTTCTGCACGGTTGTTGCAGACTGACGTGTTAAATTGCTATTCGTTGCTGACGATACATTCAGCACAAACTGGGTCGTGACACTATTGGTCGCGGGGTCGAAGGTTGGATTAACATCAGCAGTCGCTGTTTCCTCGGAAGAGGAGCAGGCTGTGAAACCAAACGTGCATGTCAGTGCTATCGCACCGAACAAAGCAAAATTAAATAACTTTTTCATCATAAAAACGTTTTTATTGATTAATATTGTTGTTATTTCGTTCTCTCGTGATTTCGTTATTTCGTGATTTCGTTATTTCGTGATTCCCTCTTCTTTAGGGGGATGATATAGACGATGTTCAAACCCAATTGGGGGAGGACGAAGGCGCTCTTGCCGCTGCCGAGGGAGAGCCAGAAGTCACCATGCTCGTCGAGGTCAAAGCGGTCGTACCAAGCATAGCCAACGGCGGCACCGACTTGCGCCTCCATGGTCCAGCGGCGACCTAAGCGCCAGGAGTAGCCGTAGAACAGACCGAGTGCGACGAGGTCGCCCTGACGGCGCTCGTCTTTCACGCCTTTATAGAGCAGCAGATTGGTATAACCGGCATTGAAGTGGCTGTAGATGAAGTTCGCTCCGAAGAAATGTCCGACTTTCAGCGAATCCGTCCAATAACGCATTTCGGGCGAGAGCAGCAAGTGACGCAGTTTCCGCTTCGTGAAATTACCCGACGGCCAACAAGCAAAGCCGGCGGTGAAGCCGTACGACCAATGGGAAGTACTATCTGAATCGTAACCAATGCGGAGGTTAGGGGTCAGCGCTGCATCATAGAGCAGGTTGTTGCTGAGCGTGAGGTTTTGTGCCTCTGCCGTCAGTGACGTCAGAATGCTCAAAAGAACTAACACCAGATGTCTTAAACCTTTACTTTTCATTTTTAATGCGCGCGATTAATTAATGTAATCTAAAGTGCAAATTTAATAATCTTTCTACAAATTACAAGTTTACCCCCCCCCTAAAATAGTGAATAACATTTAATTTCTTGATATATATCAAGGGTGTGAAAAGAAAAAATAGCCAAAATGGCACAAAAAAGTCACTTTGGTAGTCAAAAACGAGACGCAAAAAGTTAATAAAGCAAAAGATGTCAAATATTATGCCATTGCCTATAAGGATGCTGACGCAACTGGGAGTTGTAATAACGGCGGTCTCCAGTTACCTCTTTTCCGATGAAATGGGGGATTTTTGGCGTTTCTGTGGCGGATTTTAGTTCCACTTCCGCCATCACCAACGGAGCGTTTTCACCATGAAATTCGTCCACTTCGAAGGTATGTTCACCACTCTTCACGAGCCAGCGGGTTTTATCAATGATTCCAGGTTCACAAAGTGTCATCAACTGCTCTGCATCCTTTAACGGAATCTCATACTCGAATTCAGAGCGCGAAAGGCCTCCGTCCATGCTGGGGCCTTTTATAGTAATAAAACCCTGCTTATCGCGAATGCGGACACGCACCGTCCTACCCCGTTCACTGCAAATATAACCTTGCTGGATGTGGTAACTTGCAAAAGCCTCGTGCTTGTACGAATCGTCAAGCACGAGGAATTTGCGTTCAATTTCTTGAGCCATAAGCCTTAAGCCATCATGGTGAATGTCCAGATGAGATAGATGACAGCCAGAATAATCAGACCACCAAAAATCCATGTTACGACTTTCTTACCTTGCTCTTCCTGCTTCTTGGCATAAGCTTCACGCTTTGCATTTACTTTGTTCTTGCTCATAGTTGTAATATTTTTGTTATTGTTTAACGTTTAATTTTCGTCATCACTCGTGGGGAATTCCATCAGGTAAGCCTTGATGAAATCGTCGATTTTTCCATCCATGACACCATCTACGTCGCTGGTCTGGTAGTTCGTACGATGGTCCTTCACGCGGCGGTCGTCGAAGACATAGGAGCGAATCTGCGAGCCCCACTCTATCTTCTTCTTGCCGGCCTCAATCTTTGCCTGCGCCTCCAGGCGTTTCTGCATGGCGCGGTCGTAGAGTTGTGAGCGCAACAGTGCCATGGCACGCTCCTTATTCTTGGGCTGGTCACGCGTCTCCGTATTCTCGATGAGGATTTCCTCTTCTTCACCCGTATCAGGATCCGTGTACCAGTAACGCAAACGGACGCCCGATTCCACCTTGTTGACGTTCTGTCCACCGGCACCGCTCGAACGGAACGTGTCCCACGAGAGCTTGGCGGGGTCGACGTACACCTCGATGGTATCGTCAACCAAGGGACTTACGAATACCGAGGCAAACGACGTCATACGCTTGCCCTGTGCATTATAGGGCGACACACGCACCAAACGGTGCACACCATTCTCGCTCTTCAGATAGCCGTAGGCATATTCACCACCCTCAATCTGCATGGTGACACTCTTGATGCCAGCCTCGTCACCGTCCTGCAAGTTAGCAATGCTGACCTTATAGTCGTGCGCCTCAGCCCAGCGCTGATACATACGCATCAGCATCTGTGCCCAGTCCTGCGCCTCGGTACCACCAGCACCGGAGTTGATCTTCAGCACGGCATCCATGGGGTCTTCCTTCTGGCGGAGCATGTTTTTGAGTTCTAGAGATTCTAGAAGTTCTAGAACATCTTGATAAGCCTTATCCACCTCTGCCTCAGTGACCATCTCCTCTTTATAGAAGTCGAAGGCGAGCTGCAGTTCATCAGCAGCAGTACGCACGGCCTGATAGCCGTCGAGCCATTTCTTGATGCTTTTGACTTTCTTCATCTGCTCCTCAGCACGTTTCTGATCTTCCCAGAAATCAGGAGCCTGCGTACGAAGATCTTCTTCCTCGTACTCTATCTTCTTTTCATCTATTTTCAGGTAGCGATAGAGAGCGTCGGTTCTATCTAATACGTCTTTTAACTGATCGGATGTTATCATATTTCTAATTTATTCTGCGTACATTGCGTCAATCTCGGCCTTATAGTTCTCGTTGAGGACACGACGGCGGATCTTGAGCGTGTTAGTAAGTTCTCCCTTCTCCATAGAGAGGTGGTGAGGCAGCAACGTGAAGCATTTCACTTGTTCGTAATGCGCCAGCTGTTGCTGGAGGGTATCGATGCGCTCCTTCATCATCTGGATGATGGCCGGATCGGCACAGAGCTGTTCGCGACTCTCGAATGCGATGCCATGGTCGCGGGCATATTCCTCCAGCAGCGAATAGACTGGAATGATAAGTGCCGAAACGAACTTCCGCTCGTCGGCAATCACAGCAATCTGGTCGATGTACTTGTCCACCAACAGCTTCGACTCAATCATCTGCGGTGCGATATATTTGCCGTTCGACGTCTTAAAGAGGTCTTTGATGCGCTCCGTCAGGAACAGTTCGCCATCCTTCAGGTAGCCGGCATCACCCGTCCTGAAATAGCCATCCTCCGTAAAGGCCTGCTTCGTCAAATCCTCACGATTGTAGTAACCAATGGTAATCGTCGGACCCTTCAACAGGATTTCGCCCTCTTCACTAATCTTGATATCGATGCCCTCAATGGGGATGCCAACACTTCCAACAGTCCAAGGGTCACCAAGGTGATTACAGCTCACGGTTGCCAACGACTCCGTCAGACCGTAGCCTACCACCATGTTTATCCCGATGGAATGGACGAATTCTTCCACATGAGGCGACACAGCCGCACCTGCCGTAGGGAAGAAATGGGCATTTTCCAGTCCCAGTTCCTTGCGCACCAGCGAGAAGACAGTGCGGTTCAGCATCTCATATTCGAAATGGAGAGCCATAGGTGGTTTTTTGCCCTTGCTGAGGTATTCGATGTTATGTCGACGACCGACATTGTAAGCGTGCATAAAGAGCTTGCGCTGAACAGCACTGGAGTGTTCTATCTTGTCCATCACACCCATATAGACTTTCTCCCAGAAACGGGGAACGGCCGACATACACGTAGGATGGGTGTCACGCATGGACTGTTGTACCTCCTGCGGATGCGTATTGACAATCATGCGGGCTCCGGCATAGAGACAGAGAATGGCCCATCCACGCTCGAAGATGTGGGTATAGGGCAGGAAATTCATGATACGGTCGTTCTCGTTCACCGGCACACACTTGTCGTTAGCCACCATGGCAGCATGGAACTGTCCGTGTGTCAGGATGACGCCCTTAGAGTCGCCTGTCGTGCCACTGGTATAAAGGATATTGGCAATATCGTCGTCGTTAGCCTCCTGTTGCAACTTTTCCACTTCCGTCTGACGTGGCAGGTTCTCACCCAATTTCAGGAAGTCGCTGAAATACACGGCATTAGGGTCGTGCGTAGAGATATGCACACTGGGGTCGAAGACGATGATACGCTCCATTGTTGGACACAGCGAGAAGATACGGCGTGCCTTGTCGTACTGGTCCTGTTCGCCGACAAAGAGATAACGAATCTTCGCATCGTTGACCATAAACTGAATCTGCTGTTCAGAACTGGTGGCATAGAACGGAATCGTCACGGCACGGATGCCCCAGGCACCGAAGTCACACTCGATATACTGCACCGAGTTATTGGAGAAAACACCAATGTTCTCCTGCACCTTCACGCCGAGATTCAACAGGGCATTCGACACCTGTTTGACGGTCTGCGACACCTGATTCCAGGACAGCGATTTCCATTCCTTTCCACCGAAATCCTGATAGATCAACATCTCGCGATCGCCATACTTCTTTGCCTGTTCGTGCACCAGCACTGACATGTGTAAATTCGTCTGCATAAGCCTCTCTCTATTAATATTGGTGCAAAGGTACAAAAAAAAGTGAAAAATGAAAAGTGAAAAGTGAAAAAATTCGTATCTTTGCAGCAATTATGGATATCAGTCAATACACCAACGAAGCTGTCGATCTGCTGAAAAAGCTCATTGCGACACCGTCTGTAAGCCGCGAAGAAACCGCTGCAGCCGATATTTTGGCCGATTTCATCGAGAACTGCGGTCTCCCTGTCAAGCGTATCGGCAACAACATTCTGGTATGTGAGGAGTTGGATGCCGAGAAACCGACACTTCTGCTCAATGCCCATATCGATACCGTCAAACCCGTCAGCACTTGGACGCGCGATCCGTTTACGCCGGTCGTGGAAGGAGACCGCTTGTATGGTTTGGGGGCCAACGACTGTGGCGGTGGTTTGGTGAGCCTGTTGCAGGTGTATCGGATTCTGCGAGGCGAAACCTCGCTGCGCGTACCTTATAATATAGTGTATCTCGCTTCGTGCGAGGAAGAGGTCAGCGGTGCGGGCGGTTTTTCGCTGGCACTGCCCGAACTGCCCAAAATCGATGTAGCTATTGTCGGTGAACCTACCGGGATGCATCCAGCCATTGCCGAGAAAGGTCTGATGGTGATTGACGGTGTCGCTTACGGTAAGAGCGGTCATGCTGCCCGTGAGGAAGGCGTCAATGCCATCTACGAAGCACTGGACGACCTCGTATGGCTTCGCGACTATCGCTTTAAGAAGAATAGCCCGCTGTTAGGTTCCACGAAGATGACCGTTACGGTGCTGAATAGCGGTACACAACATAATGTCGTACCCGACGAGTGCCATTTCATCATTGATGTCCGCACAAATGAATACTATCAGAACGAATACCTGTTCTCTTTCTTGCAGAAGCACATGAAGAAATGCCAACTGAAAGCCCGTTCGTTCCGGCTGTCTTCGTCCCACATCCCCATCGGTCATCCGCTGGTGATGAAAAGTCTCCAGATGGGGTTGGTACCTTTTGGCTCTCCTACGCTGAGTGATCAGGCCCTGATGCCGTTCCTCTCGCTGAAGATGGGTCCAGGCGACAGTGC
Source organism: Prevotella sp. (assembly GCA_045112595.1). Lineage (GTDB taxonomy): Bacteria > Bacteroidota > Bacteroidia > Bacteroidales > Bacteroidaceae > Prevotella. The sequence goes on along the minus strand of JBGUIA010000022.1, from coordinate 78,558 downwards.
ACGCAGCCACTCTGCCGACGAGTATATCTGCATCAGCGAGATAGAACAAGCCATCAAGACTTACGTAGAATTGTTATCGTTATAACGTTATTTCGGGGTTGCGACATTTCGGGAATTCGGGATTTCGGAATTTCGAAGAAGTCTTATCTTCCCAGCCACGACTCGGGATTCAGTTTCGTTGTCTCGTGGCGCAACTGGAACTGCAGGATATTGTCCTGTCCCACCCTACCCAGTGATTGACGGGTGCTTACCCTTTGTCCACGATGTACGTTGACGCTGGACAGATTACAATATACCGAGATGTAACTGCCATGACGCACCATGACCACCATGGAACCGCCAAAACTGAACACTGCACTGACTTCACCGTCGAAGATGCTACGGGCCTGGGCACCAGCCTCACCACGGATGTTGATACCCTTGTTGTCGAGCGTCACACCTTTCAGACCTTCTACATTATACTGTCCATAATGGCTGACGATGCGATAGGGACCGGTGATGGGAATGGGCAGACGACCACGGTTGTTGGCAAAGCTGCCACTGATGCGCATATCCTCCGTAGGTACACGCAGGGCTTCGTCAGCCTCCTTACGGGCAGAGGCTACAGCCTTGGCATGTTCGCGATTCTCAGCCTCCGCCTGACGCTCTGCTGCCAAACGTTTCTGTTCCGCCTCACGGAGCCGCTGTTCGGCAGCCTCACGTTCTTTCTTATCCCTGGCAGCCTGTGCTTCCCTCTTAGCCTTCTCTTCCCTCGCTTTGGCCTCAGCAATACGACGGGCATTCTCGCGAGCGGCAGCCTCAGCAGCGGCTTTCTTACGCGCCAGTTCGGCAGCACGTTTCTTGGCGGCCTCCGCCTCTGCACGCTTCTTCGCCTCAGCGGCAGCCTTAGCCTTCTGTCGAGCCACCTCCTCAGCTATCAGTCGGTCAATCTGAGCATTCAGTGCGGCATCTTTCTTCTTCTGCTGGGCAATGATATTCTGGATGGTCTTCTGTTCCTTTTGCAACGTATTGACCATCGTCTGTTGTTCGGTCTGCTTGCCTTCCAGCGCACGGCGCTCCTGCTCGTCCTTCGACAGCAATACGCGCTTGTGTTCCTGAGCATTGGTCAACTGCTGGAACTTCTGGTTGACCTCCTCCTGTTTCTGCTTTACCTCCTCACCCTGTGCACGCTGGAAACTGGCATATTCGCGCATAAAACGCATGCGCCGGAACATCTGCATCAGGTTGTCGGCACTGAAAATGAACATCAGCTGACTCTGCGCCGAACGGTTGCGGTGCATATAGCGCATCGACTTCACATAATTCGCCTTGCGCTCGTTCAGCTCGTCCTGCAACTCCTCCAACTGCGTCATCAGCATCTCGATTTCCACATCCATATGACTGATATCCTTACGGATGGTGTCTATGGTGCGGCGCTTGCCTTCGATTTCGTTGTTGAGCACCATCAAGTTCTGCAACCGACGCTTGACATCCTTTTCGTTGTCGCGCAAACGGGATTCCTGTTTCTTGATTTCCTGCTGTATCTGCTGACGCTGGTTCTGCAGGGATTTCACAGTAGGTTGGGCAGGCTTAGCAGATTTTCCGGACTTTCCAGATTTACTGGATTTTCCGGATTTGCCGGATTTCTTGGAGGTCGTAGCGGTCTTCTTCGCCGCTGGCTTCCGGGCAGTCTTTTTCTGCTGCGCACAAGGAGCCAGGGTGAAGGCCAATAAAAAGAATATGATACTTAATCGCTTCATCCAGAAGGATTAGAGTGACATAAAGCGCTGAAGGATCTCCTCAACGGACACCTGACGATATTTGCTTGATACTTCCGTACGGGTCTCCCAGTTTTCGTCAGCACCCATGTAGTTGAGCGTCATCCCCAACTTCACTTCCTTCTCGGGAGTGGTAAACGAAATCTTATGTTCCATCGGGAAGAACTTGCGGTTGGCCGACTGGAAGTCCTCATAGTCCCAATTCAACTGGTAGTTGCCGCGGAACTTGTCGTTATACATAATGTTAGCCATCTTCACCAGGGCACTGCCCTTGTCTGCCAACCAGCGATATGACATCTTGCCGTTCTCCATCGCAATGACAGCATCGTCGCCGCCCATATCAGTACGATACAACTTCAGAGCTTCGTCGGTGACCTTCATCTTACCGGGCTGGAAGAGTTCGTTCCAGAACAGCGACTGCAGCACATAGAAGTCAATCTGGCTGTTACGCAGGAAGTCCATCTGGGCATACGGCACTTTCATGTAGAGCTTGTTGATGCGGTCCATGATGAGCACATACTCCTTGGTAAACTCCAGGCGTCCAGCCTCCACGAAACCGAAGGCCATGAGCTGCAGACGGATGACGTCGTCGCGCTTCATCTTCAAATTTCCCGTGAGCGTCATCTGACGTGCTCCCACCTCCACGCTGAATTTCACCTTTGAGGTGATGAAACGGGCGTGCTGGGCGTTGTCACTTACCTTCTGTAAGAAGGCCTGTCTCTTCAGTGTGTCGATTTTGACCTCTGTCGGCGTCTCCTTGACAGCCTTACGATTCGTGTGACACGATGTTACAGCAACCAACGTAAATGCCACTGCGGCAATTTTCAAAATACGTACTGTTTTCATTCTTTCAAATATTTTTTAAGTTTTATCTTTCTGGTGAGTATCTGTCTGCGGTCGTCTTTCACCTCCGACTTCTCCGAAGCTCGGTCCAGTGCCTGTTGCCAATAGGCCAGCGCCTGTTCTTTGTCGCCACAGTGGTAGTAGATGTCGCCGGCATGTTCAAGCAATACTGCCGACGTGTCGCTGTCACACTGCAGCGTCTGGTCGATATACACCTTCGCCTCGCTATAGCGCTGTTGCATAAAGAGTATCCAGGCGTATGTGTCAAGATAGGTGGCATTTTTGGGTTCAGCCTTGATGGTGCGATACGACATCTGCTCGGCTTTGTTCAGTTCCCGTCCCAACTCGCTGAGATAGTAGGCGTAGTTGTTCAGGCAACCGATGTTGTCGTCCTTCCATACGAGGCAGGAGTCGTAGGCGGCGAAGGCCTCGCGGTCCTTGCCCTTCTGGTGCAGGATATCACCCATAACGGCATAGAAATCGCTGACGATGGCTGGGTCGCTCTGATCGGTAATGACGCTGATACCGTTCTGGAAGGCGTTCAGTGCATCGTCCAACTGGTCCTTTTGGTAGTAGGCAATGCCCTGATAGTAGTAGAAGGCCATTTCATCGGGATTATACTGGCGGGCATCATGACACAGCGCTATCACGCGGTCCTTGTCCTCCGCCTGCCAGGCATAGCTCACCAGCTGCAGACGGGCGGCAGCATTGTCGGGAGTAATGGCCAGTGCCTGTTCCAAAACAGCCTGAATGCTGTCCCGCGGCATTTGCTTCATATTCATATACGTCGCACAAAACAGTGCCATATCAGCATCGTTCTGCGGCATCTGCAGGATGCGGTGGAACAGTTGCAGCACACGTGTCGAGTCGCCACCGTTCTGTTCGCTCTCGCCGATCAGTTGTCGCAACAACGCCACACGGTCTTCCTGCGTGGCATTCTTGTTCAGCAGGAGGCGCTCGCGGTACAGCTCCGTCTTCACCGAGTCTTTCTGGTCGTAATAGTAAGCCATCAGTCCCATCAGTGCACTACGGTTGTCGGGTTCCTGACGCAGCACATCCTCATAGATGCGCACGGCTTGTTTCTGCTGGTCGTTCATCGTCAACGCATTGGCATACAGGCAGAGATAGTTCAAGTCGTTGGGATACTGCTCCTGCAACTGTTTCATCTCCTGAATGGCAGCCCGCTTATCGCCCTTCCGGGTGTATAGTTGACTCTTGGCATACGACAGACGCTCACTCTTGCCCTCGGCAATCTCCAGTTTGTTCAGCATCTGAATGGCCTTGTCGTAGTCCTCCAACTCCTCGTAGAGCTGTATCAACATGCCCAACACGTCCGTACGGTTGTGGTTGACGTCATAGAGCTGTTCCAGCACCTCTGCCGCCTCAGCATACTGTCGTTGTGCGATATAGGCCTCGCCCAGCGTCTCCAGATAGGTGGCATTATTGGGTTCCAGTTCTGCGGCCTTCTTGATGCAATAGAACTGCTGGTCCTTGTCCTTCATAGCACGGTAGTACGGAGCCAGATAGAAGTAAGCTTCCGAACGCGTGGAGTCCAGTTCCACGCAATGGCGCAACAGGTCAAAAGCCGCATCGTTGTTGCCCTTCTCCCGCTGACAAATGGCATCCAGGAAGAAAGCGTCGTATTTTTGAGAGGTGAGAGATGAGGGGTGAGAGGTAAGAGAAATGTCTTCCTGGCCGTCCTGTGCGAAACAAGCCAACCCTGTCGTCAAAACCAATATGAAGAACAACCGCCTCATCACCTTTTACCTTCTTACTTTTTTCCTTTACTTCACTCCCGTGTGACCGTATCCGCCCTCGCCACGTTCCGTCGTGTCGAGTTCGCTGACAACCACCAGGTCGGCCTGTTCATGACGGGCAATCACCATTTGGGCAATACGCTCACCGTCGTTGACCACAAAGTTCTCCTGCGACAGGTTCACCAGCACCACGCCAATCTCACCGCGATAGTCAGCGTCTATCGTTCCCGGCGTGTTCAGCACCGTGATGCCGCGCTTCAGGGCCAGTCCACTGCGGGGACGCACCTGAGCCTCATAGCCCTCGGGCAATGCAATGTGCAGTCCCGTCGGTATCAACTTGCGCTGCAAGGGGCGCAGCACTACCGGTTCCTCCAAGTTTGCACGCAGGTCCATGCCCGCACTTTGGGGTGTAGCATATGTAGGCAACTGATGGTGCCCACGGTTCACAACCTTCACTGTAATCATCTTCTCAGAAACGTTTCTTACATTAAATAATGTGCAAAGGTAGTGTTTTTATGCGAAAAATGACACATGTGTAACAAGAAATGCCCATACCTTGTCATTTTTTAACGTTTCTTAATCTTTTTCGTTAATGGTGTCTACGCAGTCGATGACGGCAGCATGAGGACCATGCGGGTGCCGCCGACGTAGAGGGGGTCGATTTCAAGGGTTCCTCCGAGGCGGTGGGCCAGTTGGCGACAGAGGTAGAGTCCCATGCCCAGGCCTTCGTTGAAATTGTTGAGCTTGACAAACTGCGTGAAGACGCGTTCGCGGTCGGTCTCGGGAATGCCGGGGCCGCTGTCGGCCACATAGAAGAGGACGCTGCCATCGCCTTTACGTCCGCAGCCGATGGTGATGTATCCCTCGTCGGTGAATTTGTTGGCGTTATGCAGCAGTTCGCTCAGTATGCGGATGAGATACTCCCTGTTGGTAGTGACCTTGAGGTTGCTTGTAGTCGATTCCAAGCGCATCTCTACCGTTTCGGGCTGTCGTATCACGATATCGTAGGCCACCTCCTGACAGAGTTCGTTGCAGTCTACCACGTCGTTCTTTGGTGTTTCGCCCGTTTGTTCCAGTTCCAGCGTCATCTTCCAGTTGTCAATGATATGCCCGATGTTCTGACCGTTGAGAATGATGTCGCCGATGACGATGCCAAAGTCCTCTCCCTCCATGAGGCTATGGCCGTCGCGCAGCACCTGGGCAAAGCCGCTGATGATGTTGAGCGGTGTGCGTATCTGGTGGAACATATCGCGGATGAATGCCGCCTTCTTTTGGTCGGACTCCTCTGCCAGTGCCTTGGCAGCGGTCAGTTCCTCGTTCTTCTGCTCGGTTTTGGTACGCGTCGCCTCCAGTTCAGCCACGTAATTGGCTATGGACTGCTGCATGGTATGGAAGCTGTTCTGCAGTCGGCCAACTTCGTCGAGACGCGTGCTGGGAGCTATCTGACGGTCGAAATGACCCTCGGCAATGTCTTCCGTCTGCATGGCCAGCGTCACTACCGGCGCCATGGTCTTATGAATGATGAAATAGCAGAATGCCAGCATGATCAACAGACCGAAAAGGATGATGCTAATGATGGTATAGATCATGTTGTTGTAGTGCTTGAAGATATCCTCCTCAGGACAGACGATGGCCAGTCGCCAACCGGAATCGGACAACGGCTGTTCGATGACAAGACAGTCGGTGCGCTTGAGGTCGTCCATCGTGGCACCTTCCTTGCCAGAAGCAATGACGGTATTCTTGGAACCTACGAGAACGAAGTAGGAGTCGGGGTATCGCCATTCACGGTTGAGAATCTGCGAGAGCATGCGCTGTGAGAGGTCGACGGATATCACGCCAATGGTCCGACCGTCGGCAGTCACCAACGGCTTGCAGTAACTGGCAATGACGTCACGCGAATAGAAACCGGTAGGACTATAGTCCTGGAAGGGATCCACCCAGCAGGCCTTACCCTGCTTGAGCGGCTCGCGATACCAGTCCATCTCGAAGTAATTGTATTCGTCGTTACCCTCGTTTTCTGACTCTATATGTCCTTCGTTGTTAAACGAATAGGCCGAAAAGTAGTGACCCTCGCTGGGAAAGAAGTCGGGTTCCATGGCAATGCTGCAGCCGTTGAGCATGGGATTGATTTGCAGGATGCGGGTTGACAGTGCCAACAGCGAGTCGGGCTGTAGGTTTCGGAGCACCTGCCAATCGGTATTCTGTGTTGCCACCTGCACTTCGTCCATGATGCCGGTAAGATGCTGGGCCGTGTTGTTGAGCATCTGTCCCGTCTCTGCGACAGCAGCCTGACGCACAGAGGCCTTCGAGCGGTACATGAGGAATCCTATGGTCACGACGAAAATGACCACCACGAATGCCAGTATGCTTATGCTGAGGCGTACGGACACCGACTTACGGATATAATTGACTATCGTATTCATTCGTTCTCCATTTTCAACTTTGTTGACTCTTCGTTCCCCTGTGCTTCCTTCAACAGTTTGTCGAGCAAGGCAGTTATCTGGTTTGTATTCTGTAACATATCGTCAACCTTTCGATTGAATTCTTCCTCGCTTAACGCGTCGTGGTTGTCGCAGATGGCATAGGCATGCGTCAGGATACCCTGCACAGGGCCCTCCACCTTTTCCGGCATCTGATGGAGCAAGTGGGTCTTTACGCGTTCCTCTTCTTTCACACGTTCGTAAGCAGCAGCCAGTTCGCGGTTCTGCCCCTCCATCTGGAGGGTTTGCTGTCGCAATTCTCCGATGTATTGCCGGAGTGCCTGCTGTAGTCTTCGGAATCTGCGTTGGAGCTTTCCTATCTCGTCTGGTCGTGTGCTGTCGGGAACTTCGTCTGTGAACTGTCCATCAGCGTTCAGTTCGGTGAAGTCTGCCAGCCGTTTCAGTGGTCGCAAGGTGTATCTGACGATAAACAGACAGAAAGCAAGCAGCAGTACCAATCCTACGACCACAATGATACGTACCACACGCAACAATCTGTAGTAGGAGTCGAAGATGTCACTCTCAGGACAGATGGTAGCCACGCTCCATCCGGTATTTTTAAAGGGCTTGTAGAAAACGTAGCTGGGTACACCGTTGATGTCCACGATACGGTAGCCTGTCTCACCAGCTATCATCGCCTCACCGATGCTGGTGGTAACAGAGTCGTGGTGCTCCATCGAACGGGTGAAAATGGTTTCGTAGAACAGCTTGGTACTGTCCGGATGCACCAGATAGGTACCACCTTTGCCCAGAAGAATGCTGTAGGAATGAGGATAGGGCTTGGCCTCGCTGACGGTGGACGAGAACCAGTCGAGACGGATATCGACAGAAAAGGTTCCTACGACCTTCCCCTGTGCGTCGTGGATGGGCTGGCTATAGCTGGTGAAGATATCCCTAACGATGATGCCCTCTTCGGCGTCTTCAAAGAATGGTTCTATCCAATAGGGTTTGTCGAGCAGTTTGGGTATCAGATACCAGTCCATGCAGTGGTACTGGTAATTGTCCGTACCCTCCTGTTCCGTCTGGATGGAATCACCGTTGTTGTAGGAATAGGCTGAGAAATAGCGACCCTTCTCCTTGAAGAAATAGGGTTCGAACGATATGCTGCAACCAGTCAGTTCCGGATTGCTTTCCAATACCTCACGACTCAGGTCGAACATGAGGTCGGGATTGTCAAGATGACTCTCGATGACCACCAGCATGTTGTTGGCGGCCACTTCAGTGCGATGCAGCGTATTGTCGATGTGGAGCACGGCACCCTCAATGGTCTTCGTGGCTTTGTCCCAAGCCTCCTCGCGTACCACATCACGCGTCTCGGAGAACATCAGGACGAAGGCGGCGGTAAAGATGGCCGCCACGAGAACCACCACCCAGAAGCTCAACCTTCTGGACAGCGAACTACGTACAAATCTTATCAGCCACTTCATAGTCCCATGATTTCGTTATACGATACAGGTCGGGCTATCAGTCCACATTCTGTCATCATGCGCGACGCCTTCTCCACCATGTCACGACGCACGCGGAATTCCCGTTTGCCCGTGTCTTTGTTGATTTGCAGTCGCAGGCACTCCTCCAACATCAGCCGCTGCAACAGCCGATTGGTAGGAGAGTTATACTTGCGCACGTATTTCATCACGATGTCGAGTGCCTCTTTCGGATGCTCGGCAGCCCACTCCCATCCCTGACGGCTGGCCTTGGCAAATTTCTGGCACGCAGAACGGTGCTTCAGATAATAGTCACGCTTCACATAGACTCCCGTTTCCTGAATGTTGTAGTCGTGATCGGAAAAACGATAGACGCTCTCGTCAGACATCTTGAATCCAGCCTGTATCAGCTGGTAGTATTCGTTATAGCTGACTACCATCGTGGCATCGACAGCACCGCTGAGGAAGAGGTTGATGCCACTGGTGAACGGTATCCACTCGTAGTGCATCCCCTCGCGGCGGTCCATGATGAAAGTGAGGTAGTTGGGGTCGGAATTGAAGATAGCCACCTTCTTACCTTTCATCTTCAGCGGATCGGTATCCCAGCGGGAGATGAGCATATTGCTGCTGTTCATAGAATCCTGGAAGATGTTCACCAACGGAAAGCCCTGTGAGATGAAGTCCATGGCCGACATCAGCGAGAACATGGTCGCATCGCACTCTTGTGATTTCAGTCGCGTCAGTGCCGAACTGGTCAGCGTCGGGTGTTGTATCTCAACATCCAGTCCTTCCTTTCGGTAGAATCCCCTTTCGTAAGCCACATAATAGCCTGCGAACTGTGCCTGTGCCTTCCACGCGGTGGTGAACACGAAATGTTCACCTTGCGCCTTCATCGCCGCAGGCATCATGAGCAGCAAAGCTGTCATTAGGACCGTATATCGGATATGTCTTCTGTTCATCTCAGTGAATTAATTGTCGTGCAATATGATGGCAGACTGGGGACTGACCACAGCCTTGTCGCCTGTGACGGTGGCGAGGCCGTTTTCGTTGATGACACCATCGCGGCAGACGACGGTGTAGCTACTGGCAGGAATGGCAATCTGCTGAGCCTTCTTCGAAGCATTCAGGATAACGATGATGTTACGCCAGTCGTCGCGCCCTGCATAGTTTTTCAGTCGGAAGGCAACGACACCTTTCGGTGTATCCAGGAATTCCAGATGTCGGCGTACGAGGTCGGCAGAGCCCAAGCGGAAGGCCGGATGGTGGCGGCGCAGAGTGATGAGGTTCTTGTAGTACTCAAAGACCTGCGGATATTTCGTTTTGTTCGCCCAATCGAGATGATTGATGCTGTCCGGCGACTCAAACGAGTTATGGACGCCCTGCTTGGTGCGCAGAAGTTCCTCGCCACTGAGCATGAAGGGAACGCCCTGCGAGGTAAAGACAGCCGTCTGTGCCAAGAGGTCGAGACGAACCAACTCATCCTCAGTGATATTTGGAATGCTGGCCTTGAGGCGATCGACCAGGCACATGTCGTCGTGGCACGAGACATAACTTATCATTTGAATGGGTTCCTGTGCCCACGGTTTTTCGCTGTAGTTGACCTTCTTCATCTTCACCTGCGGATGACGGATGGCACCGACGATGCCAAACTTCAGCGACTCCTCTTCAGGAACGCCGCCCAGCCAACCGGGCTTGTTATCGTCGGAGAACGGACCGCGCAGGGCGTCGCGAATCTCGTCGGAGAAAGCTGCTATGCCCGGCATCTTGGAGATATTCGCCTTCATACCCAATAGTTCGTTGGGATAGGCACACGAGCCTGCACTCCAGCCCTCGCCATAGATGAAGATGGTGGGGTCGATCTCGTCAACCATTTGGCGAATCTGGTTCATGGTCTCGATATCGTGAATGCCCATCAAGTCGAAGCGGAAACCATCGATATGGTATTCGTTGATCCAGTATTTCACCGACTCCAGCATGAAGCGGCGCATCATGGGCTGCTCAGAGGCAGTCTCGTTACCGCAGCCGGAGCCGTTGGAATATACAGGCTTTTGGCTTTTAGCTTTTAGCTTTTGGCTAATTGCTAATGGCGAATCGCTAACAGCCACTTGCCTATAGTAGTAGTCGGGATAGGTGCGCTGGAAGTTGGAGTGGTCAATGTCGTAGGTGTGATTGTAAACCACGTCGAGGATGACACGGATCCCAGCCTTGTGGAGGGCTTGGACCATCTGCTTGAACTCACGGATGCGTACGTCAGGACGATAGGGGTCCGTAGAATAGCCACCCTCGGGCACGTTGTAGTTGACTGGGTCGTAGCCCCAGTTGTATTTGTTGTCAGCGAGGCGCGTCTCGTCCACTGAGCCATAGTCGTAAGAGGGCAAGATATGGATGGCGTTAACGCCCAACGACTTCAGGTGGTCGATAGCCCACGGTTCGGTCAACGCCAAGAACTTACCCGGGTGCTTAGCATCAGGGCGAGCGATGGAAAAGTCGCGATGGTGCATCTCATAGATGACGAGATCAGCTGGTGACTTACAAACAGGGCGCTGGTCGGCAGTCCACCCTTCGGGGTTTGTATCCGACATCGTAATGATAGCAGCACGCTTACCGTTGACACCTACCGCCTTGGCAAAGACACCCGGACACTCGCCGCGGCCCATGTCAAAGGTATAGAAACAACCCTGCAGATCGCCCTGTATTTCTGCTATCCACAGGCTGTCCTGTAACTTCATCTTAACCGTCTTGAGGGCCTTTCCTCCCATTCCATCTTTATAGATACGAACTTTTACTCCCTTAGCATCAGTAGGGGCAAAGAGACGGAACACGGTCTTCTCGGACGAATATGTCATCTCGTCAAACCGAAAATCATGAGCAGTTACCAGGGTTTGCATCGTTACAAACAATAAGCATAAGAATATCTTTTTCATATCTTTGTCACTATATTAATCTCTTGTCTTTTCTGATTCTTCACCAAACAGGAACTCAGGCTGATAGCCACCAGCGTCAACGACAATCTTCTCAAAGACGATGGCGGGATCGTTGGGCGTAAGGGTCAGCGTATGTTCCTTCTTAGTGGCGTCGAAGGGTAACGTCACGACCGATTCCACCACGCGACGAGCTACCGTAGGATAGAAGACGGAGTAGATGTTCTCCTTGGCCTCGTTGAGGTTGTGGTTGAAGTTGACAACCTGCGGTTCGCAGCCATCGAGGGCTACGGAGTAGGTCAGTCCGCCTTTGTTCAGATAGTCGAGGGTGGACTTGACGACGACGTGTACCTTGACGGTAGGTTGCGACTGAGTCGCAACAGACTCTGGAGAGGCGGCAAAGCGATAGGAGAGCGAGGCGCCGTTGACGGGCTCGGTATAAGGCATGAGGGTCATGCCGCTGAGGGTGCGGCCTACGAAGGGCAGTACCGTCCATTGGGCGTTCGCTGCGGGCGTGGCGTCATAATAATGCTCTGCCTCCATAGCCACAAAGCCGTTGTTCATGGTGAAGGAGTATTTCCCGACGGGGGAGGACCCGACGGCCGAATCGTCGGGCACTGTTTTGAGGTCGGGTAGGCGGTCAGCGGGGAAATCGTCGTTCCACGAACGGTAGCCAATATGTTTCTGTATCATCATACCGTTCCATTTGCCACCAGCGATGTCGTGGTTGTAGGACGCACAGAGCAGCGAGTCGCGGCGGAAAGCCTCACGAGCTCGTTGTGCCCACACGTTGGCCTCCGGCAGTTTCTTCTGTGCCAGATAGCGGTTCATGGCCACAGCATAGTACATCTGATAGAGGTTTGACATAGCCTGTACGGGGAAGAGGATGAGCTGCTGATAGGCGTCGTGGTATTCGGGTTTGAGTGTCAGATACTGACGCAGAGCCTCAGTCTCCAGACGCATGTAGTCATCAGCCACACGACGCCACTCGCCTGTTGCCACATTATACGTACGAGCATCCATCATCTCTGCCGTCGTGCGTCCAGCATACTTGCAGCACAGGTTCAGGATGCGTGCAGCCTCAGTGGCCTGCTCGTCGCCAAACTGCTGACGGCAGAAGGGAAGCGTGTGTGTCGCGATGACATCGTGACTGACGGAACGGGGGTTCCATGCCATGTCCATAAAGAGGGTGATAGGGTACTCCATGGGCTTCAGGTCGCCAACATTCAGAATCCACATACGGTCCAGACCGTAGTCGGCAGCCAACGTCAACTGTTCCCACATGTTTTGGGAGGGTGTAACGTTGAGCCATTTCGAATTTCGTGGTGCTCCCACATAATCGACATGGTAATACAGTCCCCAGCCACCAGGATGCTGACGCTCCTTGGCATTCGGCACACGACGCACGTTGCCCCAATTGTCGTCGCAGAGCAGGATAAGCACGTCGTCAGGTACACGCATGCCCTTGTCATAATAGTCGAGCACCTCTTTATATAATGCCCACACCTGTGGCGTCTCCTTGGCAGGACGACCTGTCACCTGCTTGATAATCTTTCGTTGGTTTTCGACGATGGTCTGCAACAGTTTGGTATCGGCATCCTCGCTCATCGCTTCGTCACCGTCGCCACGCATACCAATGGTCACGATATCGTCAGTGCCTTTCATACGTTCGATACCCTCGCGGAAGAAACGGTCGAGATTCTCCTTGTTTTTTTGATAGTTCCAAGGTCCCCACTCTTTGCGATGGCGGGCATACTCCTGATGGTTGCGAGCCATGGGTTCATGGTGACTGGTACCCATGATGACACCCATCGCATCGGCAGTCTTCAGGTTCTCGGGATCGTCAGCATAGAATGCCCATCCCCACATGGCAGGCCACAGGAAGTTTCCCTTCAGGCGTAGGATAAGTTCAAAGACCTTCTCGTAGAAACGGTGGTCACCATAGTTGGTGCCAAAGGTATTTTTCACCCAAGTCGTCAGACATGGAGCCTCATCATTGAGAAACAGTCCACGATAGCGCACCTGAGGCTCGCCATCGGTATATTCGCCTTTTTTGACATAGAGGTCCGTATGTTTTACGACAGGCACGTCGGCCCACCAGTACCAAGGTGAGACTCCTATCTGCTGAGACAGTTCGTAGATGCCAAATACGGTACCGCGTTTATCGCTACCTGCAATCACCAACTGGTTGCCGATGGTCTTCAGGATATACTTCTCCGTCTTTCCCTTCAGGTCGCGTAACACACCTTGTTTTACCCATTGGTCAATCTGCTTATTGACACCTACTGTACCAATGAGGATGGTAGGTTCGTCGGACGTGGCAGGACGAACACCTGTTACGCGTTCAAAGTCGGCTTGCAGGGATGCTGCTGCACGCTGCACACACGCGTGTTCCTGAGCAGAAAAGCCTATGGTTACGCCCTGTAACGGCAAGGCATCAGCAGAAGGCTGGAAAAGGACAAATGATTCTGTCGCACGGACAATTACTGACAGTAAAACAGCGGTAATGATTAATGATAGTTTCTTCATATTTTATCTTTTTTAAGTTGTTCGAACATTGCAACAATACTGCCATAACTGGCGATAGAAAGGATGACGCGTCATCGTTTGACGATTGCCCAGAATGATGACCTTCATACGGGCTCGGGTAATCGCTACATTCATGCGACGTAAATCCCGGAGGAAGCCAATTTGCCCTTCATCATTGGAACGTACCATAGATATGACGATTATGTCGCGTTCTTGTCCCTGAAATCCATCAACAGTGTTGATACTAATGAGTCGACGGAAGGGTTTTAAATACGCACTTTTCATCAACAGGCGCCTCAAATACTGCACTTGAGCACGATAAGGTGAGATCATGCCCACATCGATACGTTCATCCAACAAGCGCTGTTTGCCGATACGTTCGAAATACTGTTGCAGGACATGCATGGTGAGCATTCCCTCCGCCTTGTTGATACGACCATAGCTCTCACCTACGAATTCTTCCTTGAAAGAAAGGTCTTCGCCATCTGGGTCCTCCGATAATTCCGCATATTCAGAAGTATCTATCCACTCCATAGGTGTGTCGAGGTCGAGGATGCCCCGGAACTTCACCTCAGGGGCACTCTCCACCTGACCATGATAAAAATAGTCGGAGGAAAAGCGCATGATGTCATCGTTCATGCGATATTGGATACGCAGCAAGGTAACAGCCTCTGGATGCGTCTCGACGATACGTTCCATCAGTGTCTTGCCCAAACCTGCCTTCATAGCGGCAATACTCTTGACGGTAGGCGGTAACTGACAATGATCACCAGCAAGTATCACACGACTAACGCGTCGCATGGGAATCCAACAGGCTGCCTCCAACGCCTGGGCTGCCTCATCGATAAACAAAGATCCGAATTTCTGACCATCGAGCAGACGGTTTGCAGACCCCACCAATGTCGAAGCAATGACACGCGCCTCACCAAAGAGTTCGCTATTGATGCGGATTTCCAGTTCAGTAGCGCGGCTCTTCAGGCTTTCCAGTTTTTGATGGTATCCGTCGGTGGCTCGACGGGAACGGTGGCTCTTTAAGTCGCGGATGGCTTTGCGCAGGGCCCACAACTGGGGATAGTCAGGATGAGCCTCGAAACGACGCTCATAGGTAAACGACAGCATCTTGTCGTTGACACGCGTGGGGTTACCGATGCGTAAAACATTGATACCCCGATCGACCAATTTTTCGGATATCCAATCGACCGCCATATTGCTCTGTGCACAAACCAGCACCTGATTCTCACGCATCAGCGTCTCACGGATGGTCTCAACGAGCGTTGTCGTCTTTCCCGTGCCTGGAGGACCATGGACGATAGCCACATCCTTGGCTCGGAGCACCTCATTGACTGCCTGTTCCTGTGTTACATTCAGATAAGGGAAATGCATAGGTTGGAACGTAAAGGTCTCCGGTTTCTGACCCTTTGAATGAAAGAGGTCTCGCAAATAACCCAGACGGCCCTTGCCTCTAATGGCACGATCCAACGCCTCCATCATCAGCCGATAGCTGGTCTCGTCGAACGACAGTTGTATGCCGACATTATCTGCCCCCTGCAGGTCGATGATCTGCGCATTATCGGGCAACGTCACCACCATGCGGTCACCATCGACATAACTCACCACGCCCGTGAAGCGGAAATAGCGGATGGTAGTTTCGCTAGAATCTCTAGATGAGCTAGAATTACTAGATAGTCTAGATTCACAAGAGAAGAAGACCACCGGACGCCCGAACTCGAAATTGTGTTCAATGTCTGTGTCTTTGGTCCGATGAACTTCCAGCGCCAGTTGGTTGAGCGAATTATAGTAGCTCTTACCTATGCGGAGCGGCCACCAAGCATCACCACGTTTCACCTTCCGCCCGATACCGATGGTCTCGGTTTGTTGGCGGTAAGCCTCTTTCTCCGTCTGGTATTCCAGCTGGAGCAAGAGGCGTTGTTGTTGGAGAGCCTGTATGGCAGCTGCGGTTGGCATCAGCGACTATTTAGCCATCAATGACACAGCGAATCCACCACCAGGTGCTTCCGTCAGTTTCAGTACATCACCCTGTTTGACCACACGTTTTGTGATGGTGTAAGCCTGGGGATTTGTCTCGTAATGCGCATCCTTGGCGTCAGCATAGATCGTACAGTCGTACTTCTTGCCTTTATCGAGGAAGTCGAGTTTGATATTGGTCTTATGACCATTCTCGTCGCACTTGCCACCAATGAACCAATTGTCCGTTCCCTTAGCCTTACGGGCGACGGTAATGTAGTCGGCAGGCTCAGCTTCGAGATAGATGCTCTTGTCCCAGTCGCAGGCTACGTCGCGGATGAACTGAAAAGCATCGTCGAACTGCTCGTAGTTCTCAGGCAGGTCAGCAGCCATCTGCAGGGGTGAATACATGGTGAGGTATAGTGCCAGCGAACCAGCAATGGTAATACGAGCCCAAGAGGTGTTGTTGCTCCACGTGTTGAGACGGGTGACGAAGATGCCAGGTGTATAGTCCATGGGACCGCCTTGCAGGCGAGTAAAGGGCAGAATGCAGGTGTGGTCAGGTCGCGAACCTCCAAAGGCTTCGTACTCCGTACCACGAGCCGACTCGTTACCCACGAGATTAGGATAGGTACGACAGAGACCCGTAGGGCGTGTTGCCTCATGGGCATTGACCATGATGTGATGCTTGGCAGCCTCCTTGACGACATAGAGGTAGTGGTTGTTCATGGACTGCGAGTAGTGGTGGTCGCCACGAGGAATGATGTCACCCACATAACCTGTCTTCACAGCGTCGTAGCCATATTTGTTCATCAACTGGAAAGCTTTCTCCATGTGACGCTCGTAGTTCTGCGTCGAACTACTGGTTTCGTGGTGCATCAACAACTTGACGCCCTTGGAATGGGCATAGTCATTGAGCATCTGGATGTCAAAGTCAGGATAGGGCGTCTGGAAGTCGAACACGTCGCGCTTCCACATATTGGCCCAGTCTTCCCAACCGACGTTCCAACCCTCTACCAACACTTGGTCGAGACCATTCTTGGCTGCAAAGTCGATGTAGCGCTTCACTTTTTCGTTGTTGGCAGCATGGCGGCCGTTGGGCTTCACCTTTGTCCAATCGATGTTGTCAAGTTTGATGCTGGGGAACTCATCGGTATAGTTCCATGAAGACTTGCCGACAATCATCTCCCACCAAACACCACAGTATTTCGTTGGATGAATCCATGAGGTATCCTCGAGTTTACAAGGCTCGTTGAGGTTGAGGATGAGATTAGAGGAAAGCATGTCACGGGCATCGTCGCTGACAATGATGGTGCGCCAAGGCGTCTCGCAGGGCGTCTGCATGGCACCCTTCAGACCTGTAGCGTCAGGTGTCAGGTGGCTGACAAAGGTAAAGGGCTGTGGCAAGGGATAGGACCCGGCGGCCGAACCGCCGGGCACAGTGGGAGGCGCGGGCGTATAGGCATTGCTGCCACCCATGAGCTTCGTAGTCAATTCCGTGGTTTTAGCATCAACCAGTTCCAGATGCATCGTGGCATAATCCGCACACGCAGCTTCATGGATATTGATGTATAGACTACGTCTTTCACCGTCAATATCCATGGCTTGCGACTTCATTTGCAGGGAGGTCTGGACACCCGTCATAGAGAAAACGGCAACAGAAGAGTTTCCCCAGTTGACTGCCTCTTGCATACGGCTACGGATTTCAGAAAGTTTGGTCTCCTGTGTTTCCTGTTCCTGCGTGTCGTAGTCGCCAGGCAGCCACCAAGCGGTATGGTCGCCTGCCATCGCAAACTCCGTACGTTCGTCCTTGATGAGGAAATAGTTCAAGTCCTGCTGTTGCGGGAACTCATAACGGAATCCGATGCCGTCGTCGTAAACACGGAAACGGATAAGTATCTCACGACGGTGCTGACGGGGCTGGAGCTGCATGCCAGATGCAGCTTTAGCGGGGGCAGAGCGCCATTGTTGCTGTAGTACAGCAACATACTCGACATAGTGGTTGCGGATGTCCTTGGTTTCACCCCAGACGGGTTGCCACGTCTCATCGAAGGTGGAGGTCTCCTCCTTAACGAGGGTAAAGCCGTCCATGAGGTCGCGCTCGTTCATGCCCATGGAGGCATGTTTGTCCTTAGCCAACTCAAGTCCCAAATGAGAAGGGCGTACTACGTCCTTTCCCTTATAAGATAAGGTATAGGTAGGGCGCCCGTCGTCAATCGTGAAGTTAAGCACAACATTACCATTGGGTGACTTGACTTCCGTTGCCATTGCCACCATTGACAACAGCATGAATGCTAGAAATAAGTTTTTGCGTTTCATCTTGAAGAATTATTTTCGTCCACTTTGAATGATTAATGTCTTGATAGTGTCATTGAAGTCATCCTCCTTCATCAGTTGTTCGATGGTGAGGTGCATACGATAGCGCCAATAGTGGCGGGGATTAGCAGGAATATTGATACGCTCAGCATTCTGGTCTGGCAGGCGCAGACGTTCGTCGATAGACAGCCAATCCTGCAGCGACAGCAGACACAGCATGGAGGGCGAGGTGAGCTGACGACTTAAGATATCCTTTGCCAACCACCCTGGCAGTGGATGAGGTGCATCACCACCGCGACGTAACGGGCCATTATAGTAGGCCTGAGTCTGTTCGTAGTCCTCGTCCCACCATTGACGTAGCGTCGGCATATCGTGAGTGGAGAAGGTACATACCGAGCGATAGGGATTGTGCGACAATTTGCCAAACCGGACATTGGGGTCTTTCGGCATAGTCTGGATTTCGAGTGAAAGGATGCGCAGTTCGTTCATCACCCAAGGTACACAGTCGGGTACCATACCGAGGTCCTCGGCACAACAGAGCATACGGGTAGCCTGTGTCAGACGAGGCAGTTTCTTCATGGCCTCCTGATACCAGAACTGGTTGTTACGACGATAGAAATAGTCGTTGTAGAGTCGGTTGAAGTTGTACTTCTCGCCTTCGTCCAACTTCTCGTAAGGCGCTTGATACTGCACGGCGATGCGTGGATGCCAACGGTCCTTGCGCTTGTGGTCGACCAAGAAGAGGTCTTCGTGACCTACAATGCCATAACTCTCTATCTCCTCACGGCTCAAGCCCAGTGCTGGAGCAAATTGTCCCTCAAGACCGGATTTCTCAGGAACGGGAATCTCCCAGATACGGAAGAATCCCAGTACATGATCAATACGATATGCATCAAAATACTGTGCCATCTTGCGGAAGCGGCGTACCCACCACGAACAGCCGTCCTTCAGCATCTCGTCCCAGTTGTAGGTTGGGAATCCCCAATTCTGACCATCGGCCGAGAATGGATCGGGCGGCGCACCAGCCTGTCCGTTGAGATTGAAATACTTTGGTTCAACCCAGGCTTCCACACCATCACGGCTAATGCCAATGGGGATATCACCTTTGAGGACAACACGATGCTTGCGGGCATAATCGTGAGCAGCACGCATCTGCTGATCGAGGTTATACTGCACATAGCACCAGAAATCGGTTATGTTCTTGTCTGGCTTTGCCAGCGGCTTGGGCCATTCAGAGAAGGTTGCTGTACCATAGAGGTCACGATAGTAGCAGAACTCAGCATAAGGTGCGAGCCACGCTTTGTTTTCCTCAAAGAACTCCTTGTAAGAAGCACGGCGTTTCACCGTAGCCCACTCCTGTGCAAACAATTCATGCAGATAGTCCATCTTGGCAGTAAACATCCGTTCGTAGTCAATCTGCGACAGGGCATTCAATTCCTGACGTAACTGCTCGAATTTTTCTTTCTTCTCCTTATCCTTTATTTCTGGTAACTGTCGGAAATCGGTATATTGTGGATGCAGGGCATAGATGCTGATGGAGTTATAGGGATAGCTGTCCTGCCAAGTATGAGTGATATTGGTATCATTGATGGGCAACACCTGCAAGAAGCGCTGTTCCGTTTTCGACACCCAGTCAATCATCATCTTCAGGTCGCCAAAGTCACCCACACCGAAAGAGCCCTCACTACGCAAGGAGAAGATGGGCACTACCGTGCCAGCACCCTTCCATGGATAAATGGTGAAATAGGCCTGTGGCAATTCATAAACCACCACTTCGTTGGCATCCATCTCTAGGATTTCAATAGACCGATTAGCACCAGGTTCCCACATCGGAGAATCGGTCTCGTTGCCAATGATCATGAATTTAAACTCAAAACGACCATAAGGCAGTCGTGAGGCGTCCAGCGAGACGGCCCATTCGTTATATTCATGCTCATCCATGACAATCGCCTTTAAGGGATTCCAAGCACCTAGCGATTCCGACTCACCCACAATAGCGAGTTTTTCGCCCATTCTCAACTGTGGTGCACGAACCTTCAGGCGGATAGTACGCTGATATTCGGACTTCGTGCTAAGCGCACGTTTGCGAGCCGCCACACACTCCGTAAAGGCTGAACTATACATGTAGGCATCCTCAGGGATATCAATCCAGTGGTCATAGACCACATAACGCACTGCCTTCGTAGCAGCAAATTCCAGACGATGGGGTTCTACCATCCACTCGTGGCGAGCTTCTTGGTCGCCACGCATAAGACTATAATAATAATCAATGAACGAACCAGGTTTTGTCTCTTTTCTTATTTCCGCAAACCAGTGCTCACCATCGAGCGTCGTCATCTTATGCTGCGACACTTTACCACCTTCTTTCTCGGGCAAAATATTTAACACCAAATTCTCGCCAAAAGTTGTGTGATATTCTACGTTAAATAAGATTTTCATAAGCGTATTATCTTTAATTGTTAACTATGTCGAATCCTTTTATGCAACCGATTGCACGTTATGATCTTTAATCACTGTCACACAAGCTCCACCTACTACCAACAGGACTGCTGCCACCAGCATCATAGACGACTGATGACTACCTATCAGCGAGAGGACAACACCACCACAGAGGGCGGCGACAATCTGCGGAATACAAATAGTTCCATTGAACAAACCCAGATAGGCTCCCATGTGACCATAACCCTGCAGTGCATTGGTGACAAACGTAAACGGCATTGCCAGCATAGCAGCCCACGCACAGCCAATGAGCAGGAATGGAATGAACTGTAGATATTGGTCGTGAAGGAACGGTACCATTGCAAAACCGACTGCACCTAACAAGAGGCTTACCGCGTATGCAACCTTCGTATTCTTAAACTGAGGCAACAGAGTCGCCCAAACGACAGAACCCACAGCCTGCACGGCAAAGAGCACGCCCACCCAGTTACCTGCAGCCTGGAAATCCTCACTGGCAGGATCGGTCGTGTTCCATACGGTCTCAGCGATAGCACCCGTCGTGTAGTTCCACATATACAGGAATGCTGCCCAGCAGAAGAACTGCACGAGTCCGACCTTCCAGAAGGTAGAAGGAGCATTCTTCAGGAGGGTAATCCAGTTGGCACTTTCTCTGACCTCGGTCAGAGTGTGGCGTTGCGAACTTTCTTTCTCCTCTGATACAGGATTGTATTCGTTATATTCCTGTGGATTCCACTCTTTGACCTTCGAGGTGGTATAAACCACACAGCCAATCAGAATGGCAGCACCGATATAGAACGACCAGATGACGCTGTCGGGAACCACACCTTTCTCAGCCACATTGCTGATGCCGATAAAGGTAAAGATAAATGGGAACAAGTAGCCTGCCACCGAACCAGCATTGCAGAGGAACGACTGGATAGAGTAGGCTTTGGCTTTCTGTCCCTCATTGACCATATCGCCTACCAGCATTTTGAACGGCTGCATAGCCATATTGATGCTGGTATCAAGGAACATCAGAGCTATCAGTCCGAACAACATGGCAGCACCCACCGTCAATCCCAACGAACCGGCATTTGGCAGCAGACACATCACCAGTACAGCTACTGTAGCTCCTATAAATAAATAAGGTATACGACGCCCGAAGCGTGTCCATGTCTTGTCACTCAACGTTCCCACAATGGGCTGTACCAAGATACCCATCAACGGGGGCAGTATCCAGAAGTAGCTCAAGTTGTGCGGATCTGCGCCCAACGTGGCAAAAATACGGGAAATGTTAGCAGACTGCAAGGCGTATGCAATCTGAACACCAAAGAAGCCGAAACTCAGGTTCCAGAGACTCCAAAACGGTAAATTAGGTTTTTGTTTCATATATTATCTTATTTTGTTGTTCCTCTTATAATCAGTCTGGTGCGGACGATACGACGCTCAGCCCTATCCAAGGGAATAGTTCCCTCCACATGACCAATCAGGATGTCTGCAGCCTCTTCACCAACCTTGACACCACGTTGTTCAACAGTAGTCAGCATCGGGTCGCAGGCCACAGCACGCTGTCCATTGGTAAAACCACAGATTGAAACATCCTGTGGTACTTTCAAACCCATACGCTTTGCTGTATACAAGATACCGATAGCCGTGTCATCGTTGACGGCAAAGAATCCGTCTGGCCGAGGTTCTTGTTGCAACAGTTCTGGCGTAATAGCCTCAGCGTCAGCACGGTTGTCACAGATACGGGTAATGGTCTCGTCATATTCCAACCCGTGTTTCAACAAGGCATCCTTATAACCATTAAAACGATTTTTTGAAATCTCCAACGTAGGCGCCGACCCATAAAAGGCAATGCGCTTGCAACCTGTTTCTATCAAATAGGTAACCGCATTGAATGCACCCATGTAGTCGTCAACTACCACACGGCTGGCATTCACGCCCGTACATATTCTATCATAAAATACCAACGGAACACCTGCGTCCATCAGTTTCTGGAAATGGTCGTATTTCTGCGTATCCTTTGCCTGCGAAACAATGATGCCACATACCTTATTCTCATAGAACGACTGGCAGATACGCACCTCACGCTCATATTTCTCATCACTCTGTGCCACCATGATACGATAGCCGCGAGCCTGTGCCTCCTCTTCAATGCCAGACAAAACAGACATAAAATAGAAATGGGTAAACTCGGGAATAATGACACCTATCACCTTGATGGGCTGTATTCGCGAAAAGCGCAACGACTCGGCAATGACGTTGGGTGTAAAGTTATGCTCACGTGCATACTGCTGAATGGCCGCCCTGCGTTCTGCTGATATACGGGGCGAATCCTTCAATGCACGAGACACTGTTGCCACGCTAATACCAAACTCGCGGGCTATGTCCTTCATTGTCAATGGCGTCTTTTCTTTCATCAGGTTTTCAGCATTTATTTGCGTTTTAGCACGCTTCTGCGTGCAAAGTTATCGAAAAGTTTCATTCGTTGGACCTTTACCTTATCTATTTATTAATAAACGTCAATGCAAACGTTTGCATTAACTATATAACGCATTTATTTAAAAAAAAGTATCAACGAACTGAAATAATTCTTACCTTTGCGCTTGATTTAAATCAATTCTCTCTGTTTATTGTGAACTTAAAATAGTATACTAACTTTAAAAATTAAATGATGAAGCAGGTAAACATTAAGATTCCGTTTAGGATGCTCGTCCTTATGTTAGGACTATTCCTATCGGTGGGAGCCTTTGCGCAAATAGACGTGAAAGGCCATGTTAAAGATGCTCTGGGTGAACCCATCATTGGAGCCACCGTACGTGTAGCAAACACACAAACTGCTACAGTCACCGACTTCGATGGTAATTTCACCTTGAAAGCCAATCAAGGCGCTGACATCACCGTCAGCTACATCGGTTATCAGACAGCAACTGTCAAGGCTGCTCCTAACGTAGTCGTTCTCCTTGAGGACGACGCAGCACTGTTGAACGAGGTTGTCGTCATTGGTTACGGTGTTGCCCGTAAGAACGACCTTACTGGTTCTGTGACGGCTATGAAGCCCGATGAAAAGAACCATGGTATGATTGTCAGTGCCCAGGACATGATCCAGGGTAAAATTGCCGGTGTAAACGTCACCAATGGCGGCGGTACTCCTGGCGGCGGTGCCACTATCCGTATTCGTGGTGGTTCGTCGCTGAACGCTTCTAATGACCCGTTGATAGTTATCGACGGTCTGGCCATGGACCATCAAGGCATCAAGGGTGCCTCTAACGCCCTCTCGATGGTCAACCCGAACGATATCGAGTCGTTCACCGTGCTGAAGGATGCTTCAGCTACTGCTATTTATGGTAGCCGTGGTTCTAACGGTGTTATCATCATCACTACGAAGAAGGGTCGTTCCGGCATGGCTCCGAAGGTGAGCTATAGCGGTAACGTTTCTTACTCTGTAAAGAAAAAGACCCTCGACGTGCTTGATGGTTACGAGTATCGCAAATTCATTATAGATTATTATGGTGCAGATTCTGAAGCAGCAAGCCTGTTGAACTTTGGCAACACCGACTGGCAGGACGAAATCTTCCATCCCGCTGTCTCTACGGATCACAGCGTTACCATTCAGGGCGGTCTGAAGAACATGCCTTATCGTCTCAGTGTAGGTTACACCGACCAGAACGGTATTCTGAAGACCTCAAACTTCCAGCGTACCACCGCCAGTTTGACACTGAATCCGTCATTGCTCGACGATCACCTGAAGTTCAACATCAACGGTAAGTTCATGTATGCCCACAACCGTTATGCCAACGGTGATGCCATCGGTGATGCTACACGCATGGATCCCACACATTACCCCTACTCGTCTGACGCCCAGTACGCCAACTATCGCGGCTACTGGCAGTGGCTCGACAGCGGTGCTTCACTCATGGATCCTACCTACCCCACTATGTGGAACCGCAACACCGTTGCCAATCCGCTCTCTCGCCTTTACGAGAAGAACGACCGCGCCAATTCCTACGACTATATGGGTAACGTAGAGGTTGACTATCAGATTCATGGCTTCGAGGATCTCCGCCTGCATGCCAATGCCAGTGGCGACTGGGCCAATGGCACACAGGACACAGACTATGCTCCTTGGGGACCATCAAACTTCTACTATGGAAACAGCGGCTATACCTACGAGAAGAAATACAATCTCACCTTCTCTGCCTATGCACAGTACTACAAGGATTTCCTCAAGACCCAGCACTTCGACATCATGGTCGGTTATGAGTGGAGCCATACAAAGTATCAGGGCGACAGTCATTATGCAGGCCTTTACCCGCTGACCACCCAACAGGTCATTACCCACGAAGACGGTACCACAGAACCTGCTGCAGGTAAGCCATACAAAGAAGAGTCAAAGGTATGGAAGTCAGAAAACTATCTTGTCAGCTTCTTCGGTCGAGCCAATTATATTGCCTTTGATCGCTACATGCTGACAGCCACTGTCCGTCGTGACGGTTCCAGCCGCTTCAAGGAGCACTGGGCAACATTCCCCTCTGTGGCACTCGGTTGGAAAATCAACGAGGAAGCTTTCTTGAAAAACATCAAGTGGATTTACGAATTGAAACTCCGTCTCGGCTGGGGTAAGACTGGTCAGCAGGAGGATATCGGTAACTACAACTACTTTGCTTCCTATAATGCCAATCTCACTAACGTCGATGGTCGCTATCCGTTGATTGGCATTAACGACGATGGTCTGCTCTACCGTCCTGATGCCTACAATCAGGACCTGAAGTGGGAGACTACCACAACATGGAACGCTGGTCTTGATTTCAGTTTCTTCAACAATCGTATCAGCGGTAGCGTTGATTACTATTATCGCAAGACCACTGACCTGATTAACGATGCATCCGTTTCTGCCGGTTCTAACTTCCGTAACATGGTTCGTTCTAACATCGGTTCTTTGAAGAACAATGGTATTGAGGTTTCTCTGACCGTACGTCCCATCCAGACCACAGACTGGCAGTGGGAAGTGAGCACAAACTTCACCTATAACAAGAACGAGATTACAGAACTCACCGGTGAGTCATCTATCGTAATGACTGGTGGTATTTCTTCAGGTACGGGTAATAAATGTCAGGCTCACTCCGTAGGCTATCCTGCCCGTTCATTCTATGTATATCAGCAGGTTTACGACGAAAGTGGTCTGCCACTCGAAGGTGTTTATGTGGACCGCAATGCCGATGGAGTCATCAACGATTCCGACCGTTACTTCTACAAGAGTCCTGCAGCTCCTTACATTGCTGGTTTGAGTTCACGCTTACAGTATAAGAACTGGGACTTCGGTTTCGGTCTGCGTGCCAACTTCGACAACTACGTGTTTTGGGACAAGGAAGCTGGTTACAATAATGTTTCCAAGCGTTTCGACTCGTCATTCAACTACTTGCAGAATGTAATCCCCGGTGCTGTGCAGCGCAACTGGTCTACCTATGACCATGCGCTCTCTGACTATTTCGTGCACAATGCTTCTTTCCTGAAGTGTGACAACATCACACTGGGTTACTCTTTCGACGGTCTCTTCAATGGTGGCAACTACAATGGTCTCAGCGGACGTATCTACGCCTCAGCAACCAACGTATTTACCATCACCAAGTACAAGGGTATCGATCCTGAGGTAGAGGGTGGTATTGACAACAATATGTATCCCCGTCCTTTCACCGTTCAGGTTGGTTTGAACCTCAACTTCTAAAGAAAGGTTGAAAAAGTAATTGGTTAATAAGTAAAAAGAAATATGATTATGAACTTAAGATATATCAAAAATATGATTCCCGCTGCAGCCATTGTTTTTGCTGTAGTAGGACTGAGTTCTTGCACAAAAGATCTGGACGTGACACCTATCGATCCCAGTTCGACGATGGTTGCCGATGAGCCGGCTCTTTTCACCAAGTGCTATGCCAACATGGCCTTGCAAGGACAGACAGGTGCAAACGGAGACTGCGACATCGATGGTCTTGATGGAGGTACTGCCGGTTTCGTGCGCCAATTATTCAATGCCAACGAGCTCACCACCGACGAGGCTATTTGCGCTTGGGGTGACCCTGGTATTCCTGACTTCAACTTTAACGAGTGGGGTGCCAGACACCCGATGTTACAGGGATTCTATTATCGTCTCTACACTGGTATCGCTTACTGCAACCACTATTTGGAGGTCTGCGCCGGTGTAGATGCTACTCGCACAGCAGAGGTCCGTTTCCTACGCGCTCTCTACTATTACCACCTGATGGACTGCTTCGGCAATGTTCCTTTCGCCACAGCCCTGATGTCGACTTCTCCTGAGCAGATTCAGCGCGCTGATCTTTTCAAATGGATTGAACAGGAACTGCTTGAAGTGAAGGGACAGATGATGGAGCCTGCTGGCCGCAAGGACACTGACAATGGTTATGGACGTGCAGACCAGGATGCTGCCAATCTGCTGCTGGCCCGTATGTACCTGAATGCTGAAGTCTATACGGGAACAGCTCGTTGGAACGATGCCAAGGAGTATGCCGAGAAGGTCATCAACGGTCCTCATAAGCTGTGGACCAACGGCAGAAACGGCTGGAGTGCCTACCAGATGCTCTTTATGGGTGACAACGGTAGCAACGGAGCTTCCGTGGAGGCTATTCTTCCTATCCTTCAGGACGGTGTGAAAACCACAGCATGGTGTACTTCTCTTTTCCTGATGGCTTCTACTTGGAAGGCCGATATGGATACAGAAAAGAACTATGGCACTAGTGAGTTCTGGGCAGGTAACCGCGCTCGCAGCCAGCTCATTGCCAAATTCTTCCCCAACGGTAACGCACCTCAGTCCTCAATTCAAGAGATGGCTACAGCTGCCGGTGACGACCGCGCCCTATTCTTCGGCATTGACCGTGAGCTTGTAGTGAGCACTCCTACGGAATTCACCTCTGGTTATTCTGTAGGCAAGTACCGCAATACCTACGCTGGCAGTGGCTCTCCTCACAACTCTCAGTTCCCCGACACAGACTTCTTCCTGATGCGTGCTGCGGAAGCTTACCTTATCGCAGCTGAGGCTGATGCCCGTATCAATGGCGGTACGACCACCAGTGCAGGAGCAAATTACATCAATGCTCTCCGCCAGCGTGCCCATACCACTACAAAGGACAGCTATTCTGTAGATCAGATTCTCGACGAGCGTTCCCGTGAACTATACTATGAAGGCTTCCGTCGTACCGACTTGATCCGTTATGGATATTTCGGTGGTGACAAGAGCGGACAGTTCCTTTGGGACTGGAAGGCTCATTCTCCTAACGGCGCAGGTTTTGCCGAGTACCTCAACATCTTCGCACTTCCCGCTGAGGATGTCAATGCTAATCCCAAATTGAAGCAGAACCCCGGCTATTAAATAATTGAAAATTGATAATTGAAAATTGATAATTATGAAGACAATATTCAAATCAACAATCCTGCTGGCTGCCGTGGGTCTGTCGCTCTTTACATCCTGTAAGGACGACAACGAGTCGAATCCCACACTGACTCAACCAACAGCGTTCGAGATCTACCTACAGCCATCCTTTGACGGTAAAGTCGACTTGGACTTAGAGAAAACAGAGACTCCTCTTGTACTATCTTGGTCGCAGCCTACTCCCTATAATAATTTCAATGCTCCCGTTGTGCCAACGTACACTATCCAGGTATCACCAACTGGCACCTTCAACCAAGAATTCAACGCAAACGCTGAAGACAATTCGGGTGCAGACTTCTTCACTATCAACGAAACATATAGTAGCGGCAAGGGTGTGGAAGTTAGCACTCAGAGTCTGAACCGTTCACTCGTAGAGTTTTTTGGATGGTCAGAGTCGACGATGCCAGCACAACAGCCTGTGTCGTTCCGTGTTAAGTCGGCTATCCGCGACGCTTCGTTCAACGAATATGACGTCATCTATTCTAATGTTATCACTATCAGTACTGTTCCATATTATATTGTACTGAAGAATGCTGATCCTGAAATCTGGTGGCTCATCGGTGCCGACATTGCCGACGGCTCTTGGGGCGGCGATATTGCCAAGTGTGTCATCCCAATGCAAACCATTGAGAGTTGTGAATACGACAAGAAGACCGGTCAGGGCGAAATCCAGTGGATTGGCTATCTTGGCGGAAACGGCTTCAAACTTCGTGGCTCTATGGACGACGGCTGGGCAACGCAAATTGGTCAGAACGACGGTGGCTACGTGAAGAACGATGGTGGCTCCGGCAATATCACTGTCAGCGAGCCCGGTCTTTACAAGATTACGCTGAACACCGCAGAGTTGGCCAAGGTTGGTGACAAGGAGAACACCACAGCCCTGACTATTGAGAAGTACGACGGCGCTGCTCCTGTCTATGACGGTATGGCTATCTCCGGTTCGTTCAACGGCTGGAGCGATACTCCAATGACAGCGTGCTCGACTGGTTGGGAGAACCACGACTGGTATATCACTTACGACTTTGCTGCCGGCGACGAGGTAAAGATCAAGCAGGCCAACTCTTGGGACTTCAACAAGGGTGGTGCATTCGTCGACTATTCTGAAGGCATGTACGTCTATGGTGTGGGCAATGGTCCGAACCTGGTACTCCCCGAGGCAGGCAAGTATATGATTATCTTCAACGATATCACGGGTTACATCCGTTTCATCAAACAATAATCAATAAGGAATACAATTATGATTAAGAAAATATTATCATTGATAGCATTTGTAGCGTCGGTAGCAGCTTGCACCGACGACTACAAAGACTGGCTGAGTCCTCAGGTTGTACCGCAGCCTGAAACGGTTGCCTTTGGTGACGGCAGCGTCTCTACGGTAGGCGTTATCGACTTAAACAACGTAACTGCCGAATTGATAAAGGTATGCAATATTACCGCTCCGACATCAGAAGACCCCAACTTCAAGCCTTCGGCCTACGAAATCACACTGGGTGGTGACGCTAATTACGACATTACTCTTGGGGGAATGATGTCTGCTGCTGAGTTGCAGAACTATATCGCAAGCCATTTTGGCCGTCGTCCTGTTGAGCGCACTATTGAGGCTACGGTCAGTACGTGGCTCACCAATGGCGGTACCACTGTCAAGATTACATCTGACATGTTCCATATCACGGCCATTCCGCAGGCTCCTAACATTGAGACTGCCTACTACCTCACAGGTACAATCAATGGCTGGGACAACACCGACACGACGTATAAGTTGACCAACGATGGTAGCGATCCGTACGAGAACCCGACCTTCAAGCTGCGTATCCCTGCTCCCGAGGACGGAAGCAACATCGAGTTCAAGATGACTCCTGAGAGTGGTCTTGGCGGCGACTGGAGCGGCTGTCTGGCAGCAGCCGAAGAAGAGGGTAAGTTCAACTACGACAACGCTGGCGGTAATATGGTCATCACAGCCGACCCCGACGCATTGTTCTACGACCTCACCTTCAATATGCTTGACCAGACTTGGTCTTATGCGCCCGTTGGCTTCAACGAGGTCATCTACGAGATTGGTAACGAGAGCGGCTGGAGTGAGCCTCATCCCCTCTATGGCAATGGTCTCGGACAGTATGAAGCCATCATCTGGTTGGACGGCGAGTTTAAGTTCAAGCCCAACAAGGACAATTGGGATGGTGACTGGGAGAAAGCCTCTGGCGATGCTACCGGTGGCACACTGACTACCGATGGCGGTCCTAACATTGACGGCGTGGCAGCAGGCTTCTATCTGGTACAGGTTGACCTGAAGGAGATGACCTATAAGATTACGGCTGTCAACTCCATCAGCATCATCGGTTCCGTCCGTGGTTCTTGGGACACTGACATTGACATGACGTACAATGAGAACTTCAAGTGCTGGGAGGCTCGCGAGACACTCAATGCCGGCGAGTACAAGTTCCGCATGAACCACGACTGGGGCATCAACTGGGGTGGTACGATGGAGAACCTCGAACACAACGGAGCCAACCTGCAGCTCGCTACCGACGGAGCTTACATCATCCGTTTCTTCATCAACGGTGATGGTCCTGCTCACTGCACCGTCAAGGAAGATAGCGGCTATCCCGACTTCTTCTATGAAATAGGTAATGAAGGCGGCTGGAGCACCAATCACCAGTTGGCAGGCAACGGTAGCGGACAATATCAGGGATACTACTGGCTGGACGGTGAGTTCAAGTTCAAGCCCAACAAGGACAACTGGGACAACGACTTGGAGTATATCAACGGTACAACCATGAGTGGTACGCTGACCGATGGCGGTGGTCCGAACTGTCCCGACCCAGGTGCAGGCTTCTATCAGATCAACCTCGACGTTGCTGGCATGACCTATAACTTGCTGAAGATTGAAAGCATCAGCATGATTGGTGGCTTCAATGGCTGGGGTGAAGACTTGGAAATGACCTACAACACCGCCGAGGGTTGTTGGGAGGTGACGACGGATGCCGTTTCTGGCGAATACAAGTTCCGTGCTAACCACGATTGGGCTATCAACTGGGGTGGTACGGAGACTGACCTGAGCCAGGATGGCAGCAACCTGAACATCGACGCAGGAACCTACAAGTTCCAGCTCTACATCAGCTATGCCGGTAACAACAAAGTTGTGATTACCAAGCAGTAATTCAGAACCAATTAAAGATTTAGGATTATGAAACATTACAAGAATATCCTCGTTGCTGTGGCACTCCTTTTCGGAGTGTCCACCGCAGCGCAGGCACAGACGGTAGAGGATAACTATCCTTACAACTTCATTACCGTGCAAGGTGGTGCGCAGGGTACGTTCACTAACTATAAATTCAATAAGCTCATCACGCCACAAGTGGCACTCTCTTTTGGTCGTTACTTCAACTCAAAGGTTGGTGCACGTCTTCATGTACAAGGCTGGGAAATCAAGGGCGCCATCCCCGGCATAAGCCTGAATTCCAAGCTTTCTGACGACTACAAGTTCAAGGCTATCACTGGTGACCTCGACCTGCTGATGAACATGACCAACATCATCAATCCCCGTCGTACTTGCGACGTATTCGACTGGGTAATGCTGTTAGGTTTTGGTGTTAACTATGGCTGGGATTTCGACGAGTTCAACGAGCGGAATGATGCACTGACCATGAATCCCAATCCCGATCTCTGCGGCACTAAGCAGAGCTGTTATAATATGCGATTGGGTACGCAGTTCAACTTCAACGTCAGCAAGAATTTTGCCATCGGCCTCGAAATCGACGGCAACATGAAGAACGACGAGTTTAACCTGAAGCGCAACTTCAACCCTGACTTCCAGCTGTCAGCCCTCCTCGGCCTAACCTTTAAGTTCGGCCAGCCACAGAAGAAGGTTGTAGAACCCGAGCCAGAGCCCGTCTACGAGGCTCCTGCTCCTCCTCCCGCTCCCAAGCCCGTCGTGAAGCCCGAGCCCAAACCCGAGCCCAAGCCTGTGGTGAAGGACGAGCCGCTGAAAGAAGTATTCTTCTACAACATCCGCCTCAGCGATCCCGACCCCGACGCTATACTGAACCGCATCGTCAGCTGGTGCAACAAATATCCGCAGAAGGGTATCAGCATCAAGGGTTATGCCGACCGCGGTACGGGCAATCCCCGCATCAACGTAGGCTATGCCAAGGCTCGTGCTGAAAAGGTGGCCAAGGCCCTGCAGGAGAAAGGCGTTGACGCTAGCCGTATGACTGTTGAATCGTTCGGCGATACCGTTCAGCCCTACGACGAGAACGACAAGAACCGTTGCGTCATTGTCGTTGGTGAATAAACAACTTCACATTGGAATAAATAACACTTCCGAATCTTTTATTAACCTTCCAGGGCGGGCGCTATTCATACAGCGCCCGCCTAATGTTTATATTCCTTTAGGAAGCGGATGACGGCATTGCGGATGCTGGTTAGGCCGAACTCGGCAGGATTAACTTGGGCGATGGGAATCCAAATAGCCTCAGCGGCGTCGTCAGCGGCTTTGATGGCAGGGACGGAGCCGTGCACACGAGCCAAGTAATCCATATCGAGCGTGTGGACGCCCATACCGCTATAGACGTAGACGTTGGGCGACGAGAAGAGATACTGGATGTTCGTGATGTCGAGCCCTGTCTCCTCCTTGATTTCACGAACCATACCCTCTTCCACCGTTTCACCCATATCGACGAATCCGCCAGGCAGGTCGAGCGTTCCCTTGGCTGGTTCCTTGGCGCGACGGACGACCAACATCTCATCATTGTCGTTGACGATGAATGCTGCCGTTGCGGAACAGGGGTTGGCATAGTACGTGAACCCACAGTCACAACACTTCTTGCTCTTGAAGTTGTGTACTTCAAAATGCTCACTGCCACAAACGGGACAGTACTTGAATATCTCTAAAGGATGCTCCATACTTTTTACCTATTTTAGCAAGGACTACAGGACTTAAGGACTTTACCTTTCCCAATTGTCTGTGCGGAAGGGGAACAGGGGCAGGCCTCCGGCATTGCCTAAATTGCCCAACAGGAAGTTGCGGAAACAGTAACGAACGGCAACAGGTTGCTTCACCTCAGGACTGCTGATGACGAAACACTCGTCCCAAGCACCGCCACCAGGTTGCCAGAAATGCTCAGCCTTGGCAGGATGGAACACACGGTCAGCCCCAGCAATCTCGAAGCCCTGAATATCCGTAAAGCGACTCATGCCTCCACACTCGTTGTTGAAGTGAATCATGACCTTGTCGTCCTTGATGTTCATCTCCTTAAACGACGGACTCTCGCAGATAATCGTGCTGAAACCGTAGGTCTTGTTCAGCGCGAGAAATGCCAATCGTTCGCCCACCTTCTGCTTCTGGGCAGGATGAATCTGTAAAGGCTCGTAGGGATAGACTGCGTCGTTGATACATACCAGTCCGCTATTGGGAATGATCTGCGATGCACGGAACTGCTGTTCGCGCAACAATGCACCGCTCAGGCCATTTACATCGTCACCGTCGTAGGCATAAGGTGCAATCTGCACGAAATAAAATGGAATCTCACCCAGTTTAAACTGCGCGCGCCATTGATCGACAAGCAGCTTCAGACGCTCAGAATACTGATTGCCAGGATCGCCCACATTCGAACAGCCCTGATAGTAAATAATTCCCTTGACCGTATAGTTCAGGATGGGGTTAAACGTGCCGTTGCCCCACACCAGCCCACGAAGGTAGTCATACTCCTTCTTGAAATTGACGATACCCGTCGTGTCCGTAGGTTCCTTGGTGTATTTCTCCAGATTCTCCTTCGTCAGCCAGCTTTCTACTCGCGAGCCGCCCTTGTTGGCCTCGATGAGTCCAATGGGGATGTCGAGCGCCTGGTTCATCACCTTCGCAAAGAAATAGCCCGTTGCCGAGAACTCGCTGACCGTCTGTGGCGAACACTCGCGCCACTGGGTGTCAGCATCCTCCTGAGGTGTCATTCGCATGATGCTGGGAATCTTGGCAGAACGCACCTGACACTTGCCAGCACACGACAGTACCTCCTGGTTATAGTTCAGCACAGGACAGTTGCCAAAGCCCTTGACAGGCATCTCCATATTCGACTGGCCAGCGCACACCCATACCTCGCCCGCGAGGACGTTCTTGATGGTCACTGCACTCTCTCCGTCGTAGAAGGTGATGTGCAACGGCTCGTAACTAGCCTTGGGCGACTTCACTGTCAGCAACCAGCGACCGTCCTTGTCGACCTTCGCCTCAGAGCGTTCGTTGCTCCACGAGGTAGTGGCAACGACCGTCTTACCTGGCTTTGCCCAGCCCCACAGACGAACGTCCGACTGTTGTTGAATCACCATGTTGTCGCTGACCAGGTGGGGCAGCTTCACTTTTGCCTGCGCACCAACGGCTATTGCCGTCATCAGCGCCAAAGAAAGCATCTTTTTATTCATAGTCCTAAAGTTTTTACGTGTTTAATGCCGCAAAGATACGATTTTTTTATTACCTTTGCAAACAATAAACCCAATAATTATGAAAAAAGTACTGTTTTTCCTTATGATGTTCGTATCGATAATGGCATCTGCCCAGAAGGGTACAGAGATGAATCTGTGGCCAGAAGGCCCACATACTAGTAATGATGATGCAGAAGATATGGCGAAAGTCACTATCTTCCTGCCAGACGAGAAAAAAGCAACAGGCCGAGCCATCGTCTGTTGTCCTGGTGGCGGTTACAGCCATCTGGCTATGCAACACGAAGGATTTGACTGGGCTCCATTCTTCAACGAGCAGGGTATTGCCCTCATCGTGCTGAAGTACCGTATGCCTCACGGCCACTATACCGTCCCTGCCGAGGATGCCGAAGAGGCTATGCGACTGGTTCGCCGCAATGCCGAAGCGTGGCACATCAACCCCAACGACGTAGGCATCATGGGCTTCTCGGCTGGTGGTCATCTGGCCTCTACCGTTGCCACCCATGCTACCAGTGACGCTATGCCCAACTTCCAGATTCTCTTCTATCCCGTCATCTCGATGGAACGAGGTGTCACCCATCAGGGTTCGCGCGACAATCTCTTAGGCAAGGACGCCAAGCAGAAACTGATTAACGAATACTGCAACGAGAAACATATCAACAAACATACTCCACGCTGTTTTCTGGCTTTGGCCAATGACGACAAAGCCGTTCCTCCTATCAATAGCCTCGGCTATTACGAGCAACTTTATACGAATGGCGTTTCTACTGCTATGTACATCTATCCTTCTGGCGGGCATGGTTTTGGCATCCGTCAGTCGTTCCCCTACCACTTCGAAATGATGCTCGAACTGAAAGCCTGGCTCCGCAGTTTCTAAACCACTGCCACATAAATGTTAAACACCCTCCAGTATGACACTAGAGGGTGTTTAGTATGATAGTAGAGAGCCTTTAGTATGACACTATATCTTAGGCTCTTTGCACTTTAGTCAGTAATCAGGTTCTCACCTGTCATATCGGCAGGCTGCTCCAATCCCATGATGTGCAGGATTGAGGGAGCCACGTCAGCCAGACGACCGTCCTTCACTGTAGCCGAGTTGTTGTTGGTTACATAGATGAAAGGCACGGGGTTCAGCGAGTGAGCGGTGTTAGGCGTGCCGTCAGGGTTGATGGCGTTATCAGCATTGCCGTGGTCAGCAATGATGATAGCCTCATAGTCGTTAGCCTTAGCAGCCTCGATGACTTCCTTCACACAGTTGTCAACAGCCCAGACAGCCTTGGCGATAGCGTTGTAGATACCCGTATGACCTACCATATCACCATTAGCGAAGTTCACCACGATGAAGTCGTATTTAGCTTCGTTGATGGCCGCTACCAGCTTATCTTTCACCTCGTAGGCGCTCATCTCAGGCTTCAGGTCGTAGGTAGCTACTTTTGGAGATGGAACCAGAATACGATCTTCACCCTCGTAAGGAGCCTCGCGACCACCATTGAAGAAGAAGGTTACGTGAGCGTACTTCTCCGTCTCAGCGGTATGCAACTGCTTCTTACCCTTCTTGCTCAGATACTCGCCAAGCGTGTCCTCTACGTTCTCCTTGGGGAAGAGGATGTGAACGCCCTTGAAGTTGGCGTCGTATGGCGTCATACAGTAGTACTGCAGACCAGGGATGGTCTTCATGCCCTGCTCAGGCATATCCTCCTGAGTCAGCGCAATCGTCATCTCCTTAGCACGGTCGTTGCGGAAGTTGATGAAGATAACAACGTCGCCTTCTTCGATGCAACCATTGACGGAAGCATTGTGGATAGGCTTGATGAACTCGTCGGTTACGCCATCAGCATAGCTCTCCTCCATAGCTTTCACCATATCAGTAGCCTGCTTACCAACACCGTTGACAATCAGGTCGTAACCCTCTTTTACACGCTCCCAACGCTTGTCGCGGTCCATCGCATAGAAGCGACCAACAATACTTGCGATAGCGGCATCATTAGCTGCGCAGACATCGCTCACCTGCTGGATAAAGCCCTTACCAGAGTGCGGGTCGGTATCACGACCGTCCATATAGCAATGCACAAACACCTGATTCTTCAGGCCGTATGCCTTACCAATCTCGATGAGCTTGAACAGGTGGTCGAGGCTTGAGTGCACACCACCGTCAGAGGTCAGACCCATCAGGTGCAGCTTCTTGTTGTTCTCCTTGGCGTAGGTGTAAGCAGCCTTCACCTGCGGATTCTCCATGATAGAGCCGTCCTTGCAGGCGCGATTGATCTTAACGAGGTCCTGATACACGATGCGTCCAGCACCGATGTTCAGGTGACCCACCTCAGAGTTACCCATCTGTCCGTCGGGCAGACCAACGTCCTCACCAGAAGCCGCCAGCTGAGAGTGAGCTGAAGTTGCTGTTAACAGATCGAGGTAAGGAGTGGGAGTATTGAAAATCACGTCACCCTTACCATGCTTACCGATTCCCCAACCATCGAGAATCATCAATAATGCTTTCTTTGCCATAATCTTATTACTTTTTAATCGTTCTTTCCATTTTGCGGTGCAAAATTACGAAATATTTCTTAATTCTTTGTTCTTTATTATCAGTTTTTTCTTACCTTTGTCCCAGAAAATCAACATTTTATAGCTTATGAAGCGATTTACATTTCTATTGGTTTGTGTTTTGTCATGTCTGGTTAGCAAAGCACAGCTGGAAGTCAAGGAGTTGAAACTGAGTAACGGCATGACCGTATGGCTGAACGAAGACCACTCGCAACCGAAGGTTTTTGGTGCCGTAGTGGTGAAGGCGGGTGCCAAGGACTGTCCCAATACGGGTATTGCCCACTACTTCGAACATATCATGTTTAAGGGTACCGACCGTATTGGTACCATTGACTATCAAGCAGAAAAGCCTTGGCTCGACAGCATCTCGGCGCAGTACGACCTGTTGTCGCAGACACATGATGAGACTGAGCGCACAAAGATTCAGCAGCATATCAACGAACTGAGTCTGAAAGCATCCGACTATGTCATTCCCAACGAGTTCAATCGTCTGATATCAAAATACGGCGGTAGCGGACTGAACGCAGGCACGGGCTATGACGAGACGTTCTACTTTAACTCGTTCTTGCCACAGTATATGGAACAATGGTGCTGGCTCAACTCGGAGCGCTTGATATCACCTGTATTTCGCGGTTTTCAGGGAGAGTTGGAAAACGTCTACGAAGAGAAGAACCGCTCCGCTGACGGGATGGGTGATGCTATGGAGAAGATAATGGGTGCTGTGTTCAAGACCCAGCCTTATGCCTACCCTATCATTGGTTCGACGGAGAATCTGAAGAACCCACGCCTGTCGGATATGGCGGCCTTCTATAAGAAATATTATGTGGCTTCGAACATGGGCCTCATCCTCTGTGGCGACATCATGCCAGATTCTACACTGACTGCTCTGCTGGAGCAGACCTTCGGACGCGTACAGACAGGAACCGCGCCAAAGCGCGGATATAGTCCCATGCCTGATATTCAGCCTAACGAAAAATACGAAGTGAAGCTGCCTATTCCGTTGATTGGAATAGAAGCGTTAGTCTTCAAGGCTCCAACGGACTTTGAACCTGATGCCGATGCTTTGGACTTAGCCAACGCATTGCTGTCGAATGGTAAGGCAGGACTGCTGGACTCACTGATGAACGAACATAAGGTGATGCTGGCTTTGGCCACCAGTATGGCTTTTGCTGATGCCGGAGGATCTGCTATCCTGATTATACCCAAACTGCTGAGCAAGATGAAGACCGCAGAAGAGCGCATCATGGAACAGGTGCAAAAGGTGATGAAGGGACAGTTCAGTACTGAACAGATGGAAGCCTTGAAACAAGAGTTGGTGATGGCGGCTGAACGTGAACTGGAAACCATCAGCGGTCGTTCACAGCTGATGATTGACGCCTATGCCAAAGGCCATTCCTGGCAGGATGTGCTGGACAAGATTACGCATATCAAACAATTGAAGAAAGAAGATGTCGTTGCTGCCGCCAAGAAATACTATAGTGCAAACCACATCACGCTATCGAAGAAATACGGTACGTCTGACAAGGAGACCATCAAGCAGCCTGGCTACAAACCCATCACGCCAAAGAACATGGACGCGAAGTCTGCTTTTGCCCAACAGTTGGAGCAGATGCCTGTCAAGGAGACTGCCATACGTACCGTTGATTTCGCAAACGATGTGACTACAAAACAGCTGAATGACCACGTCACCTTATATTATAAGGAGAATCCCATCAACGACATCTTTACCTTTACGCTACGCTACAAGGATGGTGAATTGCATACTCCTAAACTGAAGGTGTTGGCTGATTATCTGAATGCCATTGGTACTGACTCGCTGAAGAAACAGCAGTTGGAGCAGGCCTGGCAACACATGGGCACCACGATGGAGGTGGTTCCTGGCGACGTCGCCTTCAGCATCAACCTCACTGGACCAGATAGTCAGTTGAAGCCCTCATTGCAACTCTTGGCCCACTTCCTGAGGAATGCAAAGGGGGACAACGAGGCACTCAATGAAGCCAAGGATGCTGACAAGGTAAACCGCAAGAGCTTCGGTAAACAAAAGGACGACGTTATGAGACCAATGCTGGAGCGCATTCTCTATGGTGAGAAGTCGACTTACCTCACCCAACTGTCGAAGAAGGAAATCAAGGCCCTGAAGAGCGACGAACTGCTCAGTCTCTTCCGCGACCTACAGCAGTATGACTGCGAGCTGTTCTACTGCGGTCGTCAGGCTTTAGAGTATGTTGTGGCTGAGTCGCAACACGCCCTACCCTTGGCTCAGTGCACCCGCAAGCAGGTCGACACCTTCCGCCCCCTGCAACAGTACTCGGAGCCTACCGTCTTCTTCTACGAAGTTCCTAAGTCGCGACAGAACTATGTCGTCAGCTACGATGCCATCAGTGCCCTGCCTACAGCAGAACAACGTACCAAATTGAAGTTGTGGGATGAATACTTCGGTGGCGGTATGTCGTCAGTCCTGTTCCAGAACGTCCGTGAATTCCGTTCGCTGGCCTATTCCACAGGCGGAAAGAGCATCACTACCAGCCTCGCCCAACATCCACAGGAGACTTTGGGATACATCACAGCCACTGGTACACAAGCCGACAAGACGTTGGAGGCTCTCACCACCATCGACTCGCTGTTGCGTCAGATGCCGATGAAGGAAGAGAATCTCAAAGCTGCCCGACAGAGTGTCATCAGCGATATTCAGAACGACTATCCCACCTTCCGCGATATGGCCAGTTACGTTGCCAATCAGCGTATGAATGGTTACAGCACTAATCCCAATGCTGACATGGCCCGCCTTTTGCCTGCTGTTTCTGCACAGGACATCGTGCTGTTCCACCAGCAGAAGATTGCTCCCAACAACAACCGCGTGTGGATTATCATTGGCGACAAGAAGCTGACAGACATGAAAGCATTAGCCCGTTTCGGCAAGGTTGTACAGTTGAAGAAAGAGGACGTCTACAGATAGACGCCCTCTTCAAAACAAGTCCAAACAATTTTGCTCTTTTTATCTTCCAGGGAAGCCAAAACCTTGAGGTTGAGGAGCTTTTTCGGGCTGACCGAAGAAAGAGGCCTCAGCATCCTGGTCATTGAGTTTGAAGACCATAAAGTTTGGATTCTTCTCTGTACAAGGAGCCCAATTGCCACCCTTAGGGCCGTTAGGATCACTATACTTGGCGAAGTTGGTCCATGCGGTGAGCATCTTCTCTGAGAGGTCCCAGTCGCCCTTCGTCCAAGGACGCCAGCAATGCTTCAACGACTTAAAGACAAACCAGAGGTCACTGGAATGGAAGGCACCTTTCAAACGTTGTGTCACCTCAGGATGAGAACCATCATCGGGCAACGGACGAGCAAACTGATAAGCCCAAGCCTTACCGCCCTTCTGCTGGCGCACCTTACAGAACTCAGCAATATTGGGGGCCATATTGCCCATATCATTGAGGGTGAAACCAATCATATAAGGTACGTCAGCGAGAGTTCCCCCACGAGTAGCGTCGTCGAAACTCTTAAGGCTGACATAACCGTCAATCATGGGCATGAAGGGCAGTCCCCTGCGCATAAACGGCATCCCACCGCCCTGCTGCTGACCTTCAACAATCTGGTAGTAGAGGGTATTCAGCGCAAAGACGGTTTCAGTACTTGCCTGACGCATCTTCTGCAAATCAGTAAGGCCGGCCCAGTCAAATACCTTCTTGGCATTGGCTTCAGCATCAGCAAACGAACCACCGCTGTAACGGCCACCCATCGGATTGCCATTAGCATCGGGAATAGAAAGACCTTGGGCACTCATGATAACTGCCTTATGGAAGAGACCACGGGCCAGCGGACTCTCACACAACGTACGAACACTGCCACCACCTGCACTCTGTCCGAAAATGGTTACGTTATTGGGGTCGCCACCAAACTGGGCGATATTCTTCTTAATCCATTTCAGCGCCTCAATCTGGTCGAGGATACCGTAGTTGCCAGAAACCTTGTGGGGGCTCTCTGCCGACAAAGCAGGATGTACGAGGAAGCCAAATACACCTAAGCGGTAGTTGATGGTGACGAGCACCACATCCTTGGCACCCCATTCCTGTCCGTCGAACTCGGGTTCAGAACCGAAGCCCTCGCGATAGCCACCACCATGAATCCATAGGGCTACAGGCAGTTTCTTGTTTACCTGACCAGGGGCCTTCGTCCAGACATTCAGATACAGACAGTCCTCGCTGAAGGCTGCTTCCTTTCCATAGCCCCACTCCGTATAGTAGCCCCCAGTATACTGGATTGCCTGATAACTCGGACGGCCAAAAGTATCGCAGATCTTCACACCCTTCCAAGGTACAATGGGCTGAGGTTCCTTCCAACGGTTCTCACGGATGGGAGGTGCAGCATAGGGGATGCCGCGATAGACAAATACATCAGGATGGTCATCAGCCAAGACGCCTTGCACCTGACCACCTTCAATCGTTAACACGGGGTTGTTCTGCGCATTTGCAGATACTGCTGCCAAGAGCAGAAAGGACAAAAAAATTTTCTTCATAATGATAATTTTAGGTATGGATGAAACATTTGCGTACAAAGGTACGCATTTTTGATTAAATACACAAAGAAATAACATTATTTTATACTAATATTATTGAGGTAAGATGATGACATTTCGCGCGTTCGTGCATCTTTATAATAAAATATCTAAAGAAAAGATGAACGTAAAAGAATTGGAATTGCTTGCGGAGAAGAACCGTAAGCGTCTTGTTGAGGTGGTATATGCCGCCAAGGCTGGCCACATTGGTGGCGACCTTTCATGCCTGAATGTAATGACGGCATTGTATTTCCATGTGATGAAAGGACTGAATCCTCAGGAGCCAAAGGCTACAGACAGAGACCGTTTCGTGTTGTCGAAGGGTCATTGCGTAGAGGCTTTGTACGTAACGTTGGAAGCAAAAGGATTTCTCGCACCCGAAGTGCTCGACACACTGGGCAAGTTTGGCAGTATTCTCTCTGGTCACCCAACGATTGAGGTGCCTGGTATTGAGGTAAACAGCGGTGCACTGGGTCACGGACTGGGCATTGGCGTAGGTATGGCGATTGCTGCCAAAATGGACAAGAAAAGTTGGAAAACTTACGTGCTGATGGGCGATGGTGAACAGGGCGAGGGCTCTATCTACGAGGCTGCAATGGCTGGTCATAAGTATGAGCTTGACAATCTAGTGGCTATCATCGACCGCAACCACCTGCAAATCAGTGGAAATACAGAGGACGTAATGCCCATCGACTCTGTGAAGGAACGCTGGAGTGCCTTTGGTTGGGACGTTATTGAGATGAATGGCGATTCAATGGAGGATATCGTAAAGATCTTCGACGCTATCGATTATACGAACAAGAAGCCTCATCTGCTGGTGTCAAACACCACGAAGGGCAAGGGTGTTTCGTTCATGGAAGGCATTGCCAAGTGGCATCATGGTGTGCTGAACGAAGAGCAGTGCAAAGAGGCTGTAAAGGAAATAGAAGAAAGAATTAAAGGATTGGAGGGATAAGAAGATGATTGCATGTAGAAAACAGTTTACTGACATGTTGCTGGAACTGGCACGTGAAGATAAAGATATTATTGCTGTAACCACTGATGCTCGTGGTTCTGTGACCTTGGGCGACTATGCCAACGCATTGCCTGAACAGTTTGTAGAGTGTGGCATTGCCGAGCAGGATGCGGTGGGTATCTCTGCTGGTTTGGCACATAGTGGAAAAAAGGTGTTCTGTTGTGGTCCCGCCTGCTTCTATGTAGCCCGTTCGTTGGAACAAGTAAAAGTCGATTTGGCTTATAGCGAGAATCCCGTTACTATCTTGGGCGTATCAGGCGGTGTAGCTTACGGAGCGCTGGGTGCTACCCACCATTCGCTGCACGACATTGCAGCCCTGCGCACCTTCCCAGGAATGACTGTTTGTCTGCCTTCTGACTGGCGCGTCACCAAGAAACTCGTGAAGTTTCTGGTTGATTTCAATAAGCCGTGCTACGTTCGTGTGGGTCGTGCTGCTGTGCCTGATGTCTATGCTGACGACGACTTCCACTTCGAAGTAGGAAAAGCCATTCAGATATTGGATGGTAAGGACGTCACTATCGTAGCTACTGGCGAAACCGTTTACCACGCATGGCAGGCTGGTTTGCAGTTGAAGGAGAAGGGTATCTCCGCTCGTGTGCTCGACTGTTCATGGCTCAAGCCTTTCGACGAGGATGCTATCAAGAAAGCAGCTAAGGAGACCGGACGTATCGTGACCGTCGAGGAGCACTCGCAGTATGGTGGTTTGGGCGCTATGGTTTGCGAAACTATCAGCGAAAATCCCGTTCCTGTTCGTATCATTGGTATTCCTGACGAGAACGTCGTTCATGGTACCAACGCTGAAATCTTCCACCACTATGGTATGGATGCAGAAGGTATCGTAAAGAGTACGCTTGATTTCATTCAATAAGTCTATGGCACAACGCATTATCGCTATCGACCAGAGCACATCCTCGACGAAAGCATTGCTGTTCGATGAGGAATGCCGTTTGCTGGCTCGTACCAACGTAGATCACAAGCAATACTACCCCCAAACAGGTTGGGTAGAGCACGACGCAGAGGAAATCTATCAAAACACAATAGAGGCCATCCGCAAACTAATGGCTGAGGTGGATCTGCATTATTCGTTGGTTCCCCACACCTTCTCGTTAGCCATTACCAACCAACGCGAGACCGTTGTCGTCTGGAACAAAACCACTGGCAAACCTATCGCGAATGCTGTCGTTTGGCAAGATACCCGTGGTGCAGAACTGTGTCGTCAACTACGGGCTGACGGAAAAGCAGAAATGGTTATGCAGAAGAGTGGTTTACTCATCGACCCCAACTTCTCGGCTACAGGCATTAAATGGCTCCTCGACAACGTGGAGGGTGCCCGTGAGTTTGCCTCACGGGGCGAACTGCTCATGGGTACTATTGAAACCTGGCTCATCTGGAAACTCACTGGCGGGAAGGTTCATGCGACAGACTATACGAATGCTTCGCGCACCATGCTGTTTAACATTCATACAATGCAGTGGGACGACGAACTGCTTCAACTCTTC
Organism: Prevotella sp.; assembly: GCA_045112595.1. Taxonomy (GTDB): domain Bacteria; phylum Bacteroidota; class Bacteroidia; order Bacteroidales; family Bacteroidaceae; genus Prevotella. Next base: position 34,647 of record JBGUIA010000022.1, on the reverse strand, counting down.
GACATTCCCCTTTCGATGATGCCAGAACTTAAACCCTGCGATGCTATTTATGGTGAAACCACCTGCGAGGGCGTGTTCTCCAAGCCCGTTCAGATTGCTGGTGTCTTAGGTGACTCACATGGTGCACTGGTGGGTCAGATGTGTTTTGAAAAGGGTTCTGGTAAAGTAACCTATGGCACTGGTTCCAGTGTCATGGTGAACATTGGCGAGGAGCCCCAGCAAGCCCCTGAAGGCTTAGTAACCAGTGTAGGTTTCTCAGCCTTTGGCAAGACCTACTATGGTTTCGAAGGCAACATCTATAGCACAGGCGCCACGCTGAAATGGATTGCCGACCAGTTGCAACTGGTGGGACATCCTGCCGAGATGGAAGCATTGGCAACGAGTGTCGAGGATAATGGCGGTGTGTATATCGTGCCTGCTTTCTCCGGGCTGGGTGCTCCTTGGTGGCAGAGTGACGTAAAAGGAGCGGTCTTCGGACTGACCTTTGCTACCACGAAGGCTCATTTTCTGCGTGCTGCTTTGGAGTCTATTGCCTATCAAATAAAAGACTTAGTCGACGTGATGGCTCGTGCCACAGGTGGCAGTTTGAAGGAGATTGCCGCTGATGGCGGCCCCACGAAAAACCAGTTCCTCATGCAGTTCCAAGCTGATATGCTCGACACACCTGTTGTCTGCACAGAAGTCGATGACGCCTCAGCCCTTGGAGCCGTCATCATGAACGGCTTTGCCCGTGGAATCTGGAAGACCTTTGAGGATGTAAGAGGTTTCCGCAAGGTGACACAAACCTATCAATCCCAGCCAAGAGCCCAAAAGGAAGCACTCTATCAGGGCTGGCGTAATGCAGTGAAGCAACTTATTAAATAACACTATTCATATTGAAAACATTTGAAGAATTAGGTGTATGCGAAGAGATTCGCAAAGCCATTGAAGAGATGGGCTTCGTACAGCCTATGCCTGTGCAGGAAGAGGTTATTCCCTACCTGCTGGGTAATAATAATGACGTCATTGCCCTTGCCCAGACGGGAACAGGCAAGACAGCAGCATTTGGTATTCCCGTGCTGCAAAGAATAGCCGAAATCCCCCACCCTCAGATGGGAGAGATTGGCAGGGGCCTGCCTCATGCCCTTATCTTGGCACCTACACGAGAATTGTGCCTGCAGATTGCTGACGATATGCGCGACTTTGCCAAATACCTGGACGGCATCCACATCGAGGCTGTATATGGCGGTGCCAGTATCGAACAGCAGATACGTGCCCTGCGCAAAGGCGTTCAGATTATCGTGGCAACCCCAGGACGTCTGATTGACCTGATGAAACGTGGTGTCGCTCAATTGGATGACGTACATAATGTCGTGCTCGACGAAGCTGACGAGATGCTGAACATGGGTTTCTCGGAGAGTATTGACGCCATTCTGGAAGGTGTTCCTGAGGACAGGAATACGTTGCTTTTCTCGGCCACCATGAGTCGCGAAATTGAGCGTATTGCCAAAGGTTATCTGCATGACTACAAGGAGATTGTGGTGGGTTCACGCAACGAAGGTGCTGAACACGTCAACCACATCTATTATATGGTGAATGCGAAGGACAAGTATCTGGCACTGAAACGTCTGGTAGATTTCTATCCGCGCATCTTCGCCATCATCTTCTGTCGCACGAAGATTGAGACGCAGGAAGTGGCTGACAAACTGATTCGCGACGGTTACAATGCAGAATCGCTGCACGGTGACCTATCGCAGCAACAGCGCGACCTCACTATGCAAAAGTTCCGTCAGCATACCGTACAGTTATTGGTGGCGACGGACGTAGCAGCACGTGGACTCGACGTCGATGACCTCACACACGTCATCAACTACGGATTGCCTGACGACATTGAGAACTACACTCACCGTTCTGGTCGTACGGGCCGTGCTGGCAAGAAAGGTACGTCGCTCAGTATTGTCCATTCACGCGAAAAACATAAGATTCGCAACATCGAGAAAGAGATAGGTAAACAATTCGAACAAGGCACCATCCCTTCAGCAGAAGAGATTTGCAAGAAGCAGCTTTACAAGGTGATGGATCAGATTGTGAAGAGCGACGTCGACGAAGAACAGATTGCGCCCTTTATGCAGGATATCAGCCGCTATTTCGAATATATCGACAAGGACGATCTCATCAAGAAGATCGTATCATTGGAGTTCGGCAAGTTCCTGGCTTACTATGCTGACGCCCCAGAGATAGAACCTGTTTCCTCGAAGAGAGAAGAGCGTGGTGAGAAGAAAGAAAGGGGTAAACGTGAAAAGGGTCAGTCGTTTACTGCATCCAAAGGCTACCGCAAACTCTTCATCAATCTGGGCAAGAAGGACGGTTTCTATCCTGGTGAACTGATGCAGTTCCTCAACAAGAATGTTCGTGGTCACGTGGAAGTTGGTCATATCGACCTACTGACTACCATTGCCTATTTCGAGGTTCCTGAGGAGGATGCTCAGCGAGTCATCAAGTACGTCAATGGTCAGCAATATAAAGGTCGTGAGGTGCGCTGCAACGACGCAGAAGAAACTGTTGGCAGGCCAGCGCCAAAAGGTAAGCCGTCAAGAGAATCTAGAGAGTCTAGAACATCTAGAGATTCTAGATCATCTAGACCTTCTAGAGAGTCTAGAGCGCCTAGAAAGGACACCAAGACCTACCAAAAGGATGAATGGATGCAGTTTCTGAATCCCAACGGTATGAAGACCAAGGGTGAAAAGAAAAAGGCGAAAGAGCTGAAAGGCGAAATTCCTGATTTCAGCGAAGAGGGCTGGGCCATCCGCAAGCCTCGTAAGAAGAAATAAAAAGTAAACCCTAGGGTTCGAAGCCCTAGGGTTTGTTTTTATGCATTGTTTTGCTTGGCTGTTATTTCGCGTTTATTTCCTTTAGCAAGCGGTCTGCGTGGCCCCATTGATCCATCATAAAGAGCATATAGCGCACGTCGACATTGATGGTGCGAGCCAACTGGCGGTCGAAGAAAATGTCTGACGACAGGCTATCCCAGTTGCCGTCAAAGGCCAATCCTAAAAGTTCGCCCTTGCCATTGAAGATGGGTGAGCCAGAGTTACCGCCAGTGATATCATTGTTCGAAAGGAAACAGAGCTGCATGGTACCCGTCAACGAGTCAGCATACTTGCCAAAGTCCTTCTGGGCCATCAGTTCGTGCATCACAGGCTCTGCAAAATATTCAAAATTTTCATCAGCCTTCTGCATCTTCTCCCACAACGAGCGGGCTGTGGTGTAATAGCCTGAGGGACGTCCGCCAAGTGTATATTCACCAATCTGACCGTAGGTCATTCGCATAGTGAAGTTGGCGTCCGAATAGTTAGGCAGATCCTGTTCCATACGCAGCACAGCGGCACACAACAGTCGCTCCTGCTCAGCAATGTCGTCTTTGAACTCGCTGAGGTCGTCATTAATCTTAGCCATAATCTCGCTGATGGAGATGCCGTACTTCACACCCAAGTCCTTGTCGTAGCTCTTCTTATTAAAATAGATGGGCTTGCCACTCTTCATCAGAATCGACTTCTGATACAGGGCTTTGACGTAGGCGGCACAGTCGCCACCAAACTTCTCATCAATGGTCTCATAGAAATCTGGCAAATACTCCTTGTCAACCTGTTGACGATAGTTGCGAATCAGCGTAGCGAGCAGCTCGCAGTCAGTAGCCTCGTCCCACTCCTTGCTGTTGTCGTCAAACATATAGTACTGCTTCTTGGGCTTGTCTTTCGGACCTTGTACATGAATGCCCCAATTGCATTTCCAAGCACGTGTTGTCAACTCGTCGTCAAAGGTATAGAAAGTCTCTCTGAAGATGGTGCGCAGACGGGTCAACTTCATGCGCTTCTGATAGAGCTGGGCCAACTTGCCGAAGTCGAGCTCACCCTTCAGATAGCCCGTAGAATCCTGCCACTGACGAATTCTGGCCTCAAACTGCTGCTTCTGTCCGATAAGTCCTATCGAGTCGATACACTTGTTCATACCTATGGAGTTCTTCCAGTAGTTGCTGCTATGTGCATACTTCGACTCATACATGATACGCACGGCCTCCGAAGCACGCATATGGCGCAGCATCACCTCCTGCTTCACCTCACGAACCTGCACACGGGGTGCATTCAGCGCATCACGACGTTCCTGAATGCCGTACGACGACAGATAGCGACTCGTTGAGCCAGGATAACCCATAATCATACAGAAGTCGCCTGGCTTGTAGCCATCCATTGCAACAGGAGCCCACGACTTGGGGTGATAGGGTACGTTGTCCTTCGAATACTTGGCAGGACCATTGGTTTTGGGGTCGGCATAGATACGAAACACGCTATAGTCACACGTCTGACGGGGCCACATCCAGTTGTCCGTTTCTCCACCAAACTTACCCATCGACTTGGGAACGGCAAACACTAGACGAACGTCCTCGAAGTCGCGATAGGTGGTCATATAGTATTTATTGCCCTCGTAGAAAGGTTTTACCTCAACACGCAATGTAGAGTCCTGCTGGCGGATTTCCTTCTGCCAGGCATTCTCCACGCTGTCCACAAACTCAGCTTGCTTATTGAGCGAAAGACCCTTCAGATGGGGGAAAATCTGGTCAGTCACGTCCTTTTGGTCAATCATGAAACTGACGAAAAGGTCTTCGTTGGGCAACTCCTCTTCGTAGGATTTCGAGATGAAGCCATTCAGCATGTAATCGTGCTCGACGGTAGAGTGCTGGCGGATGGCGTCAAAGCCACAATGGTGATTGGTAAACACCAGCCCGTCTGGGCTAACAACGACACCCGTGCAGAAGCCACCGAAGTTGACAACAGCATTCTTCACGGCGTTGTCGCTCGCGTAGAGCTGCTCCATCGGCAGTTGGAAACCATACGCCTTCATCTGCTCATAGACGGCATTGGGTAGGTTGTAGAGCGTCCACATGCCCTCATCAGCGTGCGCCCCAAGGGCACACAGACTGAATAGTGATAAAAGAATTTTCTTCATATTGTATTATTGTTTGACTTTGTAATTCGGTTTTCTAAAGTATCTGCCCACGACGGGGAGGCTCGCAAGGGGCAGGTCACGCCAGATGATGACTGCCATAAAGCCCGCAACGAGCAGGGTGTTGAAAGCTAGCGAAGCGATCATCGGCCAGTCGTTGGTAAAACGCATCAGGCCAAACAGGACGAAGGCCAACACCACGTAGAGGGCAATCTCCTTCAACGGATAGTTGAGGGGATAGTATTTCTGTCCCACGAAATAGCTGACGAGCATAGCCACTCCGTATCCGGCAAATCCGCCCCAAGCACAAGCCATATAGCCGTACTTGGGCACGAAGATGATGTTGACAGCCAGCAACACAGCACAGCCAATACCAGAGAAGATGGCTCCCCAGATAGTCTTGTCGATAATCTTATACCAGAACGACAGGTTGAAGTAGATGCCCATCATGATCTCTGCGGCCATCACGATGGGAACAACCTCCAAGCCCACCCAATAGTCGGCACCGATAATGAACTTCAGTACTTCCAAATAGGCTACCACTACAAGGAAGGCCAGCAAGGTGAAAATGATAAAATACTTCATAGCCTTCTCGTACATTTCATGCTGGTCTTTGTCCTTGACGCCCGCAAAGACGATAGGCTCGTAGGCAAAGCGGAAGGCCTGCGTAATCATTGCCATAATCATCGCAATCTTCGAGCAGGCGCCATAGATACCCAACTGTTCGCGCATATCGCTACCTTCGTAGATATAAGGGAATAGCATCTTGTCGGCCGTTTGGTTCAGAATGCCAGCAATGCCCAGCACCAGTATAGGCCACGAATAGCTGAGCATTGTGCGCAGCAATTGTGTGTCGAGCTTCCAACGGAAACCCGTATATTCCGTAATCAGACATATGGCCAGCATCACCGTGCAGACGAGATTGATATAGAACGCATAGCCCACGTCCTTGCCGTCCATGAAATAGAAATAGATGAGGTTCAGCAGGATGCTTACCGCAATGTTCAGCAGTTTCAGGGCCGCAAACTTCAAGGCCTTCTTCTGTTGGCGTAGATGCGCAAAGGGAATGCACAGGAAGGCGTCGATAGCTACCGTAACGGCCATCACTCCTACGTACTCAGGATGGTCGCCATAGCCCATCAACTGACTGACAGGCGACAGGAGCAACAACACCAGCACCGCAAACACCAGCGACACAGAACCCACCGTGATGAGCGTGGTGCCGTAAACCGTCTGCGAGTCGGTATGGGTCTTGTTGGTGAATCGGAAATAGGTGGTCTCCATACCAAACGTCAGCAACACCATTGCCAGTGCCACATAGGCGTAGATGTTGGTAATGATGCCGTAACCACCACTAGCCGCCGAGAGCTGCGCCGTATAAAGTGGCACGAGCAGATAGTTCAGAAAACGGCCAATGATGCTCGACAGGCCGTAAATGGCGGTATCCTTGAAGATTGTCGTTAATTTTCCCATAATCATTCTAGATTTTCTAGATGGTCTAGTTCTTCTAGACTACCCAAAGAACAAATAACATATCGCAATGGCCGCAATGACGCCAGCGAGGTCGGCCAGCAAGCCACAGCTCACAGCATGGCGCGTGTTCTTAATACCTACCGAACCGAAATAGACGGCGAGGATATAGAACGTCGTGTCCGTCGAACCCTGGAAGACGCACGACAGGCGACCTACAAACGAGTCGGCACCGTAGTTGGTCATTGCGTCGACCATCATACCACGTGCACCAGAGCCCGACAGGGGTTTCATCAGGGCTGTAGGCATAGCGTCCACCCACTGGGCATTGACGCCCGTCAGTTCAACGCACCAACGCATTCCTCCAATCAGCATATCCATTGCACCAGAGGCACGAAAAACGCCGATTCCTACGAGGATAGCCACCAGATAGGGAATAATCCTTACAGCAGTGGTAAAGCCGTCCTTCGCGCCCTCGATAAAGGCATCATAGACATTTACCTTTTTACGCACGCCAGCGAGGATAAAGCCACAGATAATGGTCATCAGCAGGATGTTGGCTACCGTCGTGCTGACCTTGTTCATAGCGTCAGGCGACAACTGCGAGAAGCCCCAGATGATGCCTGCTACGACTGCACACGCACCACCCAGCGTCAGCAACATCGTGCGATTCAGCAGGTTGATACGCTGATAGAGCGAGGTGATAATGATGCCTGCCAACGTCGAGAAGAACGTTGCCAGCAGGATAGGAATAAAGATGTCCGTAGGCTGAGCGGCACCCAGCTGCGCCCTGTAAACCATGATGCTGACAGGAATCAGCGTCAGTCCGCTAGTGTTCAGCACGAGGAACATAATCATCGGATTCGATGCCGTATCTTTCTTCGTGTTCAGTTCCTGCATCTGTTCCATAGCCTTCAGGCCAAGGGGCGTAGCCGCATTGTCCAGTCCCAGCATATTGGCGGCAATGTTCATGAAGATGGAGCCCGTCACGGGGTGGCCCTTGGGAATGTCAGGAAACAGACGTGTGAAAACGGGTGACAGCACGCGCGCCAGCACATTGACAACACCACCCTTCTCGCCAACCTTCATCACACCCAACCAAAGCGACAGCACACCCGTCAACCCCAGCGAAATCTCAAATGCCGTCTTCGACGACGAGAACGTAGAATCCATCATTGCCGGAAACACGTCGAAGTCGCCAAAGAACGCCAACTTCACCGCAGCAATCACAAATGCCACAAGGAAGAACGCTATCCAAATATAATTCAGTACCATAGTTTTCTTTGTTCGTCAGCCATATAATCTGCAAAGGTAGTTATTTATTTCCTACCCACCAAATTTATTGCAAAAAAAGAGCGGTTGCTCTCGCAACCGCCCCTTCCGATTTATAAATATCAAAGTATTTGATGTCTAATTAGTCTGCTAATGGAGCTGGCTCGTTCTTTACAGTACGGTCGAAATATCTTGCATCAGCAGCTGTTGATACGCCATTCACCTTAGCAGGGAATCTGCCAGAACCGTTATTAACCCAACTCTTGAAGTTAGTGTAAGCATACTTGATGTTAACATACTCGTCGCACCAGTCAGTATCGGTATCGGTCACAAACTTACCTGCAGGCTCTTCCTTTACAGCTGTAATCTCAACCCACTTCACAATACCATCAACCTTCTTCTGTACGAAAAGTTTAATATCTTCGTTAGATGAGTAAACCTTATCAGGGAGATCAAATGACACGGCATCCAATCTTGGGCCAGCACCTGTGTTAATCATTGTTGAAGTATTGGTGAGACCAAATGCATCGTGCACCTCAACACCACCAAGAACTTCACCGTCAGAACTCAATGCACGACCAATCTTCAGAGGCAGTGTACCACCAGCTGCCTGCAGCAAGATGTGACATGTACCATCTGATTCAAGCTTATAATCGAATACTACGTCGTTGAAGTCCCAGTCAGAAGCCTGGTTAACGCTCAAGTCCTCAGCCATGATACGACCATCGTAGTTGATTGTCGAATACTTCTTAGCAGGCATAAAGCTGACGATCCAGTCACTATAGTAACCATCGGCACATCCACCAACCTTTACCCAATCTTTGTTAGCTTTACCAGCAATCGGTAAATATCCCTGATCTAAAAGAGCTTTAGCCTCAGCTTCAGTTGGTTCTGGATCTTGGTGATGAGGAGTTCCACAGTACATATTATCGTTAGTAATAAGATAATGATATTTAGCTCCATATAAATCATATCTGTAGTAATCATAATCAGAATATGTTTTGCCGGTCAGTTCCGTCTCCCAAGGTTGGCCTCCTTCTTTCTGAGTCCAGACCTCTGTGCCAGTATAAATTTTCCAATCGGTAATCATATCGAAGTCGAAACCAATGAAGCTGCGTCCACGCTTTGCCCACTTGTCATTTACTTTATCATCGGTTATACCCTTGTTAGACAGCCAAGTGGCGAAGTTAGCATCGTTATCACAGAAATTGTCAATATCCTCTGCAGAAACCTGACGATAACGGTCATTGCGAACGATGCTGGCATCTGAGTTTGCATAACCGAACTTGTCAGTCTTGGTTTTCAGCATCAGTGAAATCTCATCGGGATGGTGGTGCTGATCATTGTCATTCTTAGCGTACTGAATCTCATCGGTGTAGTCAAGAACGTTAGGATAGGTAGAGCGTGTGCCATGATTGAAGTTGTTGATATGCTCAGCATCTGAACCAGCAGTCAAATGATCCATGTTTGTACCACCAGCGAGATCAGGATCTCCATTGTCAGCTACTCTGGCAACACTCTTATAGATTTCAGGAGACTTACCTGCCATAGCAGTTGAAGCACTTCCAGTATAAACTTGCTGAACGAAGAAATCAATCTGACCATAGTCCTTAGTTCCACCAGGATACTGATTCATCTGGAAATAGTACTGTACACGAGCCTTCTGACCTGGAGTCAAGGGATCGGGTACAATGTACTGACCGCCGTCAGTAGCTGCCCACTCATTAGCGTCGGCATAGAAGCCACGTGTGAATGCACGGGTGCCAGGACCGAAACCCCAGTTCTGATTTGGGCCAGGATTACCGAACTCAGCGATGAACTTTGCGTCGTACTCTGCCTTGACAATCTGCTCAGGAGAGTAAGTCTCGAAGTCGTGATTCGAGCAGCTTGCGAATGCGACGGCTGCGAATCCAATCATCAAATACTTTTTCATAATTGTTTAAAATTTTAAATGGTTATATAATTAATAATTGCTTAAATTCTCGAATTTGGTTGCAAAGATAGAAAAAAAAGGTGGAAAAAACAACAATAATATAGTTAAAAAACGTTAACCAAAAGAAAAACGTTTGTAAAAACTTCAAGTTCGTAGTTCGAAACCGCATAAAAACAGCATAGCTTTTCAGCACATACTACCGCGCTTATAACGCTGTCAAAAGGTGTGTAGCGGCGCTCTTTGCCATTTTCTTCCTGCTTTATTATTAAAAATGTACACGCGAAGGACATAAGTCTGCCTTGTTGCGTTGCAATGTTGCAATAAGGAGTATAATAACTCTAGGAAAGTATATTTATTGAATTAGAATAGTATAAATATTAATTTCTATTTATCATAATCTTGTAAGATTATCCAATACCCTCTCCGTGTTTGATGATGGAAGGTGCTTATTGCAACATTGCAACGCAACATTGCAACAAGTTTAGTACCGGTAAGCGGGCGGTTTAGTTCCTTTGGATTGGCAGTCCGCTTCCCAAGGGTTGGCCGCTTAGTTCCTTTGGGTTGCCCGCTTACTTCCCAAGGGCTGCGTACAAGAAGAAAAGGGCACCTGCGTGGTTGCAGATGCCCCTTTGGAGATTCAATCTTGGGTAATATTAGTTGCGAATGGCCTTGCTGTTGTTGCCGACGCGGATGATGTAGACACCCTTTGGCAGTGTGTTCAGCACCTGCTTCAGACCTGCACCTTGCGTCTCAGCCAGCTTGTTGCCGTTCAGTGCGAAGATGCTGACAGAGCCACCGCCCATGCCGTTCACAAGGCGTTCAATGCCTGTAGTGCCATTGAATCCCATAACGGTTCCAAATTGTCCCCAAGGAGTTGCTTCATAATAGGCCATAACGCTATTGTCTTCTACCAACAGCGTACCACTGCTGATAGGACTACCCTCGAAGGCGTCTGCTGCCGTTGTGGGCACGTTCTCGGCATAGCACTTCACGAGCAAGCCCTCGCTCTCTGCACGTCGTGGACCATTTGCCGGTATTCCGATGTGTGCAAAGGCCTTCTCGCCGATAGTGGTCACGCCCTTACCGATGCTTATCGTCGTCAGCTGACTGCAACCGTCGAAGGCGCCTGCACCGATGGTGTTGATGCCGTCAGGTATCGTAATCGAGGTAATAGCGGTATTGCCATTGAATGCATAGTCGCCAATGCCTGTCACCTGATAGGTCTTACCTTCGATGACTACCGTTTCACCTATCACTACGTCGCCCGTCACATCGCTGCCACCAACGATTGTGACAGTACCGTCGTCCTCTACCACGTAACCTATGGTATCCGAAACTTCCAGATAGTATTCTGCATAGCCGGGATAGTAGTCATCGTTGCCGGCAAAGTCGGCCCTGATTTGTGTTCCGCCGATGGACAAGAGGGTTACCACGCCATTTTCGTCGACGGTAGCAACGCCAGGATTACTTGATGTCCACACGATGGGAGCCACGTTGTGCGGGTTGCTCAGCGCGGGTGAGTTGAAGGGCTGGCCAAGAGTAGCGGTGAAGTATCCCAGTTCGCTGATATAATGCTCATTGGCATTGATGGCCAACTCGGGATCGAGCATAACCTTCGGCATATTCAACTGGATGACAATAGCCTTCGTTTCGGGATTAATCGTAATGGTGTACGACTCTGCACCGTCGCTCTGAGGCCTCATCCAAGCCTGACCGTCGCCAATCGACATCGTTCCGCTTAACTTCGTGTAGTTCTCGTCGTCAGTACTGAACAGGTGGCTCCACGTAATGTCACCGTTAGCAGCAATGGCGTTGGCTGGAGCAATCTTAAACCACATGTTTCCGTCGTCGCCATAGACGGCAGGAACCGTAATCTGGTGGGTTCCGTCGTTCTGAGCAACAAACACCTGAGTGGCGTCGTAAACCCAATTTGTGCCAGTACCTATATAATAATAAGGTGCTTCAGGCACGAAGGGCACATCCTGTTGGGTGAAGGTAATCTCGTAGGTCATCTCGCTGGGCACTATGCGCATGGTGTAATCCTTGGCATTGTTGGATGCAAGGAGTTTCCAGGCACCAGCGTTACCCTTCACCATCGTACCAGTAAGGTCAGTACACTGGTCAACAGTGGCGCAGAGCAGGTTGTTCCAGAAAGTCTCCTGATTGTTGTAGGCCGAACCAGGTGCAACCTTCAGATACAAGTCTGCACCGTTGGCAGGGAACGTGATTTCCCACGTCTTGCCATCGTCAAGCTTCGTGAAAGGATACGACTGGTCTGTCGTGCTCCATTCGTTCAGGCCGCTCACCAGATAGTAGGCCGTCTCTTCCTGCGGCTGAGGATCTGGGTCTCCACCCTGCACATTTACGGTATAGGATTGACTCTTATATCCTTGCTTCCATTCACCTTCTGAGACATATAAAACGGTCATTAAATACTTCTCATTCTCCAGGTTATCAAAATCAAAATTAATATCCGCCGTTTCTCCAACACCAAGTTGAAGCTCCTTTACAATATCTCTTAGGTGGTAATAATAGCCATCGTGACCATCCATGAATATTCTGGCACAAATATAGTTATCGTAGGCATTTGAACCATTATTCTGAATAGTTGTTTTAAGCTTGATAGTGCTTTCAGAAACAACTCTGTTTGTCGCATTTGTAACGGTTCCTGTTATAGCCAAATTTGCCGCTACTGCTCCCTCAACGGTAACACTGCCAGTAATGAATGCATTGTAGTCATACGATTCGGTATTGCTATTCCATGTTCGCGTACATAATGAAATCGTCTTAGAACCCTCAGAATCAGGAATGAAAGAGAAGTTGATATTTTCTGTTGTTCCAGCATCAATATCGAAGTGGCGTCCGCAGGCCAAGTTGCCATCAACTAAAAGGAAGATTTGTCCATTGAACACTGTACCGTTGTTGGTGATAGTTGCTGTCATATTCAAGGGCGAACCAACCTCCTGTTTGCCTGTTGGCTCTATCGTACCTGTTAAGTCGAATTTCGGTTCGATAAGTGTTAAGGTGTTGCCTTCAATGACAACTACAACATTCCAAATATCAGATCCGTGATTAGCATACCATGTTTCTGTATTTTTCTCTCGGCTGATAGGTTTCAGAACAAACGAATAATTGGTTACATCTTTACCGACAGTAATAGTAAACGGATATTGAGAAGGGTCATAAAAACCCCATCCCGGCTGCAATTCTGAATAATAACCTTTGGTGGTTCCTAATAACTGATCATTTGAGTCGAACAGACCGACAGCCCAATCAAATGTATAAGTTTGGTTCAAACGATTGATATAAGTAAAACCAACACTAAAAGTGAAATCTTCATTGACACTTGTACGTGTAAACTCAGAACCATTGGGAAGTAATACGCTTTGAGTTGTCAATATTGGTGTAACAGACGGACTGATACCTGTATTGGGCTGTGCACCGAAGATGGCTCCCTGGTCATAGCTATAACCATCCGTACTGCTGCTGGCACCTATGCCAGAGTTGCTACCTGGGTCAAGAATTGAGAGCAGGAAATAGTTATTGCTACCACCACCCCAGCCCCAGTTGACGTGGAAATAATCATCACCGCCATAGCCATCAATCACGAAAGCGTGACCACCGCCACTCGACTGACCAGCATAGAGCACGGGGCGTCCTGCTGCCAGTTCGTCGTACACCTTCTGGTTCCACTCTGCTAAACGATAGCGACTGCGTTGTTCGTAAATCGTTGCAGCGTCATAGTCCAAATAATTGATCCAAGCATCAGCCACATAAGATGTAGAGGCACCACTTGAACTGGCACTATAATTCATCTGCACAGCCGTACCACACAACAGCATCAACTCGGCCACAGCCTGCTTCTGAGCGTCCGTCTCACCGCCTGTATATTTAGGCACCATATTTTCCCAGTCAATAGACTTTCCTGCAGGAATTGCAGGCTGTACAAATCCTTTATCACTAGACGTATAACCAGGAATCTCAGCAACCGTCTGCTTCGGCCACTGGTGGTAATACATCACCTGGGCCATAGCCGTTGCCACACAACCCGTCACACAATGCTGTCCGCCATCTTCAGGACAAAGCAGATTATAAGGATTACCCTGATTCCACTCTGATTGTAACAACGGAGCAATACTACCGCCTGAGACCGTCTTTCGTGGAGCAGCAGCCTCCGGGTGCTCGTTCAGATACGCCATCTGGTCGTCGTAACTCTCCAGCCAAGCCTTCATGTTTTCCGGCATATTCTGAGGGTCGAACTTACCATTGGACGAATAGCCCAACACAGCAGGAACACGGTCGTCGGCACCAGCAATAACGAAGCCCTGCCCTTCGCCTACGTTGAACACATAATAGCTTGCAGCCATTGTTTCTTTCTGCACCTGATAATGGCTCGTGGCCACCAGTTGCAATGAACTCTCGCTGATAGCATTTGCACGGCGAGGATTCATAAACTTCGTAATCTTTTGCCGTGCCTCGTCAGGAGTCACAGGTCCACCCATCGCCACAATGCTGACGAAGAGCATGAGGAGTAACAAATAGGACTTTTTCATACGTTTATAGTTTTTGTTTGTAACTGTTTTAGGAGTTTATTTCGCAAAGATATGAAAGATTTTCGAATTTTCCAAACTTTTTGCTATTTTTTGTGGCAAAAAAATAACGCAAAGCTATGGAATCACGCTTCCAAGTAGTCGCGGATGGCGGCGACGAGGGCGTCGTTTTCTTCGGGGAGTTGGGCAGAGACGCGGAAAAAGTGGTTGTCGAGGCCGTAGAAGTTGCTACAGTCACGAATGAGCATTCCATGCTCGTGAATGAGGTGGTATTTCAAGTCGGTCGCTGTTGCGTTCTCCAGTTCGCAAAGCATATAATTCGTCTTGGTTTCAAAGATGCGCACACCATTGACCTCGCGCAGGTTGGAACGGAAACGCTGGGTTTCTTCCAGGTATTCCTCCAGATTGCCGACGGCAGGCTGACCTTTCTTCAACAGAAATTTTCCTGCCTCTATGCTCAGGGCATTCATGGCCCAGGGATGGCGGTGCTGGCGCAACAACTGGACGGTGTTGGGATGGCCAGTAATGTAGCCCAATCGCAAACCTGGCACACCGTAGGTCTTACTGAGCGAATGGAGCATCAACAGGTTGGGCACGTCTATCATCTCGCGAGCCTGCAACAGCGGTTCCTTTGTGTAGCCTTCATACGACTGGTCGACGACGAAGGCATAGCGTGGCGAACGGCGCACAACATAGTCCATGAATCCCTTCATCAGCACGTTGCCCGACGGGTTGTTGGGATTGCATATCCAATAAACGCGGTCGCGTGGCAACTCGGTCATTTCGTCGTTATTCTCATAGGAGATGATGTGGTTGAATTGTCGGCAGGCGTCAGCATACTCGTTGAATGTCGGCTGGGGAATGACAGAAGCGCTATTCTTGAAGTGGGCGGCAATCATGTATATAGCCTCCGTAGCACCATTGGTCACGAGGACGGCCTCTGGCGATATGCCTTCCTTCAAGGCTATCAGGCGTTCGAGACTACGCGGCTGGGGTTCCGGATAGTTAGCTATCAGGTCGAAATGTTCCTTCAGAAATTCTTTCAGCGCTGTCAAATCGGCATGCTGATAGATGTTGCTGCTGAAGTTCATCTTCACCAGATCGTCGTAGCGGTAAATGTCGTCTCCGTGACCGTCTAGCATAGCACTCTTATTTGAAGTGTTTCCTTGTCAAATGTGATATCGGCACGCTCGATGAATCGGCTCAGGGCACCCTGTGCAGCCAATTCTCGAGGTGTCCCCACGCTGAGCATATCGGGCTCCATCAACCAGATACAGTCGGCCACTTGCAGGGACAGCTCCACGTCGTGGGTAGAGAGGAAGATGGTCTTCTGTTGCTGAATGGCCAGGCGACGCAGCAATTGCATGGTTTCGACCTTGCTGGGATAATCGAGGAAGGCCGTCGGTTCGTCCAAATAAATAATGGGCGTTTGTTGTGCCAGCGCCTTGGCTATCATCACCTTCTGACGCTCTCCGTCGCTCAGCGTGTGTACCATCCGTTGGGTCAGCGAC
Organism: Prevotella sp.; assembly: GCA_045112595.1. Lineage (GTDB taxonomy): Bacteria > Bacteroidota > Bacteroidia > Bacteroidales > Bacteroidaceae > Prevotella. The sequence goes on along the minus strand of JBGUIA010000022.1, from coordinate 18,931 downwards.
TCAATGCCCACCAATTGGATAGATTCGCGGACTATCGCGTGGTCTTCGTCCGTCAGCCCGCCCCAGAAGCCCGTATACGGTGAGCGTCCCAAGCCCACGAGTTCTTCTACGGACATATTCCTGACGTCAGGTTTCTCTGTCAACACCACACCGATGATGCGACTCAGCTCCTTGTCGGTAAATTCCGCGATTTCCCTACCCTCCATCCTGATGTTTCCATCTAGCTTGGGCTGAAAGGCAGAGAGCGTACGCAAGAGCGTCGACTTTCCTATACCGTTTTGTCCTAACAGACACGTCAGCCGACCACTATTGATGGCCGCATTCAACCCCTTGGCCACCACTTTCTCTTGTCCTTTGGTGGCGTAACCTATGGTCAGATTTTCTAATACGACGGTCTGCATAACTATTATCTCTTAGCTTTTATCTATTATCCAACAAGCTGTGGCCCAAGTCGCGCACCTTGCAGATGTTGACAATCTGGTCAATCACGTCGTTCATGATAGGAACGGGCACCAACCTGTAGTTGTCGTAATCAGCACAAAGCACCACCAAGTTCAGTGCCTTGACACGAATGCCGTAATGCTCCTGAAGCATATATCGGTAGAGATTCTGCTGGAGGCAATAGTGATAGTACGACGTATCGGGCACGCTGATGCCGTTGAGGGACATTTTGCCACCAAACCCTTCGACAATGGGACGTCCTGTGGCATCCACCACCTTACGGCTACGCTTCCAGTCGTAGATGATGAAGTCGCCGTCAGCGTCCTTGCAAATCAGGTCGATAGTGCCTGCAATGTTCAGGGCGACGTCGTAAACGGGCCACTCCTGTCGATAGGGACGGATGTGATAATCGTTGACGAAACGCAGGAAATGCTGGCGCTCAGGCTCGATGTTGATTTCCTCCGTCTCGCCTTCGTAGCAGAACTGGTAAGTGGTCTCAAACTGTCCTGTCTTGAAATAGTTCTCTGTCTGTTCGTGCATAAAAGTGCCCACCTCGCTGGCCATACAACCAGTACGGTTCCATTTGCGGAGCGTCTCTTCTGCAGGAATGCCGTAACGTTCCTGTTGACGCAAGGCTATGCGCTGTCCGTCGAAAGGCTCGAAGAAATAACCCACAAAGCTACTGACGGGCAACAGCTGGACCTCGCCACGATAGAGATAGACGTGACCCTCGGGCAGGAAGTCGATATGCTCATCCTGTTCGTAGAGGCCCGCATCGGTGAATGCCTCCATCTTCTGGCGCATGGCTAACGTTCTTTCCGTCATTTTTCTTTCGATTCCAAGGGGTTACGCAGTCCTTTAAATCCTGAGAGATAGGCCTTTGCAGAACCAAACGACAGGAACATATCAAGACGTACGGGCATGTGGTTTTTATCATCGGTGATGTAGAAACGGATGAGTTCGTGGTTCTTTCCGTCCTCACGCTCGATGAACGAGAAAACGAGACAGCGGTACTTGTCGTTGTTGTTCTTCATCTTCAGCGTCGTCTTGCCCGTATATTTCAGCCACGAATTAGACAGACTTTTGGCATCACTGATGGGCATGGGAATATTCTCGCCCACCTTCAGTTTCGATGCGTCAAAGTTGCGGGCACGCATGAAAATGCTCATCATGTCGTAGATGCAGTCCTTATACTCAGCCTCTTTCCAGTGTACCTCTCCGTCAGCGTCGATACGGTGCATCTTCAGGTGGCAGTTGGTATTGGGATAGCTGTACCACAACTCATCTACATAGTAGCGGTCACCTTCGCGTGCGCCTTTGCGGAAATAGAGTGGCGAAATATCCATGTCGGTATAGCACAACAGCGTGTCACGCATCATAAACACATTATCTAACTGACTGTTTCCACGTGTCACCAAACTGCTACGGAAAGCGTTCTGTCCCTTGTATTTTGTCTGCACTGTTGACATAGAGGCCGTTCCCACCTTGACCCACACAAACTTCCAATTGAAGTAGAGGTCGTAGCTGAGAAACTCACCCGATTTAAAGGCTGTATTCTCAATGCCACATTGTGCGCTGGCACTTAAAGGTGAGAAGGTAAAGAGGCTGAAAAGCAAAGCACCCTTCACCAGCACCGTTGCCGATATCTTTTTCATCATATTATTCATCTTTTTCATTTATCATCTATTTTACCAATTGTTTCTTCACATATTCTATGCCCAACTGACGGGCGCGTTCTGCATTACGGTTCTTCTTCTGTTTTTTCTCCGTAGTGTCCTTCTGCTTGACAAGAGCACCCGGCTTTTGCTGGTTACGAGGCTTAGATGTCAGATTCCATTGTTTCGTAACGTCCCATTTCGGCTTACACTCTATTTCGCCAGAATAGTAATAGACGTCCTCCGGTTGCTGGTCGTCGTCGTAATTACCCGTATCCCACAAATCGTTGCCGTTACGGTCGACAAAGGCACGCGCATAATAATTGCCTGCCTCGAGGTAGAAGAATGCTGCCTCACCGTCGTTGCCAGCCCTGACCTGACGTAAACATTTGTCTTCCTTACTTAACAGCTGGACAACAATCCCCGTGTCGCTCACACCACTCAAACGGAACACCAACGAACTGAGTTCCTCGAGAGGTTGGGCTTTGATGCCTTGCTTGATGGGTTCTGAAACTAACCCGTAAATATCCACAAAGGCTGCTGAGTCTACCTCCAAACTATATTCCGTTCCTGGCTGCCACTCTGCCAACAGTTCAAAGTGGCCCATCACGGAGTCAAGTCGTATGACTTCAAAAGGAGCACGATACCACAGGGAGTCTATCTTTGAATAGAGATGTACGGCCGAGGTGTCGGCTTTCGCCAGTGGAGTCGGAGTATCAATATAGACCTTACTGATAGGATTGACGGATCTAGGGACATTTATTTTCACCTCCAGCGGCTTAACGGGATAAATGCTGTCGTAAGGCTCGTCGTGCTTCTTTTTCTTCTCCTGATCCTTTTGCCAGCTTTCATACTCCTTCTGCTTTTCTTTCTGACGTTTAGCATAGGACGTCTTCGCAATGACTTCAATAGTGTCCGTCTGACTGACCAAAACACCAGCGCTATCGGTTATCAGATACTCCATCGAGAGGGTCAGCGTATCCTTGTTGATGAGCGTTGTATCACGAAGCCAATAGGTAATCGTGTCTTTCTTCGCATTGTGTTCGACGACGAAAGTTGAATCTGCGTCGAAATTCAGACCTTTGATGATGGGCAGTTGCTCGTTGCCGTAGCTGAAGAAGAGTTTGATGCGGTCGGCATCCGTACGGTCGGGCTGTTTCAGCAGGTAGCGGTCCGTTTGCAGTTCCTGAAAAGCCAGCATAATGACGTTATCAGGATAGAAATGGGTATAGGGTACCCGCAGGATATTGTCGATGTGCAAGGTATCGCGCCAGATAGTATCTTGGCGGATATCCGGTCCTGCAGAGGGCTCGTAGGTCTGGTGCGAGAAGGCTATCATCTCGCTCTTCTGCGTGAATTTGAAATCACCGTCGGCATCCTGCAAGGCATAAACGCGGTATTCGCCTGGGGCAACACCCTTAATGACGAAATGACCAGAAGCATCAGTACGTGAAACGCGCATCAAGGGTTCCTTACGGAATACTGAGTCGGCCAGATTATTGTACAGTCCAACGTTGATACCTTTCACGGGCTCGAGGTTCGAAGCATCAATCACGTATCCTGCCACCTCGAAGGTGTCTATCTGTTCGCCTGTCGAGAAAGTATAGGTGAAATTACCCATGGGGTTGCCTTCATTGTTATCACTGATGGCATCACTGAAATCAATGGTATAGGTGGTGTTGGGTTTCAGCGAATCCTTCAGTTCCACCACAATCTTCTTACCCTTGGCCTGTATTTCCGGCATCTCCAACTGTGGCGGAGAGACAATGACATTCTGCGTCGGATCCTCCAATTTGATAAATTCGTCGAACAGGATGGTGATTTTCTGTGTCGTCACATTGGTAGACTGATCGGCTGGTGTCGCGCTAACAACGCGAGGAGGGTCGTCGTCGTACCATCCACCGTCGGGCGAACCCATTCGGGCACAGCCAACAGCCAAGAGCAAGCTGCTAAGAGTGAAAAAATATAGTAGTTTCTTCATTGTTTGTTCAGCGTCAATAGTTGATCTATATGTTCACGACTGTTGCTCAATCGAGGCACTTTATGCTGACCTCCCAGCTTGCCTTTCATTTTCAGCCAGTCATTGAAGAGTCCCTGTCGAGCCTCAACGATTTCCAAGTGCTGCAGGGTGATGTCTTTATAACGTTTGGCCTCATAGTCACTGTTCAGCTCTTGCAGGCGCTTGTCCAGCAAGTCAGCGAACTGTGCCAAGTCGTTTGGCGACTTGGAGAATTCAATGAGCCACTGGTGACGACATTTGGCGTTAGCGTCCATAAACACTGGTGCTGCCGTATATTCCAGCACTTCGGCACCCGTCTGTTCGCAGGCATAGGCAAGGCCTTGTTCAGCGTTGTCGACGATGAGTTCCTCACCAAAGGCATTGATAAAACTCTTGGTGCGCCCAGAGATGACAAACTTATAGGGATTAGTCGATGTAAAGCGTACGGTGTCACCAATCATGTAACGCCACAATCCGCACGACGTCGAGATGAGCATAGCATAGTTCTTATCCTTCTCAACCCCCCAGAGCGGCACAATTGGGGCAGTTTGCTCTTGGCTATTGGCTGTTAGCTCTTGGAACTCATAGAACACCCCATAGTCCAACATCAGCAACATGGCTTTGTCCGCTGGGTCGTCCTGGATGCCAAAGAATCCCTCGCTGGCGTTATACGTCTCCATATAATGCATCTTGGGCGACGTGATGAGCTGTTCGTACTGCTTACGATAGGGCGTAAAGGCCACTCCACCATGAAAGAATACCTCCAGATTAGGCCACACCTCTTCGAGATGCTTCTTACCCGTCATTTCCATCATACAGTTCAGTACGGAAAGCATCCACGAAGGTACACCGCTGATGTTCGTCACGTTCTTATTCATCGCCTCACGGGCTATGCGCTCACGTTTGAGTTCGAAATCACTGAGCAGAGCGGTCTCTTTCTTAGGCACGCGCACCAGATTGGCCAACGGATTGATGTTCTCTATCAGAATGGCACTGAGGTCGCCCACCAGCGAATCCTTCAGATTATAGTTGGGAGCGTGACTGCCACCAAGGATGAGACCTCGTCCGTCAAACATGCGCGACTGGGGGTTGTTCCTCAGATACAATGCCACTACGTCACGTCCACCAGCATAGTGAATCTTCTGGAGGCCCTCACGACTGACAGGAATAAACTTCGACTTATCGTTCGTTGTACCGCTCGACTTAGCATACCATTTGACGCGCCCTGGCCACAAGACATCCTGTTCCCCATGACGCATACGGTCTATCTGGCCCTTCAATTCCTCATAGCTGTTCACAGGACATAAACGAACAAAGCTATCGTAGTCATTGATAGAGGCAAACCCATGCTCACGACCGTACTCAGTATCTTTGCCACTTGCTATCAAATGGCTGAGCACAGCCCGTTGCAATTGCTCGCCCTGGGTCTGATGCTTCTCAAGTTCTCGCATTCGCGAGGTGAAGATATATCTTGCTATACTTGTTATGCTCATCGCGCTCGTATTTATTTAATACAACGTGCAAAGGTAAACATAATCTTTCGGACAACGGCAGATTTTACGTTTTTTTATATTATAAGGTGTGAAAAACGGACTATTTAAGCACCTTATCCACACTACCAGCGTCGAGCAAACGCCGTTCGGCCTCGTCGTAGGACAGTCCCAGCGACTCCTGAATCATACGTGTACCACGATCTCTGAGTTTGGCATTGGTCAGCTTCATCTTAACCATGCGATTGCCTTTGACACGGCCCATGCGAATCATTAGCGAGGTACTAATCATATTGAGCACCATTTTCTGTGCCGTTCCGCTTTTCATACGACTGGAACCCGTCACAAACTCGGGCCCTACAATGGTTTCAATGGGATAGTCAGATACAGCGGCCAATGGGCTATTGGGATTGCTGGTAATGCAGCCAGTCAACAGTCCCTGCTTACGGGCTTTTTTCAAAGCTCCTATCACGTAAGGCGTAGTACCTGAGGCCGCAATTCCCAATACCGTATCGTCGGCAGTGGGCAGAAACTGCTGTAGGTCTTTCCAGCCTTGTTCTTTATCGTCCTCAGCATTTTCAATGGCACTGCGCAATGCCTCGTCACCACCTGCAATGATGCCCACCACCCAATCGGGCGAGACACCAAACGTTGGCGGCAGTTCGCTGGCATCAAGCACGCCTAAGCGTCCGCTGGTTCCTGCTCCCACATAAAACAATCGTCCACCGCGTTTCATCCTCGGCTCAATAGCTGTGACCAGCGCCTCTATCTGTGGAAGAGCCTGACGGACGGCTTCTGCTATCTGCAGGTCCTCTTCGTTGATGTGTTGCAACAGCTCGCCTACCGACATCCGTTCCAGGTGGTTGTAACGCGAAGATTGTTCCGTGATTTTCGAAAAACTACCCATTTCTCTTTATTTTTGGCTGCAAAGGTAATAAATTATTCGAATATTTCGTATCTTTGCAGACAAAAAAAAGAAAATGAAAAAACTATCGCTATTCATTGGGGTCGTTTTGACCTGCTTTTACTCGACGTCTCTTGTGGCACAAAACCCCATCATCCATCATCGTTATACGCCAGACCCGGCTCCCTACGTACATGGTGATACGCTCTATCTCTTCGTTGACCACGACGAGGACGAAACCCTGAATAACTACTTCACCATGAAGGATTGGTTACTCTATAGCACCGTCGATATGGTGAACTGGACTTATCGCGGAACTCCTCTGACGTCAGCCACTTTCTCCGCTTGGGCCAAACAGGACAACGACTGTTGGGCCAGCCAGTGTATCGAGCGTAACGGCAAGTGGTATTGGTACGTGACGGCTACCATCAAGGGCGAGGCTTATCCTGGCATTGGTGTGGCGGTAGCTGACAACCCTGCCGGTCCTTATAAAGACCCCATCAATAAACCTTTGGTCAAAGGATGGTTCAAGATTGACCCCACGGTATTCATTGACGACAACGATCAAGCATACCTTTATTATGGCAACAACAACCTCTGGTATATAAAGCTAAATAAGAACATGACATCATTCACTGGCAGTGAAGTTTCTGTGAATGTCAAAAATGAAACAGCCTTCGGACCACACAAGAACGACAACGGCGATCCGAACTTTGAGGAGGCATCATGGCTTTACAAGCGTAATGGGAAGTATTATCTGGAGTATGCGGCTGGTGGCGTGCCTGAGCATTGGGCCTACTCTACGGCTAGTAAGGCTACAGGTCCGTGGACCTATCAAGGCAAGATATTGGGAGAGGCAGAGAACAGCTTTACCATTCATGGTGGCAGTGTAGAGTACAAAGGGCACTACTATATGTTCTACCACAACGGCAAGCTGCCTAACGGTGGGGGTTACAAGCGCTCTACCTGCATAGAGGAGTTCAGCCCCAACGAAGACGGCACCATTCCGTTTATCAATTTCACCACGAAAGGGGTAGAACCCCTGCAAACGCTGAATCCCTTTGTTCTGCAAGAGGCTGAGACCATCAACGACTGTAAGGACGTGTTGTGCGAAGGCGACTACAATGGCTGTTACGTCACGCATAGCAGCAAAAGCAGCTATATCAAAGTACGCAACGTAGATTTCGGCGATGATGGTGCCACGACATTCAAGGCACGCGTCAAGTCAGAAGGTAACGCAAAGATCGTGATACGCACTGGCAGCAAGTCGGGAACCGCAAAAGGTACTTTGACCATAGAACCCACCAACGGTGAGTGGGTGGAGTTGAGCTGTAATTTGAGCAAATCCATTACCGGCGTCCAGGATCTGTTCTTCACTATGAATACACCCTCTGCAAAGCTTCAGTTCGACAACTGGCAGTTCTTCAAAGAAACCTCTGGTATTAGGAATGTAAATGCAGAACGTCCTGCCAACCAAAGCGTCTATGACCTACAGGGACGTCAGACAAACGGTACAAATAACGGCCATTCCATCCGTATCATTAATGGTAAGAAAGTAATAAAGTAGTAGATATGAAAAGACTCTTTCTCGTAGGGACAGTTCTCATGATGACTGTCGTAGCATGGGCGCAGGGCGACCAAGGTAATGGAAAGTATAAGAATCCTGTTGTCTTGGCTGATATCCCTGACCCTGATGTCATTCGCGTGGGTGATACCTATTATATGGTCAGCACCACCATGTGTCTGCTGCCGGGTGCTACCATTGTGAAGTCGAAAGACCTCGTGAACTGGGAATACTGTGCGCAGCCCCTTGCTGATCTTTGCGATAAGGAGAACTATTCACTCATCAATGGTCAGGATGCCTATGCTAAAGGTATGTGGGCCTGCTCGATGAAATATCACAATGGTAAGTTCTACATCCTGCTGAACTGCAACGACGCAGGCGCCTTTGTGCTCTCCGCCAGCGACCCTGAGGGCAAGTGGGAAAAGAAGACCATCTCGCGCGGCTATTACGACCCAGGCATGTTGTTCGACAACGGTAAGGTGTATGTGGCCTGTGGTAACGGCAACATTGCGGTATGTGAGCTTGACGAGGACTTCAACTTCATCAAAGAGAAACGTGTCATTAGCAAGGAAGGAACTGGACTGGAGGGCTGTCACTTCTATAAGATTGGCGACTACTACTACATCTATGCCACCTATGGCGGTTGGCCGTCAGGACAGGTTGCTTTCCGTTCGAAGAACGTCTTCGGCCCATATAATGAGGAAAAGATGCTGTTAGAAAAATACATCGACGGAAAGCCTAACACCATCCACCAGGGCTCACTTATCGATACACCTGACGGCAACGAGTGGTGGACTATCATGCAGGAAGACAAGGGCGCTATGGGTCGTATGCCGAACCTGCAGCCTGTGACGTGGGTAGATGGTTGGCCCATCGTGGGTAATAATGGCAAGCCGTATACCACTTATACGAAACCCAACGTGGGAGCGACCTACCCTATTACCGTTCTACCTACTACTGACAGTTTCCGTAGCTATCCGTTGGGGTTGCAGTGGGAATGGAACCACACACCAGACAATGGTGCTTGGTCACTCTTCGAGCGTCCAGGATGGTTGCGACTGAAGACTGGTGCACCTGTTGAAAAACTGACGCAGGCACGTAACATGCTTACCCAGCGTATCTATGCCTATACCAACAAAGCATCGAAAGGTACGATACGTATCGATGTCAGCCATCTGCAAGAAGGCGACCGTGCTGGCATCTGCGTCTTCCAGGACCCTTATGCCTATATCGCCGTAGAGAAGAAGGATGGCAAGTGCCTTTTTGTTTGGCGTCAGGACCAACTTAGAACGAACGATGGTTTTACACCGAAAGAAACTACAAAAGAGTTAGAGATAAAGGATGTGGTCTATCTGCGTGCCACCATGAACTATAGCGATAGCAAGACGAAGTTCTACTATTCGCTTGATAACAAAAAATACGGTGCGTTGGGTGAGCAAACTACGCTAAGCTTCAATCTCACCGTGTTTGTAGGAGCCCGCTTTGGTCTGTTCTGCTATGCCACGAAGGAGAATGAAGAACGTGGCTATGCTGACTTCGACTGGATTTCGACAGAAGACAGCTTTGACGAGGCTGACGACGACCCGACAACCGTTCCTGCCTATCCGGAGGATATGCTCACCGCTGAGAAGATAGAACTGCCATCTGAGAATATGGAGGTGATGATTGGCAATAGCGGCACACTTCCGCTGACGGCCACCTTCCGCGATGGACGTACAGAAAATGTGGCATCGCAGACCAGCTATGACATCAGCAACAGAGGCTGTATCAAGATAGCGCAAGGACGACTTTATGGTCTGAAAGAAGATCAGACGCAGGTCAATGCCATCTATACGGACCCCGTGGGGCAGAAGTTCGAGACAGCCTTCAACGTGCGCTCCACTTTCTTCCCCTTCAGTGCCCAATACATCAAAACCGACTTCTACGGCAACGGAAAATATACGGAGGAGACACATACTTTCCGTCCTAGCCAGTACGGACAGATGGGTTGGGAGTATGCTAATGGCGCAGACATGTCCGACTACAAGTATCTCGTCATCAAACTGGCTGCCACCAGTAGTGATTCCCACCTGAACATCTTTACAGAAAACAGTATCTGGTCACCATGTCACTCCACTGCAGACTTTGGCTCGAAAAAACAGATAGTGGTTAACTTAAATACGGCCAAATATACCAGCGACGGTAATAAGAAAGGCCAGAAACTTGACACGAAGAACATCCGCATTGTGGCATTCTGGGGTATGGGCAATAAGGACATCAAAGTAGAGGACATCTATCTGACCAACAACGACGATTACTCACCAACAGCCGTAGAGAACATATCGGCAGACAGAGAAAAAATGCCAGGAACCATCTATGACCTACAGGGCAGACAACTCCCATCAGCCACCAAACTGAAACCTGGCATTTACATCATCAACGGAAAAAAGACTGTCACTCAATAAGGACGTTAATCCTCTGTTGTCAGGTCTTCTATCTGGTCGATGATGTCCTGATACTGGCGCTGGGTCTTGAAGTGGAGTGAGAATCCCCAGATGGCTCCAATAACGCCACCGATACATCCTGCCCAGAAGAGGCCGTTGAAAAAGGCATTTGGATGAAGTAGATAAGACTCGTACATAAACCAGCCAATAAAGACGATAGCCATAGGGATGCCAATGAGGAGCCAGTTGGCATCGAACTTCTTGGCGCTGGCCATACGGCGACGGACGTCCACGAGGTTGTTGGTCATCATGTTCGAATCGCTCAGTTTCCTGCTGTTATAGAAGGTGCCTCCAAAGCTAACCAGCATGACGATGCAGGTAAAAATCCAAAAAGGAATGGAGAAACCGTTTAGCATTACGAATGCCCAGTAGCTGTAGGGAATCATCAGCAGGCAAACGGCCATGATGAAGTAGTATCTGCGACTGATGTTGCCTGCGGTGTTCTTCATTGAGTGGCGAATGAGTCGTTCGTTCACTATTTCCTGCTGGTTGAGCTTATTCTTGAGCGTAGTCATCTGCTGACGCATGTTCTCAAAATCGAAATCATTGTTGTTCATAATGGGTCGTTTTTTTAATCGTTAGACATTTGTTTTAACTGTTCTCTGATTCTAAACAGACGTACGCTGACGTTCTTGGCAGTGATGCCGACAATCTGTCCGATTTCCTCGTACGATAGGTTCTCGAGCCAGAGCAGGACAATCGCGCGGTCGAAGGGCTGGAGTTTGGAGATGCGCTTGTGGAGCATGTCCACCTGGCGCGTGTCCTCGTCGCGGTCTTCAAAGAGGTTGATGTCCATTGTCAGCCGGACTTCGGATTGGCGTCGCTTCTTCTTCCGATCTATAGAGATACAGGTGTTCAGGGCGACGCGATAAATCCACGTCTTGATGTCACTACGATGCTCGAAGCTCTCGAAACCCTTCCAAAGATTGACTAGTACCTCCTGAAACAAGTCGTTCACTTCGTCGGCATCTTGCGAGAACATGTAGCACACGGTGTAGATGGTGCTCTTCTGTTCCGCTACGGTTTGCGCAAACTGTCTTTCTAATGTTGTCATTGTCTCATCTGTTTTAAAATCATTTTGCCCATTAGACGCAACAATGTTTCGAAAAACTACATGCTTTTCTTCTTTTTTTATCTTTCTTTCAATTATCCTATTACAAAACTATCGAATCATTGCTCTGGGAACTGCTGATAGATGCGCAGACCATAGTCGGCACAACTCGCATAGATATACTCCATAATATCGCTGGTATCGTGCTCATAGTCGATAGCCGCCTGCGAGCGCAACCAGAAGATAAACTCCACACAGCAGCCTGCCTGTGCCGCCTCTGCTTGGCGCACAAGCGGATTCTTCTCACCAATCACCTTTGGATTGTCGCGAAGCCATTGCTCGATATGATGGCGGAACTTGGTGATATTGGCCACCCCGTCGTCACCAACAGTGAGCGAACGGAAATCGAAATACACCTTCCTTACCTGTTTGCGACCCTCGCGTTGTTCCATTCCCAGCCAGTTTTGGAACGAGCCGTCGACCAGTGTTTGTGGCGTGACGGTGATAATGGTATTATCGAAGTTGCGTATCTTCACCGTCGTCAGGCTAATCTCCTCCACCCTTCCGTTGGCGCCAGCAGAAGGCACAGTCACCCAATCGCCGATGTGAATCATGTCATTGTTGGTCAGCCGGATGCCCGCCACCATGCCCTTGATGGTATCCTGAAAGGCGAGCATCAGGATGGCCGAGGCCGCACCAAGTCCGGCAAACAGTGTCGTGGGATCTTTGTTGATGATGATGGCGATAATCACAATGACGGCAATGAAGACTACGATGATCTTCAAGATGCCACAAACAGAATAAAGATACTGCTGGTGCGCTGTCCGAGGCCCGTCCTCAAGCAATTTGAAAGAATCAGCAAACACTATCAGCGTACGCACGGCCATCACGGTGATATAGATGGCGGTGAGACGGGTCAGCACTTCGCGGACCGTCGGGAAATCGTAGAACGTCCAGGGCAACAGCATCCAGATGACGATTGCTGGCACGATGCTACACGCCGTCATCAGCACCTTGCGATTGAAGATGACGTCATCCCACTTCGCCTCCGTCTTCTTCGTCAGTCGCAACACGATAGGCACCAGTATCTTCTGACACAACAACCCCGCCACTACAGCGAGCAATATAGCCAGTATGACCAGCACCGCATGGCTGACATACGCCACGCCGTCTCCCTCTAAACCGCAGGCCTCCACCACCTGCCGAACCCATAACTGAATCTTATCCATTGTCTGTTGTAAACTTTAATCGGCCCCGTCCATCTACGGCACTATTTATTCAGAATCTGCTCAGCGTGCTCTTTGGTCTTTACCTGCTTACCTGCAAAAATCTGCTCGATGATGCCCTCCTCATTAATAATAAAGGTGGTGCGGATGGTGCCCTCGGTCTTTTTGCCGTACATCACCTTCTCGCCCCAAGCACCCATTGCCTGCAACAGCGTCTTGTCAACGTCCGCAATCAGCGGGAAGGGCAGTTCGTGCTTCTCCTTGAACTTCACATGCGAAGCTGCTGAGTCTTTGCTTACGCCTACCACCTCGTAGCCTGCTCCTTGCAGTTCGCCGTAATGGTCTCTCAAACTGCAAGCCTCAGCCGTACAACCACTGGTGTTGTCCTTCGGATAGAAATACAGCACCAACTTACGTCCTTTGTAATCACTCAGACGGATGTCCCGTCCCTGTTCGTCCTTGCCCAATATCTCAGGCGCCTTGTCTCCAATGTTCATAATCGTTATTCTTTAGATAGTGCTGCAAAGTTACAACTTTTCCTCCGACAAAACAAATATCTTTAGGCAATTTCTCCACTTCAACGACTGATATTTATCAAAAACTCCGTATCTTTGAGCTATGCTCGAAGGCACTCCCGCTCGGGAATACTCAATATATTTTTGGTATTTCGCTCGCTTATTCGTACCTTTGCACCCATGATTGTAGCAAACATGAACCTCCATGAGGTCTACGACACGCTCATGGGAGAGATGAAGAAACTGGACTGGAAACGTGATGCCCTGCGCTCCAAGGCTGTCAAGGAGATGAACAGGCGGATGAGTTTTCAGAACTTTGTGATGTATGACTACAAGGTTCCGTCATCCAACAACCAGTACATCATCTATTTCTATCGCGAACACCCATTCGGGCCAGTCTTGTCGGGCTATCTCTGCGTGTTGTTCGACGGCAGCAAGCGGTTCATCATCAAGTGGACTGACTGGCGTTCGCCTGCGATACATGTCTTCACCAGCCATTTCCTGCAACGTTATAAGGAACGTTTCCTGAAACAACCGGAAATGACGGCCAATGAGGTTGCCGTGAGGTTCCTGGCGCGTAACTCAGAGATGAAACCTATGGCTGTCGATGAGCGTATCAACAAGCATATCGAGAAATATGGTGAGTTTGCAGGAGAAGGCTATCTTGTTCCAGACGGATTCTGTTTCAAATTGTCAGGAAAGGAATATTTGGACGGAAAAGCATCTGTAGGCATCAGTTTCTTCACCACCTTCATGCCACTGTCTGATATGTCAAGAAGCCAGCAAGAAGCCATCTTTGAGGAATGCATGAAGGATATTGATAACCTGAATTCTTAACATTTCCCACCTTCACCCTTGATCGACGAACCTGATGGTTTGCGTCTTTACATCCATCTCTTTGATGATGGCTATTGACTCCACTTGGTAGCCCTCGTCACGCAACAGGCGTCCCCCTTTTTGGTAGCCCTTCTCGATGGCTATGCCGATGCCTGCCAGTGTTGCTCCTGCCTGGCGTACGATGTCAATCAGGGCGTGGGTTGCTTCACTCTCTGCCAAAAAGTCGTCCACTATGAGCACATGATCGGCAGGAGAGAGATATGGTTTAGACACATAAACCGAGTGCCGCCGGTTTTCTGTGAAAGAGAATGCGTGTGATACGTATTTGTCATCAATGCTGTTGATGGTCAGACACTTCTTGGCAAAGACGAAGGGTACATGGAGATAATGCGCCAGCATGGTAGCAATGGCAATGCCACTGGCCTCGATGGTCAAAATCTTGGTGATCTTGACGCCCTCAAACCTTCGCTGCAACTCCTGTGCCATAAAGCGCATTGCATCTATGTCAACCTGATGGTTTAAGAAACCGTCAACTTTCAAAACGTTTCCCGGCAGGATAACACCATCCCGCATAATTTTCTCTTCCAAGTAGTTCATCGCTGCTTTTTTGGGGCAAAGGTACGCATTTCCTCCCGACAAAACAAATATCTCAATGAGAAAATTGCTGTTTTACCCCTCACCCCTCACTCTACAGCCCTGAAAGACCGATGTATAAAGGGCTCATGATGAGTGAGGGGTGCCTCTAGCCCCTCACTCACCCTACACTCACCCCTCACTAAGGATATGGTCAAAAGCCAATGGACATTAATGCACGCAGACGCTCCCATTAATACAAACCATCAGTCCGTGCCTATCGGACTGCAAGTCCGCACCTTACGGACTCAGAGTTCTCTGACCACGGTCAGAGTGTGGCGTTGCAATCGCTACCTGCGGAATAACGACGAGCAAGAAGCTGCTTTCCTGTGAGCAAGAAGCTTCTTTTTTGCGTTCCTTATTGGCTTCGAGGTAACTTGAGTGAGGGGTGAGTGAAGGGTCAAGCTAACCCCTCACTGGCTCTCAGCTCCTCTCTACAAAGGGGGTTCCGAAGATTTGAGTGAGGGGTGAGGGCTATCAACCGCTTGTTCATCAATACCGTCTGATGTTCTCTGTCAATAACCCTGGGTTATTCATCAATAATCATGCCTTATTTGCGCCAGACGTTCCCTCCGTGGGAATAATTGCTTAAGTGCCGTGCTAAAAGGTCTGTAAGTCCGTACTAAAGACCTTCAAGCTACGGACCAAAGTTAAAACTGCGCCAATGTTTGTTAAAACAATGACGTTGTTTGATAAAACTGTGACGATGTTTATTAAAACAAAGCCAATGATATGCCTTTTTTCGTCCCTTACATCGTCATACAAAAATATGGAGGCAGAACCCTACTGATTGTTGCTATTTGATTCTTATTCCAAGGACATAATAGTGAGGAATGGACTTCACGATGTCCGACGAGAGGTCGGGCATGATGACTTTCTCACCACAAAAACGGCTAACGCCCGTCTCTGGCTCATACCAATAGGAGCCGTAGAGAACGAGCGGAATAATCTTCCCCTTCTCGAACGGCGCAACGAGCTTAAATGGGCGTGACTCGTAGCTATAACGGCTCTTGGTGGGCTCCTCGGGGGCATATATCGGCTTCAAAATAAGACGTCCGTTGAAGCCCCTGCTTTCGGAAAACTCGAATATATAGACGGCTGTCGAGTCATTGGCAGAAGGCGTAAAGCCTATGACGAGTTTCTCGTCCAAGCTCATCGAAATGCTGAAGCCAAGCACATCCTTCGGCTCTTCGCCCTTCACATATTCCATAACGACTGGCTCGACCTGCGCATTCTTGAAATCTTTCGTGTCAAAGCTGTAGGCAACGTAGCCTTTGGCTTTGAGCAACGAAATGTAGTCGCTGAAGGTCGGCTCAATCATTTTCATTTCTTGCGCCCGTCCGCTAAGAGCGACAAGAACAAGCAGGATGGCGATAACTTCTTTTTTCATGTTGTTTATATTATTTAGAGGGCAAATATACGAATAATTTCCGAATAAACGAATAAAGTTTCGAAAAAATTATATCTATGGAGGTACATTCTTTTTTACTTGCCCCATGCCCGTTGGGTTTGTAGCAGGACGCTGAGCAGGATGAGGGCGATGCCGATGTAGAAAGAGAAATTAATCTCGCGACCCTCGCCGAAGATGAGGAAGGCGAGGATGATGGTGTAGCAGGGTTCGAGGTTGTAGGTCAGATTGACGGTGAAGGCCGAGAGGCGCTTCAGGGCCTGAATCTGCAAAAGATACATGCCAACGGTACAGAACAACGCGTGGCAGAGCATGAACCAGAGATTCGAGCCCTCGGGCACGACGACAACTGGCTGTTGGCTGGGGAAGAAAAGGAGATAGACGGGGATAATGGCCGACATAGCGACGAGCCCTCCCGACATCTGGTACATCAGCACCGTCCGACTGCGCACACCCACGCTTGCCTTCTTGTTGCAAATGGCATAGAGGGCACAGACAGCAGAAGACACGATGCCAATCATGATACCATAGCGATAGCGGGCATCGAGCGAGAAAATGCACAGCACGCCTGCGACGGTAATCAGCGAAAACAGCAGTTCGAGCCAAGAGAGTCGTCTCTTGAAGATGAGAGGCTCGAAGAGAGCCGTGAAAAATCCGATGAGCGAGAAACAGATCACACCGATCGAGACATTCGAGGCCTTGATACTGCCATAGAACAATATCCAGTGGAATCCCAGCAGCGATCCACAGCCACAGAGTTGTAAGAACTTGCGCCACCCTACTCTTGGCAAGCCCGTAAATACCAGCAGTATCGCACTCGTAAATAGCATCCGATACCATACGATGTCCACCTCGTTAAGCGTAATGAGTCGTCCGAACAAGCCCGTAAAGCCTGCCAAAAGCACACTCAGGTGCAACTGTACAAACCCCTTACTCGTCTCTGTCATCTTGACTATCTGTTATCAATGCTCTTGAATAGCGACAGGTAGCGCTGAGCGCCCTGCTTACAGCGGTCAGTCTCGCTGATGAATTTCTCAGGAATTGTCTTGCCCGTGTATTCGTCCTTGAAGGTTCCTTTCTTCAGCGTCGAAATGTCTATATAGTCCAATGGTCCTTCAAACTTCTTGGCATTGAAACGCAGCAGGCGCTGGCCGTCGAACCACATACGCAGTTCGTATGGCCATATATCGCCCCCACCCTCTACGTCAGGTGTGAGTGCATAGACGAACATCAGCTGACCCTTATTGTCATAGAGATACTCCTCGTAGAATTCGCGGGCGGCGTAGTTATATTTAATCGTCGCAAAGCGCAGGTAGTGAGGCGGATAGGGGTCACCTTCCTCCTCTGGCTCCAGTTCGCCGTAGTACATGCGGATATTCTCGTGGTGCGGTCCTGTGGCAGGCAGATTCTGCACCACACGCAAGTCAAAATACTCAGGCGGGATGCCGTCTGACGGGAAATTATCGCTCATCAGGGCAATCCATTCATGTACGCTCTGATAATCCTTACGGATGCTCTCAACAGTATGCTGGGCACTGGCCGTCAGCACCCAAGACATACATAATAATAAGGTGAAAGCCATTTTGTCCAGAATCCTAAGCACCTCGTCTCTAATGTTCATAATCGTTATCGTTTTGACGTCGCAAAGATACGCATTTCTTGGGAAAAAACAAAAAAACGCCGCAGATTTCTTCTCTGCGGCGCTCTTATTATAAATAAGGTGTAATCCTTAATCGGCTTTGAAGCCTTGACAAAATGCGTGCATTTTAGTCAGCCAACTTTGCCTTGATCATCTCGCGGTTGAGGCGAGCGATGTTGGCGATGGTCTCGTTCTTCGGGCAGACGGCCTCGCAGGCGCGGGTGTTGGTGCAGTTACCAAAGCCGAGCTCGTCCATCTTGGCAATCATGTTCTTCACACGACGGGCAGCCTCTACGCGACCCTGGGGAAGCAGAGCCAGCTGGCTAACCTTAGATGATACGAACAGCATAGCTGAACCGTTCTTACAAGCTGCTACACAAGCGCCACAGCCAATGCAAGATGCGCAGTCCATAGCCTCGTCAGCATCCTCCTTAGGAATCAGGATAGCGTTGGCATCCTGAGCCTGACCTGTACGGATCGTAGTGTAACCACCAGCCTGGATAATCTTATCGAAGGCACCGCGGTCAACCATACAGTCCTTAATCACAGGGAAGGCAGCCGAACGCCAAGGCTCTACGGTGATGACGTCACCATCGTTGAAGCGGCGCATGTAGAGCTGACAAGTAGTAGCACCACGCTCGGTGAGACCGTGAGGTGTACCATTGATGTAGAGCGAGCACATACCGCAGATACCCTCGCGGCAGTCGTGGTCGAATACGAAGGGCTCCTTGCCTTCGTTGATGAGCTCCTCGTTCAGGATGTCGAGCATCTCGAGGAACGAGGTATCATCGGGAATATCGTGCATCTCGTGGGTGTCGAAATGTCCCTGGTCCTTGGGGCCATTCTGGCGCCAGAACTTTATTGTAAAGCTTATATTTTTTGCCATAATTTAAACGTTTTGGGGGTGCTGTGACACAGCACCAAACTCAACATTAATTCTTGTAATTACGGGTTTGAACCTTGATTGCCTCGTACTCCAGCGGCTCTTTGATGAGCTCGGGCTCGTTGCCCTTGCCTTTGTACTCCCAGCAGCCTACGTAGAAGTAGTTCTCGTCGTCGCGCTTAGCCTCGCCTTCCTCGGTCTGA